>NZ_JBKFEY010000001.1:0-726405 GCF_046507575.1 Pontitalea aquivivens | reverse complement strand
CTCCCCGCCCCTGCTGGGGGGGGGGGGGCCGCCCCGGGGGGGGGGGGGGGGGGGGGCCGCCCCCCCCCCTCTTGCCACAGGCCCAGCCGCCGGGGGCTCTGCCCCCGGACCCCCGGGATATTTGGACAAAGCCGAAGGGGAACGATCAGAGATCGGGCGCCATCAGGCCCGTGGCGCGGCAGAAGGCGGCCAGGATCGCGCGGCTGTCTTCCGTCCAGTCCGCCGCGCGCGCGGCAAAAAGCGTGGCCTGGCTTTGATGGATCAGCCCGTCGGACAGAATCTTGAGGTGGTTGGCGCGCAGCGTTTCCCCCGATGAGGTGATATCGGCGATCGCCTCGGCGGTGAGGTTCTTGACCGTACCTTCGGTTGCACCCTGGCTGTCGACCAGCTGATAATCCGCCACGCCTTCACGGGTCAGGAATTCGCGCACCAGACGGTGGTATTTCGTGGCGATCCGCAGCCGGTGACCATGGGCGCGGCGAAAGGCATGGGCGACGGCGTCCAGGTCTTCCAGCGTGTCGACATCGGCCCAGCAGGCAGGGACGGCAATGATCAGATCGGCATGGCCAAAGCCCATCGGCGCCAGGCCGGACACCTGGGCCTGCCAATCGGCCAGCTTGTCGCGCACCAGGTCCGACCCCGTCACCCCCAGATGGATGCGCCCCGCCGCCAGTTCGCGCGGAATTTCGCCCGCCGACAGAAGCACCAGTTCCACGCCATCCGCGCCCTCGACCGCGCCGGCATATTCGCGGTCAGACCCGGTGCGGCGCAGGCGCACACCGCGCGCCGCGAACCAGTCGAAGCATTGTTCCATCAGCCGCCCCTTGGACGGCACGCCCAGCTTCAGCGTCATCCGCCCAGCCCCCCAAGATCCGCGACCAGTCCGGGCCGGATCACCCCGCCCACCGCCGGGATCGACCGGCCCTGCCCCAGCACCCGCGTCAGCGCGTCATAGCGCCCGCCCGAGGCCACCGGCGGCAGGTCCGGCGCGGCGGCGGAAAAGGTGAAGACGAAGCCGTCGTAATATTCCATCGTGGTCCGCCCGTGGCTGGCGTCAAAGCCGACCGCGCCAAGGTCGATCCCGCGCGCCGCCAGCGCCGCCAGCCGCGCCTGCAGCCGCGCGATGGCGGGGGCAAGGGCGGGGCTGTCCAGCGCCAGAAGCCGGTCAACCGCCTGGTCCGCGGGGCAGCGCAGCGCGAACAGCGCATCAAGACGCGCCACGTCCCGCGCGGCGATCGGCGGGGCGGCGGCATCCTCGCGCAGGCGGGCAATGCGGGCCTGCATCTCTTGCGCCGTACGCTGGCCGATCCAGGGGACATCGCTTGCGGCCTGCCCCGCCAGCAGCACGGCGCGCGCGGGCGGCACCGGCACCAGCCCGGCATAGCGTTCCAGCAGCCTGTGGAACCGCTGCGGGCGCCAGATATGACGCATCAGCGCGGCCTTGCGCGCAGGCAGCGTCTCAAGCCCCGCCACCGCCGCCGCCAGAACGCCGATATCGCCGATCGTCGCGCGCAGGTTCAGCGGTGCCAGCGCCCGGGCGAACAGGGCAAAGACCTCGGCATCGGCCTGATCGGGGGCGGCGCGGTCAAAGACCTCATAGCCCGCCTGGAAATATTCCGCCGCCCGTGCCGGGCCGCGGTGATCCTGCCTGCGAAAGACCTCGCCCAGATAGCAATAACGCGCGGGTTCGGCGTCGTTTTGCATATGCGCCTGCACCACAGGTACGGTGAAATCGGGGCGCAGCATCATTTCACCGCGCAAGGGATCGGCGGTGACATAGGCGCGGGCGCGGATATCCTCGCCATACAGATCCAGCAGCGCCTCGGCCGGTTGCAGGATGTCGGGATCGACCTCGACCGCGCCTGCGGCACGAAAGACCTCAAGAAGGCGCGCGCCGGTCGCGCGGGCGGCGGATTTGCTGGCCATCACGCCCCCGTCACGTTCTGGCCCAGCATCTTGCGCACGGTGGCGACCATGTCGGTGCGGGCGACCTCGACCTGGGCGGGCTGGGATTTCCATTCTTCCAAAGAGGCTTGCGCGGCGATCTTCGCACCCAGAACGAGGTCCTTGATCTGCACCACGCCGCGCGCGGCCTCATCCCCGCCCTGGATGATCGCCACGGGGCTTTCGCGCTTGTCGGCGTATTTCAACTGGTTGCCGAAGTTCCTGGGATTGCCCAGATAAACCTCGGCGCGGATGCCAGCGCGGCGCAGTTCGGCGGCCATCGCCAGATAATCGCCCATCCGGTCGCGGTCCATCACCGTCACCACGACGGGGCCCTGCGCCTGCCCGCCGATCCGGCCCTTGGCGCGCAGCGCGGCCAGCAGCCGGTCGACCCCGATCGACACGCCCGTGGCCGGCACCGCCTGCCCGGTGAAACGCTTGACCAGATCGTCATAGCGCCCGCCGCCCGCGACCGAACCGAACTGCCGCTTGCGGCCCTTTTCATCCAGGATTTCAAAGGTCAGTTCCGCCTCGAAGACCGGGCCGGTGTAATAGCCAAGGCCGCGTACGACCGAGGGGTCGATGACGATGCGGTCGGGGCCATAGCCCTGACCGTCCAGCAATTCGGCGATTGTTTCCAGCTCGGAAACACCTTCCATCCCAAGGACCGAGCCGCCGACCAGATCGCGCAGCCGCGCCGCCGTGGCCGCCCCCGTGTCGCGTTTCGCGGACATGAAGCCCATGACGATATCGGCCTGTTCGTCGGACAGGCCCGCGCCGGGGGTAAAATCGCCCGACTCGTCCATCCGGCCCTTGCCCATCAGCGCGCGCACGCCGGGTTCGCCGAATTTGTCGAACTTGTCGATGGCGCGCATCACGATGCCGCGCTCATGCGCGAATTTTTCGGGATCGGCAGGGTCCAGCACGCCCGCCACCTCCATCACGCCGTTCAGGACCTTGCGGTTGTTGACCCGCACGATGTAATCGCCGCGCGGAATGCCCACGGCTTCCAGCGCATCCGACAGCATGCCGCAGATTTCGGCATCCGCGGCCACGCTGGCCGAACCGACCGTATCGGCATCACATTGATAGAACTGGCGGAAACGCCCCGGCCCCGGCTTTTCGTTACGCCAGACCGGACCCATCGTGAAGCGCCGGTAGGGGCTGGGCAGGTCGTTGCGGAACTGCGCCGCGACGCGCGCAAGCGGCGCGGTCATGTCATAGCGCAGCGCCAGCCAGTCGCCATCCTCTTCCTGCCAGGCAAAGACACCTTCGTTCGGGCGGTCCACATCGGGCAGGTATTTCCCCAGCGCCTCGACGGTTTCCACCGCGCTGGTTTCCAGCGGGTCGAAGCCATGCGCCTGATAGACCCGCGCGATCGTGTCAAGCATCTGCTTGCGTTCGGTCACATCCGCGCCGAAATAGTCGCGAAATCCCTTCGGCGTCTCCGCGCGCGGGCGACGGGGGGATTTGTCCTTGGCCATGGCTTGCACCTCGTGCTGTTCTTGGCCGAGGGTGTAACGGATGGGGCGCGGGGCGGCAACAGGGGGTTTGACATGCGCGAACGGATCGAACGGGCCGAGGAACAGATTGCCCACCTGACACGGACGGTCGAGGATCTGTCCGATGTCGTCGCCCGGCAGGAGGTCGAGATCACCCGGCTGACGCGCCGCCTTGGACTGCTGCTGGAACGCGAGGCGGAACGCGAACTGGACGGCGGCGGCACCATTCCGCTGGCCGATCAGCGCCCGCCGCACTGGTAGGGCCAGGCGGCTGGCACGGCGCGGAGGGCCTACATCTCTTCGACCGTGGCCACGCCGCGCAGCGCGCGGATCGCGCCCTTGACCTGCGGGTTCACCGGAAAGTCGCGCCCGGCCGAAATTTCATATTCCGCGCCCCGCGCCAGATCGTTGACGCAGAAATTGACCGGGCCGCGCGCGCGTACCCGCGCCTCTTGCTGCATCCGCGCCAGAAGGGCGGCCACCGCGGCCACGGCCTCGGGCGTTTCGACATGCACCCGCAGCCCCGCGCCACCGGCATCCGCGGCCACGCTGTCGATCGGCTGGGCCCCGCGCGCCAGCAACTTCAGCGTCTCGCCTTCCATATTGGCCTCGACCGTCAGCACCACGGCCTGCCCCGGTTCCAGATATTGCCGTGCGGCCTCCAGCGTGTCGGAAAACACCGTCACCTCATAAAGCCCGGTCGGATCGGACAGCGAGACAAAGGCGAAACGGTTGCCCTTGGCGGATTTCTTTTCCTGCCGCGCGGCCACATTACCCGCGATCTTGGCCACCACCGGCCCGGATTCGGCGCGCGCGGTCAGTTCGGCCAGCGTCATCACCTTCTTGCGCTTCAGCGCGGGCATATAATCATCCAGCGGATGGCCCGACAGGTAAAAGCCCACGGCCTTGTGTTCCTCGGCCAGGCGTTCGGCGGGCATCCAGTCGTCGGTATCGGCCATGCGGGGGGGCGGCAGATCCTCACCCGCCTCGCCGAACAGCGACACCTGCGCGCTGGTCCGGGCCTCGGCCACCGCGGCCGACCAGGCGGCCAGCGCGTCCAGACTTTCAAAGACGCGCTTGCGGTTCGGATCCAGCGCGTCAAAGGCGCCCGCCCGGGCCAGCATTTCCAGCGGCCGCTTGCCGATGCGTTTCAGATCGCAGCGCCGGGCGAAATCGGTCAGGTCGGCAAAGGGCCGGTCGCCCCGCGCCGCCACGATCAGGCGCATCGCATCGACGCCCACGTTCTTCAGCGCGCCCAGGGCATAGACCAGTTTCTGATCGACCACGTCAAAGGTCGCTAGCGAACGGTTGACGCAGGGCGCGATCACCTCGATGCCCATGTTGCGCCGCGCCTCGGCGACATAGATCGCCAGCTTGTCGGTCAGATGGATATCGCAGTTCATGACGCCGGCCATGAATTCCACCGGGTGGTTGGCCTTCAGCCAGGCGGTCTGATAGCTGACGATCGCATAGGCCGCGGCGTGCGATTTGTTGAAGCCATAGTTTGCGAATTTTTCCAGCAAGTCAAATACTTCGCCTGATTTCTTCGCGTCGATTCCATGCGTGACCTTGGCGCCCTCGATGAATTTCGGGCGTTCCTTGGCCATTTCCTCGGCGATCTTCTTGCCCATCGCGCGGCGCAACAGGTCGGCGCCGCCAAGGCTGTAGCCCGCCATCACCTGGGCGATCTGCATCACCTGTTCCTGATAGACGATGATGCCCTGGGTTTCCGCCAGGATCGGGTCGATGGTGGGATGCAGGCTTTCCAGCGGCCGCAGCCCGTGCTTGACCTCGCAATAGACGGGGATGTTTTCCATCGGGCCGGGACGATACAGCGCCACCAGCGCCACGATATCCTCGATGCAGGTGGGTTTCATCCGCCGCAGCGCATCCATCATGCCGGAACTTTCGACCTGGAACACCGCCACCGTCTGCGCGCGGGCGTAAAGGTCATAGGTCTTGGCATCATCGATCGGGATCGCGTTGATCTGATCCTCGGCGCCCTCGGCGGGGTCGTACAGCCGGGTGCCGGCTGCGTCCACATGCAGCGGGCGACCGGATTTGTGGATCATCTCGACCGCGTTCTGGATCACCGTCAGCGTTTTCAGACCCAGAAAGTCGAACTTGACCAGACCGGCCTGTTCCACCCATTTCATGTTGAACTGGGTCGCGGGCATGTCGGATCGCGGGTCCTGATACAGCGGCACCAGTTCATCCAGCGGACGGTCGCCGATCACGACCCCGGCCGCGTGGGTCGAGGCGTTGCGCAACAGCCCCTCGACCTGCTGGGCATAGTTCAGCAGGCGTGCCACGACCTCTTCGGCGCGCGCCGCCTCGCGCAGGCGCGGCTCGTCGGCCAGCGCCTTTTCGATGCTGACGGGCTTGACGCCTTCGACCGGGATCATCTTGGACAGCCGGTCCACCTGCATGAAGGACATCTGCAACACGCGCCCCACATCGCGCACCGCGGCCTTCGACAAAAGCGCGCCGAAGGTGATGATCTGGCCCACCTTCTCGCGCCCGTATCTGCCCTGGACATAGTGGATCACCTCTTCGCGGCGATCCATGCAGAAGTCGATGTCGAAGTCCGGCATCGAAACGCGTTCAGGGTTCAGGAAGCGTTCGAACAGCAGGCTGTAGCGCAGCGGGTCAAGGTCGGTGATCGTCAGCACATAGGCCACAAGCGACCCCGCGCCCGACCCCCGCCCCGGCCCCACCGGAATCCCCTGCGCCTTGGCCCATTTGATGAAATCGGCAACGATCAGGAAATAGCCCGGAAAGCCCATCTGCTCGATGATGCCCAGCTCGAATTCCAGCCGCGCGCGGTATTCCCCGACCGGGGCCGCGTGCGGGATCACCGCCAGACGCGCGTCCAGCCCCGCCCAGGCCTGACGGCGCAGTTCCTCAACTTCGTCATCGGCGAATTTCGGCAGGATCGGCTTGCGCTTACAGGCGGCAAAGGCACAGCGGCGCGCGATTTCCACCGTATTTTCCAAGGCCTCGGGCAGATCGGCGAACAGCGCCGCCATCTCGGCCTCGGATTTGAAGTAATGCTGCGGCGTCAGGCGGCGGCGCGGTTCCTGCTGGTCGACATAGGCGCCCTCGGCAATGCAGATCAGCGCGTCATGCGCCTCATACATCTCGGGCCTGGGGAAATAGACATCGTTGGTGGCCACCAGCGGCAGGCCCATGTCATAGGCCATCTCGATCAGCCCGCGCTCGGTCGCCCGCTCGGCCGCGGGCAGCGCGCCGCCTTCACCGGGATGGCGCTGCAGTTCCACATACAGCCGGCCCGGACAGATCGCCGCCAGCCGCTCCATCAACAGCCGCGCCTTGCCCGCCTGCCCCGCCTGCAGGAACCGGCCCACCGGACCATCCGCCCCGCCGGTCAGACAGATCAGCCCCGCCGCATGGGCGGCCAGTTCATCCAGCGTCACCTGCGGCAACTGCCCGCCCTTGTCCAGATACAGGCAGGAATTCAGCTTCATCAGGTTCATGTAACCCGCTTCATCCTGCGCCAGCAGAACCACCGGCGCGGGCGGGCGCGGCCGCTCACCGGGCTGGGCCGGGTCATGCGCGACCGAGACCTGACAACCCACGATCGGCTGCACCCCCGCGCCCTGCGCCAGAACCGAAAATTCCAGGGCTGCGAACATCGCATTGGTATCGGTCACCGCCACGGCCGGCATCCCGGCCTTTTCGCAAAGCCCGATCAGCTTTTTCACCGGCACCGCCCCTTCCAGAAGCGAATATTCGGTGTGCACGCGCAGGTGGATGAATCGCGGATGTGTCATGGCGCGACCCTAGCCCAGCCGCCCGGCGGCGGAAAGGGCTTGCCAAATCGCCCGGTCCTGCGGTTTCCTGACCAACAGGACAAAAGGCGCCCCCGCTTTACGCCGCATCGGGCGGGGCGCCCCGTGCCTTGGCGCAAAAGACCGCGGCGGATTGCATCATGAATATCTCGTTTCTTCTGAACGGGGAAACCACGCATGCGACGGTCACCGACCCCACGCGCACGGTGCTGGACTGGCTGCGCGAGGACCGCCGCCTGACCGGCACCAAGGAAGGCTGCAACGAAGGCGATTGCGGCGCCTGCACGGTGATGGTCACCGACGAATCCGGCAGCCGCGCGCTGAACGCCTGCCTGCTGTTCCTGCCCCAGATCCACGGCAAGGCGCTGCGCACGGTCGAAGGCATCGCCGCCCCCGACGGCCGGCTGCACCCGCTGCAACAGGCGATGATCGACGAACACGCCAGCCAGTGCGGGTTCTGCACACCGGGCTTCGTGGTCTCGCTGGCCACGGCGCATCTGAACGGACGCCAGGATCACGACGACATCCTGGCCGGCAACCTGTGCCGCTGCACCGGCTATGCCCCCATCATCCGCGCGGCCCGCGCCGCCCGATCCGCCCCCGCGCCCGACTGGCTGGTGAAAGACCGCCCCCATGCCCCTGCTTTCGGCTTTGCCGAAATATCCTCGGGGGTGCGGGGGCAGACAGCCCCCGCGGTCCTGCCCGCAACCACCGATGACCTGGCCCGGGCCTGTCTGGACACGCCCGACGCCCGGCTTGTCGCAGGCGCGACCGATCTGGGGCTTTGGGTCACCAAGGATCTGCGCGACCCTGGCCCGCTGATCTTCATAAACCGCTGCAAGGACCTTTGCCAGATCGCTGAAAAAGATGGTGAAATCACCATCGGCGCGGGCGTGACCATTGCCGCCCTGCGCACGGCGATGGAAGGCCCGCACCCCGCCTTTGCCGCCCTGTTGCGCCGCTTTGCCAGCGAACAGATCCGCCAGGCGGCGACGATCGGCGGCAATATCGCCAATGGCTCGCCGATCGGCGATGGCCCGCCCGTGCTGATCGCCCTTGGCGCGCGCCTGACGCTGCGGCGGGGGGGCGATCGCCGGCACATGCCGCTGGAGGATTTCTTTCTCGACTATCGCAAGCAGGACCTCCGCCCCGGCGAATTCGTCGAAAGCGTCACGATCCCGGCAACCGCGCCGGGGCTTGCCTGCTACAAACTGTCCAAACGCTTCGATCAGGACATCTCGGCGGTTTGCGGCGCGATCAACCTGACCGTGGACGGCGCAAGGATCAGCGCCGCGCGCATCGCCTTTGGCGGCATGGCCGGTACCCCGAAACGCGCCCGCGCGACGGAAGCCGCGCTGACCGGCGCCCCCTGGTCCGAGGCCGCGATCACCGCCGCCCTGCCGGCACTTGCCGCCGATTTCACGCCGCTGGACGATCTGCGCGCCTCGGCCGACTACCGGATGGCGGGGGCACGCGCGATGCTGCGCCGCTATTGGCTGGAACGCAGCGGCGTCACAACCGCAGTGTCGGAGGTCCGGGCATGAGCGTGACCCAACCCCTGCCCCATGATTCGGCCCGCCTGCATGTCACGGGGGCGGCGCGCTATACCGATGACATCCCCACCCCCGCGGGCACGCTGCATCTGGCCTTTGGCCTGTCGCCGGTCGCCCATGGCCGGATCGCGGCGCTGGATCTGGACCCGGTGCGCCAAAGCCCCGGCGTGGTCGCGGTGATCCGGGCCGGGGATCTGCCCTTTGCCAATGACATCTCGGCCTCGGCCGGGGATGAGCCGCTGCTGGCGCAGGGCCTGGTGCATTACCTGGGCCAGCCGGTCTTTCTGGTGGTGGCCGAAAGCCACCGCGCGGCGCGGGTGGCGGCGCGGGCCGCGCGCATCGACATCGCCCCCCTGCCGCCGATCCTGACCATCGATCAGGCGCTGGCGGCAAACAGCCGTTTCGAGGCCGGCCCCGTGGTCTGGACCCGCGGCGATGCCGATGCCGCCATCGCGCGCGCCGCCCATGTCGTCACGGGCCGGATTGAAATCGGCGGGCAGGAACATTTCTATCTGGAAGGCCAGGCGGCGCTGGCGCTGCCCGGCGATGAGGGGGTGGTGGTCCACTGTTCCAGCCAGCACCCCAGCGAAATCCAGCACAAGGTGGCCGAGGCGCTGGGGCTGGCGCTGCATGACGTGCGGGTGGAAATGCGCCGCATGGGCGGGGGCTTTGGCGGCAAGGAAAGCCAGGGCAATGCGCTGGCGGTCGCCTGTGCGGTGGCCGCGCGCGCCACGGGGCGACCCTGCCGGATGCGCTATGACCGCGACGACGATTTCATCATCACCGGCAAGCGCCACGACTTCCGCATCGACTATCGCGCGGGGGTGGATGCGGAAGGCCGCCTGCTGGGGGTGGATTTCACCCATTACGCCCGCTGCGGCTGGGCCCAGGATCTTAGCCTGCCGGTCGCCGACCGCGCGATGCTGCATGCCGACAACGCCTATTTCATCCCCGCGATGCGGATCGAAAGCCACCGGCTGCGCACCAATACCCAAAGCGCCACCGCCTTTCGCGGTTTCGGCGGGCCGCAGGGCATGCTGGGGATGGAACGGGTGATGGACCATATCGCGCATCAGACGGGGTTTGACCCGCCGGAGCTGCGCCGGCGCAATTTCTACGCGCCCGCAAATTTCTACGCGCCCGCAAGCGGCCCGGCGGGGGGGCTGTCTGCCCCCCCGGGCCCCCCCGAGGATATTTCCGCAAAGCCGAAGGGGGAAGCCGCCGCGCAAGACACCCATTACGGTCAGCCGGTCGAGGATTTCATCCTGCACGATCTGGTGGCGGAACTGGAAAACAGCAGCGATCTGGCCGCGCGGCGCGCCGCGATTGCACAGTGGAACCGCGGCCAGCCGGTGCTGAAGCGCGGCCTTGCGCTGAGCCCGGTGAAATTCGGGATTTCCTTCACGCTGACGCATCTGAACCAGGCGGGCGCGCTGGTGCATGTCTATCAGGACGGCTCGGTCGCGGTGAACCACGGCGGAACCGAGATGGGCCAGGGCCTGCACCGCAAGGTGACACAGGTGGCGGCGGCGGCCTTTGGCCTGCCCGTCGAGCGGGTACGGATCAGCGCCACCGATACCGGCCGGGTGCCCAATACCTCGGCCACGGCGGCCTCATCGGGGGCGGACATGAACGGCATGGCCGTGAAAGCCGCCTGCGACACGATCCGGGGCCGGATTGCGGATTTTCTGGCCGACCGGGCTGGCTGTGCCCCGACCGAGGTGCATTTTGCCGAAGGACGCATCTATGCGGGCGAAACCGGGATGAGCTTTGCCGCGGCGGTGGCCGCGGCCTATCAGGCGCGCATCAGCCTGTCGGCCACCGGGTTCTATGCCACGCCCAAGCTGGACTGGGACCGCGCCGCGGGCCGGGGCCGGCCGTTCTTCTATTTCGCCTATGGCGCGGCCGTGACCGAGGTGGTGATCGACACGCTGACCGGCGAGAACCGGATTCTGCGCGCCGACATCTTGCATGATGCCGGCGCCAGCCTGAACCCGGCGATCGATCTGGGCCAGGTCGAGGGCGGCTATGTCCAGGGTGCGGGCTGGCTGACGACCGAAGAGCTGGTCTGGGACGATCGGGGGCGGCTGCGCACGCATGCGCCATCGACCTACAAGATCCCGGCCTGTTCGGACCGTCCGTCGGTGTTCAACGTGGCGCTGTGGCCGGGCGAGAACCGCGAAGAGACGATCTATCGGTCGAAAGCCGTAGGTGAGCCGCCGTTGATGCTGGGGATTTCGGCCTTTCTGGCGTTGTCGGATGCCTGCGCTTCCTGCGGGCCGCACTATCCCGACCTGCGCGCCCCCGCCACGCCCGAGGCCGTGCTGGCCGCCGTGGCCCGCGCGCGGGGGGAGATGCCATGACCCTGTGTCCCGAAACGCTGGCCCGCGCCGCGGCGCGCGGCCCCTTTGTCCGGGTGCTGGTGGCCGAGGCGCGCGGATCGGCCCCGCGCGAGGCAGGGGCCGCGATGCTGGTCTGGCCCGACGCGACCGAAGGCACGATCGGCGGCGGGCGGCTGGAATGGCAGGCGATCGCCTGCGCCCGCGGTCTGTCGGCCCCGCGGCTGGAACGCATCGCCCTTGGCCCGGCGCTGGGCCAGTGCTGCGGCGGGGCGGTGACGCTGGCCTATGAGATCTGGGATGCGGCGCGGATCGCAGACCTGACCGGCCCGATCCATGCCCGCCGGATCGAGGGGCCGGCGGCGATGCCGCTGACGGTCGCCCGCGCCCTGGCCCGCGCCCGCGACCGGGGCGCGGCCCCGCCGCTGCTGCGCGAGGGCTGGCTGATCGAGGCGGTGGCGCCGCCGCCCGTGCCGGTCTGGATCTGGGGGGCGGGCCATGTCGGGCGCGCGGTGGTGTCGGTGCTGGCGCCGCTGCCGGGGCTGGCGCTGCGCTGGGCCGACACCGGGGCGGATCGCTTTCCCGGCCTGCCCGCGGGCGTGACGCCGCTGATCGCGGAAAACCCCGCCGATCTGGTGGCGCTGGCGCCGCGCGGGGCGCATCATCTGGTGCTGACCTATTCGCATGCGCTGGACCTGGAGCTGTGCCACCGGCTGCTGGGGCATGGCTTTGCCAGTCTTGGGCTGATCGGTTCGGCCAGCAAGGCGGCGCGGTTTCGGGCGCGGCTGCGGTCGCTTGGCCATCACGATACCGCAATTTCGCGCATCACCTGCCCGATTGGCGATCCCGGCCTTGGCAAACATCCGCAGGCCATTGCGGTGGGGGTCGCAGCCGCGCTACTGAGGGACCAGAGCGCGGCGGCCCGAACGGCCGCACCAACCGCAAAAGGATGCGCCGGGTGATTGGGGACGGAACTGGGGACGGAACGGAACGGAACATGCTGTTGACGGTCGAGGGGCTGACCAAGGCCTATCCGGGCGTGCTGGCCAATGACGGGGTCAGCTTTGCCGTCGCCCCGGGCGAGGTGCATGCGCTGCTGGGCGAAAACGGCGCGGGCAAATCCACGCTGGTCAAGATGATCTACGGGCTGGTCAGGCCGGATGCGGGCGCGATGCGCCTGCATGGCGCACCCTATGACCCGGCCGAGCCGCGCGCGGCACGCGCCGCGGGCGTGGCGATGGTGTTTCAGCATTTCTCGCTGTTCGAGGCGCTGAATGTTGCCGAAAACGTAGCCCTTGGCATGGAAAACCCGCCGCCGATGCGCGCGCTGGCGGGCCGCATCCGCGCGGTGTCGAACGCCTATGGCCTGCCGCTGGACCCGGGCCGCACAGTAGGCGATCTGTCGGCGGGCGAACGCCAGCGGGTCGAGATCATCCGCTGCCTGCTGCAGGACCCGAAGCTGCTGATCATGGACGAACCGACCAGCGTGCTGACCCCGCAAGAGGTGGAGATCCTGTTTCACACCCTGCGCAAGCTGGCGGCCGAGGGCACGGCGATCCTGTATATCTCGCACAAGCTCGAGGAAATCCGCGCGCTGTGCGACACCGCCACGATCCTGCGCGGCGGGCGCGTGGTGGCCAGCTGCGCCCCGCGCGACAAATCGGCGCGCGCGCTGGCCGAGATGATGGTGGGCGCCGAACTGAAGCCCGTTGACCGCACGGGGCGGCGCACGGGCGCGGTGGTCTTGCAGGTGGCCGGGCTGGATCTGGCGCCGCTGTCGCCCTTTGGCCCGGCGCTGCGCGGGGTGGGGTTCGATCTGCGCCGGGGCGAGGTTCTGGGCATCGGCGGGGTTGCGGGCAACGGCCAGGAAGAGCTGCTGGCGGCGCTGTCGGGCGAACGGCCCACGGCGCCGGGCACGGTGCGTCTGGACGGGCGCGACATCGCGGGCCTTGGCCCCAATGCGCGCCGCGCCCTGGGCCTTTTGGCCGCGCCCGAGGAACGGCTGGGCCATGCCGCCGCCCCCGACCTTAGCCTGACGGACAATGCGATCCTGACAGGAACGGTCCGCAAGCCACTGACCCGAAATGGTTTCATCGACAAATCCGCCGCGCGCCGGTTTGCGCAGTCGGTGATTTCCGCCTTTGACGTGCGCACGCCCGGCCCCGATGTGGCCGCGCGCGCCCTGTCGGGGGGCAACCTGCAGAAATTCGTCATCGGCCGCGAGGTTTTGCAGGACCCCGGGGTTCTGGTGGTCAACCAGCCGACCTGGGGCGTGGATGCCGCCGCCGCCGCCGCGATCCGCCAGGCGCTGCTGGATCTGGCCGCGCGCGGGGCGGCGGTGATTGCGATCAGCCAGGATCTGGATGAGCTGCTGGAAATTTCGGACCGGTTCGCGGCCCTGAACGAGGGCCGCCTGTCGGCCCCGCGCGACACCGCGCAGCTGACGCTTGAGGAAATCGGGCTGATGCTGGGCGGCGCGCATGGCATGCAGGAGGCCGCACCATGATCACCCTTGTCAAACGGCCGATGCCGTCGCGGATGTGGTCGGTTGCGACCCCCGTGGTGGCCGTCATCGCCACGATGATCGCGGGGGGCATTCTGTTCGCGGCGCTGGGCAAGGACCCGGTGGCGGCGATCCGCACCATCTTCTGGGATCCGCTGTTCGGGCCCAATGCGGGCTATTTCCGTGGCCAGCTGCTGGTCAAGGCGGGGCCGCTGATCCTGATCGCCTCGGGGCTGGCGGTGGGCTTTCGCGCGGGTATCTGGAACATCGGCGCCGAGGGGCAATACATCATCGGCGCGATCTGTGGCGCGGGGCTGGCGCTGGCGGTCTTTCCGGCCGAAAGCGCGGCGCTGTTCCCGGCGATGGTGGTCGCGGGGGCCTTCGGTGGTCTGGTCTGGGCGATGATCCCGGCGCTGCTGAAGAACCGCTTTGGCGTGTCGGAAATCCTGGTGTCTTTGATGCTGGTCTATGTGGCACAGAACCTGCTGGCCTACATGGCCTTTGGCCCGATGAAGAACCCGCAGGGCTTTGGCTTTCCCGGGTCGCGCAACCTGCAGCAATACCCGTCCGCCCATAACCCCGACCTGATCGCGGGCACGGGGATGCACTGGGGCGTGGTCGCGGCCCTTCTGGCGGTGATCGGCACCTATGTGCTGATGCATCGCCATATCGCGGGCTTTCGCATCCGCGTCGCGGGCGAGGCGCCCAAGGCCGCGCGGTTCGCGGGCGTCGTGCCCGCGCGGCTGGTGGTGGCATGCCTGGGGCTGTCGGGCGCGCTGGCAGGGCTGGCGGGTCTGTTTGAGGTCGCGGGCCCGTCCGGCCAGATCACCGATGCCTTCAACGCGGGCTATGGCTTTACCGCGATCATCGTGGCCTTTCTGGGCCGGCTGCATCCGATCGGCATCCTGCTGGCGGGGCTGTTGATGGCGCTGACCTATATCGGGGGCGACATGGCGCAGCTGATGCTGCAGCTTCCGGCCGCGGCGATTCAGGTGTTTCAGGGGATGTTGCTGTTCTTCCTGCTGGGCTTTGACCTGCTGACCAATTACCGCATCCGTTTCGGGGGGGCGCCGGCATGATCCTTGGCGGTATCGACATCGTTGTGCTGATCGCCACGCTGATGGCGGCCTCGACCCCGGTGCTGCTGGCCGCCACGGGCGAGCTGGTGGCCGAAAAGGCGGGCGTGCTGAACCTTGGCGTCGAGGGGATGATGATCATGGGCGCGGTAGGCGGCTTTGCCGCGGCCGTGGCCACCGGCAACCCGGTTCTGGGCTTTGCGGGCGGCGCGCTGGCGGGGGCCGCGATGGCGCTGGTCTTTGCCTTGCTGACGCAGGTCCTTTTGTCCAATCAGGTCGCCACGGGGCTGGCGCTGACGCTGTTCGGGCTGGGCCTGTCGGCGCTGATCGGCAAGGGCTTTGAAGGCGTGCGCCCGCCCGCCACGCCCAAGCTGCCCTTCGGGCCGCTGGCCGATCTGCCGGTGGCCGGGCGCATCCTGTTTTCGCATGACTGGATGGTCTATGCGTCATTGGCGCTGGTGGCGGCGACCTGGTGGTTCATGCGCCATTCCCGCGCCGGGCTGATCCTGCGCGCGGTGGGGGAAAACCACGATGCCGCCCATGCGCTGGGCTATCCTGTGGTGGCGGTGCGGGTGGCGGCGCTGGCCTTTGGCGGCGCGCTGGCGGGCCTTGGGGGCGCGTACCTGAGCCTGGTGCGCGTGCCGCAATGGACCGAGGGCATGACCGCGGGCGCGGGCTGGATCGCGCTGGCGATCGTGGTCTTTGCCAGCTGGCGGCCGGAACGGGTACTGCTGGGGGCCTATCTGTTCGGCGGCATCACCGCGATCCAGCTGCAGATGCAGGCGGCGGGCTACAGGATCCCGGTGCATCTGCTGACCATGGCGCCCTATGTCGTGACAATCGTGGCGCTTGTGCTGATCACCGCGCTGCACCGGCGCGGCGCGCAGGCCGCGCCCGCGGCCCTTGGCCGATCCTTCCATGCCTCGACCTGAGGCCCATCACCCGGCCCGCAGGGGCCTTAACCAACGGGGAGCACCCATGAACCGCAGATCCTTTCTGACCACCACCGCCGCGACCGCCCTGCTGGCCGCCGCGACCACCCTGCCCGCCTTTGCGCAGGATCCGCTGAAGGTGGGCTTCATCTATGTGGGCCCGGTGGGCGACATGGGCTGGTCCTATCAGCACGATCTGGGCCGCAAGGCGGTCGAGGCCGCCTATGGCGACCGCGTCGTCACCTCTTACGTCGAAAGCGTGCCCGAAGGCCCCGATGCCGAACGCGTGCTGACGCAGATGGCGCTGGAAGGCAACAAGCTGATCTTTGCCACCTCGTTCGGGTTCATGGATGCGGTGATGAATGTCGCCGCGAAATTCCCCGATGTGAAATTCGAACATGCCACCGGCTACAAGCGCGCCGACAATGTCGCCACCTATGACGCGCGCTTCTACGAAGGCCGCGCCGTTCTGGGCACGATCGCGGGCCACATGAGCAAGTCGAACAAGATCGGCTACATCGGGTCCTTCCCGATCCCCGAGGTGATCCAGGGCATCAACTCGTCCTTCATCCACGCCCGCAAGGTAAACCCGGATGTGGAAATGAAGGTGGTCTGGGCCTATACTTGGTTCGACCCCGCGAAAGAGGCCGATGCCGCCGCCGCCCTGATCGCCGAAGGCGTGGACGTGATCCTGCAGCACACCGATTCCACCGCGCCGCAGGCCAAGGCGCAGGAAGCCGGCATCTACAGCTTTGGCCAGGCGTCGGACATGGCGTCCTTTGCGCCCGCGCCGCGGATCGCCTCGATCATCGACAACTGGGACCCCTATTACGTCAAGCGCGTGGGCATGATGCTGGACGGCACCTGGGAATCCAGCGCCACCTGGGGCGGGATCGGTGACGGCGAGGTCGTGATCGGTGAAATCACCGAGGCCGTCCCCACCGAGGTCAAGGCCGAGGCCGAGGCGCTGCGCGACAAGATCGCATCGGGCGAATACCACCCCTTCACCGGCCCGCTGAACAAGCAGGACGGCAGCCCCTGGCTGGCCGAAGGTCAGGTGGCCACCGATGAGGAACTGTCGGGCCTGAACTTTTATGTCGAAGGCATCGCCGCCGAACTGCCGCAGTAAGGCAAGGGTAAGGCAAGGCGATCCGCGAAGGGCCGGGACATCCCGGCCCTTTTCGCTTCACTTCGGCGGGGCCGCGCAATGCGCGCCGCTGGCCGCCTGCCCCGATCCCAGCGCCAGCGCGGGCGGCGCCTTGTAGGGGTTCAGCGGCGCACTGCCCGCCAGATCGGCCAGCACCACCGCGCCGATCAGCGCCAGCACGCCCCATGCCACAGGTGCCCGCGTCATGCCTTTGCCTCCAGCCCGACCAGCGGGCGCAGCTTGATGCCGTAATAGCTGCCCGCGAAGGCCGCCACGAACCAGACCCAGCCATGCAGGCTGCCGGTGGAAATGCCGCTGAAAAAGGCCCCCACGTTGCAGCCAAACGCCAGCCGCGACGAATAGCCAAGCGCCAGCCCCGCCGCCACCGCCGCGACCCAGGCCCGCGCCGGCAGCCGCGCCACCCGGTCGCGCAGACCACCGCGCCAGACGCTGACCAGGAACGCCCCCGCGATGATGCCCAGATTGGTCAGCGAGGTCACATCGGTCAGCAGGCTTTGCGCCAGACGCTCGGCATTGCCGGGCGCGGCCCAGAAGCCGGTGGCCGACAGATCCGCCCCCAGCGCCTGCGCGCCCTTGCCGACCCACAGGCCCAGCCCATAGACCACGCCCCAGGGCTGGCCCGCCACCACCAGGTTCAGCACCGCCAGCACCGCCAGCGCCAGTGCCGCAAAGACCAGACGGCGGGGCAGCTTGCGCGCCTGCGGTGCGCCCAGCCACCAGACCAGCGCCGCCACCGCCGCCAGACCCGCCAGCGTCACCGCCAGGCCCGTGGTCCCCGACAGCGCCACCACCGGGGCCGATCCCAGGCCCATCCACCAGTCGATATGCAGCGTGCCCGCGAAACTGCCAATCGCAAAGAAGGGCAGCGCCAGCGCCGCCACCGCATTGCCGCTGCCCGCATTGACCAGCGTGCCCGACCCGCAGCCCAGAACCAGCTGCATCGCCGCGCCAAAGACAAAGGCCCCGCCGATCATCGCCACGCCCACCGGCGCATGGGCGCCGACCAGTTCACCGGGGTTGGCGCCGATCAGCGGAAAGGCCACCACCGCGACCAGCGCGATCGACAGAAGCTGCGCCAGGATGCCAGCCGGTTCGCGGCGCAGGATCATCGCGCGCCAGGGCCCGGCAAAGCCGAAGCGCAGCCCCTCAAGCGCGATACCAAAGCCAAGCCCGATCAGCAAAAGCAGGCCATAGCGCGCGCCGGCCAGCGCCGCCACGGCCAGAACCAGCACCCCCGCCCCCGCCACAAGCCCCGCCCGCCCGAACAGGCGCGCGGGACCGGCGGGCAGATGTTCCACCTGCGTCATGGCTTAGAACACGCTCGTGATCTGGTTCCACAGGTTGCGGATCGGCCCGGGAACATTGTCCATCGGCAGACCCGCCTGCGACCAGCCCACCATCGAATCGGGGTAAAGCCTGACCTGTTCGACCCCGGCCAGCTCGCTCAGCGCGAACCAGTTGGTCGCGGCCCAGTGCCCGGTGTTGCAGAACGACACCAGCGGCGCATCGGCGTTGGTATAGCCCGCCTCGGCGGCCAGGCGCTTGACGGTGTCCACGTCGATCTTGCTGGGCGTGGAACCGAACCAGCGCGAATGGGTGAAGAATTCCGATTGCGGCAGCGTGCCGGGACGGGCGGCGGCGGCATGGGCCTGTTCGCCGGCCCAGAAGGATTCAGGGCGCGAATCGACCAGACGCGCGCGGTCCTTGCCCTCGACCACCTGCACGATGTCATCGGTGGTGGCCAGCCAGTCATCGGCCAGCGTCACGGTGATGTCGCTGGGCTGGGCCACGCCCGGCACGGTCGACAGGTCCAGCCGGGCCTCGGTCCAGGCGTTCATGCCGCCGTTCAGGATGGCCAGCTGGCTGACGCCGCTGGATTTCAGCGTCCAGTAGACACGCGCGGCGGCGCCGAAATCGGTTTCGTCCTTGCCCTGATGCACGATCAGCGTGGGACGGTCATGGGTCACGCCCAGACCGCGCAGCACCTCGGTCAGCTTGTCGGCCGAGGGCACCGCGCCGGGGTTTTCCTTGGGGCCGCGGAACAGCCCGTAGGGCGCGTGGATCGCCCCCTCGATGTGACCGGCGGCATAATCCGCGGCCTTGTTGTCCCCGTCTGACACGCGGATATCCAGCACCAGCGCATTGGCGGCGGGCTGCAGCGCCGCAAATTCCGCGGGCGTCAGCAGCGGGCCGAACAGGTTGGTCTGGGCCGCGCCCATCGAGGGGGCGGCGATCAGCGCCGCGAAGGTCGTCACCGCAAGAAACTGTTTCATCTGCAAACCCTTTCCATGCTTGCCGTTTCGTCCTGAAATGGCCAATCCGGCGCGGAAGGCAAGGGAAAATATTCTGTGAATCCGGGAAGAATCCGCAACAACCCGGAACAAAATCCCGTACAGGAAGACATCAGGAAACATTTTTCCAAATAAACGCAAATCATGCGGATATTCGCCCCGGCCCCGGGGCCACGACGGAACGGCTGGCCTTATCTTGCACCCCACCCCGGACCGGGCCAGGCCCGGCCCGCTAGGGCCGGTCGCGCGCGGTCCAGTCCTGCGCCAGCGCCCGCGCGCCTTTCAGCAAGATCGCCTGATCGATGCCCACGGCGACGAATCCCGCGCCCGCGTCACAGGCCGCCTCAAGCACGCCGGGGTCTTGCGACAGGATGCCCGCGGGCTTGCCGGCGGCACGGATGCGGGCGATCGCCTTTAGCACGGCGGCGGTGACCACGGGGTGGCGCGACTGGCCCGGATAGCCCATCGAGGCCGCCAGATCGGCGGGGCCGACAAAGACCCCGTCCACGCCATCGACCGCGCAGATCGGCTCGATCTGGTCCAGCGCGGCCACGGTTTCGACCTGCACCAGCAGACAGATTTCCTGCGCCGCACGGGTGGCGTAATCGGTCACGGTGCCATAGCGCGTGGCGCGCGACAGCCCGGCCATGCCGCGGATGCCCTGGGGCGCATAGCGGGTGGCGGCGACGGCGGCACGGGCTTCATCGGCGGAATTGACCATCGGGATCAGCAGGCTTTGCGCGCCCGCATCCAGCAGCCGCTTGATTTCCACCACATCCAGCGATCCGGGGCGCACCACGCATTGCACCGGCCAGGGCGCGGCGGCCTGCAGCATGGTCTGCACCACGGCCGGGCCGATCACCGTATGTTCGGTGTCGATCAGCATCCAGTCAAAGCCGCAGGTGGCCAGCGCCTCGGCATGGCCCGGGTCGGGAATCGTGCACCAGATGCCGATCTGGCGCCGCCCCGCGGCCAGCGCCGCCTTGAAGCCGTTGGCCGGCAGGTTCATGCCGCCCCCCCGCCGCAGAGCGAACAGATCCGGCGCACGGCCAGTTCATACCCCTCGACGCCGAACCCCGCCATCACCCCGTCGGCGCGCAGGCTGACGTAGGAATGATGGCGAAACGCCTCGCGCTTGTGAACGTTCGAGATATGAACCTCGATCACCGGCCCGGCAAAGGCGTTCAGCGCATCCAGGATCGCAACCGAGGTATGGGTATAGGCGCCGGGATTGATCACGATGCCGCAGGCGGCCGCACGCGCCTGATGGATCGTGTCGATGATCGCGCCTTCATGGTTCGACTGGAACAGCCGCACCGCAAAGCCCCTGCGCGCCACCAGTTCCGCGCAGCGCCGTTCGACATCGGCCAGCGTGTCATGGCCATAGATCTCGGGCTCGCGCTGGCCCAGAAGGTTCAGGTTCGGCCCGTTCAGGATGTAGATCGTCTTCATGTCGGCCTGGGTCATCGCCCCCTCCTCACGCCTGGCATCGGTGTTCTGCATAGCGAAGCGCGCGGCCCGCGCCTAGGGGCCGCGCGCGGCAGGGTCGCATCGGGGGACGCATAGGCGGCGCGCGGTCAGCCCGCCAGCCGCGCGGCCACATCCAGCAGGCGGCGCGTCTGATGGGCCACCGCGGCGCGGCCCGCATCGTCGAATTCACCCGCCTTGGTCGAATAGCCATAGGGGTTGCCGCCCGCCTCATAGATGACCGGGTCGGTATAGCCCGGCGGCACGATGACCGAGCCCCAGTGCATGAAGCTGGTGTAAAGGCTCAGGATCGTGGCCTCTTGCCCGCCATGGGCATTACCCGCGCTGGTGGTCGCGGTCACCGGCTTGCCGGCCATCGCGCCCCTGGACCAGACCCCGCCCAGCGTGTCGATGAAGGCGCGCATCTGGCTGGCCGCACCGCCAAAGCGGGTGGGACAGGCAAAGAAATAGGCATCCGCCCATTCCATGTCCGCGGCCGATGCCTCGGGGATACCGGCCATCCGGTCGGCCTGCGCCTTCCAGGCGTCCTGACCCTCGACCACCGCCCGGGGCGCGGTTTCGGCCACGCGCAACAGCCGCACATCGGCATCCGCGGCACGGCCCGCACCAGCGGCGGCTTCGGCGACCTGATGGTTGGTACCATAGGTGGAATAGAAGATGACGGCGAGTTTGACTTTGCTCATGAAGCGGTCCTTCCCTGGGTTGCGGTTCGCCAACGGGCCGCGCGGCGCGCCATCGCGCCGCCGGCACCGGCATCAAGCCTAACACAAGGCCCGCCGTCGCGGTTCCCCGATCGGCGCAGGGAATCTGTGCACAGGCGCGCGCCGAACGCCGCCCCGCAGCCACAGCTTTCCGTAACGAAACCCGACCCGCGCCGTAAAAACCCGCAGTCTGGACAGTTGACCTTACCAGATCAGGGCTTAAGACTGATAACAGGCTGCCACCGACCCGTTGCGTCACCAGTGACATGGCCCGTGGCAAGATCCTGACATGCCGAGCCACAGACACCGAGCCAAACTTGCTGAGGAGGAACACATGAAATTCCACGCTTTCGCGGGGTCCGTTGCGGCCATCGCCATCATCGCGGGCAGCGCCGTTGCGCAAGAGGTCGATCGCACCGGCTGGCCCAGCAGCTTCACCGTGGGCACCGCATCGCAGGGCGGCACCTTCTTTGTCTATGGTTCGGGCTGGGCGAACCTTGTCGCCGAGGAACTGGGCGTGACCGGCGCGGGCGAAGTGACCGGCGGGCCGATGCAGAACATGGCGCTGGTGCATACCGGCGATCTGGCCTTTGGCCTGACCACGCTGGGCCCGGCGGCGGAATCGCTGGCCGGCCTGAACCCGATCGCACCGGGGCTGGCGATGGACAAGGCCTGCGCCATCTTCCCGATGTATCAGACGCCCTTCCACCTGGCGGCGCTGGCCTCGTCCAACATCTCCGCGATTTCGGAAATTCCCAAGGGCGCGCGCATCGGCTTTGGCCCGGCCGGATCCAGCGCCGACACCTATTTCCCGCGCATGCTGTCGGATCTGGGCGTCGAATACGAACGCCGCAACGGCGGCTGGGACGATCTGGGCGGCCAGATGCAGGACGGGCTGCTGGACGTGATCGGCTTTGCCGCCGGCGTGCCGATCCCGACCGTCAGCCAGCTTGAGGTGCAGACCAGCATCAGCATCATCGGCTTCAACGAGGAAGAACTGACCAAAGTCACCGCCGATTTCCCCGTCTCGCGCTATGACATCGACGCGGGCGTCTACAAGACGCTGGAAGCGCCGCTGGCCTCGGTTGCGATGTGGAACTTCGCCATCGCCAATTGCGACCTGCCCGAAACCTTCGTCTATGAGGCGACGCGCATCGCGATGGAAGACAATGCCCGCATGGTCAATGTGCATTCCTCGGCCCGCGAATCGCTGCCCGAGCACTGGGACAAGAACAACGTGCTGAAATGGCACCCCGGTGCGGCGCGCTGGTTCAATGAAAACGGCGCCTCGATCCCGGCCGACATGATCTACGGCGGCTGAGCCGGCACAGATCCTGGACGGGGCCGGTCCCTTGCGGGATATCGGCCCCGTCCGACATTTCGCGCCAGACGCGGCACCATCGGAACAATGCGGTCACAGGACGGGGGACAGATCCATGAACGCCACGCCAGCCCAAAGCCAGGACGATGAACTGATCATCGCCCAGGGCGTCGACGAGGAACCCGTCGAAAGCAACCGCCGCCTGTTTCAGGGGCGGATGCTGCTGGCCGTGTCGGTCATTGCGGGGATCTATGCGTTCTTTCACCTGGCGGCGCTGAACGGGCTGTCGATTTCGCGCATGACGGGGGGGGCTGTGAACCTGCCCTTCCTGCCGCGCCTGCCGATGGAGACGTGGAATTTCCGCATCGTCCACATCGCCGGGGCGCTGCTTCTGGGCTTCACGTTGTTTTCCGCCACCCGCTTTGCGCCGCGCGATGACGGGCGGGCAAAGATCACCACCTGGATCGGCTATGCGCTGCTGGTCCCGGCGCTGTGGTCGCTGGGCGCGGCGCTGTCTTTCCAGCGCGAAATCGCGGGCGGGCTGATGTGGAACGGCATCGACGAACGCATCCGCTTCAATGAAACCTGGGTCTATGGCGCGCCGCTGATGCTGGCCACGGCAGGCAGCATCGTGCTGGGCTGGGTGCACAGCCGCGGCCGGGCGGTGCTGGCGATCCCCGATGTCGTGCTAAGCATCTGCGGCCTGGCGGTCGCGGCCTATCTGATCACGATCTATGGCACCTTGATGCGCAATTCGACCGGCACGCCCTTTGCGCCGATCGGCATTTCCATTGCCGCGGTGGCCGGAACGCTGCTGATCATGGAACTGACGCGCCGCGTGGCGGGGCTGGCGCTGGTGGTGATTTCGGGCGTCTTTCTGGTCTATGTCTTTACCGGCCAGTATCTGCCGGGCTTCCTGAATTCGCCCGCCATCGCCTGGGAACGGTTCTTCAGCCAAGTCTATACCGATGTCGGCATCCTGGGGGCGACGACCGCTGTATCCTCGACCTATATCATCCTGTTCATCATCTTCGCGGCGTTCCTGCAGGCGTCGAAGGTGGGCGATTACTTTGTCAACTTTGCCTTCGCCGCCGCCGGGCGCGCGCGCGGCGGCCCGGCCAAGGTGGCGATCTTTGCCAGCGCGCTGATGGGCATGATCAACGGCACCAGCGCGGGCAATGTGGTGGCGACGGGGTCGCTGACCATTCCGCTGATGAAGCGTCTGGGCTATCGCAAGGATACCGCCGGCGCGGTCGAGGCCGCGGCCTCGACCGGCGGGCAGATCATGCCGCCGATCATGGGCGCGGGCGCCTTCATCATGGCCGAGGTGACCGGCATCCCCTATACCGACATCGCGGTGGCCGCCATCATCCCGGCGCTTCTGTACTTCGTGTCGGTCTATTTCATGGTCGATCTGGAGGCGGCGAAACTGGGCATGCGCGGCATGCGCGAAGATGAACTGCCCAGGTTCCGCAAACTGGCCCGCCGCGCCTTCCTGTTCCTGCCGATCGTGATCCTGATCGCGGCGCTGTTCATGGGCTATTCGGTGATCCGCGCGGGCACGCTGGCCACCGTGGCCGCCGCTGTCGTCAGCTGGCTGACGCCCTGGCGGATGGGCCCGCGCGCCATTGCCCGCGCCTTTGAAATCGCAGGCGTGATGTCGATCCAGATCATCGTGGTCTGCGCCTGCGCGGGCATCATCGTGGGCGTGATTTCGCTGACCGGGGTCGGCGCACGGTTTTCGAACCTGCTGCTGGGCATCGCGGCCACCTCGCAGCTGCTGGCGATGTTCTTCGCGATGTGCATCGCGGTGCTTCTGGGCATGGGCATGCCCACCACGGCGGCCTATGCGGTGGCGGCCTCGGTGGTGGCGCCGGGGCTGGTGAACCTGGGCGTGCCGATGCTGACGGCGCATTTCTTTGTCTTCTACTTCGCCGTCGTGTCGGCCATCACCCCGCCCGTGGCGCTGGCCAGCTATGCCGCCGCCGGGATTTCGGGCGCCAATCCGATGCGGACCTCGGTCACCTCGTTCAAGATCGGGCTGTCGGCCTTCATCGTGCCGTTCATGTTCTTCTACAACGGCGCGCTGCTGATGCAGGGCGACTGGCCGGTGATCCTGCGCGCGGTGGCGACCGCGACGGTGGGGGTGTTCTTCCTGTCCAGCGCGGTGCAGGGCTGGCTTCTGGGTGCGCGTGCGGCCTGGTTCATCCGCGCAGGCCTGCTGGCCGCGGCGCTTCTTATGATCGAGGGTGGGCTGTTCACCGATCTGGCGGGCATCGGCCTGGCCGTGGCCACCGTGGCGGTGCAGCGGGTCTTTCGCCCGCGCCCCGATGCGATGATCCCGGTACGCGGCAGCGACTGAGCGCGCCGATCCCCCCGCCCCTGGAAGAAAAGGACCGCGCCCCGAAAGGCGCGGTCCTGACATTTCGGTCCCGGGATGGAACGCGGGCCGCGATCAGCCGGCGATCCAGGCGTTGAACCGCTCGTTCAGCTGGGTATCGTGATCCACCCAGAATTCGTAATCCGAGGCCAGCGCATTGCCCAGGTTTTCCGGGCTGGTGGGCAGGTTCGGCGCCATCGGCATGTCCGTACCCTGGAAATTGCCGACAAGCGGGGCCGAGGATTTGCGCGGCGGACCGTAGCTGATGAATTCGGCCGCCTTGGCCAGCGGGGCCGAGCCGGTCGAGAAGGCGACGAAATCCAGCGCGTTCTGCATGTTCGGCGCGCCCTTCGGGATCACCCAGCCCTCCATCTCATAGACCTGGCCATCCCAGACGATCTCAAAGGGCTTGCCCTCGGTGATCGCCGCGTTGAAGATGCGCCCGTTATAGGCCACCGTCATCGCCACCTCGCCATCGGCCAGAAGCTGCGGCGGCTGCGCACCGGCTTCCCACCAGATGATGTCGCCCTTGACCGTGTCCAGCTTGGCAAAGGCGCGGTCCACACCCTCGGGCGTGCGCAGCAGGTCATAGACCTCGGCGGCGGGAACACCATCGGCCATCAGCGCCATTTCCAGGTTGACCTTGGCGCTCTTGCGCATGCCGCGCTTGCCGGGGAACTTCTGGGTGTCGAACAGATCCGCAATCGTCGCGGGGCCCGCGCCTTCGGGGAACTTGCTGGCGTCATAGGCCAGCACGGTCGAAAAGACGTCGGTGGCCACGAAACATTCCGCCAGCGCCCCGTCCAGGAAATCCCCGGTCGCGGGCGTGCCGTCGATGCCGGGTTCCAGGATCGCGGGGTCGATCACCTCCAGCAGGCCCTCATCGCACAGGCGCACCGCATCGGCATATTCCACGCTGGCCACATCGGTCGTGACATTGCCCGATTCGACCTGCGCCTTGATCGGCGTTGCCGGGTTGTCGGTATCGACCGAAATCACCTTGATGCCGGTCTTTTCGGTGAAGGGCTTGTGATAGGCCTCGACCTGGCTGACGGTATAGGCGCCGCCCCAGCCAAGAACCGCCACTTCATTCGCCGCCGCAGGCAGGCCAAGGCCCACAAGCGCGCTGGACAGAAGGATGACTCGCTTCACTCTGATCTCCCGTGTTGGTGTTGGCGCGGGGTGCAATATCCCCGCCATTTGCGCCGATCCGGAATGGACCCGCATGGCGACAGGCTACGGGAGGGCTTTCGCCAAAGTCAATCGGCCCCGGCGTCCGGCACCGCCGCGCGCCGCGCGCCCCTGGCCCCGGTCGATCTGAGTATTTTTTCCAAGAAGAAGCCGCATCGCGTTTCTTCTTGGTCCAAATACTCCCGCCGGAGGCATCCGCCGGGATCCGCGGGGGACCGGCCGGGCAAATGACGCGCCGTCAGGTTTCCGATTTCTTTTCCCAGCGGCCCTGCGCCTCGCTCCAGTACTGGGCCTTCGCGCCGGCGCCGGTCAGCGCGCGCCACTGGCCGCGCGCGGTATCGAACGCGGCGGGGTCGTTGCCGTCAAACAGGATCCAGACCCGTTCATGGGCGGCCAGATCCCCGGGCGTGACCGGCGCGCCGTCGATCGACATGACGGCCTGCGGGTCATTGGCCGCGCGCGCCGCCGCGCCGGTGGTCAGCAGCACGGGCTGGTGCGCGTCATGCGGACCGCCCGCGCGGCCATGGGGCAAAAAGCCCTCGGGCGCGCCCTGCCACAGCCGGTCATCCAGCATGGCCATGCGCGCAGGGTCGCTGCCGCGCAGTTCCACCCGCCAGCCCTGCGCCAGCGCCCGGGTCAGAAGTGTCACCACCACCTCTTCCACCGGGCTGCGGGTGACGTGATAGAACAGCGCGGCGCCCATCGATCAATCCTCGAAGCGGTCGCGGATCAGCCGGTCCAGCGTCATCACCCCCCAGCCGGTCGCCCCTTTTGGCGCCAGCGTGGTTTCCGTGGGCGGCAGGGCGACGCCCGCGATGTCGATATGCGCCCAAGGGGTGCCATCCTGGATGAAGCGGTGCAGGAATTCGGCTGCGGTGATCGAACCCGCGGGCCGTCCGCCGGTGTTCTTCATGTCGGCCAGGCGCGATTTGATCAGCGCGTCATAGGCCGGCGCCAGCGGCATCCGCCAGGCGCCCTCGCCCTCGGCCCCGGCAGCCTTCAGCAGGTCTTGCGCCAGCGCGTCGTCATTGCTGAAGACGCCTGCGTTTTCGTGCCCCAGCGCGATGATGATCGCGCCGGTCAGCGTGGCAAGGTCGATCACCGCGGCGGGCTTGAAGCGGTCCTGCGCATACCACAGCACATCGGCCAGCACGAGGCGGCCTTCGGCATCGGTATTGATCACCTCGATCGTGTCGCCCTTCATGGATTTCACGATGTCGCCGGGCCGTTGCGCGCGCCCGTCGGGCATGTTTTCCACCAGCCCCACAAGCCCCACGACATTGGCCCGCGCCTTGCGCAGCGCCAGCGTGCGCATCACGCCCGCGACCACGCCCGCGCCGCCCATGTCCATCGTCATCTCTTCCATGCCCGCGGCGGGCTTGATGGAAATGCCGCCCGTGTCGAACACCACCCCCTTGCCCACCAGCGCCAGCGGCGCCTGATCGGGTTTGCCGCCCTTCCACTGCATCACCACCACCTTGGACGGGCTTTCCGAGCCCTGCCCCACCCCCAGAAGCGCGCGCATGCCCAGCATGTCGAGTTCCGCCTCATCCAGGATCTCGACCTCAAGGCCCAGTTCATGCATCGCCGCCAGGCGCGCGGCGAAATCGCTGGTGGTCAGGATATTGGCCGGTTCATTGACCAGATCGCGGGTGAAGAACACGCCCTCGGCCAGGGCCGCATGGGGGGCGGCGCGCGCGGCCAGCGATTCGGGCCTGGCGGCCATCACCTCAACCGGGCCCGGCGCCTCTTTCGGCCTGGTGTGATAGTCGAAGCTGTAGGCGCGCAGCGCCAGGCCAAAGGCCACGTCGGCGGCGCGGGGATGGGCCTCGGCGATCACCAGCGCGCCCCTGGGCCCCAGCGCGCGGCCCACGGCGGCGCCGGCCTTGCGCGCCTCGGCCGGGGTGGCGCGGCGCGGCAGGGCGATCAGCTGCACCGTCTCGGCCGCAAGTCCCGCGGGCCAGGACAGATCCAGCGATTCGCCGGGCTTGAGCTTGGCAAAGGCATCGGACGCGGCCGCGCGCGCCAGCGCCCCGCGCATCAGCCGGTCCAGCCGGCGCGCCACCGCCGACAGCGCCCCCCCCGGATGCAACAGCGCGATGCGCCCCTCGCGGGTGGCGAAGGCGGCGGGGTCGGTCTGGCTGAAGCGGATCGCGACGGGGGCGGTCATGGCGGTTCCTTTGTTCTGACGCGGTGCGGGTTCGGACGGGCCGCCCTTGCGCCGGCGGGCACTGGTCGGCGGGGTCTTGCCAGACCCTAGCGAGGCCGGGCGAAAATGGAAAGCGGGGGGCCGTTGGCCTTTCCCCGCGCGCCGCATCGCGTTACAGAGGAACCAAAGACCCCGGGGGCTGGCGGATTTGACGAGATTGGACAGATATATCCTGTCGCAGCTCATGGCGCTGTTCGGCTTTTTCGCGCTTGTGCTGGTGTCGGTCTATTGGGTCAACCGCGCGGTGCGGCTGTTCGACCAGCTGATTTCGGATGGGCAAAGCGCGCGGGTGGTGCTGGAATTCACCGCCCTGACCCTGCCTTATGTCATCCGCCTGGTGCTGCCGATTGCGGCCTTTGCGGCCTCGGTCTATGCGGTCAACCGGCTGGCGCAGGAATCGGAACTGGTGGCGATGCAGGCTACCGGCGCCTCGCCCTGGCGGCTGGCGCGGCCGGTGGCGGTGTTCGGGCTGATCGTGGCGGCGCTGATGGCGGTGCTGGTGCATGTGCTGGAACCGGCGGCGCGCGCGCGGCTGGCCGACCGGCAGGCGCAGATCGCCGAAAACGTCACCGCGCGCTTCCTGTCCGAGGGCAGTTTCCAGCATCCCGCCGATGGCGTGTCGATCTATATCCGCGAAATCGCGCCGACGGGTGAATTGCTGGACCTGTTCCTGTCCGATGCGCGCCAACCCGGCACGCAGACGATCTACACCGCGGAAAAGGCGCTGATCGTGCGGTCCGCCACGGGGCCCAAGCTGATCATGCTGGAAGGCATGGCGCAGACGCTGCGGGCCAGCGACAACCGGCTGGCGGTGACGCGTTTTGCCGATTTCACCTATGACATCGGCGGGCTGATCACCCCCGGCACGCGGCAGCGGCGCAGCTGGGCCGAGCTGCCCAGCTGGCGCCTGGCCGCCCCCGATGCCGCGACCCTGGCGCTGACCGCAAGCACGCCGCTGGCAGGCCGCGTCGAATTGCATGACCGCCTGGCCCAGCCGCTTCTGGCGCCGGTGGCGGCGCTGTTGGGGGTGGCGGCGCTGATGCTGGGCAGTTTCTCGCGCTTCGGGGTCTGGCGCCAGATCGGGATCGCGGTGGTGGCGATCATCGCGGTGCAGTTCCTGTCCAACGCGGCCGAGGACATGATCGCGCGCCGGGCCGCGCTGTGGCCGCTGTCCTATCTGCCCGCGCTTGCGGGCGCGGCGCTGGCGGGGGCGATGCTGTGGCACGCCGCAACCCCCCGGCGGATGCGGCGCGGTGGCGGGCCCCGCGCCACGGAGGGCGCGGCATGACGCTGTCGTTCTATGTCGCGCGCCGCTTCCTGCGTGCCTTTGCGCTGGTGGGGGGGACGTTCCTGGGCATCCTGATGCTGATCGAGATGGTCGAGCAGGTCGGTCGCTTTCAGGCCGAAAGCTTTGGCCTGCTGGATGCCGCCCTGCTGGCCGCGCTGAACGTGCCCGCGACCTTTTACCTGATCCTGCCGCTGATCATGCTGTTGTCGGGGGTGGTTCTGTTCCTGGGTCTTGCGCGCAGTTCGGAACTGGTGGTGATCCGCGCGGCGGGCCGGTCGGCGCTGCGCATGCTGGTGGCGCCGGTCACGGTGGCGGCGCTGATCGGGGTGGTCGCGGTGGCAGCGGGCAACCCGATCGTGTCGGCCACCGCCAAGCGATTTGAGGCGCTGTCGGATGAATTCCGCGCCGATGCGGGGGGGGCGGGCCAGCAGACCGTCTCGATCGGGCGCGAGGGCGTCTGGATGCGCCAGGGGTCGGGCGCGGGCGATGACACCCAGGCGGTGATCCGGGCGGCACGGGCCAATCTGGATGCGACGCGGCTTTATGATGTGACCTTTCTGGTCTTTGGCCCCGACCGCGGCCCGATCCGGCGCATCGCCGCCGCCGAGGCCGCGCTGGTCGCGGGCGCATGGGATTTGCGCGACGTCAAGGACTGGCCGCTGGAAGACGCGCAGAACCCCGAACGCGCCGCCACCGCCACGGCCACGCTGCGCCTGCCCTCGGATCTGACGGCCGACCGCATCCGCGACAGCTTTGGCACGCCCAATGCGATCCCGGTCTGGGATCTGCCCGATTTCATCGCGGGCCTTGAGGATGCGGGCTTTTCGGCACGCCGGCACCTGGTCTGGTTCCAGATGGAACTGGCGCTGCCGCTGCTGCTGGCGGCGATGGTGCTGATCGCGGCGGGCTTCACCATGCGCCATGCGCGGATGGGCCGGTCGGGGATGATGGTGCTGCTGGCGCTTGGCGCGGGGATGGCGGTATTTTTCCTGCGCAACATGGCGCAGGTGCTGGGCGACAACGGGCAGATCCCGGTGGCGCTGGCGGCCTGGGCGCCGCCGGTGGCAGCACTGATGCTGGCGCTGGCGCTGATCCTGCATCTGGAGGAAGGCTGATGGCAAAGACCCGCCCGATGCGAAAGCCCGCCCTGCCCGCCCGGGCCCGGCTGACGGTCCTTGCCGCCCTTTGTTCGCTGCCCATGCTGGCGCTGGTGCCACTGGCCACACCCGTCACCGCGCAGGACCTGCCCGCACCGAACCGGCACGCACCGAACCGGCACGCACCGGCCCCCGCACAGGCCCCGCCCCTTGCCACCGCCGAGATACCGGCGACGCTGCTGGCCGACCGCGTCATCCTGACCGGCGACGACCGTATCACCGCCGAAGGCGCGGTCGAGGTGTTCTTTCGCGGCAGCCGGCTGACCGCCACGCGCATCGTCTATGACCGCTCTACCGACCAATTGACCATCGGGGGCCCGATCCATCTGACCGAACCGGGCCAGCGCGGCGCGATCGTGCTGGCCGATCAGGCACAGCTTTCGGCGGATCTGCGCGATGGCATCCTGACAGGCGCGCGGCTGGTGCTGGCGCGCGAATTGCAGATGGCCGCCAATTCGATCCGGCGTGAGGCCGGGCGCTACACCCATCTGGACCAGGTCGTGGCGTCATCGTGCCAGATCTGCGCCGACCGGCCCACGCCGCTGTGGGAAATCCGCGCCCGCCGCGTGACCCATGATGCCGAAACCCGCCAGATCCACTTTACGGGCGCGCAGTTCCGCGCCGCCGGGGTGCCGCTGATGTATCTGCCGCATCTGCGCATGCCCGACCCTACTGTCGAGCGGATGCGCGGCCTGCTGCGGCCCGCGCTGCGCACCACATCCAGCCTCGGCACCGGGATCAAGCTGCCCTATTTCTTCCCCCTGGGGGAAACCGCCGATCTGACGGTAACGCCCTATGTCGCCACCTCGTGGACGCGGACGCTGGGCCTGCGCTATCGCCAGGCGCTGCGCCAGGGGGCCTTTGTGCTGGACGGCGCGGTGACGCGCGACGACATCCGCGAAGGCGAGACCCGGGGCTATCTGTTTGGCGACGGGGTGTTTAACCTGCCACGCGACTACCGGCTGGGGGTGACGCTGCGGCTGACCTCGGACCGGTCCTATCTGCTGAACTATGACATCACCGAAGATGACCGGCTGTGGTCGGGCATGACGGTGGACCGGGTGCGGGCCGACCGCATGATCTGGGGCCGGGCAGGCCATACCCATACGCTGCGCGACGGCGAGACGGACCAGACCCAGCCCTCGCTGGCGGGCGATCTGCGGTGGACGCGCATCTACCGCCCCGGCGCCATCGGCGGCGAGCTGAGCGTGACCGCCGGGGTTCATGCCCATGAACGCGCCTCGAACCTGCTGGCGGACGGGCCGGATGAGGACAGCCTTGCCGACGGGCGCGACATGGTGCGCGCCTCGCTGGTGGCGGACTGGCGGCGAAACTGGCAGCTGGGCGGGGGCATTCTGGCGGCGGCGCAGGGGGAACTGGCGCTGGATGCCTATCGCGTCAGCCAGGACCCCGACCCGGATCTGAACGGGTCCACCTTCCGGGCGCAGCCCTCGGCGGCGGTGGAACTGCGCTGGCCCTGGCTGCGCAGCGCGGGCAGCGCAACGGACGTGATCGAACCCGTCGCCCAGCTGATCTGGAGCCGCGACAGCCTGACCCCCGTGCCCAATGACGACAGCCTTCTGGTCGAATTCGACGAAGGCAACCTGTTTTCCCTGTCGCGTTTTCCGGGCGCGGACATGCGCGAACGGGGCCTGCGCGCGAACCTGGGCATCGGCTGGACCCGGCAGGATGCGGCGGGCTGGTCGATCGGCGTGCAGGCGGGCCGGGTCTGGCGCGCGAAGGACCTGGATCAGTTCAGCGCCGGATCGGGCCTTGACGGGCGGCTGTCGGACTGGCTGGTGGCGGCGCATCTGACCACGGCGGGGGGGATGACGCTGTCGAACCGGGCGCTGCTGGATGACGATCTGTCGCTGACCCGCAACGAATTGCGCCTGGCCACCAGCGGCGCGCGCCACGATCTGGCCGCAGGCCTGCTGTGGATGGAGGCCGACCCCGATGAAGGCCGCCCGACCCGCACATCGGAACTGACCTTCGATGGCGGCTGGCGCTGGGGCAACGGCTGGTCGACCCGGCTGGAAACCCGCTATGATTTCACCGCCGAGCGCGCGGCGCGCGCCGCCCTTGGCGTGCAATATGCCAACGAATGCGTCACCGTGGATCTTTCCCTCTCGCGTCGGTTCACTTCCTCCTCTAGTGTGGACCCCGAAACCGACATCGGGCTTTCGGTGCAGCTGGCCGGGTTTGGCAGCAGCGGTATGATCGACCGCGCCCGGCGCAGCTGTCTGCGCTAGGCGGATCGGGCGGGAACGGACGACGGACGGACGAAGACATGGTGCGCGCTTCTTTTCTTCTTGGCGGTTTTCTGGCGCTGACAGCCCTGGTTCCGGCGGACCGCGTGGCGGCGCAGGGGGTGGGCGGCAACCTGTTCGCCCCGGTGATTCAGGTCAATGACCTGGGCATCACCGGCTATGAAATCGACCAGCGGATACGGTTCCTGCGTGTCCTGCGCGCGCCCGGCGACCTGCCGGTCGAGGCGGAAAAGGCGCTGATCGACGACCGGCTGCGCATGGATGCGGCGCGCCGCGCGGGCATCCGCCTGTCCGAAGAGGCGCTGGCCGAAGGCATGACCGAATTCGCTGGCCGCGCGAACATGGCGACCGAACAATTCATCCAGGCGATCGGCCAGGAAGGCGTCGAGGCACAAACCTTCCGCGATTTCGTCGAGGCTGGCCTGGTCTGGCGCGAGGTGGTGCGCGCCCGCTTCAGCCCGCGCGTGCGCATTTCCGAGGCCGACATCGACCGCGCGATGACCCCCGAATCCGAAACCGGCAAGGGTGCGCGGGCGCTGATCTCGGAAATCATCATCCCCGCGCCCCCGGGCCGCGAGGCCGAGGCGATGGCGCTGGCGCGTCAGGTGTCGGGCTTGCGCGGCGAGGCGGCCTTTGGCGCGGCCGCGCGTGAGGTTTCGGCCGCAGGATCACGCGCGCAAGGCGGGCGGCTGGACTGGCTGCCGCTGGGCAACCTGCCCCCGGCGCTGCGCGGCACGCTGCTGGCACTTGCCCCGGGCGAGGCCAGCCAGCCGGTGGAACTGGGCGGGGCGGTCGCGGTCTTTATGCTGCGCGCGATTGACGAAGGCGGCGCGGTGACAAACGCCCCGCAACAGATTGAATTCGCGCAATATCTGATCCCCGGCGCAGGAACCGGGGCGGCCCTGGCCGAAGCCACGCGCCTGCGTGGGCAGGTGGACGGCTGTGTCGATCTGTTCGCCGCCGTCAAGGGCCAGCCCGAAACGCGGCTGATCCATGACACGCTGCCGCAGAACCAGATCCCCGCCGATATCGCGGTGGAACTGGCGCGCCTTGACCCGGGCGAGGTGTCCACCAACCTGTCGCGCGGCGGCGATACCGTGTTCCTGATGCTGTGCAAGCGCGAGGCGCTGGCCAGCGAAGACGCCCCGGCGCCCACGCGCGATGCGGTGCGCAGCCGGCTGCAGAACGCCCGCCTGACGGCGATGGCCGATGCCTATCTGGCCGATCTGCGCGCCGAGGCCGTGATCCGGCGGCGGGACTGACCTTTCGGGCGGCGGGGCGGGCATGATCGGCGGCATCGACAGACCCGTGATCCTGTCCTGTGGCGAGCCTGCGGGCATCGGCCCCGAGATCGCCGCCAAGGCCTGGGACAGCCTGCGCGCCGCGCTGCCCTTTGTCTGGATCGGCGATCCCGCGCATCTGCCGCGCGGCACGACGATCCGCGAAATTTCCCACCCTGCCGAAGCGATGTCCCATGCGGGCGCGGCGCTGCCGGTGCTGCCCCATCCCTTCCCCGCCGCGGCCCGGCCTGGCCAGCCCGATCCGGCCAATGCCCATGGCGTGGTCGACGTGATCGCGCGCGGCGCCGATCTGGTGCTGCGCGGCGAGGGTCTGGCGCTGACCACTGCGCCGATCCACAAGAAGGCCCTGCAGGATGGCGCGGGTTTCGCCTTTCCGGGCCATACCGAATATCTGGCGCATCTGGCGGGGGGCGCGCGGGTGGTGATGATGCTGGCCTGCCCCGGCCTGCGCGTGGTGCCTGCCACGATCCACATTCCCCTGTCGCAGGTGCCGCGCGCCTTCACGCCCGCGTTGTTGCGCGAGGTGGTCGAAATCACCTCGGCCGGGCTTGCCCGCGATTTCGGCATCGGTACCCCCCGCCTTGCGGTGGCGGGGCTGAACCCCCACGCCGGCGAAGGCGGCGCGATGGGGCATGAGGAAACCGACTGGATCGCCCCCCTGATCGCCGATCTGCGCGCCGAAGGCCATGCCATCGCCGGCCCCCTGCCCGCCGACACGATGTTCCACCCCGCCGCGCGCGCGCGCTATGACGCGGCGATCTGCGCCTATCACGATCAGGCGCTGATCCCGATCAAGACGCTGGACTTCGACGGCGGCGTGAACGTGACGCTGGGCCTGCCCTTCGTGCGCACCTCGCCCGATCACGGCACGGCCTTCGACATTGCCGGGCGCGGCCTGGCCAACCCCGCCAGCCTGATCGCGGCGCTGAAAATGGCCGCCGGCATGGGCGCGGCGCGGGCGCGCTAGTTGCCCTTGGCCGCCTTCTCGCCTATCCCCGCGCCACGGCGGGCGGCATCCGCCCCGGCCTGACAGCAAAGGTGCCCTTCATGACTGCGATCGACGGCCTGCCCCCCCTGCGCGAGGTGATCAATACCCACGGGCTGATCGCGAAAAAGCAGCTGGGCCAGAACTTTCTGCTGGATCTGAACCTGACGGCCAAGATCGCGCGGGCGGCGGGCGATCTGACCGGCGCCGATGTGCTGGAGATCGGCCCCGGCCCCGGCGGCCTGACCCGCGGGCTGTTGGCCGAGGGCGCGCGGCGCGTTCTGGCGGTGGAAAAGGATGAACGCTGCCTGCCCGCGCTGGACCAGATCGCCGCCGCCTATCCGGGCCGGTTGCAGGTGATCCATGGCGATGCGCTGACGGTGGACGTGCTGGCGCATCTGACCCCGCCGATCAGGATCGTCGCCAACCTGCCCTATAACGTGGGCACCGAATTGCTGGTGCGCTGGCTGACCCCGCGCGACTGGCCGCCCTTCTGGGACAGCCTGACGCTGATGTTTCAAAAAGAGGTGGCCGAACGCATCGTCGCCCGGCCCGGGTCCAGGGCCTATGGGCGGCTGGCGATCCTGGCGCAATGGCGGGCCGAAGCGAAGATCGTGATGACCCTGCCGCCCGAGGCCTTCGTGCCCGCGCCCAAGGTCCATTCCGCCGTGGTGCGCCTGACCGCGCTGCCGGAACCGCGCTATCCCGCCGATCCCGCGATCCTTAGCCGCGTGGTGGCCGCGGGCTTCAACCAGCGCCGCAAGATGCTGCGCGCCTCGCTGAAGGGCGTGGCACCGGAAATCGAGGCCAAGCTGGAGGCCGCCGGTATCGCCCCCACCGCCCGGGCCGAGGAAATCAGCCTGGAACGTTTCTGCGCGCTGGCCCGGGTGATCGCGGCGGCGCAGGGCTGAACACGCGCGCGCGTCGCGCGGGGCCATACCCGGATGGCGTGCCCGAATGACCAGCCCGAATGGCAAAGGCCGCGCCCCCGGGCGCGGCCTTGCTGTTTCCTGCGGCCGACCGGATCCGGTCGGCGGCCAGTCATTCGACCGCCGGGGCCTCGCCCGGGGCGGGCTGCGCGGGCTTGGCTTCGCCGCGCGGCTTGCGTGGGCTGCGGCTGCGCGGGGCGGCAGGCTTGTCACCCGATTTCGCGGGTTTCGCCACGGCAGGCACATCGGCCTCAGCCGCGGGCTGGGCCGGGGCCGGTTCCACAGCCGCAGGAGCAGCCGCGGGCACAGGCGCGTCGTTGTCGGCGGTGGCGGCTTGCGCATGGCGCGCGCCGTCCTTCGGACGCTCACCCCGTGGCTGGCGCGGTTCGCGGCGCGGACGGGCCGGGCGGCTTTCGGGGGTTTCCACCAGATTCGAGCGGTCTTCCCCGGCGGCCTCGATCACCGGGGGAAGATCTGCCGTGTCCGTGGCAAGATCGGGCTGGTCATCGCTGTGGCGCGGTTCGGCGCGGTCGCGGGCAGGATGGCCGCCCGGCTGCGGCTGGCCGTGGCCGTGGCCATTGCCGCCCTGCTGGCCGTGACCGTTCTGCTGGCCGTGACCGTTCTGCTGGCCGTGACCGTTCTGCTGACCCTGCTGACCCTGACCATACTGGCCCTGATGCTGCTGACCCTGGCTTTGCTGGCGGGCTTCTTGTTCGCGCGCCATTTCGCGCTGCGCCTCGCCCAGCATGCGGGTGTAATGTTCCGCGTGCTGCAGAAAATTCTGCTCGGCCACGCGATCGTTGGACAACTGGGCATCGCGCGCCAGCATCAGATATTTGTCAATGATCTGCTGCGGCGTGCCGCGCACCTTGCCCTCGGGGCCGGAACTGTCGAACACCCGGTTGATGATGTTGCCGATCGTGCGCTGGCGGTTCGACTTGGAACGCGAACGGGATTTGGATGATCTCATGTGCTTTCGTGTGTCTTGACCCCTGACAGGATCGTGGCCTGTGCCGGTCCCGTTCCGATGCGCCGCAAGACGCCCCGGAACACAAGACCCGCAGTATGAAGCTGAGCCGCGCGGCGGAGCCTTTTCCAACCAGCGCGCGATTGAATAATCATGGCGCGGGCGGCCTGACAAGTGAGAATCGCCGCAATGCCGCGAATTTTGGCAGCTATTTGCCGCAACTATCGGCAAATTGCGCGCTTTGGGCCGAAACGACACGGTCCCTGCCATCAAGATCGGGATGCACGCGCACCTGTTCAAGCCCTGCGGCGCGGAAAAATCCCGCCACCGCCGCGCCCTGGCTGGGCCCGATTTCCACCGCGATCCGCCCGCCCGGCGCCAGATGCGCGCCCGCGCCCGCCGCGATGATGCGGTAAGGGTCCAGCCCGTCGCCGCCCGGCGACAGCGCCAGATGCGGTTCCCAGTCGCGCACCTCGGGGGCCAGACCGGGCATTTCCGCCGCCGCGATATAGGGCGGGTTCGACACGATCAGATCGAACGGACCGCTGAGCGCGGAAAACCAGTCCGACAGGACGAAATCCACGCGGGCCGCAAGGCCAAGGCGGGCGGCATTGTCGCGTGCCACGTCAAGGGCGGCGGGCGACAGATCCACCCCAAGCCCGCGCGCGGCGGGCCGTTCGGCCAGCAGCGTCAGCAGGATGCAGCCGGTGCCGGTGCCCAGATCCAGCACCCGTGAAAACGGCCGGGCCAGCGCCAGCGCCACCAGCGTTTCGGTTTCGGGGCGCGGGTCCAGCGTGTCGCGGGTAACGCGGAAGTCGCGGCCCCAAAAGCTGCGGCATCCGGTGATCTGGCTGACCGGCTGGCGGGCGCAGCGCGCCGCGATCGCCGCCGCGAAGGCCGCCGCGCGGCCTTGGTCCAGCGGATCGGGCAGGTGCAGCGTCAGCCGGTCGGCACCGATCCCCATCGCATGGGCCAGCAGCCGGCGCGCATCGCCGGGGGCCGTGTCGATGCCCGCCCCCTTCAGCCGCGCGATGGCGCCGCGCAGGGCCTCGGCGGCGGTGGAGGGCGTGGCCGTGGAAGGGGTGGCCGTGGAAGGGGCGGCGGGGGGGTCTTGCGCCACGGGATCACGCCTCCATCTGCGCCAGTTTCCCGGCCTGATCATGGGCCACCAGCGCATCGATCACCGCGCCCAGATCGCCATCCATGATCTGCCCCAACGCATAAAGCGTCAGGTTGATGCGGTGATCGGTCAGGCGCCCTTGCGGAAAGTTGTAGGTGCGGATGCGTTCGGAGCGGTCGCCCGAGCCGACCTGCGACTTGCGGTTTTCGGCGCGTTCGCTGGCCAGACGGGCGCGTTCCATGTCATAAAGCCGCGCGCGCAGCACCGCCATCGCATTGGCGCGGTTCTGGTGCTGGGACTTTTCCGAACTGGTCACCACGATACCCGTGGGCAGGTGGGTGATGCGCACCGCCGAATCGGTGGTGTTCACATGCTGCCCGCCCGCGCCCGAAGATCGCATCGTGTCGATACGGATGTCGGCGGCCGGGATGTCGATATCGACCTCTTCGGCCTCGGGCAGGACCGCCACCGTCGCGGCCGAGGTGTGGATGCGCCCGCCCGCCTCGGTTTCGGGCACGCGCTGCACGCGGTGCACGCCGGATTCGTATTTCAGCCGGGCAAAGACGCCCTCGCCCTCGATCCGGGCGGTGGCTTCCTTGACGCCGCCCAGTTCGGTCTGGGTCAGGTCCAGAAGCTGGAAGGACCAGCCCTGCTGTTCGGCATGGCGCTGATACATGCGCAAGAGATCGCCTGCGAAAAGCGCCGCCTCCTCGCCGCCCGTTCCAGGGCGGATTTCCAGGATCGCGGGGCGCGCGTCGGCGGCATCCCTGGGCAAGAGCGCCAGGCGCAGCGCCTGTTCCATCTGCGGGATGCGCGCCCTGAGCCGGGGCAGTTCATCCTCGGCCAGTTCGCGCATTTCCGCGTCGGCCAGCCAGCCCTCGGCCTCGGTCAGGTCGGCGCGGGCCTGGCGCCAGGCCGCGATCTGGGTCACCACGGGCTTGAGGTCGGAATATTCCCGGCTGATGCGGGCAATGTCGGCCGGGCTTGCGCCCGCGGACAGGCGCGCTTCGAGGAACTCGAAACGGGCGAGGATCTGGTCGAGTTTCTCTTGCGGCAACATGGGGGCGGTTTGGCCTGTGTTTCGAACGGGGTCAAGGGTGGAGAGGGCGCCGGGGGGCGCTGCCCCCCAAGCGGCCCCCGGCCGCTTTCCCCCCGGGATATTTCGGCAAAGCCGAAGGGGTGCGGGTTATCTGGGGGGGGCAAGCGCGCGGCGCAAGATGTCAAGACGCGCGGCATTCACCCCAAGGTCGGAATGACCAAAGCGGGCGCGCGCGAAGGCGGCCAGCGTGGCGCCGTCGCGCGTAGGCAGCACCCGGATCGAGGTATAGTCGGGAAAACCCCAGACCGCCGAGCGGGTGATGAAGGTCATGTGCCCCTGGGCGGCGGACCCCGCCAGCAGCCGCGTGCGCGGCAGCGCCAGCATCGCCGCCTGGACCCGGGCGGCCAGATCGGGGGCGGGCTGTGGCGCAATGATCTGGCCCGGGTCCAGGCGCGCGAAACTGGGGCGGTCCGGGTCCGGCGCGGTTTGCGGATCGACATGCCAGCGGGCCGGATCGGACGGGGCCAGCCGCACCCAGGCGGCGCCTGCAAGCAGCAGCGCGACAAGAAGAAGCCCCGCGATCTTCATGCGCCGGTCTCCCTTTTCATGCGCCCTGCCGCCGGGTCCAGCCGTAAAGCGCGATCAGTTCGGTCGCGACATGGGCGCCCGCGATGGCGGTGACGCCGCTGGTGTCATAGGGGGGCGACACCTCGACCACATCGCCGCCCAGAAGCGTGATCCCCGCCAGTCCCCGCAGGATCGCCGCCGCCTGCCAGCTGGCCAGCCCGCCCCAGACCGGGGTGCCGGTGCCGGGCGCGAAGGCGGGGTCCAGGCAGTCGATGTCGAAGGTGATGTAGCAAGGCCGGTCCCCCACCACGGCGCGGATGCGTGCCACGGTTTCGGCCACGCCCGCCTGATGGACGAAGGGGGCATCCAGGATGGTCACGCCCAGCGTGTCGGGATTGTCGGTGCGGATCCCGACCGAGACGGTGGCCGCCGGATCGACCAGCCCGGTGCGGATGGCCTTGTAGAGGAAGGTGCCATGGTCGATCCGGCTCATGTCGTCATCGGCCCAGGTATCGGAATGGGCGTCGAACTGGATCAGCGCGAGCGGGCCGAACCGTTCGGCATAGGCGCGCAGGATCGGCAGGGTGATGAAATGATCGCCCCCCAGCGTGACCGTACCCGCCCCCGCCGCCAGGATCGTGCGGATGTGGTCGGTCACCCGGTCGGGAAAGCTGGCGGTATGGGCATAATCGAAGGCCAGGTCGCCATAATCCACCACCGTCAGCGCGGACAGCGGATCATAGCCCCAGCCATAGGGCGCGTCGAAGGCCTGCAGGGCCGATGCCTCGCGGATCGCGCGGGGGCCAAAGCGGGTGCCGGGGCGATGGGTGACGGCCTGGTCAAAGGGCACGCCGGTGACCACAAGATCCACGCCCGACAGATCCTTGGTATAGCGCCGGCGCAGGAAGCTGGTCGCGCCGCCGAAGGCGTTTTCAAAGGAAAGGCCACGCGGATCCGTACGGGTAAAGGCCATATCGACCTGATTTTTTGCATCTTCCAGCGCCATGGCCGTCTCCGTTTTAACCAACTGGTGACCTGCGGCATGGCAAAGGTCAAGCCGGAGACAGGACAACCTGTCGCAGGTTGACCATGATTGAATCTGATCTGGATCAAAGTGGTTCACGAAGTGGTGAAATTAGAATAAGTCTACATCGATTGAAAGGGACTCACGATGAAACGATTGCTAGCCCCACTTGCCACACTGGCCCTGGCCGGGCCGGTCCTTGCCGATGACGCGGCGCTGCGCGAAGCCGCCAGGGATCTGTTCGAGGCGATTCCGCTGCAGGCGCCGATGCTGGAAGGCAATATCATCTCGCGCGATCGGGTCGATCTTGGCGCGATGCTGTTCTTCGACCCGCGCATGTCGAAATCGGGCCTGTTTTCCTGCCAGACCTGCCACAATGTCGGCATGGGCGGCGTTGACGGGCTTGAGGTGTCAATCGGCCACGGCTGGCAAAAGGGCCCGCGCAACGCGCCCACCATGCTGAATGCGGTGTTCAACATCGCCCAGTTCTGGGATGGCCGCGCACCTGACCTGGCCGAACAGGCCAAGGGTCCGGTTCAGGCCGGGGTCGAAATGAACAACACCCCCGAGAATGTGGTGGCGACGCTGAAATCCATGCCCGCCTATGTCGAGGCCTTCCAGACCTCGTTCCCCGGCGAGGAAGATCCCGTCACCTTCGACAATTTCGCCAAGGCGATCGAGGCCTTCGAGGCCACGCTGATCACGCCCAACTCACGCTTTGACCAATTCCTGATGGGCCAGGACGGCGCGCTGAGCGATCAGGAAAAGAACGGTCTGCAACTGTTCGTCGATACGGGCTGCGCCTCGTGCCATGCCGGGATCAACTTTGGCGGTCAGGATTACTATCCCTTCGGCGTGGTCGAAAGGCCCGGTGCCAGCGTGCTGCCCGAAGGCGACAAGGGCCGCTTTGCCGTGACCGAGACCGCGGGCGACGACTATGTGTTCCGCGCCGCGCCGCTGCGCAACATTGCCATCACCGCCCCCTATTTCCACTCGGGCAAGGTGTGGGAACTGAAGGAAGCCGTGGAAATCATGGCCAACTCGCAGCTGGGCGCCGAGCTGAGCGAAGCGCAGATCGACGATATCGTCGCCTTCCTGGGCACGCTGACGGGCGAACAGCCCGAAGTGGTGCACCCGACATTGCCGGTGCGCACGGCCGCCTCGCCCAAACCCGAGGATATGTGACACACGGGTCTGACCTGATCGTACAGGTTTTGTAACGAGTACCACGGGTCTGGTAATCAGTAGCGTGGTAAGGGGGCGCGGAGAAATCCGCGCCCTTTGTGCTTGTGGCGCGCCCTTTGTGCCTGTGGCGCAGTTGTGTCTGGTGCGTCTTTCGTGTTGGGCATGGCGGCCTGCGCGCCGCCGCAGCCTGTGGTTTCAGGGGCGTTGCCCCCGGCCCCGCCTGGCCCCTGCCCCCGCCCGGACATCGTGCATGACCCCGGTGCCCGAAAAAAACCGGCGCCCCCGCATGGGCGCCGGTGCGATCGCATCTTGCGGGCGGCAAAGGCCGCGCCGCGTCAGGACTGGGTGCGCCTGCCGGTGAACAGGGACTGCGCGGTATAGACCAGGATCGCAAGCCCGATGGCGCCCGCCGCCGCCACGCCCAGCAGCACCAGCCAGTCGATCGGCCCGCCAATGTCGCCAAAGCCGGAATTCGTGACCTTTTGCACGAAAACCACCGCCGCGATGGCGCCCACCGGCATGAACAGCTGCGCCAGCAGGAATTTGCGCGCCGACAGGTGCCGGTCGCGGATCAGCACATAGAGGTAAAGCACCGTCACCACCGCCGCCACCGCGACCATGGTCCAGAACAGGCCGCGTCCGAAGATTTCCTCGAAGACGGCCAGCAACATGCCCAGTGTAAGTTCCTTCATGTTCCGTCTCCTCAGGCCTTGCCGCGCAGCATCGCGTTATAGGTGGGTTTCAGGGCGATTTCCTTCATCAGCCAGGAAATCCACAGCTCTTCCAGCGGCGCGATCACCCCGGGGAAGGACGGCACCAGATTGTCCTTGTAGTCGAACTCGATCAGCATCGCGCGCCCGATCCGGGTGATCATCGGGCATGAGGTATAGCCATTGAAGACCGCGGTACCCTCGCGCCCCTGGATGGCGGCGACCAGATGATCCTCGACCACCGGAACGTGCCATTTGGCCGAAGCCGCGGTCTTGCCCTTGGGCACGCCGTTGATGTCGCCCACGCCAAAGACATCCGGGTAGCGCAGATGGCGCAGGGTCGATTGATCGACCTCGATCCAGCCCTGACCGACCCATTTGTCCGCCCAGGACAGACCCGATTCGCGCACCACCCCGGGTGCACGCTGCGGCGGAATCACATTGGTGAAATCGAACTTGATCGACTCGGTCGTGCCCGGGGTGACCGTCACGGTGCCATCGGGGTTGATCGCGCTGACCTCGGGCGTCTTGAAATAGGCGGTCTTGCTGGACGCATCGATCCCGGTCAGAACGTGGTCATAGCGCACATCGACACCGCGGTCGCGGAACAGAAGTTTCACCTTCTCATTCACGATTGGCACGCCGAACAGCGCCTTGTTGTTGGCCGCATAGACGATCTGCGACTTGTCGCGCGTGCCCTTGCGGCGCAGATAATCGTCGGTCAGGAAGGTGTATTTCAGCGGCGCGCCCGCGCATTTCATTTCCGTCGCGGGCCGGCCGAACAGCGCCACGCCCCCGGTATCGGTAAAGCGGTCCATCTCGCGCCAGGTGGCCTCGGCGTAATCGGGGCCGGCATAGAGCGCGCCGATCCCGTCCTTGCCCACCATGTCCAGCGAGAACCCTTCAACCCCGGCCCAGTCCAGCGTCAGCCCCGTGGCCACGACCAGGAAATCATAGGGCAGATTCGTGCCGCCCGCGGTGGTGACCACCTTCGCCTCGGGGTCGATCCCGGCGGCATATTCGGCCAGCCAGGTCACCCCCCTGGGCAGCCAGTCGCCGGTGCCCGATACCGAATAGGACGCAGGCTTCAGCCCTGCCGCGATCAGCGTGAAGCCGGGCTGATACCAATGCTGTTTGCGCCCGTCGACGATGGTGATCTGCGCGCCGTCCAGCCGTTCGCTCAGGCGGTTGGCAAGCGCCGTCCCCCCCGCGCCCGAGCCGACGATCACGATCTTGGCGCTGGTGCGCACCTTCGCCGCCGCCACCGGCCCGGCACTGACCCCCAGCACCGCCGCCGCCCCGCCGGCAAGCCCCAGAAACGCCCGCCGCGAGGTCGGAAAAGCCTTCGTGTCCATGCATGTCCTCCGCGTTTATATTCAAAGATTAACATACCTTCGAAATGATGCATTTGACCCAAATCAATGAATCCCGCGTGAACGCCTGATCTTGATCAAGTCGCAAAGGCCCGGGCGGCGCTAGACTGTTACTTTGACAGGCCCTTGGGGGGCGCGGAATGCGACTGACGACCCGAAGCAATCTTGCGATACGCACCTTGATGTTTTGCGCCGTCAATGACGGGCGGATCGTGCGCAAACATGAGATTGCCGAACTGTGCAATGCCTCGGAAAACCATCTGGCGCAGGTGATCAACACACTGGCGCAAAAGGGGTTTCTGGAAACCCAGCGCGGTCGCTGCGGCGGGCTGCGGCTGGCCCGGCCGATGGGCCGGATCGGCGTGGGCGAGGTGCTGCGCGCCTTTGAGGCGGGCGTGCCCTTTGCGGAGTGTTTCGACCCCGAAACCAGCACCTGCCCGCTCAGCGCGGCCTGCCGGTTCCGCCACGCGCTGCAAACCGCGCTGGATGCTTTTTATGGCGCGCTGGACCCGGTGACGCTGGCCGATCTGGTGACGGACAATTGCGCGCTTGAGGCACTGTTGCGCCTGCCCGCCACCCTGGCGGCCCCGCCCTGCCCCGGGCCCCGCATGCCCGGACCCGCCCCCTGAGACAGGCCCGGCAAAGGCGCAGCAAAAAGGCCGCCCCGACAGAGGCGGCCCCGATCCTTGCCCTTGCAGGCCCCGGTTGCAGGCCCCGGGGCTGTGGTCTTGTGCGGCGGTCTTAGCCGACCAGTTCCAGCCCCGAGAAGAAGAAGGCGATTTCCTGCGCCGCGGTTTCGGGTGCATCCGAACCGTGGACCGAGTTTTCCCCGACCGAGAGCGCGAATTCCTTGCGGATCGTGCCTTCGGCGGCCTGCGCGGGGTTGGTCGCGCCCATCACTTCGCGGTTCTTGGCAATGGCGCCTTCGCCTTCCAGAACCTGCACGACGACCGGTTCAGACGCCATGAATTCGCACAATTCGCCATAGAAGGGGCGTTCCTTGTGCACTTCGTAGAATTTGCCGGCCTGTTCCAGCGACAGCTTGATGCGCTTTTGCGCGACGATGCGCAGACCCGCTTCCTCGAACTTGGCATTGATCTTGCCGGTGAGGTTGCGGCGGGTTGCATCGGGTTTGATGATGGAAAGCGTGCGTTCGATCGCCATGGCGCTGGCCTTTCGATTGGAATGGTTACGGGTGCGCCGGTCCCCCGGCGCGCGTTGTGGCGCCTGCTAACACGGGGCTGGCACGATGAAAAGCCCCCGCCGCGCGATGCGCCCCGGGGGCAAGGGGCGCCGCCCCTCTTGGCCTGCGGCCAATTCACCCCGAGGTATTTCGGGCAAGATGAAAGCAGTACCGGGCAGGGGCGCCACCGGACGGCCGGGCCCTTTTCTTGATCCGGCGGGCGTGGCAATGTGGGGCCATGACGAAGATCACCAACCTCAATCAGTTTCGCAAGCAGCAGGACCGCGCGAAAAAGCGCGCGCAGGCGGATGCGAATGCCGCGAAATTCGGGCGCAGCAAGGCCGAGCGGAGGCGCGATGCGGACGAGGCCGAGCGCGAGGCGCGGCTTTGGGAGGCGCATCGGCGCGATGAGGCGGAATGAGCCGGCCGGTCAAGCGATCGCTGACACTGGGCGGGCACCGCACGAGCGTGTCGCTGGAGGATGAATTCTGGCAGGCCTTCCGCGAGATTGCCGCGCGCGAAGGCCAGGGGCTGAATGAACTGGCCAGCGCCATAGATGCCGCGCGCGCGCCCGGGACGGGACTGGCTACGGCCTTGCGGCTGTTTGTTCTGGCCGACTTGCGTCGCCGCACACGGACGGTGGATTGATGCGGGGTCAGCCGCGCGGGCGCCCCATGCGCGACCAGACGCCGGTCGAGGCGGCCGGTTCGGGGCCGTTGGACAGTTCCGCGGAAAACAGTTCACGGATCTGTTCGCGGGTCACCTGACGGTCATCAGCGCGGATGGCAGGTGCGCGGCCAATGCCCAGGAGGCGCCAGGTCGGAACCGCGATGGTCAGGCCCGGCAGGCGCCGGGGCCGGTCTGATCCCTGCCCTTTGCCGGACAGGCTGTCGTGTTCTGTCATTGTCATCGGTCCACATTCCCCAAAATGTGAAGCGTGTATCACGCAGGATTGATGTCCTTCATATTAGGCACAGAATCAGACAATCAAAAAGAGAAATTTTAACAACACCTCCCTCAAGGGTTGCATCCGCTTAATCAGCGGCGGAGACGGCGGCGCGCACGCAGGCCTCACAGGCCGCCGCCAGCGCCTTGCGCGAGGGGAAACCGGCCACATCAAGCGGGGGATGGAAGATCACCTCGACCCGCCCCTGCGGGCGGCGCGCCAGCACCGCAAGCAGATGCGGCCCCAGCGCCATATCGCCCCACCAGCCATAAAACCGCGGGTCCGCGCCGGGCGGGGCATGATAGACCACACTGACCGGCTGGATCTGCATCACCCGGTCCAGACCGTGGGTGTAGAAGGCCTGAAACAGCGTCGGCTTGAACGGCAGCACCCGGCGCCCGTCGGTCGATGTGCCCTCGGGGAAGAACAGCAGGTGGTGGCCCGCGCGGATGCGGTCTTCCAGCTGCTGCTGCTGGGCGCGGGCCTCTTTCGGGTCGCGGCGGATGAACAGCGTGCCTGTGGCCCGCGCCAGCCAGCCGATGCCGGGCCAGTCCGCAACCTCGGCCTTGGAGACGAAATAGACGCTCTGGCAGGCGTTCAGCGCGAAAATATCCAGCCACGATGCATGGTTGGCCACGACCGCGCCGATATGCGTCATCGGTGTGCCGGTGACGCGAAACCCCATCCCCATGATCGGAAAGGCCGCGCGGCAGACCGCCCGGGTGATCCGCGGCGTCCAGGGCCGGTTGAGCCCGTACAGCGGGCGTTCAATCAGTCGCAGCAAAAGCAACAGCACCAGCCCGCCATAGACGACCGTTATCAGCGCCGCGCCACGCAAGGCCGCCCGCACCAGGCCCCCCGGGCCCGGGCGCGGCAGATCGGGGGGGGCGGCATCGCGCCAGGTGCTCAAGCCCGGCCCTCATGGCGGCGGGTATAGAATTCGCGGTGACGCGCGCTCATGGCGGTGGTGTCCATCAGAAGAAGCACATCGATCGTGTTGAAATCATGGTCGATATAGGCGCCGTCACCGACAAAGCCACCCAGCCGCAGATAGGCCTTGATCAGCGCGGGCATCTGCTGCATCGCCATGCGCCGGTCCAGCCGGTCGGCGGGGATCAGGTCCATGCGCTGGAAATGATCGGGCCGCGCGCGCGGACGGATCGGTTCGGGCGCCAGGTGGTGGTGGTGCAGCCAGGACAGGGGCGCGGCCAGCGCCTGCGGATCGGTGCCGTGGAAAGAGGCGACGCCGAACAGCACCTCGATCCCGTGGTCCAGCACATATTGCGCCAGCGCGTTCCACAGCAGGAACATCGCCGCCCCGCCCCGGTAATCGGGATGCACGCAGGACCGCCCCAGTTCCAGCAGGCGCCGCCCCGAGGCACGCAGGCGGGTCAGATCATATTCGTCGTCGCAGTAAAACCGACCGAAGGCCGCCGCCCGATCCGAGGGCAGCAACCGGTAGACCCCCACCACATGATCCAGCGCCGCCGCGTCGCGGCGCGTATCGACCAGGATCAGGTGGTCATAGACCGGGTCGAAGTCATCGCGTTCCAGCCGCGCGTCATGATCAACCATCGGCCCCGAGGCGCCCAGTTCCTCGACGAAAACCGCATAGCGCAGCCGCTGCGCCGCCATCAGGTCGCCCGGCGCCTGCGCAAGGCGGATCTCGAAACAAGAAGTATCGGGTGTCATCTGCTGTCGTCACCGGCCCGCGCGGGCATTTGGCGGTTTGTAGGCAAGGCCCCGGCGCTTTGCAACCAAAAGCGGGGATCAAGGACCCGGGCGCGGGCGGGGTGCGGGCGGGGCGTGATCTTGCCGAAGGCGGCATGAAAGGTGGCGTAAAGGGTTTGTTAACTTTGATCCGGCATCACAAGCACAAGCGCCACCCGGCGTCCGTCAATCACCTGTTTGCCCGCATGTTCGAAATTCACCGTGATCCGATTGCCGATGCGCGACTGCACCTGACCAAGGCCCCAATCGGGGGCCAGCGGATGGCGCACCATCATGCCGGGTTCCAGAAATTCGTTCATCGCGCCCCCATCTGCGGATAGTTTCATGCCCCTTGCACCCCCAGACCCGTTCCTTCCCGCCGATCTGGTCGCCCTGGTCGGATCGCGTCTGTGTCATGACCTTATCAGCCCGTTGGGGGCGATCGGCAATGGGGTGGAATTGCTGGCCATGACGGGCGCGGGCATGGGCCCGGAATTGCAGCTGATCGCGCAAAGCGTGGCCAGCGCCTCGGCGCGGCTGAAGTTCTTTCGCGTGGCTTTTGGCCAGGCGGGCGCCGGTCAGCGGCTGGGCCAGCGCGAGATCGCGGCGCTGCTGGCCGATGTGGAAAGCGGCGGTCGGCTGAAGATCGAATGGCTGGCGCCGGGCGATCAGGCGCGGCTGGCGGTCAAGCTGTGTTTCCTGGGGGTTCTGTGCCTGGAAAGCGCCCTGCCCTGGGGCGGGACCATCCGCATTCTGGAAACCGGGGGACGGTGGGATCTGCTGGCCGAAGCGCGGCGCACCAAGCCCGATCCCGCACTATGGGCGCAGCTGGAAGGCGGCGGCGGCGCGGTCAGCCCCGCGCAGGTGCAATTCGCCCTGCTGTCGCTGGAGACCGCGCGCCAGGGCCGCCGGATCGCCTGGGATGTGGCCGAGACCGGGGCAAGGATCACTTTCTGACGCGCCAGGTTGCGCGGGTGGCGTGGGGGGGGCGCTGCCCCCCGGATCACGCGCCGCCAAGGGCGGCCCGTGACCGCCCCCCGGGATATTTTTGCAAAGCCGAAGGGATCAGGCGCGGATCGTGCCGTCGCCGGTGACCCGGTAGTTGAACGAGGTCAGCTGTTCCGCCCCCACCGGCCCGCGCGCATGCAGCTTGCCCGTGGCGATGCCGATTTCCGCCCCCATGCCGAATTCGCCGCCATCGGCGAACTGGGTCGAGGCGTTGCGCATCAGGATCGCGCTGTCGAGCCGGGTGAAGAAGCGTTCGGCCACCGCGTCATCCTCGGTCAGGATCGATTCGGTGTGGCTGGAGCCATAGCGGCGGATATGCGCGATCGCGCCGTCGACACCATCGACCAGCCTGGCCGCGATGATCGAATCGAGGAATTCCTGGCCGAAGTCGTCCGGTTTGGCCGGAACCGTGCCGGGGATCTGCGCCAGTTCGCCCTCGGCCCGGACCTCGACACCGGCTTTCAGCAGATCCTCGATCAGCACCGCGCCGTGGCGGGCATGGAAGGCGCGGTCAATCAGCAGGCATTCGGCGGCCCCGCAAATGCCCGTGCGCCGGGTCTTGGCGTTCAGCACCACGCGGCGGGCCTTGTCCAGATCGGCGGCGCCGTCGGCGTAAACGTGGCAGATGCCTTCCAGATGGGCAAAGACCGGTACCCGCGCCTCGGCCTGCACAAGGCCCACAAGGCCCTTGCCGCCGCGCGGCACGATCACGTCGATGTGGTTGACCGCACGCAGCATCGCGGCCACCACCGCGCGGTCGCGCGTGGGCACCAGCTGGATCGCGGCTTCGGGCAGCCCCACGGCGCGCAGGCCTTCGACCATGCAGGCGTGGATCGCGGCCGAGGAATGGAAGCTTTCCGAACCGCCCCGCAGGATCACCGCATTGCCCGATTTCAGGCACAGCGCCCCGGCATCCGCCGTCACGTTGGGGCGCGATTCGTAGATCACCCCGATCACCCCCAGCGGCGTGCGCACGCGCTGAATATGCAGACCCGAGGGCATGTCCCATTCCGCGATCACCGCGCCCAGCGGATCGGGCTGCGCCGCCACCGCCCGCAGGCCCGCGACGATGCCATCGATGCGCCTGTCGTCCAGCATCAGGCGGTCCATCATCGCGGGGCTTAGCCCCTTGTCGCGGCCAAAATCCAGATCGCGGGCATTGGCGGCGATGACCGCGGCGCGGCGCGCATCCAGCGTATCCGCGGCGATCTGCAGCGCCCGGGCGCGCTGATCGGCCGGGGCAAAGCTCAGATCGGTCGCCGCCGCGCGGGCCTGCGCGCCCATGCGATCAATCAGCGCACCGGCGGTTTCGCCCGTGCCTTCGGTCTGGATCATGGATTCGGTGCTGGTCATGGCGGCCACCCTTGGGAAAACTGTCCCCCTATAACGGGCCGGGTGCGCAGGGTGCAAGCCGGGCGCGCACGGCAGCGTCAGGGGGCAACGTCAGGCGCGGGCGCGCAATGTTTCCCACAGCTTTGCCGCCAGCAGCAGCCAGGGCAGCCCGTGCATCAGCAGATCGAAGATGTCGATGGGCCGCATCAGCGCGCCTGCGGCCAGCATCTTCAGCTTTTCCCAGACATGCGGTTCGGGCGTGAAGGGCGCAAGGCCCAGCGTCAGCGCCACGATCGCGGCCCCGGTCAGGCCGATGCGGTCATAAAGACGGCGAAGCATGGGAACCTTTCGGAAAAAGTGGCGCGGTTGACGGGGCTCGAACCCGCGACCCCCGGCGTGACAGGCCGGTACTCTAACCGACTGAGCTACAACCGCGCGATCTTTTCACGTTCGGGCGATCCGGGGCGGTGGCGCGGTTGACGGGGCTCGAACCCGCGACCCCCGGCGTGACAGGCCGGTACTCTAACCAACTGAGCTACAACCGCGTAACCCGCCCGGATCGCCGCCCGAACGTGAGGAGCGTATTACGCAGCCCGGGCGGTGGCGTCAATGGCCCTGCACGAAAAAAGCGCATCCCCCCGGGCAGGTTTTTCGTCCGCGTCTTTCGGGCCCGGCGTTCGGGCCTAGCGATCCGGGGCCGGGATGAATTCATCCGCATCCCCCGGTGGCAGGCGAAAGCGGCCATGCGCCCAGTCGCCCGCGCGCCAGGCCTCTTTCGCGGCATCGATCCGTTCGCGCGACGAGGCGACGAAATTCCACCAGATATAGCGCGGCCCTTCCAGCGTGGCGCCCCCCAGCAGCATCACCCGCGCGCCCTGCGCCCCGGCGTGAACAGAAATCCGGTCGCCGGGGCGGAAAACCAGCATCCTGCCCGGCTCGAACCACTGCCCGCCCACCTGCAGGCTTCCCGACAGGACATAGACCCCGCGATCCTCGTGATTGTCGGGCAGGGGCAGGCCCGCGCCCGGGGCAAGTTCGGCATCGGCATAGAACAGCTCTGACGGCAGCGGCAGCGGCGCGCGTGCGCCCCAGGCCTCGCCCAGCATCAGCCGCACACGCTTGCCCTCGGCCTCAAGCACCGGCAGGCCGGACGCGCCCATGTGGGTAAAGGCGGGCGCGCCATCCTCGGCATCCTTGGGCAGCGCGACCCAGGTCTGAATGCCGAACAGGGTCTGCCCGGTCTGGCGCACCGGGCCATCGGTGCGTTCGGAATGGGTGATGCCATGGCCCGCCGTCATCCAGTTGACCGCGCCGGGGGTGATCCACTGATCCGTGCCCAGGCTGTCGCGGTGATGCAGACGCCCCTGCAGCAGATAGGTGACGGTCGCCAGCCCGATATGGGGATGGGGGCGCACGTCCAGCCCCTGCCCGGTCAGGAATTCGGCCGGACCCATCTGGTCGAAGAAGATGAAAGGGCCGACCATCTGGCGCTTGACCGAGGGCAGCGCGCGGCGCACCTCAAAGCCGCCGATGTCGCGGGCGCGGGGCACGATTTCCACCGCGATCGCATCGACGGCATCGCCTTTGGGCAGATCGGGGTCCAGGGCGGGGTTCCAGCTCATGTCGCTCTCCTTTGCTGCGTCAAAGGTAAGCGCAAGGCGGCGGTTTCCCCAGGGCGGATCACGCGCATCCCCTGTGCGCCCGGGCACGGTGGGCCCCGGGATACGCGGGGGCGGGGACGATTTCCCCGTGCCTGCCCCGCCCGGGTCTGCTAGCCATGCCCCGCCAGGCACAGAAAGGACAGCCGATGCAAGACACCGATCCGATCGCCGCGATCGCCGCCGATCAGCCCCCCTTCGCGCGCCTGATCGGCCTGCGCGTCACCAGCGCCACCCCCGACCGGGTCGAAGCCGAAATGACCGTGGCCCCCGACCTGCTGAACCGCAACGGCGTGCTGCATGGCGGCGCGGCGATGGCCTTTGCCGACAATCTGGGCGGCACCGCGACCTTCCTGAACCTTGGCGCGGGCGAAGGCACCACGACGATCGAAAGCAAGACCAATTTCTTCCGCGCGGTGGAACCGGACGATACGCTGCGCGGCATCTGCACGCCGCTGCACAAGGGGCGTTCGACCATGGTCTGGCAGACCACGATCCTGCGCGGCGATGGCAAGGTGGCCGCGATCGTGACGCAAACGCAGATGATCTTGCGCAGGTAACCCCTAGCGCGGGTCCCAGGCGGTGGCCTGCGGCGGCCCGAGGCGCAGCAGATCCACCGCGCGCGCCGCGATCTGGGCGGTGACCTCGGCCACCGTCACGGGGCGCAGGTAAAAGGCCGGGACGGGCGGCAGAATCACCGCCCCCATCCGGGTCGCGGCCGTCATGTTGCGCAAATGCGCCAGCGTCAGCGGCGCCTCGCGTGCCAGAAGGATCAGGGGGCGGCGTTCCTTCAGCTGCACGCTGGCCGCCCGCGTCAGAAGATTGTCGTCCAGCCCCTGTGCAATCGCCGCAAGGCTGCGCATCGAACAGGGCGCGACGATCATCCCGGCCACCGGGAACGACCCCGAGGCGATCGCCGCCCCCAGATCGACCACCGGATGATGGCGTTCGCACAGCCCCACCAGTTCGTCGCGCGCGCCAGGCCCGATTTCAAGGTCCAGCGTGCGTTCCGCCATGGCCGACAGCACCAGTTCCACCGCCGCGCCCGCGCGCGCCAGCACCCGCGCGCAATCCAGCGCCAGCGCCGCGCCGGACGCGCCCGACACCCCCAGCACCACCCGCGCGCTCATGCCCCCGCCCCCGGCAGATGGCGCGCCAGGATCTGCGCGGCCAGCGCCTCATGCGCGGGGTCCAGCGCCATCACCCTGCCCCAGTCGCGCGTGGTTTCCGTGCCGATCTTGGTGGTCGCATCCAGCCCGATCTTGCCCGCCAGCCCCTCGCGCGGCGAGGCGAAATCAAGGTAGTCCATCGGCGTGCCGTCGATCACCAGCGTGTCGCGCGCGGGATCCATGCGGGTGGCCAGCGCCCAGGCGACATCATCCCAGTCGCGCGGGTTGATATCGTCATCCACCACGATCACCATCTTGGTATAGCTGAACTGCGCCAGCATCCCCCACAGCGCCATCATCACCCGCCGCGCCTGCCCCGGATAACGCTTGCGGATCGATACCACCGCGATGCGATAGGAACAGGCGGCGGGCGGCAGCCACAGATCCGCCACCTCGGGGATCTGCGCGCGGATCACCGGCAGGGCCAGATCGTTGAACACCTCGCCGATGACGGCGGGTTCATCGGGCGGGCGCCCCGTCACGGTGGTCAGATACAGCGGGTCGCGCCGATGCGTGATCGCCGAAAGACGCATCACCGGAAAGGGTTCGACCGCGTTGTAATAGCCGGTGTGGTCGCCAAAGGGGCCTTCGGGCGCGGTCTCGCCGGGATGGACCCAGCCTTCCAGGATGATCTCGGCCCGGGCCGGCACCATCAGCGGCACGCTGCGCGCGGGCACCAGTTCCGCCCGCGCCCCGCGCAGCACGCCCGAAAAGGTCAGCTCTGACACGGTTTCGGGCAGCGGCAGCGCCGCGGCAAGCAGCGTGCCCGGATCGGCACCAAGCGCGATCGCCACCGGCATCGGCTCGCCCGCCTGCGCCCAGCTGCGCGCATGGGCCGCCCCGCCGCGATGCGCCAGCCAGCGCAGGATCAGCCGGTCGCGCCCGATCACCTGCGCGCGATAGACGCCCAGATTATAGCGCGCGACCTGCGCGGCATCCGACCCGTGCGGGCGGGTGATGACCACGGGCCAGGTGATCAACGGCCCCGCATCTTCGGGCCAGGGGGTCTGAACCGGGATCAGGTCCATGTCGGGCGCGGCCTCAACCTCTTGCACCGGACCTGTGCGCAGGATTTTCGGCCGGGTGGACAGCGCCGCGCGCAGCATCGGCCAGCGCGACATTGCGTCGCGCATGCCTTCAACCGGGGCGGGGCTGCGCAGGGCCGCCAGAAATTCGCCAAAGGCCGGAACCTGATCCAGACCCAGCCCCAGACCGGCGGCCACGCGGGCGGGCGTGCCGAACAGATTGCCGATCACCGGCATCGCCGCAGGCCGGCCATCCGCGCCCGTTGCGCCATCAAAACGCAGGATCGGGCCATTCTGGCGCAGGCAGGCCAGTTGCAGCGCCGTCATTTCATGGCGCAGCGACACCGGATCGGGCAGGCGCAACAGATCGCCCTGCCCCTCGGCCCAGGCCAGGTAGGCGCGCAGATCGGGAAAGGGCGGCAGGCTGCGGATCATGGTCTCCATCGGTTGGGCACGGACCTAGCAGGCACCTCGGCGCGACAACTTGACCTATGTCAAGTCCGTGCGAACTGCGGCGTCTTATCACCGCCCTGTCCAAGGAAAAGGCCGATGCTGACCGCCCCCCCCCACACACGCCCCGCCCTGCCCCATCTGCCGCGGCTTTTGTCGCGCGCGGCCGCCCCGCTGCCGCTGGCACCCGTTTCGGTCATGCTGAGCGCGCTGACCCGCAAGCTGGTGCAGGCCCATCCCGCCATGCTGCGCCGACTGGGGCCGCATGCGGACCGGCGCGTGCTGATCGACCCGACGGACCTGCCCTTTGCGCTGCTGATGCAGCCGCGCACGGCGCAGGTGCGCGCGTGCCGGCGCAACCGCGCGCCCGCGCATGATGCGCGTATCGCGGGCCCCCTGTCCGCCTTTCTGGCGATGCTGCACGGCGCCGAGGACGGCGATGCGCTGTTCTTTTCGCGCGACCTGACGATCGAGGGCGATACCGAGGCGGTGCTGGCGCTGCGCAACGCGATCGACGATGCCGAACTGGACCTGACCGAAACGATCGCCGCCGCTGCCGGCCCCCTGGGCCCCGGCCTGCGCCGGGCGCTGGCGCGCGCCGAACGGATCAGCGGGCTGGCGCTGCACAGGATGGAAACCACCGGAGATTGGCCATGATGGAACTCGTCTGTCCTGCGGGCACCCCCGCCGCGCTGCGCGCCGCCGTCGAGGCCGGGGCCCATGCGATCTATTGCGGTTTTGCCGATGAAACCAATGCACGCAACTTTCCGGGGCTGAACTTCAGCCGCGAGGAACTGGCCGAGGGCGTGGCCTTTGCCCATGCGCGCGGCGCCAGGGTGCTGGTGGCGATCAACACCTTCCCGCGCGCGGGCGCGGAACCCCTCTGGCACCGGGCTGTGGCCGATGCGGAACAGGCGGGGGCCGATGCGGTGATCCTGGCCGATCTGGGCCTGCTGGCGCATGCGACCGAACACCACCCCGCGCTGCGCCGCCACCTGTCGGTGCAGGCCGCCGCCGCCAATCCCGATGCGATCAACCTGTATGCGCAGGCATTTGGTGTGCGCCGCGTGGTTCTGCCGCGCGTGCTGTCGGTGCAGGAAATCGCCGCGATCAATCGTGAAATCGACGTGGAAACCGAGGTCTTCGTCTTTGGCGGGCTGTGCGTCATGGCCGAGGGACGCTGTTCGCTGTCGTCCTATGCCACGGGCCGCTCGCCCAACATGAACGGGGTCTGTTCCCCCGCCAGCCATGTCGCCTATGCCGAGGAAGGCCCGGAACTGGCCGCGCGGCTGGGCGGGTTCACCATCCACCGCACGCCCAGGGGGGCCCCCGCGCCCTATCCGACGCTGTGCAAGGGCTGTTTCAGATCCGACGAACAGACCGGCCACATCTTTGAGGACCCGGTCAGCCTGGATGCGACCCAGTTGATCCCCGCGCTGGCCAGGGCCGGGGTCTCGGCGCTGAAAATCGAGGGGCGGCAACGATCGCGCGCCTATGTGGCACAGGTGGTGCGGTCCTTCCGCGCCGCGGTCGAGGCACAGGCCGCGGGCCAGCCCCTGCCCGAAAGCGCCCTTGCCCGCCTGACCGAAGGCCAGGCCGCCACCACCGGCGCCTATGCCAAGACATGGAGATGATGATGGACCTGACCGTCGGGCCGAATGCCTTTTTCTGGACCGCAGGCGCGGTGCGCGGGTTTTACGCGGCCCTTGCGCAGGCGCCGGTCGCGCGGGTGGTGATCGGGGAATGGGTCTGTTCCAAGCGCCTGCCCTTCTGGCAGGATGAAATCCCCCAGGCCGTGGAAACCCTGCAGGCCGCGGGCAAGGCGGTCGCGCTGTCCAGCCTGGCGCTGATCACGCTGAAACGCGAACGCAAGATGGCCGCCGATCTGGCCGCCACCGGCCTTGCGGTCGAGATCAACGACCTGACCGCGCTGCATCATATCGCCCCCGGCACACCGTTCTGGGTGGGCCCTATGGTCAATGTCTACAACGAAGGCACGCTGCGCTGGCTGGCCGGGCGCGGCGCCACCCGGATCTGCCTGCCGCCCGAACTGCCGCTGGAATCGGTGGCGATGCTGGCCCGGGCCGGGCGTGACGCGGGCGTTGCGGTCGAGGTCTGGGGCCACGGACGGCTGCCGCTGGCGATTTCAGGGCGGTGCTATCACGCGCGCCTGCATGACCGGGCCAAGGACAATTGCCAGTTCGTCTGCGCCGAGGATCCCGACGGACGCGAGGTTGATACCCTGGACGGGCAAAAATTCCTGGTGGTGAACGGGGTGCAGACGCTTAGCCAAAGCACGGCCAGCATGGCGCTGCAGATTGACGCCTTGCGCGAGGCCGGCGTGACGGCGCTGCGCCTGTCGCCGCAGACCGGCAATTTCACCGGCATCTGCCGGGGCTATGCGGCGGTTCTGGCCGGGCGGAAAAGCGGGGCGGAACTGGCCGCGGATCTGGCCGGACAGGTGCCGGGGGGGCGGTTGTCGGACGGGTTTTTGTCCGGGCCTGCGGGGGCGCATTGGTCGGGCACGGCTGCAGCGGGCTGATCGCACCAGCCAAGATATTGATAAACATTCATAAAATACCACAACCGGAAATTGCAAAGCGGCTTGATTGCCATCAACGCGGATGCCACGCTGGTCTGACATGATTCTCTCAGACTGACAGCAAAGGTGGCTTCTGATGCAGGATCGGTTCGTCGGAACGGCCCGTGGCGCCGCCGTGTTGCGATCGCTTCCGCCTGCGGTGCGCGATGGGCTTCTGGCGCGCGCGCGGGTACGCGCCTATGACCGGGGCGCCACGATCTTTCTGCAGGGGGAACGTGCCCGGGCGCTGCGCATCGTGGTGGCAGGCTGGATCAAGCTGTATCGCATCGCGCCCAACGGGTCCGAGGCGATCTTGCAGCTTCTGCCCGCCGGCTGCAGTTTCGAAGAACTGCCCGTGCTGATGGGCGCGCCGCACAAGGCCTCGGCCCAGGCGGTCAGCCCCTGCCAGATCCTGCTGATCGATGCCGAGGTGCTGCAACAGGCGGGTTGCCTGTGCCCCGATGTGGCCATGGCGGTGCTGCGCGCGACCTCGGCCCATGTCGATGACATGTTCGGCCAGGTCGAACAGTTGAAGGTGCAGAACGGTGCGCAGCGGCTGGCGGAATTCCTGGCCGACCTTTGCCCGCCCGAAAGCCTGACGCATGAGGTGCTGTTGCCCTTTGAAAAGACGCTGGTGGCGGGACGGCTGGGGATGAAGCCCGAAAGCCTGTCGCGCGCCTTTGGCCGGCTGAACCGGCTGGGGGTGCGGGTGCGCCATCAAAACGTGTCCATCCGCAGCGTGCCCGCGCTGCGCAGCTATGCCCTGGCCGACCCGGCAGACGCCTGGACCGGCCCGCGCTGATCACATTCCCGCCCCAATTCAACCCAAAGATGCAAATTCATACCCGATTCACGCCATAATTTCCCCATCGCCGCAGGCTAGCCAGACAGCAGCATGCGGAGGTGCGGATGGTGCGGAAGATACTTGCGGGATTGATGGCGATGGCCCTTGCCATGATGATCGGCGCGCCCACGGCCCATGCCCAGAAGATCGGCCTTGGCGCCTGGGAAAACCCGCGCCACACGATGCTGGAATTCATCGAACAAAGCCCCGGGGTCAGCTGGTATTACAACTGGCGCATGGATCAGATGTATCACCCTGGCGGCCAGCCGCGCGGGGTGGAATTCGTGCCGATGGTGCATGGCGCGCGCGATGTGGGCAAGAAGATCCGGTCCGATCTGCCGGTGCGCACGCTGCTGGGCTTCAACGAACCCGACGGGAACGCCAAGGGCCAGACCGCGATCAGCGTGAACAAGGCCGCGGACCTCTGGCCCCGACTGCAGGCCTATGGGCTGCGGCTGGGCAGCCCCGCCACCACCCGCGACGGCACGCTGGGCCCTGGATCCTGGCAGCGCCGCTTCATGGATGAGGTGCAGCGCCGCGGCCTGCGCGTCGATTTCATGGCCGTCCACTATTATTCCGAAGATGGCGATGTGGCCGCCTTCAGGCGCTGGCTGGAGGCCGTTCACCGCGAATATCGCCGCCCCGTCTGGGTGACGGAATTCGGCATGATCGACTGGAACCGCCCCGGCGCCGTCAGCTACGCCCAGAACGCCGCCTTCGTGCAAGAGGCGATCCGCATGATGGACCGCCTGCCCTTTGTCGAACGCCATGCCTGGTTCGCGGCCAACCCCTACCCCTGGGGGGGTGTCACGCCCAGGCTGAACCTGGTCGATGACAGCCTGCGCCCCACCCCGATCGGCACTGCCTTCCTGCAGGTGGCGCAGCGTCTGGGCGGGGTGCGCGTGGCCGATGCGGGCAGCAACTGACCCGCGCGAAGGCGGCGGCGCCTAGGCGCCGGTCCGGGCGGCACAGCTGGCGGACAGACGCTCTTTCTCGGCATTCACAAGGTCTTCGACCCGGGCCATGAATTCGGCCGCCGGCAGGCCCGGCGGGATCGCCGGCAGATAGGACACGGTGATCGTGCCGCCCCGCTTGGCGCCCCGGCCCCAGAAGCTGCCCGAATTATGCGCTACCGGCACCACCGGCAGATCCAGCTTGCGGTAAAGCGCGACCAGCCCCGGCTGATACTTGCGCTGTTCGCCCACATTGACGCGGGTGCCTTCGGGGAAGATCAGGATCGATCGGCCCTGCGCCAGTTCGCGCTGCGATTCCGCAACCATCCCCTTGAGCGCGCGCGCGCCCGCATCGCGATCGATCAAAATCATCGGGGCGTTGCGCAGGAACCAGCCAAAGACCGGAATCCGCCCCAGTTCCTGCTTGGCGACGATGGTGATATCGGGCAGCAAGCGGTTGAAGGCCAGCGTTTCCCAGGCGGACTGGTGATTGCTGACGTAAAGGCAGGGGGCATGAAGATGCTTGTTTTCCACACCCTCTTCGCGCAACCGCAGGCCCAGGAACCAGCGCGACAGGCCAAATATCCCATCGGTCCAGAACCGGATCACCGCCCGCGTCAGATCGGGGCGGCGCAGCCGCATCAGAACCGGGATCGCCGGGCTGATGAACAGGGTCCACAGGCCCAGAAGAACGTCGAAAAGTCTTGATCTGGCGATCTGCATGGGCGGGCTTTACTGCATTGGGGCCCGATATAGCCCGGGCGGGTGGGTCATGTTTCAGTCGGTGACGGGGCGGGCGCCCGCAAGACCCGGGTTTCGGGAACGAAACCGGCGGTCCTTGCGGCACGGATGAACGCCCGGCGCGCGGTGCCGACCGATGCCATGCAATCCATGGCGGCTGCAAGCCGGTCAAGCGCGCGTGAGCTTCGCAGCCTATTCACGGCCGCTACGATCATGTTCGATATTGAACGTCACGGCCAGACCGTCATGCAGCCGATGAACGCCAGCGCGTTCCGGCGCCGGGATCTGGATGAACACATCCTTCGAGCCGCCTTCCGGGGCGATGAAGCCGAAACCTTTTGTGGGGGTGAGCCATTTCCCGGAGCCATTGGTCATCGTGCCATTCCTTCTGTGATGCCGCTCACACAGCGCAGCGGCCCGGCAAAGCTGAAGATCGAAAGCTGAGCCGTGAGGAACAGGACCGAAAACAATATATGCCCCGCCGATATAGGCGACATGCCCCCCGATTGCGAGCTTATTCCGAGGGGGCGACCGACTTATCGCGTTATCCCCTGAAAATGCGCCCTTCTTCCGGGCCGCCGTTCGTGGCCGGCGCTGTCGGCGGTGCGGTTACCTGACCTGTATCGTTTCCAGATAGTGGATCAGCGCAGTCACCTGATCGGGCTCCAGCACGAATTCGGGCATGTCGTGGCCGACCATGATGCCCTCGGCCAAAGCCTCCTCCAGATGTTCAATGGGATAAAGCCGGCCCAGAAAGCGGAACGGTATCGCCCGGGGGTTCGGGCTGGCATCGTCCTGGGTGACCCCATGGCAGGCGGCGCAGTTGCGCTGAACAAGGGCCGCGCCCTCGGCGACCGGATCCGCGCCCACGGGCAGGGCCAGCCCGATCAATGCCGCGACCAGATGAAGGCGCATGTGCGATCTCCATTTTGCTGAAGGGTCTTTTAGCGCAAGCGGGGCGAAACGGCCAGCGCAAGCCCGGGCCGGTGAACCGCGCCGGATGCGCCAGAGGCTGATTTCGGTCCGTTACGCAACCATGGGATCAGCTGCCAGAGCGGCACAGAAGCTGGCTTCGGCCTCGGCAGGCGGGGAACAGATGTCGGGGCCCGGGCTTGGCTGAACGCATCGCCTTGAAAACCGACTGGTGCGGCGCTATTTTCAACTTGACCGGTCGGGGATGGAGCCCGTTCCTCGCCAAGCCCAGTGACCCGGAACGCTTCCCACTGGGGCCGGTCATCAAAATTCCCGACAGTGTCGTTAAAACTGGTGACCACCCAGTTCTTTTGATCGCCGTTCCATTTCTCTCGATCACCGCGACACATGGAGGCGCACCATCAGTTCATCCCCGCGCGGGCGGGGAACAGGGCCACGTTCGGGATACCACGCTATGACTCCGCGGTTCATCCCCGCGCGGGTGGGGAACAGGCGGGGACTAGATAGGATATGCAAAAGTGACACGGTTCATCCCCGCGCGGGCGGGGAACAGCTAAGTCCAGCAGCCTCCGAAAGCGGTGCTGCCGGTTCATCCCCGCGCGGGCGGGGAACAGTCTATGTCAAGCTTACCGACATTGATCATCAGCGGTTCATCCCCGCGCGGGCGGGGAACAGACGAGGAAACCGGGTTCGTCGAAACGCCGGGGCGGTTCATCCCCGCGCGGGCGGGGAACAGACCGGGCGGGGAACGCCGTTGGTTCCGGTGGCCGGTTCATCCCCGCGCGGGCGGGGAACAGGTTCTGGACGCTCAGCACGTCAGAACACGCCGCGGTTCATCCCCGCGCGGGCGGGGAACAGGTAAAAGTCACTCAGCCGCATGTCTTTCCTTCCGGTTCATCCCCGCGCGGGCGGGGAACAGTCATCGCCGCCGCCCGCGATCTGGTACCCACCCGGTTCATCCCCGCGCGGGCGGGGAACAGGGCATTTAGGGCAAGCCCTGCCGTGTCGTATCCGGTTCATCCCCGCGCGGGCGGGGAACAGCGAAGGCAGGCGGTGCTTTTGCCTGTGTCGCCCGGTTCATCCCCGCGCGGGCGGGGAACAGGCCATGATCGAGGCATTCGTCAAGAGCGACCGCGGTTCATCCCCGCGCGGGCGGGGAACAGCGGGCCGAACTGGATGCAAAGATCAAGCTGGTCGGTTCATCCCCGCGCGGGCGGGGAACAGTCTTCCTGCAGACGCTTGATCTGCCAGATTTTTTCCAATGTCAAAGAGCGTACCGAAATTTCCCGCGCGATCAGACGGGCTTTTCGGGAAGAAAGCTCACCAGTTTCAGTCCGTCGAAATCTACCGGCATGCGGCGATTTCTTCCATGTGTGCGGAAGTCATAGCCCTGATCGTTGGGCGCCTTCCAGACCATCACCGCGTCGCCCTGATCAAGCCCGGCCACCACCTGATCCCAGATCATCTCTCGGGTGCGGGTGGAATAGTCGCCAACATATACGCCTGCCCGAACCTCTACCAGCCATGCCGACAGGCGGCCCCGCAGGCGGGGGGGCGCATTTGAAACCACCACGACCATCATCCGCGGTGCCCCGCATCGCCGCTTTGGCCTTCCTCAAAGGCAACTGGCATTGCTTCGGGCGGGGGATCCGGGCGGGGGACCTCACCGGCGGAAAGCACATCTTCAATCGCGGGGATGATGCGGGTCAGCAGGCCCGTCTTGCGAAAGATGTCACGGCACGCCAGTCGAACCGCGCGATCAGGCCCCATATCAAGCTTGCCCTTCGCCGCGAGCCCCGCAATGCGGAAGGCTTCGGGCACCACGGTTTCCAGCTTGAACAGGTCGGCGATGTCGTAGACGAACGACAGCGGCTTGCCCGAGTGCAGGAAACCGATGGCCGGCGCATAGCCCGCCGCCAGAACGGCCGCCTCGGACAGCCCGTGCAGGCATGCGGTCGCGGCAGACAGGCACCGGTTGGGAACGTCGCCTGCTTCCCAATCGGTGTGGTCATAGCGCCGGCGTTTCCAATCCACCCCGTGGCGGTCCGCCAGCAGGGCATAGGTCTCGCGGACGCGCACGCCTTCGATACCGCGCAACTGGTCGATGGATCGGCGCGAGGGGGCCTCTTCGCCGAAGCGCATCGCATACATCCGGCGGACCACGCGCAGACGCGCAGCATCGTCCAGCGCGATACGGGCCTGCCACAGCAACCGATCGGCACGCGCACCGCCCGGCTGGCCGGCGGAATAAAGCCGCACGCCCCCCTCGCCGACCCAGGTGATCAACGTACCGACGCGCGCCGCCAGCGACACGGCAGCATGGCTGATGCGGGCGCCGGGCTCCAGCATGATGCAAGCAATGCCGCCGACCGGGATCTGGGTGCGGGTGCCGTCAGCATTGACTGCGACAAAAGCCCCGTCGAGAACATCCAGCCGCGCATGTTCGACAAATACCAGCGTGGCCCGATCCTTCAGCGGGATCGGTGCGGGCGGGGCAAGACCGGGCAGGCCGTTCCCCGCCCCGCTCATGGTGCCCGCCGGATCAACATCAAGCCGCAGCCGAAGGCCTTGGCGCGGCCGAAACCCGCAGCAAGATGCGCAAGGAAGATGTCGGGGTCACTTACCGCAATACGGCCGGACAGGTCCAGAATGCCGAATTGCGGCTGCCCCTTGCGAGGCCCGCGATGACCGGGCAAAACCTCGGCCCGGTAGTCCTCGGCCTCGGCCGAGATCAGTGTGAAACCGGCCTTTTCACCCTGCCGCGACAGCCAGGCCCTGCCCTCCTCTGCCGCAAGGCGCATGCGATCTTCGGCGCGGCTGCCCGGTGGAACGGAATGCAGCGCATCCATCACTACATCGACCCGCGCGCCTCCGCGCTTTTGCCGGGTCGCATTACAACGCAACTGGAATTCCAGCCTGTCGCCGCGGGCCAACGCGGGTTCATAGACCTTGACCCGATGCGGCTGGAACAGATCGGTCTGCACCGGAGCGCGCGCCGAGAGGGTCAGGAAGCTGCCGTCCCGATCCTCGCGCCACAGGAAGTCGCGCTGCCGGTCGGGCCCATCCGAGAAGGCGGACCACAGCAGATTATGCTGCGCCGCACGCCGCTGGCCCGCGTCCGACGGCCGCAAGAGGGGCGCAAGCGCCTCTGCCGCAGGGGCGCGCGAAAGGCGGATCTGGCTGAGGTAAAGCGTCATTGCGCAACTCCCCCCACCGGGCGGGCGACAACCCGGCGTGGCGCGAAATGCCAGCGCGCCCGGTCGATGGCCAGATCATGCACGACCTCACCAGCGTCATCCTCGACGATCAGGCTGTGCAGCCGCGCACCACCCCGCCAGGGGGGCAGGACCAGATGCGCCAACGCTGCCTCGGGGTCTGCGGCGGCGACGACCCGCGCACCGGGAGGCGCCGCCAGCGGGCAGGATTTGCGGCCCAGATAAAGGGTGAACCGGGGTGCGTTCAACGCCGCCGACACGGTCTCAAGCCCCTGTCCGGCCACAGCCACGCCAAACATCGGTCCCGCGCGATAGTCGCGCAGCGTGATGGAAGTATTGGTCCGCCCCCGCGCGGACCAAAGCGCCTCGGGGCGGGAATTGGGGGCCTTTGCCGCGGCAGAAGGCACCGTTTCGATCGTGTGATAGTCGCGCAACGGCGTGCCGGTGTCATAGACGCCCACGGTGATCGTCAGCGCGTCAAGGCCGGTGAAATCGCCGTCACGCCGGATGCCGAGTGCCGCCCCCATCAGGCCGATCACCGCTGAGCGCCCGGGCCAAAGCAGCGCGCCGCGCCGTTCGTGCCCTGCCAATTCACCCATCGCACCAAGGTTGGCGGTCAGGCCAAAGATCAGGAAGGGCCGCATCACGCCCCCCGCACGGCTGCGCCCGCGAAACGCACGATTTCGGCCAGAGTGCCGCGCCCGTCCAGCGTGTTCAGATCACGGAATTCCTCTGCCAGACCGTCGAAATAGCAGGCGTCGATCTGTTGAGCCGTCAGTTCCAGCGCCCTGATCGAGCCGCGTTGCAGGTCGTTCGCCCCCAGTTCGCGCAGCTTGCGGTCCACCGGGGTGAAGAAGGCACCCGACAGGTCGCGCGGCGCGCGCGGGCCTGCCTCGGCCCGCATGTAAAAGGCCACGGGGTGATGGGCAAAGCTGTTCTGCTTTCCGCGCGGCGTGGTTTGCGCCAGCGCCTTGGCCAGCGCCTCGATCCCGCGCGCGGCCAGCTCGCGGTCGCCGCCCAGGTTTTCGATCAGCAGGTCGGCATTCACACAGACATATTGGTAATAGATACCCGACCCGAATGCCGTTTCGCCCAGATGCCCCGCCCCGGTATCCTCGGCCTTGTTCAGATCATCCACGGCCGAATACCAGTCCTCTTCCGCCTGCGCGGTATGGGTCGTAATCGCATGCGCGACCTGCACCGCGGCCTCGCGGTTGAAGTCCGCGTCCTCAGCCAGCATCCGCCCGAACATCGCGATATCCACCGCGCCATCAGCCCGGCGCAGCACCTGCTTCTTCAGATCCTTCTCTTTCGGCAGGGCTTCGCCCGCTGCTGCCTTTTCGGCCAGCTGTTCCGCCAACTGCCATTCCTGCGGCGAGATGAAGGCCAGCGTGGTGGCCTTCACATCCTCGGTGCCGTCCTTTTTCTTGCCAGTCTCCAGCTTCCCGAAAATTTCAGCCACGGTCCTGGCCGCATCGGCGGCGGCCTTGTCGGAAACCCCCTTGCTCAGCAGATGCCGCACCAGCCCGTCATGAAGCTGCTTGGTTCGGGTGCCAAGATGGCCCGCCAGTTCCAGCGCAAAGAAGCTGCTTTCGCGCAGCGCCCGCTTTACCGATTGTGACGACATCCGAAGCCGCGGAACACCGCCCACAACAGCTTGTTTCGGGCGGCCCTGATCGTCGCGGTTGGGGTTCGACGGACCATAGCTGGTCAGCAGATGGAATTGCACGAAAGTCGTCATTCTGTCTTCTCCTCGAAAATCCTGGCGGGCGCTTCCGCCCCGAAATAATGGAAGCACCAACGCGGCCGGGCGGGCTCCCAGTGCAGCAGGTCTGCGGCCAGTGCGGCTACGTTGCAACAACGGTCGGCCATCGTGATGGCGCGGCGCAGGTGGTCGGTCAGTTCCGCACCCTCTGCGCGCATCAGCCGCTGAAACCGAAGCGAAGACATCGCCGGTTCCGCACCACCCAGCCGCTGCGCCAAAGTTGCCGCGCCATTCTCGCGCACTTCCGCAAGCAGGATGGCCAATTGCACCAGCTGATCGGCCTGACGGTCCCGCAGGCCAAGGCCCCGCGCCAGATCCTGCACCGCAGGTTCGCACAAGGCAGCCAAGGGCGCAGCCCGGCGCAAGCGCGCGGAAAGCCCCTTTGCCGACGGGATGTCACGCGGCGCGATCTCGCGCGCCCACCAGCCAAGCGCAATGGCGCCCGGCCCTTTCGTCGTGGCACTCATGCAGCTTTCCCTTTCTTTTGCGGCGGTTCCAGTCCAAGCGGTTCAAAGATCGCGCGACCCGGCTTGCCGTACCCCGCCAATGCCAGGCTTAGGAACTTGCGCGCATCGACGATCCGGCGGATCTGATCGGTTTCGCGCTGGTCAAGCCCCGGCACGGCCAACGCATCGAACTGCCGCAAGGCCTGATCGCGCAGATCGGCCAGCCAGTCCGCGCGCGGATCCGACCCCGCGCGCAAGGACATCAGACGCGCGGCAAAGCGCGCCTCAGTAGCCAGAAAGAACGCCTCGCGCTCGGCCTCGCGGGCCTCCCCTGCCGCAAGCACCGGCTCCAGCGCGCCGCGCAACGCAACGCCCGCAGCCTCGGCGGCTTGGATCAAACCGATCAGCCGCTCCTCGGCCTCGGGTTCCAGATCGAGGAATGGCTCGACCGACAGGATGAAATCACGCGGCTTCATGTTGTCCATCGCCCAGCCGGCCACAATCACAGAACCATCACCACGCCGCTGCCCCCAGGTTCGAAGTGACAAGGACAGTTCCGCCACCTCGCTTTTAGCCTCGCGTGCAACAACCCCAAGCCAGTTGCGATAGCCGAAGCGTCCGGCGCGGGGATGTTTGGGTAGCCATTCCGCACCCGGTTTCATCCGGTAATAGGGCGACAACGGGTGTTTCCACAGCGCATAGTTGGTGCCGTACGGCTTCTGGATGACGCCCGTCACGGCCGCGCCATCAGCAGTCAGCCGCAGGCGGCGCGGCATGCCGAAGAACGCCTCGACCCCGAACAGCGCGCCTTCGGGCGGCAGAACCTGCTGACCTTGGGCAGACACCCGCGTCGCGCGCATCCAGGGCAAATCTTCGGAAGCTGCCATTTGGCCATAGGGCACATTGGCCCAGACCAGCGCCCAGAGCCCCTGCCCGGGATCGGCCAAAGCAACCAATGGACCGCCACCGCGCATCGAGGTGCGGTTACCCGCCCCGCCAGAGGGGGCAAAAGCCTGAAAGGTATAAAGCGCCATCGCTGCAAGGGGCAGGCTCAATTCCCGATAGCGGTGGCGGTGGACCATCAAGTCGGCATTGTTGCGGGCTGTATTCGCGCCCGAACTGTCGAGGAACAACATATCGGGCGAGTTGGGTTCACCCTGCAACGACTCTTGATCCTGCAGGAACAACGGCCCGTCGCCCAGCAGATTGAAGGCGGGTGCGAAGGGCGCCAGCCGCGCGCGCAGCCGCGCGGGATCGGGCGCAGCGCGGCGATCCCAGTCCGTGATATTGGCCGGCGGGTCGGCCATGAACACAAGGCCGATCAGCAACTCACAGCAGGCGATGTTAAGGTCGGGACGCGGCCAGTCGGGTGCCTCTACCCCCGGCTCGGCGATCTGCCAGGGCGCGATGATGCGTCGCGATCCATCGGAACAGCGCACGGGAATCCACGGATCGGAAATCAGATTGAGCGACATTAAAAAAAACCTCGTGCAACAATTTCAAAAAATAGAACCTCGTTCCGGGAACAAGTAAAGTCATTTGATTTTCAGGGGTATCAGGCATCGCCCCCCCAGATCAGACCCAGTTCCGCCTCATATCGCAGCCCCTCGCAAATCGTGCCATCCTCGGCCACCGGGCAGACCCGGGTTTCGGCGCGCTTCCAGTCGGGCCAGTCCCGGGTAATGGCGGCGATGATCGGGCTGGCCTGGTCCGGTAGCGGCAGTCGGTCCAGGCGGCTGCGGCGGGCGGAAACTTCGGACAGCGCCCACCCCTCGGCCCCTTCCCCGGCCCAAGGGCGCAGCCCCGGTCCGACAAGGCGGGCAAGGATCAGCGTCCGCGATTCCTCGCCCAGACGGGTCGGGTATTTCGCATCGCTGTCGCCGCGCCCTGCCCCGCGATAGCCCATTGTCAGATCGACAAGATTGTGAAGCGCCAGAGTGCTGGCGGCAGCCTGTTTGCCAATCACCTGCACCTCAGCAGCGATCAGGGCCGCCGGAAGGTCTTCAGCGGTCTCGCCATGCACCGCCTCGATCAGGCCGCGCAGACCGTGGGGCGCCTCGATCCGGCCGGCCTTGAACAGCGTTCGCATGCTGCGCCAGACATCCGCCACAGAATAGACAAAGGCGCCACTGCCAAGCGCGCCCTGAAGCCAGCGTTCATCGACAACCACATCAGGATCGGAAGAGAGCACATGCAGCACCGGCGCTGGCACGGGCCGGTTGGCGGCGGGCCGGCGATCCATGTGCCGCCAAAGCCGCCCCGCACGCTGAATGATCGACGCGATGGGGGCGGCATCGGTCACCATCACATCAAAGTCCAGATCAAGCGAGGCCTCCAGAACCTGCGTTCCGACAAGCACGAATCCGGCCCGCTCTGTCCCGTCCTTGCCAGCGCGTGCCAGAACCTGCGCCTCGATCCGCTTGCGATCGGCCAACGCAAACCGCGCGTGCAACAGGCGCGCTGTCACGCCGCGCGCCGCCAGGGCGGCCACGGCCGCTATCGCATCATCAACCGAATTGCGCACCCAGACACAGGCGGCACCGCCATTTGCGGAATGCGCCAGAATATCAGCAGCCTGATCGGCGTCACCGACCCGCTGCACCGTAACCGGGCCCTTCACCGGCCGCGCATCAGGCGGAAATTCCGCAATCACCGCCCCCCGCGCCACAGTCAGCGCAGGATAGGCCGCACCGGGATTTGCAGCACCATAGGTGGCCAGCAACCGCGCCCGTAGCGCCAGCGGCAAAGTCGCCGTCAACAGGATGGCGGAACCGCCGGCAGCCCGGTGCATCTGCAAAAGCCGTTCCAGTTCACGGGCGACATAGGGCTCGCCCATCTCGTGAACCTCATCCACGATCAGAATCTTGGAAGACAGACCGAAATGGCGCAGCGCCTGATGTTTGACCGGCAAGACCGACAAAAGCGCCTGATCTACCGTTCCAACCCCGACATCCGCCAGCAACGCGCGACGGCGGCTTTCCGCAAGCCAGCCTGTACAGCCTGGATCATCCTCACCCGGTGGCCCACCCGTGGCGAGATCCCTGAAGTCATCAGAAAGTCCGGCCCGACCATGCGCAAGGGTCAAGGTCGGCGCCGCGAACATCCGCCCGACCACATCGCGGGCGCGGGTGAACATGGCATCGGCCGTCGCCATTGTGGGCAGCGCGAAATAGATGCCGCGCCCCTTGCCGGCAAGTGCCATGCGATGCGCAAGGATCAGCGCGGCTTCAGTCTTGCCCGCACCTGTCTCATCCTCGATGACAGCCAGCATCGGGCCATCGGCCAGTGGAATGGCCGTGCACGCCGATTGCATCGGGCGCATGCTGAAATCGAAAAGCGCACCGGGCCTGACGGCAGACCCCGCAAGTCCGGCCGCGGCCAACGCGGATGTCGCGCGTTCCCGGGATCGGGCCAGGTGATCGGAAAGCGACGGCTGCCCCGCCTCGGGCGGGAACCAGAGCGAGTTCGACCCCACCCAATCGGCCGCAGCGCAAAGTCCGGGCAGCCACCAGCCCAATGCCGTGGTCGGGCCTTCGGGATCCAATCCCTCCAACGATGCGGCGGGCCAGAGCCTTGAAAAGGCGTCAATCACACAACCGGCCGGGTCCATTCCGGCCCCCACGGCGGCCAGCGCATTGCGCATGTCGCCTGCCCGTCTGGGCAAGCCCGGTTGCCCGCCCAGATCAAGATCGGATGGCTGCCCATGATGGCCCGCGGTCGAGGCGTAAAGCGCCTGCCGCTGCCGCCAGCCACCGCCGATCCGACCGGCCAACCGTGCGTCATGGGCGTAAAGCAGCGCCTCGGTCAGTTGCCAGTGCCGGAAACGCTGTGAAGCGCCTGTTTCGATCATCGCCCGAAAACTGTCACTGATCTTGCCCAGATCATGCAGCGCAACCAGAAGCACCAACGCATCGCGCAACGCAGGAGGAAAATCGAATGGCGTAATAAGCCGTTCCGCAACGGCGGCGACATCCAGCATGTGCAAGACCGCAGGGTGCATCGGGCCGCCGTCTTCAGAAGCACTCTTGCCGGGCCAACTCAGCATGATGGAGAGCGTCTCTATTGCCATTCTTCGTTGCCTCGACCAATCAATGAATAGTCTTACACGGCGGATCGGGGCCGATGGTAGCGGAAATGATGGCGCCAGATGTCTGCCCGGCCCGGATTGTCCGGGTCAGCAGCCATTCGACGCCTTCCGCGCCGATCCGTCCGCGCCAGCGAAAACGGATCGGTCGGCGGGCGGTACCTGATGGGCGGAACCGAAATGGCAGGGTTTCGGGCAGAACCATACGAAAGCCTGCATGCCCATGCCAGGAAAACTGCGCGTTCCACACGCAGGATCAATGGCTTCACAGTTGTTCAGCACTATTTCTTTTTCCTGGCTATCTTTCGCACGATGCCGGGAATTGCTTTACCTCGTGAAACAGGGGTTTCCAATTTCAGGATGGCAGCCCTGCCCGTCAGAACGAAAAGCAGCTGTTTCGGCATGAGCCGGACTTCATTCCAGGCCCTTCGGAAAGACAGCCCAAACCGGCGCAGCGAAACAGAGACACCGCTGGTCTCAACTCTGTGCGGGTCAACCGCTATGCTTGATCCCATACCCACGTCGACGCTCTGCCACGCTAATGGCGTGGTGGCGATAGCGGGAACCGTACTGCGGAATAATGGCGACACCGTTTCGTTGAACAGAAAATGGTCGATGGGAACGCTGATCTTCCCCGCAAGACGCAAGATCAGTGCGGCACCACGCCGAGACACGATATAAGCAGCCGAGCCCGTATGACGTGACAACATCGGATGGAAGCTGCCGAGACCATTCGGAAGCTCGCCCAGTTTAGGACCAACAAGGATCTTTGACGGACGATGCGGATTGAATTTTTCGATCTTCAGAATTTCCGCATGCCCGCAAAGCCAATGATCGTCACGCAACAGTTTTGACAGTTCCGGGCGAACCACAACATCATCTTCCAGGATCAGCGCATGTCGTGCTTCTGTTTCGAGAAAACGTTTCAATGCCTTCAGGTGACTCGCGGTACAAGAGCGTGTTCCGGCAGACAAGTGACCAATCGGTCCACAAGGGCGCGAAACCCAGAGGTCCGTGTCCGTTGCCACGGCGCCATCAACCGCACTGACACGTTCAAAGCCGATCGAAGCGCGATCCAGTACCCCGGTGATTGCGTTCAAGCGATCAGGCCGTCGGTCCAAATTAATCAAGAAAACCGCAACGGGCGTGCCTTTAGTGTTGTTTTCTTCTGACAATTACGCCCCTCGCTAACGTGATGCAGGTAGGTTTCCGATACCCGCAGATTACATCGATACTCACACAAACCCGGGCGACAATTACCACCTCAGCGCAATCAACGCCAGATCTGACTGTTGACGGGACCGCAACAAGGCCATCAAACGCACACCCCGGGCGCTTTGGGATACAGGCCCGGGTTGCTGCACCTTTATTTCCACCTGACAGAGATGTCGCCCGGGTCAAGGACCAGGACCGCTCCGCGGGACATTGCTGCCATTGACCGCCTGAGACACTCGGCCTATCCTTCGCCGGTCTGAAACAGGTCAGGCCCGGGAAGGTTGGCCCGGCCCCCCGCCCCTGCGGGTCCTTCCGTTGCAAGCCAGCGGCCCAGGACTATCAAGGTATCTGCGCGGTGCAGGTGCCGATAGAAAGGGCATGACATGAAACCCAGGATTTCCGTTCTTACACTCGGTGTCGCCGATCTCGCACGATCGCTTTCCTTCTACCGCGACGGGCTCGGGCTGCCAACGAAAGGCATAGTCGGCCAGGAATTCGAGCATGGCTCGGTCGCGTTCTTCGACCTGTCCGGCGATCTGAAACTTGCCCTCTGGGCGCAGGCGGACATTGCCCATGATACCGGATTGCCGGTACAGCCGGTCAGCCCGACCGCCCTCACCATTGGGCACAACGTGGCACGGCGGGAAGAGGTCGATCAGTGCATGGAGGCCGCGGCGCGGGCAGGCGCCGAGCTGATCAAACCCGCGCAGGATACGTTCTACGGCGGATACGCAGGCTATTTCCGCGACCCCGACGGGCACCTGTGGGAAATCGTCTGGAACCCGGACCTGCTTCCGTCGGAGGATTGAACAGCCTTCCGCCCAAGCGTCGCCCCCAGCGAGACAGATCGGAACCGTCCGGCCTGACCGCCATATGAGGCGCCCGCCGCCCCCAGCTGTTCCACGATCAGGACATTGCCGGTCGTGGAAGGGGTCAGAAGCCTGTTTTGCCTGAAAATAAGACCCCATAAGGGATTTTTGGCTCCGGCGGTAGGGATCGAACCTACGACCAATTGATTAACAGTCAACTGCTCTACCGCTGAGCTACGCCGGAACACGAGGCGGTGTATAGCGGTGGGAAATCGGCTCGTCCAGAGGGGCGGGCGACTTTTTTTGAACTTTGTCACGGCGCGCTCACAACCGCTCGAACGGCGCGGTGATTGCCAGGGGTTGCAGCGGGCGGATATGGTTTTGCGACGTCAGTTCAATGAGATGCGCAAACACGTTACGCTCGGCCGCGGGCAGCAGGGCGGCGGGGGTGTCGGTGTAGATGGCCTGCGTGATCCGCGCGGCGGTTGCCGGCGCGGCGGCAAGGGCCGCCAGAATCTGGGCGCTGCGCTGTTCGCGGTGCGCGCGCAGTTCGGCGATCCGGGCGGCGGTATCGCGCACCGGCGCGCCGTGGCCGGGATAGAACACCCGCGCGCCTTCCGCCGCGACCTTGTCAAGCGAACGGAAGTAATCCCCCAGATCGCCATCGGGCGGCGAAATCAGCGTGCTGGCCCAGCCCATCACATGGTCGCCCGTGAACAACGCGCCCTGCCAGGCAAAGCTGAGATGGTTGCAGAAATGCCCCGGCGTGTGCAGCGCGCGGATCGTGCCAAAGGCGCCCTCGACCGGCTCGCCATCGGCCAGCACGCGATCGGGGGCAAAGGCGGGGTCCACGCCCTCGCCACCGCAGGCCAGCCCGCGCGCGGCCAGATCGGCCATCACCGCCGACCGCCCCGCCGTGGCCGGACCGAAGGCCAGAACCGGCGCGCCGGTCGCCTCGGCCAGGGGGCGGGCCAGGGGGGAATGATCCAGATGGGCATGGCTGACCAGGATCTGCGTGATTCGCTCGCCCGGGGACAGCGCCGCCAGAATCGCCTCATAATGCGGGCGCAGCGCGGGGCCGGGATCGATCAGTGCCACCTGCCCCTCGCCCAGGATATAGGTCCGGGTTCCGGTCAGGGTCATTGCCGAGGGGTTCGGCGCGGTCAGCACCCGCAGCCCCGGTTCCGGTCGCTCTGTCGTCATGACGCTTTCCTCTGCTGCATCTGGCGGCTAGGCTTTTGCCATGAATTTCGACTGGCTGAAACGACTGATGCCACGCGGGCTTTACGGGCGGGCCGCGCTGATCCTGATTCTGCCCGTGGTCACGATCCAGCTGGTCGTGTCGGTGGTGTTTCTGCAGCGCCATTTCGAAGGCGTGACCGAACAGATGACCGCGGCCATGCTGCGCGAACTGGCCTATGTCGCGGCCCGCGCCGAGGCGGCGCCCGACCTGGCCGCGGCGGTGGCGGCGGTGGCGGCGGTGGCCGGACCACTGGACCTGGGCGTCGCCCTGCCCGCCCCCGATCCGGCCCCAGGCGCGACATCCGACGCGGCATCCGACACGGCCCCAGGCCCGGACCGGCGGGTCTTTTACGATCTGTCGGGCCGGGTGGTGATCGCCACGCTGCGCGCGGGGCTGCCGGGTCTGGGCGCGGTCGATCTGTCGAACCTGCGCGAGGTGCGGTTGACGCTGAACACCCGCCACGGCCTGATGGAGCTGCACTTTGACCGGCGCCGGGTGTCGGCCACCAACCCGCATCAACTTATCGTTCTGATGCTGGGCACCGGCCTGCTGATGACCCTGGTGGCCTATCTGTTCCTGCGCAACCAGCTGCGCCCGATCCGCCGGATGGCGATCGCGGCCGAGGCCTTTGGCAAGGGCCGCGCCCTGCCCTATCGCCCCGCCGGCGCCCAGGAGGTGCGCGCCGCCGGTGCCGCCTTTCTGGAAATGCGCGCCCGGATCGAACGCCAGATCGAACAGCGCACCCTGATGCTGTCGGGGATCAGCCACGATCTGCGCACCCCGCTGACGCGGCTGCGGCTGGGGCTGTCGATGCTGCCCGACGACCCCGGGACGCGCGATGAGGTTTCCGCGATGGAACGCGACGTGGCGGAAATGGGCCGGCTGATCGATGCCTTTCTGGATTTCGCCCGCGATGAGGCCACCGCGGGCGAACCCGAACGGATCGACCCCTGCGCCTTTGTCGCCCATGTGGTCGAGGATGCCCGCCGCGCGGGCCAGCCGGTCAGCCTGACCGAATGCCCCGGCCCGGGGCTGGCGCTGGTCACGGTGCGCCCCGATGCGCTGCGCCGGGCGCTGGAAAACCTGTTCGGCAATGCCGTGCGCTACGGCACAAGGGCCGAGGTTTCGGTGACGCTTGGCCCGCGCAGCTGTCGGATCATTGTCGAGGATGACGGCCCCGGCATCCCGGCCGACCGGCGCGAAGAGGCATTGCGCCCCTTTACCCGGCTTGATCCCGCGCGCAACCAGAACCGCGGACAGGGCGTGGGGCTGGGGCTGTCGATCGCGGTCGACATCCTGCGCGGGCATGGCGGGTCGCTGCGGCTGGGCGACAGCGCGCGGCTGGGCGGCTTGCGGGTGGAACTGGTCCTGCCGCTGTGACCGGGGCCGACCGTTCAAACCCGGCGCAATCTGCGCTTGCCCCCGCCCGCGCGCGGGCGCAATGTAACCCGATGATGACGGACACCCAGGTTGAACCTGCCGCACGCGCCCCCTAGATAGGTCGCAAGAGGGAAGGGCCGGGGTTGCCGCAAGGGCGGGGCCGGCGCCCTTCTGCCACAGAGGATACATGATGACCGACACGCTTCCCCACAGCTACCCCGTGCTGCCGCTGCGCGATATCGTGGTCTTTCCCCACATGATCGTGCCGCTGTTCGTGGGCCGGGAAAAATCCGTCCGCGCGCTGGAAGAGGTAATGGCCGAGGATCGCCAGATCCTGCTGGCCAGCCAGATCGACCCCGGCGTCGATGACCCCGATGCCGATGGCATCTTCCGCACCGGCGTTCTGGCCAATGTGCTGCAACTGCTGAAACTGCCTGATGGCACCGTGAAGGTTCTGGTCGAGGGCAAGCGGCGGGTGCGCATCGCCGAATTCCTGGAAAACCCCGCCTTCTTCGAGGCCCGCGCCGAGGCGCTGAACGAAACCCCCGGCGATGCGGACACCGTCAAGGCGCTGCTGCGTTCCGTCGCCGAGGAATTCGAACGCTACGCCAAGTTCAAGAAGAACGTCCCCGAAGAGGCGCTGGCCGCCATCGCCGAAACGCGCGAGGCCGACAAGCTGACCGATCTGGTCTCGGGCCATCTGGGACTGGATGTCGCGCAAAAGCAGGACCTGCTGGAAACGCTGGATGTGGCCGCGCGGCTGGAAAAGGTCTTTGGCCTGATGCAGGGCGAGGTGTCGGTTCTGCAGGTCGAGAAAAAGATCAAGTCCCGCGTCAAGTCGCAGATGGAGCGGACACAGCGCGAATATTATCTGAATGAGCAAATGAAGGCCATTCAGAAGGAACTGGGCGACGGCGAGGACGGCCAGAACGAGATCGCCGAGCTGGAAGCGCGGATCAAGGCCACCAAATTCTCGAAAGAGGCGCGCGACAAGGCGGAAGGCGAGCTGAAGAAGCTTAAATCCATGTCGCCGATGTCGGCCGAGGCGACCGTGGTGCGCAACTATCTGGACTGGCTGCTGAACCTGCCCTGGGGCGTGAAAAGCCGCGTGAAAAAGGATCTGGGGCTGGCCGAAAAGGTGCTGGACGCCGATCACTATGGCCTGGAAAAGGTTAAGGAACGCATCGTCGAATATCTGGCGGTGCAGGCGCGTTCGGCCAAGCTGAAGGGGCCGATCCTGTGCCTTGTGGGCCCGCCCGGCGTGGGGAAAACCTCGCTTGGCCGCAGCGTGGCCAAGGCCACGGGGCGTGAATTCATCCGCATAAGCCTTGGCGGCGTGCGCGACGAATCCGAAATCCGCGGCCACCGGCGCACCTATATCGGGTCCATGCCCGGCAAGATCGTCCAGGCGCTGAAAAAGGCGAAAACCACCAACCCGCTGATCCTGCTGGATGAAATCGACAAGATGGGCCAGGATTTCCGCGGCGACCCGGCCAGCGCGATGCTGGAGGTTCTGGACCCCGAACAGAACGCGACCTTCGTGGACCACTATCTTGAGGTGGAATACGACCTGTCGAACGTGATGTTCCTGACCACGGCCAACAGCTACAACATGCCGGGGCCGCTGCTGGACCGGATGGAGATCATTCCTCTGGCCGGCTATACCGAGGATGAAAAGCGTGAAATTGCCCGCCAGCACCTGATCCCCAAGCAGATCAAGGCGCATGGCCTGCGCAAGGGCGAATTCACCCTGACCGATGAGGCGCTGGACAAGGTCGTGCGGCTGTACACCCGCGAGGCGGGCGTGCGGAACCTGGAACGCGAGCTGGCGAAACTTGCCCGCAAGGCGGTGACCGAAATCCTGAAGGGCAAGGCGAAGGCCGTCACCGTGGATGGCGCCAGGGTCGAGGACTATCTGGGCGTGCCGCGCTATCGCTATGGCCTGGCCGAGAAAGAGGACCAGGTGGGCGTGGTCACAGGCCTGGCCTGGACCAGTGTCGGCGGCGACCTGTTGCAGATCGAGGCGCTGAAGCTGCCCGGCAAGGGGCGGATGAAGACCACCGGGAAACTGGGCGAGGTGATGAAGGAATCGATCGACGCGGCCTCCAGCTATGTCCGTTCGATCAGCCCCGAAATCGGGGTCAAGCCACCCAAGTTCGAAAAGGTCGATATCCACGTCCACGTCCCCGAAGGCGCCACGCCCAAGGATGGCCCCAGCGCGGGGATCGCGATGGTCACCTCGATCGTGTCGGTGCTGACGGGCATTCCGGTGCGCAAGGATGTCGCCATGACCGGCGAGGTCACCTTGCGCGGCAATGTGCTGGCGATCGGGGGGCTGAAGGAAAAGCTGCTGGCCGCGCTGCGCGGCGGCATCAAGACCGTGCTGATCCCGCAGGAAAACGCCAAGGACCTGCCCGAGATCCCGGACAACGTGAAGCAGGGGCTGGAGATCATCCCCGTCAGCCATGTGCGCGAGGTTCTGCCCCGCGCGCTGGTGCGGATGCCCGAGCCGGTGGAATGGGACGAAGCCGCCGAAGAGGCCGCCGCCGCCGCCGCGATGACCGCAGGCACCGCCGGCCAGGGGGCCACCGCGCACTGACCGCGCACCGAACGCGCGCGGTGGGCGGGGCGTTCCGTCCGAACCAGTCCTGCCTGAAACCACCCTGCGCGCGCCTTCGGGCGCGCGCGTTTCATTCCGCCCCGCCCCCGTCAGCCATCAGCCCGCCGCGCGGGCGGGTCCGGCACCATCGGCCTTGCCCTGCGACAGGCGGCGACGGCGCAGCGCGGGCGCAACGGGGCGGGACTCGGCCCGGGTGCCCCGTCAGCCCGGTGCCCGGATCCGTCCCGTCGCCCCGCGCCCCCGCATTGCCCCGCGCCCCGATGTCCGCCTGTGGACCCATTCCGCCATCCCCCGCCGCAAATCCCGTCCGCGCCGGTCGGTGCGGCGGGCCATGCCCCACCCCGTGGCGGGCATTCGGTTCCCTGACAGGGGCATCGGTGGTCCGGACGGGTGGTTTTCCGCCCGCCCGCGCCGCATGGCACTGGACTATGCCCGATTTCGCGGCAAGTCTTGTGCGCGCGCGCCTGCCCCGGCCCGCGCCTGATCAACCATGCCATGACCCAAGGCCCCATGACCGAAGGAGCAGCAGATGGAAAAACCCCAGACCAGCGTCGGTGGCCGGTCCTTCATCGCCGCCGGATCAAAGATCGTCGGCGATCTGGAATTTCCGGGCCTTGTGGAAATCCTGGGCACGGTTCACGGCAATCTGGCGGCAGGATCGGTCATTGTCGCCGAGGGCGCGTTGATCGAAGGCAGTCTGGTGGCCGCCAATGTGACGATCAGGGGCCAGGTCGCGGGCCGGGTGATCTGTGACACGCTGACCTGTCATGCCACGGCGGATCTGACGGGCGAGGTGGACTATCTGCAGCTGTCCATCGAAAGCGGCGCCCATGTGGCGTTTCGTGCGCGCCGCCGTGCCCCGGATCGCGCCCCCGTCCAGGCCCCCGTCCAGGCCACATCACCGGGCTGAGACCGGCAAAAGCAAAACCCCGCGCGGGCGCGCGGGGCTTTTGGATCTGTCATCCTTGTGGATCGGTTACCTGCCGTCCATCGTCTGGGCGACGATGCGCGGGATGTCGCCGCGCGTCAGGCCGATGTCACGCAGTTCACGATCGCTCAGGCGGTTCAGTTCCTTCAGCGTGACCTCGGCGGCGCGGGCGCGCATCAGGACATCGACCACAATCCGCAGGCCGGACACCAGACGCGCGACCGGGTTGAAGGGGCGGGTTTCGGTTTGGATCATTGCCATGGTGGACTTCCTTTTTTCCGCAACGCAGCATCTGCGCTTGTCACGGCCGATATGGCCCCAAAACCCCGGCACGACCAGCCCCGCAAAGGGAAAGGCCGCCATGCATCCGGCGCATGGGATGCTGCAACGCAGCGCGGATGCCCCGGCAAACCGGCCGCCACGCCCGGAAATCAGGCGCCACTTGATTTATCTCAATTTGCGCACCGCGCCTTTGCGCCATCATGGGTCATGACCACAGTCAGGGTGATTGCGATGCCGACCCCAGCCTTTTGCGTTCCGACCGAAGACCTGGCCCCCTTGCTGCGCAGGCGCATGCTGGCCTGCACCGAGTGGATCGAGGCCTGCACCATGCCGGGCCGTGATTGCCGGCCCTGGATCGAGTTCCGCCGCCGCCTGAAGGAAACCGTCAACCAGCCCGGCTGGCCCCATGCCGTGATCTGGCCCGAACCGCCGCGGCCGGATCCGGGCCAGCACCCGTAAATCCGGCGAAAGAAACCGCGCGCCCCGCACGAGAGAGTTGAGGAGTTGGCAGGGCGCGCGGCCGGCATCACTTCAGAAGCACGTCCAGCGGGACAGGTTCGGAAATGCGCCATTCGTCCACGCGCGCGGGCGTGCCGCCGGTGATCTCGACGATCTGCATCAGCGCGGTGTTCTGGTGGTGCAGCTGATCGGAAAAGCTGCGCGGGCCAAAGGCGGTCGGCTCATCGCGCATCTGTTCCAGTTCGGCCGTGACCGCCGCCCCGTCGACCGTGCCCGCCCGTTCGACCGCCTTGGCCCACAGATCGATCAGCACATAGCCCGGATAGGCATATTGGCTGGCCGGGCGCGCGCCGGTCCGGGCCTGATAGGCGGCGTTGAAGGCCTCGACTTCGGGGCGCGGATCGTCGCCGTGGATCGAGCCCTGCACCGGCAGCACAAAGCCCGACAGCCCCGGCGTCGCATCCAGCCAGTAAGACCCGTCCACCGCCGAGCCGTTCAGGATCAGCGCATCGATCCCGGCGGCGCGGATCTGGCGCACCGCCGCCGCCGCGCCGGGCATCACCGAACACAGCATGATCACATCGGGGGCGCGGTCCAGCGCCTTGATCCGGGTGATCTGGCTGGCGATCGAGGCATCGTCGTTCTTGAACGTGTCGCTGCCCAGGATCTCGGCCCCCTCCAGCCGCGGGAACATCCAGTTGAAGCCGGTGCAGATACCCTTGTTGTATTCGATGAAGGTATCTTCCAGCACATAGGCGGTGCGCGCCGCGCGCCGGGCATGGGCCCATTCGGCCATGGTCGCCCCCTGCACCGGCGCCAGAACGGATGAGGAAAAGCTGTTCGGCCCCACGCCCTGAATGCCCGCCTTCACATCCTCGGCACAAAGGAAAAAGCTGTTCATCCCTTCGCCCTCGGCCACCAGTGCGGAGGGCGCGCCAAAGTCGTAATCGCACGACACCACCATCATCTGCGCGCCCTCATCCAGCAGCGCCAGCCCGGCCTTGGCGGCCTCGGCGCGGTCGGTGCGGGTATCGGCCTCGACCACGCGGATCTGGCTGCCCAGAAGGCCACCGGCGGCGTTGATTTCCTCGATGCGGATGCGCGCGGCGGTGGCGGCGGGGGTGTCATAGGCCTCCATCCAGCCGGATTTGGCGATGGCGAAGCCCACGGTGATATCCTCGGCCAGGGCGGGCAGCGCAAGGCCCGCCAGCGCGGTGCCGGCAAGTAGCAGTCGTTTCATCGGTCAGTCTCTCCTGTTGGGTGTTCCTGGATTATCGGGTCAGTCGGTCTTGCCCCGCCCGGCGACCCAGCCGGGGGGCAGCATGATCTCGCGTCCGGCCAAAAGGCCCTGCGGACGCAGGATCAGGATTGCAATCATCGCCGCGCCGATCAGGGTTTCCTGCGATCCGGGCGGCAGGGCGATCTGCGCCGCGCCGATCGTCACGCCCTTTTCGGCGCGCACCAGCAGTTCCATCGCGGCGGATACCGCCAGCACCCCCACCACCGCGCCCGACAGGCTGCCGATGCCGCCCACCACCAGCATCGCCAGCATCATGAAGGTCAGCGACAGATAAAAGGCATCGGGGTTGATGACGCCGATGAAATGGCCCATCAGCGCGCCGCCCACCCCGCAGAAAAAGGCCGAAACCGTATAGGCCAGCAGCCTGTGGCGATAGCGGTCGATGCCACTGGCTGTCGCGGCGACCTCATCTTCCCGCGTGGCCCGCAGCGCCAGCCCCGAGGCCGAGGCGCCATAGACCGCCGCCATCCCGATCGCCGCCGCCGCCCAGCCCAGCGCCACCCAAGGATCGACATAGCGCGCCAGCCCCACGACCGAGGATGTCCCCCCCGTCACCGGCGTCCAGTTCGCCCAGATCTGGTTGACCATCGCCAGAAAGGCAAAGGTCGCGATCGAGGCGGCGATCCCCGACAGCCGCAGGATCGCCGCCCCCGTCAGCGCCGCGACCCCCGCCGCCACCACGCCTGCCGCCAGCGCCGCCGGCAGCACCGGCCATTCCGCCCGCGCCACCCAGTCCGGCAGGCCCGTCAGCAACAGCCCCTTCATCGCCGGCTTCAGCGTCAGCCAGGCCGAAACATAGGCCCCCACACAGGCAAAGGCCGCATGGCCAAAGCTGATCACCCCGGAATTGCCCGCAAAGACCCAGAACCCCACGACCAGCGTCACCCGGATCAGCGTTTCCGCCGCCATCCGCGCCAGCGAACGGTCGCCAAAGGCCAGCACCAGCGCCACCAGCAGCGCAAGCCCCGCAATCAGGATCAGCGGTGTGGTCAGTGCGGCGCGCGCCCGCGCGCGGTGATCGACACCGGCTTCCATGACAAGATCGTCCATCGCTTACACCCTCGGCTTGGCGGCCGTGGCAAAAAGCCCCTGCGGCCGGAACAAAAGAACCATGATGACAAGGCCATAAAGGAAGGCATCGCGGAACGGCCGCGCCTCGATCGGCAGCGCCGCCTGCAGCGCGACGGACACCGCGCCGATGGCAAAGCCCGCCGCCACCGCACCCGCCAGGCTGCCCATGCCCCCCACAACGGTGGCGATGAAAGCCACCAGCATGATCTGCCCGCCCATGCGCACATCGGCCACGCCGGTCTGCGCCACCAGCACCAGCGCCACCGCCGCCGCCAGCGCCCCCGACAGCGCGAACGCCCCCGAGATCACCGCGTTCGACCGCACCCCCAGCAGGCGCGCCATGCCGAAATCCTCGGATGCGGCGCGCATCTCCAGCCCGATCCGGCTGTGCCGCAGCATCACCGCCAGCACCGCCAGGATCAGCAGCACCGCGCCGATCACGATGATCTGCAGCAAGGGCACCGATGCGCCCAGCACCGCCACCGGCTGGCCCAGTTCGGGCCACAGGCTGATCGCCTTGGGGCGCCCGCCATAGACCGCCAGCAGAAGGTTCTGGATCACCACGCCCAGCGCAAAGCTGGCCACCATCAGCGCCACGGGGCTGGCCGCGCGCAGCGGGCGAAAGACCACCATCTCGGCCGCCACGGCCAGCCCCGCCCCGATCAGCAGGATCGCCGGCACCAGCACCACCGCCGGCGCCGCCCCCAGCCCCATCACCGCCACCGCGTCGCTGGACGGCACGATCAGCGCGAAGACGGCGAAGGCGATGAACTGCCCGTGGGCGAAATTCACCAGCTTCATCACCCCGAAGATCAGCGCGATGCCCAGCGCCGCCACCGCATAGATGCCGCCCAGTGCTGCGGCGTCAAAGACCAGTTGCAGGCTCATGCCGCGGCCCCCTTTCCGAAATAGGCTTCCTTCAGCAGGTCGTGTTCGGCAAAGCCCGCGGCATCGCCATCGGCCACGATCCGCCCCCCGCGCAACAGGATCATCCGCCCGCCCACGCGCGCCGCCCGGGCCGAGCTTTGTTCGACGATCACCAGCGTCAGCCCGCGCAGCGCCTGCAACGCGCAGAGCCGGTCATAGACCTCATCCACCACCTTGGGCGCCAGGCCCAGGCTTGGCTCATCCACCAGCATCAGCTTGGGGTTGGTCATCAGCGCGCGCCCGATCGCCAGCATCTGCTGCTGCCCGCCCGACAGCGCGCCCGCATTGGCATGGCGGCGGTCGCGCAGGATCGGGAAGGCGTCAAAGATCACCGCCAGATCGTCGGGCACGGCGCTGCGGTCGCGCCGCATCCCGGCCCCCACCATCAGGTTTTCCTGCACGCTGAGCCCGGCAAAGATGCGCCGCCCCTCTGGCACCATCGACAGGCCGCGCCGCGCGATCGCCTCGGGGCTGCGGCCCGACAGGATGTCGCCATCCATCTCGATCCGGCCATGGGCGGCGCGCACCGCCCCCGAGATCGCCCCCAGAAGCGAGGATTTCCCCGCGCCATTGGGCCCCGAGATGAACAGCCGTTCACCCTCGGCCACGGTAAAGGACACATCGCGCAGCGCCGTCAGCTTGCCGTAGCGCACCGACAGGTCGAAAATTCCCAGCTTGGACATCACGCGGCCTCCTCCGGTTCGGGGGCGTTGTGATCGGCGCCCAGATAGGCCTCGCGCACGGCGCGGCTGGCCAGGATCGCGGCCCGGTCGCCCGCCTCGATCACGCGGCCCCCGTCCAGCACCACGACATGGGCGCAGACCGACAGCACAAGCCCGACATTGTGTTCGATCAGCAGCACCCCCACCCCGCGTTCGGCGGCGATGCGGGCGATCAGGGCGGCCAGATCCTCGGCCTCGATTTCCGACATGCCCGCGGCGGGTTCATCCAGCAGCAGAAAGTCCGGCCCCCCGATCAGCGCGCGGGCGATCGCCACGCGCCGCTCGTCGGTATAGGGCAGGCCCGCGGCGGAACGGTCGCGCAGCGCGCCAAGGCCCATCCAGGCCAACATCTCGCCCGCCTCGCGTTCGGCGGCGGCGCGGCGCAGGCCAAGGCCCACGCCGGTAACCGCCAGATTGTCCAGCACATCCAGCCCGCCGAACAGCCGCCCCGCCTGAAAGGTGCGCGCCACGCCTGCCCGGCGCAGCCGGTGCGCCGCCAGCCCCGACACATCACGCCCCCCCAGCGTCACCCGCCCAAGGGTCGGGCGCTGGAACCCGGTCAGCACGTTCACGCAGGTGGTCTTGCCCGCCCCGTTGGGCCCGATCAGCCCCACCACCTGCCCCGGCGCGACCGACAGGGTCACGTCGGACAGGGCCTGGAAGCCGCCAAAGGCGACCCCCGCCCGTTCCAGCGCCAACGCCATCTCAGGCGTCCTCGGTCAGGCTGCGGGCCGGCGCGCCCATGGCCCCGGACTCGGCCACGCCCAGCGTCAGCACATAGACGCCGGTCGCATCCAGTTCCGCCAGCCAGCCCGGCTCAATCACGATGGTGGTCGTGACCTCCTGGATGACGGCCGGGCCGGTGATCCGGTCGCCCGCGCCCAGCGCCGCGCCGTCATAGACGGGCGTTTCATGAGGAATGCCCGCGGCGTCAAAGATCATCTCGCGCGTGCCCTTCAGCGCGCCATGCGCCCCCTTGCCCGGCGCCAGATGCATCCGCGCGGGTTTGTCCACCGCGCCGGAAATCGCGCTTTCGACATTGACCACCTCGACCGCGCTGCCCGGCTCGCAATAGGTGTAGAGTTCTTCATGGCGGGCATGGAACGCGGCTTTCAGCCGGTCCAGCGCGGTCTCGGTGATCTCGAAGGGTTCGATGTCGACGGTGCATTCATGCACCTGGCCGACATAGCGCATGTCAAGGCTGCGGCGGATGTTCACCCGGTCAGGGCCGAAGCCGTCGCCCTTCAGATCATCAAGCCCACGCGATTCCAGCTGACCGAACAGCGCATCCAGCCGGGCCGCGGCCTCGGCGCCTTCCAGGCGGACGGGCGCGGGGGCCATGTAGTTGTATTTCACATCCGACAGGATCTGTCCGAAGGCGCACAGCCCCGAAGCCAGCTTGGACACCAGCACCTTGCGGATGCCCATTTCGCGCGCCAGCGCCGTGATATGCGCCCCCGTCGCCCCGCCCGCGCAGTTCAACACGAAATCGCGCGGGTCATAACCCCGTTCGACCGAGACCCGCCGGATCGCGTTGACCATGTTGTTGTTGACGATGGTGAACATGCCAAAGGCAGCCTTTTCCACGCTGATGCCCAGCGGTTCGGCCAGATGGGTGCGGATCGCGGCACGGGCCTTGTCCACGTTCAGCGGCAGCCGCCCGCCCACAAGCCCATCGGGATTCAGATAGCCCAGCACCAGATTGGCATCGGTGGTGGTGGGCTTGTCGCCGCCCTGGTCGTAGCAGGCAGGCCCGGGTTCGGACCCCGCCGATTGCGGGCCCATCTGCATCAGCCCCATGCTGTCGATCCAGCCGATCGAGCCGCCGCCCGCGCCAAGCGTTTCCACCTGGATCATCGGGATGCCGATGCGATAGCGCAGGAAGTCGATGTTCTTGGACACATTCGCCCGGCCCTCGCGGGTCAGGGTGATGTCAAAGCTGGTGCCGCCCATGTCGACGGTGATGATGTCCTTGAGCCCCCAGGGCTCGCCCAGGTACAGCGCGGCCTGCGGCGCCGAGGCGGGCCCCGAATTGATCGCATAGACCGACTGGCTGGACACCACGCGGCCCAGCGCCAGCCCGCCGTTCGACTGGAAGTAGCGCACCGGATGGCGCGCGCCCAGCGACTGGAAGTAACGGTCCACAGCGGCGACATAGCGTTCCAGGATCGGCGCCAGATAGGCGTTCACGATCGCGGTGGAGGTGCGGGTATATTCGCGCACCTGCGGGTAAAGCTGGCTGCCCACGGTCAGGTGGACGCCGGGCATCATTTCTTGCACGATCTGGGCAGCGCGGGATTCATGGTCCGGGTGCAGCACCGACCAGACAAAGGAAATCGCAACCGATTCAACGCCTTCACGGATGAAGTGGCGGCAGGCCTCGCGCACGTCCTCGTCGTTCAGGGGGGTGTGGACCGCCCCGGTCGAGATCACCCGTTCGCGTACGCCCCGGCGCAGGTGGCGCGGCACCAGCATCGTCGCGGGCGGATATTCGGGATCATAGCGGTAGCCGTCTTCCTTGTGGCCCAGGCGGATCTCGATGCTGTCCTCATGGCCGCGGGTGGCGATCAGGCCGGTTTTCGCGCCATTATGGGTGATCAGCGCGTTCAGGCCGACGGTGGTGCCGTTGATGCACAGATCGGCATTCGAGACGATGTGTTCGGGCGAAAGGCCGGTTTCTTCCTCGATCACCTTCAGACCGTTGCGGATGGCCCGGGTCGGGTCCTGCGGGGTCGAGAGCGCCTTGAAGATGCGCACGCCGCCCTTGCGATCGGCCAGGATGAAGTCGGTGAAGGTGCCGCCGGCGTCGATGCCAAGACGATATTGGTTCTGCATGATGGGTTCCTTTGGGTTCAGGTGTCCCGGCCACGGCCCCGGGCGGGCGTGGAGCGGGGGGCTGTCCGCCCCCCGGGCCCCCCGAAGGTATTTTCGGCAAGATGAAGGGGGCCAGGACAGGAAAGCGGGACGTGAAAGCGGATCAGGCGGCGCGCAGGCGGGCGGTTTCGGCAGCGTCTACGGTCAGGCTGTCGCGGTCGGTGATCACCACGCCATAGTCGAGCCGCGCGCCTTCCAGCGAGACTAGGCCGTTGCGCACATCCTCGACGACCTTTTCCACGGGCCGTTCGAACGGGTTGCCAAAGCCGCCGCCGCCGGGGTTGCGATTGGCCGCGCGTTCGCCGGGCTGGATGGTTTCGATCACGTTGTCGGTGATGATCTGCGTCTGGCCGTTGCGGGTCAGTTCCAGCCGTCCGACCTTGGGCGCGATCATGGTCGATTTCGCGCCCGCAGCCCCCATCGCCGGGATGCGGCGGCCTTCGCCGAAGGTGATCAGCGTCATCGGGCTGTCCAGCGGTTCGACCTCCCAGCAGGTGCCCGAGCCGCCGCGGAACTTGCCCGCGCCGCCCGAATCCTCCATCAGCGCGTAGCGATGGATGATGATCGGGTAGCTGTGTTCCAGCATCTCGATATCGCCCGAGGTCAGCGCGCCGAAGCAGCATTCGGGGCCGACCGCGTGCCAGCCATCCTGGCTGGCGGTGGCGCCCGCGCCCGAGATGATCGAGGCCAGCACCATGGTCACATATTCCTCGTCATGGCGCTTGTCCCAGCCCGCGATGTTGCAGCCATTGGCATGGCCCCAGCTGGCCGAGACCTTGGCCGGCGCGGCCTGTTCAAAGGCAAGCCGCACCGCATCGGTCAGCGTTTCCATCGGCGTGGTGGTACAGTTCATGTGCGGGGCGGGGGATTTCGCGTTGCACAATGTACCCTTGGGGCCCATGTCGGTGCTGACGCAGCGGTAGAGCCCTTCGTTGTAGGGCGGGGGCAGCTGGGCGAACATCATCAGGCCCAGATAGACGCCCGAGTGGCTGTTGCCTTCGTAGCTGTTGATGAAATAGGGCACCTGGGGGGGAGAATTGACGGCGATGTGGCAGCTGTCGCCCTGGATGGTGACGGTGGCGGTGATTTCAAAATCGCCAAAGCCGTGGCCTGCATCCTCAAGGATGGCGGTGCCGCTGTAGGTGCCGTCGGGTACTTCGGCGATCAGCTTGCGCATATGCGCCTCGGCCATGTCCAGCAGTTCGGCGATGCAATCCTGCACGACGTCCTTGCCGTATTTGTCCATCAGCCGGATCAGCGCGCGCGCGCCCACCTGGCAGGCACCGATCAGCGCGTTGAAATCGCCTTCCTGGTCACGCCGGGCGCGCATGTTGGTCAGCAGCAGGTTCATCACGTCATGGCGCGGCTTGCCCCGGTCCCACAGCTTGACCGGCGGGATACGCAGCCCCTCGGCGAAGATTTCGGTGGCGTTGGGGTTGTAGCCGGCGGGCACCGGACCGCCGATATCGGTCAGGTGGCCCTTGCAGACCGTCCAGAACACCAGCTCGCCCTGGTAGAACACCGGGTAATACATGCAGGTGTCGATGATATGCGACCCGCCATAGGCCGGATCGTTGTGCAGGATCAGGTCGCCTTCGTGGATGTCGCCTTCAAAGAAGCGGGCCACCGACTTCATCGCCGGGATCAGCGAGCCCAGGTGGATCGGGATGTCCTGGCCCTGCAGGATCATTTCCGGCGTATGGTTGAACAGCGCCGTCGAATAATCATGCGCGAGGTTGAAGACGGAACTGCGCGCCGTCTGTTCCAGTGTCAGCGTCATTTCGCGCTGGGTGGTTTCCAGCACGCCGCGCACCACGGATAGGGTGATCGGGTCGACCTTGCGTTTCGTCATTGCACACTCCCTGGGCTGGCCGTGGCAGGTCGCGGGGGGAATGGGCAACCGGCAGGCCCGGGCCCGGTCGGGGCGCGGGGTGCCTGGATCGTTTCCTCCCGTCGACGTGCCGGTGATCCGGCCTTCTGTTGACCCTGTCAGGCTGCACGCCGGGGCGGCGTTTCGCTTGCATGCGGGTGCGCGGAAATTTGACGATCCGCGCAGGGGACAGACGGATTTGACACCGGGCGCATGATCTTTTGTCGCTGCGCGCAGGATCGCGCGGCTGTCACCGAAATGTCTTGCGCGAATCGCGCGGCGGGGCGCGAATCATGGAGCAAAGCCTGGGAGGAGCTTTTTGCATGCCCTTTACGACGCAGACGACCGCGCATGTCGCGCCGGCCGAGCGCGCCGACACTGGACCCGAGTGATCGCCGAAACCTATTTTCCGCTTCAGCTGGCGTTCCGCGATGCCGCACGCTTCACCGGCCGGCTGGAGCGGCAGGATCTGGGTCAGGTGTCGCTGTCGCGGCTGCGCACGGAAGGCATGCTGTATGAACGCAGCCCCCGCCACATCGCGGGCGGCGGCGAAGAGGAATATCTGATCACCATCCCCCGCAGCAACCCGGTGGAATTCCGCCAGCTGGGGCGCGAGATGCGCTGCGACCCGGGCGGGTTCATCATTGAACGCGGGCATGAACCCTATCGCTTTGCCTATGCCGATGCCAATGATCTGTATGTGCTGAAGGTCACCCGCCGCGTGCTGGGCGAAAAGCTGCGCGATCCCGACCGCTTCTGTGCACAGGTCTTTGACGGGCGCGCTGGCATGGGGGGGCTGTTCAGCACGATGGCCCAGCACATGATGGATGCGGGCGGCGCCGATCCGGCGGGGGCGCAGGTGCTGGGGCGGCATCTGGTGGAGTTGCTCAGCCTGGCGTTGCAGGGTCAGGCCGACACCGGCGGCGCGCGCACCGCGGTGCGCGCCGCCCATCTGCGCCGCGCCGAGGAAGTCATCCGGCGCGAATTGAAAAACCCCGAACTGTCGCCCGACCTGGTGGCAGAAGCCTGCGGAATTTCAAAACGTTACCTGCATGAGCTGTTTTCGGACGCCAATGCCACCGTGTCGCAATATATCCGTGAGCAACGCCTGATCGCGGCACGCGACATGCTGGATCTGCCTGGCACTGCCCCGATCGCCGAGATCGCCTATCGCTTCGGTTTTTCCGATCAGGCACAGTTTTCGCGCCTGTTCCGCGCAGCCTTTGGACAGACACCCTCGGGCTATCGCGCGCAACGGCGGGCGGTGTAGGGCGGGTGGTGCAGGACGGGCGCTGCAGGACGGGCGCTGCAGGACGGGACTGACGGCGCCGGATCAGCCGGATCAGCCGGGCATCGACAGGCCGATCCCGCCCAGCGCGGCCAGGATCACCACCGCCCAGGGCGGCGCCTTCCAGACCGTCAGCAACACGAAACAGGCCAGCGCCAGCGCGAAGCTGCGCAGATCGGTGACCGCGCCGGTGAAGACCGGCGTGTAAAGCGCGGTCCCCAGGATGCCCACCACCGCCGCATTGGCCCCGCGCAGCGCCGCCCGGGCGCCCGCACGCGCGCGCAGCCCGTGCCAGAACGGCAGCACCCCCACCAGCACCAGAAAGCCCGGTGCAAAGACCGCCCCCAGCGCCAGCACCGCGCCCGCGATGCCACCGGGTCCCGGGTCCAGCAGCGCGCCCAGATAGGCGGCGAAGGTGAACAGCGGCCCCGGCACCGCCTGCGCCGCGCCATAGCCGGCCAGAAAGACCTCGGGCGTGACCCAGCCTGGACGAACGACCCCGGTCTCCAGCAGCGGCAGAACCACATGGCCCCCGCCAAAGACCAGCGCGCCCGCGCGGAAAAAGCGGTCGGCAACCGCAACCCCCTGCCCCAGCGGCGCCAGCAGCGGCAGCGCCAGCATCAGCCCGGCGAACAGGCCAAGGCACAGCAGCGCGACCCGGCGCGACACCGGCGGCGCGGCCATGTCCCCCGGCACCGGACCCGCGGGCGGCGGTGCCCCACCCGTCCCGCCCCGGCCCAGCATCAGGCCCGCCAATGCGCCAATCGCGATCGCGGCCGGCATCCCCAAGGCCCCCGGCACAAAGGCCAGCACCGCCACCGCCGCCAACGCGATCGTGGCGCGCGCGCGGTCGGGGCACAGGCTGCGCGCCATCCCCCAGACCGCCTGCGCGACAATCGCCACCGCGACGATCTTCAGCCCCGCAAGCGCACCCGCCCCGACCCAGGACGCCTGCGCCAGCGGCCCGGCGGCCAGGGCAAAGACCACCAGCGCCACCGCCGAGGGCGCGGTGAAGCCCACAAAGGCCGCCAGCGCCCCCGCCCAGCCCGCCCGCATCAGCCCCAGCGCAAAGCCCACCTGGCTGGATGCCGGGCCCGGCAGGAACTGGCACAGCGCCACCAGATCGGCATAGGCCGCATCATCCAGCCAGCGCCGGCGCGTCACGAATTCCGCGCGGAAATAGCCCAGATGCGCGACCGGCCCGCCAAAGGACGTCAGTCCCAGCCGGGCAAAGGCGGCCAGCACCTCGGCCGGGCGGCCCGGATGGGGGGCAGGATGCGGACGCGCCACCGGACCGATCAGCCCAGAATCCGGCGATACATGTGCCAGCTGGCATGGCCCAGTACCGGCAACGCCACAAACAGGCCCAGAAACATCGGCACCATCCCCGCAAACAGGCACAGCGCGATCACCAGCCCCCAGGCCAGCATCGCCAGCGGATTGGCCAGCACCACCTGCACCGACAGGATGATGGCGGAAATGAAATCGACCTCTTTTTCCAGCAGCAGCGGCAGGCCCGCGACGGTAAAGGAAAACAGCGCCACCGCAAAGCCCGCCCCGATCGCCGTGCCCACCAGCAGCATCAACGGCCCGTTGCCTTCAAACAGCACCCCCGGCGAGGTGGTGATATTGGTCAGCGCCGACAGTCCCATGAACAGCGCAAAGATCGTATGGGCGACAAAAACCCAGAACATGAACATCAACAGGATCACCATCGCCATTGACGGCAGCTGGCGGTCCTTCTGGGCAAAGACCACGCCCAGCACCTCGCGCCACAGCAGCGGCTCGGCCGCCTCGATCCGGCGGCTGACCTCATACAGGCCGATCGCGGCGAAAGGCGCCAGCAGCGGGAAGCCCAGGATCACCGGGATCAGCCACCATTCCTGCCCGGCAGCCATGAACACCTGCCAGAAGATCACGCCCCCCAACACATAGAAGGCCGAAAAGAAGATGCCAAAGGCCGGTGCGCGCAGAAAATCGCGCAGCCCCGCGCGCAGCACCGGGCCGATATCGGCGCCGGTCACGCCTTGGACTTCGGGCAGCGGCGATGGCTGGCCTGCGGGGTCCCTGTCGTCAAGTTGCGTCATTTTGTCCCTCCCTGATGGGCGCAGGCTAATCGCGCAAGGCCAGACGCGGCAACCGTTTTTCGCCGCCCGGCCCGGCCAGGACGGCAACGGTCGCCCCCGGGCGCCCGGGCCCTGGGTTCAGCTTGCCTGGCAAGGGGAACAGACAAATGACAGGTCGTGCGCCGCGATCCGGCGCGACAGCACGGCCGCCCGGCGCGGATCAGGCCTCGGCGTTCGCCTCGGCACGGGATTTGCCGGCCACATCCATCGCCAGGGTCGCGGCCATGAAGCCATCCAGGTCGCCATCCAGCACACCCTGCGTGTCCGACGTCTCATGGCCGGTGCGCAGATCCTTCACCATCTGGTAGGGATGCAGCACATAGGACCGGATCTGGTTGCCCCATCCGGCATCACCCTTGTTTTCATGGGCGGCGTTGATCGCGGCGTTGCGCTTGTCCAGTTCCAGCTGATAAAGCCGCGACCGCAGCGCGTTCATCGCAATTTCGCGGTTCTGGTGCTGCGACTTCATCGAACTGGTCACCACGATGCCGGTGGGCAGGTGGGTGATCCGCACCGCCGAATCGGTCGTGTTCACATGCTGCCCGCCCGCGCCCGAGGACCGGTAGGTATCAATCCGGATGTCGTTGTCGGGGATGGTGATCTCGATATTGTCATCGACCACCGGATAAACCCAGACCGAACAGAAGGACGTATGCCGCCGCGCCGCCGAGTCATAGGGCGAAATCCGCACCAGCCGGTGCACGCCCGATTCCGATTTCAGCCAGCCATAGGCATTGGGCCCGCTGATCTTGTAGGCCGCTGACCGGATACCGGCCTCATCGCCGCCGGTTTCCGATTGCAGTTCGACCTTGTAGCCCTTTTTCTCGGCCCAGCGGACATACATCCGCGCCAGCATTGACGCCCAGTCGCAGCTTTCGGTGCCACCGGCACCTGCGTTGATTTCCAGGAAGGTGTCATTGCCATCGGCCTCGCCATCCAGAAGCGCCTCAAGTTCCTTGGCGGCAGCCAGATCCTTCAGCGCACGCAGCGATGTCTCGGCCTCGGCGATGATTTCGGCGTCATCCTCCATCTCGCCCAGCTCGATCAGCTCGACATTGTCGGTCAGATCGCGTTCGATCTTGCGATAGGTTTCCACCTTGTCCATCAGCATCTGCCGTTCGCGCATCAGCTTTTGGGCGCGGGCCGGATCGGACCACAGGTCGCCGTCCTCGATCATGGCGTTGAATTCCTCAAGCCGGTGCGGGGCGGTTTCCCAATCCATCCGCTGGCCCAGAAGTTTCAACGATTTGCGGATCGCATCGACGGTATTGAGCGTCTCGGCGCGCATGGTCTGGTCCTCATAAAGATATCGGTTGGGGTGATACAGGCTTGCGGCCCGCCGGGCAAGCCGACGCGCGCGCCCCCGCCCGCCCCGGTGTCAGTACAGCCCGCCCGAACTCAGCGTGCCAAAATCGGCCTTCTTCGGGATGACCTTCTGCTGCCCGGTCGAGGTGGTGATGGCGGTGCCGCCAAAGTCATCCTCGCCCTGCGAAAACAGCGGCAGATTCTGCCCCATCCCGAAGCCGCCATCAACCATGAAGCCCAGACCGAACATGCCTTCCTGGCCTTCGCGCATGTATTCCGCGATCACCATGTCGCCGCTGGCATCCTCGGCCAGGCGTTCGCCGGTGAAGCGGTTGATCTTTACCCAATAGCCACCCGGCGGCACCCTGAACCGCGTGCCGCCATATTCCTTGATCGCCTCGCGCATGAAAGCCTCGAACACCGGCACGCAGAGCGTACCGCCATAGGCGTCCGAACCAAGGCTGCGCGGCTGGTCAAAACCCATGTAGCAGCCCGCCACGATGTTCGAGGTATAGCCCACGAACCACACGTCCTTGGCGTCGTTCGTCGTGCCGGTCTTGCCCGCCACCGGTACCGGCAGGTTCAGCCCGCGCGCCGATCCGCGCTGCACCGCGCCTTCCAGCATCGAGGTCAGCTGATAGGCGGTGATCGCATCCATCACGCGTTCGCGGTTGGAACTGATCCGCGGCCCCTCGCCCGCGCCAAGCCGGTCGGCGGCGCAGTTTTCGCATACGCGCTGGTCATGGCGATAGACGGTGCGGCCCCAGCGGTCCTGCACCCGGTCAACCAGCGTCGGTTCCACCCGTTCCCCGCCATTGGCAAACATCGCATAGGCCGCGACCATCTGGAACATCGTGGTTTCCTGCGCGCCCAGCGAATTGGCCAGGAAGGGGTTCATCGGATCATAGACGCCGAAGCGTTCGGCATAGCGCGCGACCGTGTCCATGCCGATTTCCTGCGCGATTCGGATCGTCATCAGGTTCCGCGACTGTTCGATCCCGGTCCGCACCGGGGTGGGCCCATAGAACTTGTTGGACGCATTCTTGGGCCGCCACAGGCCCTGGGGGGTGTTCACCTCGATCGGGGCGTCAACGACGATGGTGGCGGGCGAAAAGCCCGAATCCAGCGCCGCGGCATAGACGAAGGGCTTGAAGCTGGACCCCGGCTGGCGCATCGCCTGGGTGGCACGGTTGAAGACCGAGGACTGGTAGGAAAAGCCCCCCTGCATCGCGATCACGCGGCCGGTGTTCACGTCCATCGCCATGAACGAGCCCTGCACCTCGGGTACCTGGCGCAAAGTCCAGCGGATGAAGCTGCCGTCCTCATCCCTGGTCATGGCGCGCACCAGCACGACATCGCCCACCGCGACCAGATCGGCGGCCACCCTGGCGCGCGGGCCCAGCTTGCCGTCGGCCAGGCGCTTGCGGGCCCAGGTCACATCCTCGGCCGGGATCCAGTGACCATCGGCATCCTCTTCGATGCCCTCGATGCCGATGCGCGCCGCGCCGTCGCCCAGCGCCAGCACAACCGCCGGATGCCAGCCGGGAATGTCGCGCGGGGCCTTGTCGGCCGGCACCTCGACCAGGGCCGCGCGCCAGGCGCGTTCGTCGCCCAGCTGATCGGCCTGGATGCTGGCCCCGGTGCCACGCCAGACGCCACGGCCACGGTCATATTTTTCCAGCGCCGCGCGCAGCACCGCGCCGGAATGATCCTGCATGTCGGGATCGACGGTGGCCCGGATCGTCAGGCCGCCGCCAAAGAATTCATCCTGCCCGAAGCTGCGCGACAGCTGGCGGCGGATTTCATCGGTGAAATAGTCGCGCGGCGGCAGCGCATCGCGGAAGGGCGGGAAATCGCCGTTCTGGACGGATCGCACCGGCTGTTGCCGTTCCGCCTCATAGACGTCCGGCGTGATATAGCCGTTCTGCGCCATCTCGCGCAGCACATAGTTGCGCCGGCCTTCCAGCTTGTCACGGTTGCGCACGGGATGGAAATTTGACGGCGCGGCGGGCATCGCGGCCAGGGTCGCGGCCTCATGCGGTTCCAGCTGGGCCAGCGTCTTGTTGAAATAGGTCTGCGCCGCGGCGGCCACACCATAGGAATTCTGGCCCAGGAAGATCTCGTTCAGATAAAGTTCCAGGATCTGATCCTTGCTCAGCGTTTCTTCCAGCCGCGTCGCCAGGATCAGTTCCTTGATCTTGCGCTCGATCGAGCGGTCGGACGACAGCAGGAAGTTCTTCATCACCTGCTGCGTGATCGTCGAGGCACCGCGCAGGTCGCGCCCGCCCGATTTCACCGCATCGACCAGCGCGGCCATGATGCCGCGCGCGTCATAGCCCTTGTGGACGTAGAAATTCTTGTCCTCGGCCGAGATGAAGGCATGCTTGACCAGATCGGGCACATCCCCGACCGGCACGAACAGGCGGCGTTCCTCGGCGAATTCGTCGATCAGGCGGCCTTCGCCGTTGTAGATGCGGCTGATCGTCTTGGGGGTGTATTGCGCCAGCTGTTCATGGCTGGGCAGGTTGCGCGAATACATCCAGAAGATGGCCCCCAGCGTCAGCGCACCAAAGAACAGCGCGGTCACGACCCACGAGAAAAGCCCCCCCACGGACGACAGAACGAAACGGATCAACAGCCACCCCCATGGGCCCCCGCGGCCCCGATTGGTCACGCCTATATAGGGGTGCCGCGCCCGGGTCAAAACAACTTGGCGTCAAGGCGCCGCCGGACCGGGCGGGATGCGGCCGATGCGCGCGCTACTGGCGCAGCAGGCGCGCCTCGGCGGCATCGGCCTGGCCCCAGCTTTGCACCGCCGTCACGATCGCCTGCGCCATGCGCGCGCGCCAGGCCGGATCGATCAGCCGGGCGCGGTCGGCCTCGGATGACATGAAGCCCAGTTCCAGCAGGATCGAGGGGATGTCCGGCGCCTTGAGCACCGAGAAATTCGCCCCCTGCACCGGATGCTTGTGCATCTTCAGCCCCCCGGCCCTGATCGCCCCGGCCAGCACCTGCGACAGGCGCACCGCGCGCGGATGGGTTTCGGCACGCGCCAGATCCATCAGCACGCCCGCCACCGCATCATCATGCCCCGCCAGATCGATCCCGGCCAGCAGATCGGCCCGGTCATGGCGTTCGGCCAGCTGCTGCGCCGCCCCGTCAGACGCGGCCTCATCCAGCAGATAGACCGTGGCCCCGGTCGCCACGCCCTCGGCCAGCGCATCGGCATGGATCGACAGCAACAGATCGGCCCCCGCCGCGCGTGCCACCGTCATGCGTGTTTCAAGAGGCACAAAGACATCTTCTTCGCGCGTCATCTGAACGCGCATCCCGGCCCGCGTCAGCGCCTCTTTCAGCTCACGCGCGAAGGTCAGAACCAGAACCGCCTCGCTCAGCGCGCCATGTTCGGCGCCCGGATCAATGCCGCCATGGCCGGGGTCAAGCACCACGAACAGGGGCCGGTCCCCGGTCTGGCGGCGGCGCGGCGCATCGACCACGGCGGGCTGCGGCAGATCCCACAGCGCCGAGGCCGCCGCCCCCCCCGCCCCTTGCGGCGCATTACCGCCACGGGCCGCGAAATCGGCGGCGCTGACCGGCACCAGCCGCACCCGAACCCGCGGCGCGGCGCCGGTGTCCTGCGCGGCCTCGGCGATCCGCATCGGACCGGGCAATTCGGCCACCAGCCGCGACCAGCCCGGCCGGAACCGGCCCCAGCGCAGACCGGCCAGAAGGTCAGCCCCGGCCAGCGCCTCGGGGCGCAGGCCGTCGAAATCGACCTCGCGGAAATCGACCACCAGGCGGGGTGGGTCATCCAGCAGATAGGCACGGAAAGGCACCGGCTGGCCAAGGCCCAGATCCAGCACGATCTCGCCGCCGCGTGCGGCGGTCACCAGCGACCGGACCGGATCCAGCCGCGCCAGCGCCGACAGATCCTGCGCCCGCGCGCCCGCGCCGCCAAGGGCGGGCGCCAGCGCCACCAGCACCGCCCAGCAAAGGATGAAGATGAACCGACCCGTCATGCCTGCCCCGGTTTTTGCCCATCATAGCGCCGCAAGCCCGCCCTGCAACGCCATCCGCCCCCTACCCCCGCCGCGCGTCCATGAACGCCTGCAGCCGCGCCAGCCCCTCGGCAATGTCGGCGGTCTGGCGGGCATAGGAAAAGCGCAGCGTCTGCGCCCCGCGGCGGGGATCGAAATCCAGCCCCGGCGTCACCGCGACGCCAGCCTTTTCCAGGATCTCGGCGGCCAGCGCGCGGCTGTCGGTCGTCAGATCCGACACATCGGCATAGATGAAAAAGGCCCCGTCGGGCGGCGCGATCCGGGTAAAGCCCGCCTTCGGCAACCCCTCCAGCATCAGGCGGCGGTTCTCGGCATAGACGGCGCGGTTGGCCTCCAGCTCATCGATGCAATCCAGCGCGGCCAGGGCGGCCACCTGGCTGGCATGCGGCGGGCAGATGAACATGTTCTGCGCGATCCGTTCCACCGTGCGGATGTGATCCTCGGGCACCACCATCCAGCCCACGCGCCAGCCCGTCATCGAAAAATATTTCGAGAAGGAATTGACCACACAGGCCTCGTCCGAAATCTCAAGCGCGCTGACGCCGCGGGCATCGTAATGCAGCCCGTGGTAGATTTCGTCGGATATGAAGGCCAGGCCGCGCGCCTGCGCCGCCGCCATCAGCGCCGCCAGTTCCGGCTTGCCCAACATCGTGCCCGAAGGATTGCCGGGCGAGGCCACGATCAGCCCCTGCACATCGGCGGGAATATCCTGCGGACGGGGTTGAAAGCGATCCTCGGCCCGGGTCTGGATGCCCACCGGCGTAATCGACATGGCGCGCAGGATCTGGCGATAGGACGGATAACCCGGCTCGCCCAGGGCCACACGGTCGCCCGCATCGAACAACGCCGAAAAGGCCAGCAGGAACGCCCCCGAAGATCCCGGCGTCACCACCACCCGGTCGGGGTTCAGATCCACGCCATACCAGCGCCGGTACAGATCCGCGATGCCCCGGCGCAGGTCAGGCAGGCCCAGCGCCACCGTATAGCCCAGCGCATCGCGTTCCAGCGCGCGCGCCAGCGCCGCGCGGGCCGCGGCGGGCGCGGGCGTCGAGGGCTGGCCCACCTCCATGTGAATGATGTGGCGGCCCGCGGCCTCGGCCGCGCGCGCGGCCTCCATCACATCCATCACAATGAAGGGATCAACCTGACCACGACTTGAGAACCGCATCCCTTGCTCCTTATGCTGAGACTGGCCCGCGGATAGGCCCGCCCCGCGCCAAGGTCAAGGAATTGCGCCGCAAGACCGCCTTGCGCTCGGGCCCCCAAGCGCCGATGTTTGCCCCGCGGGCCGCGTCGCGCAGACCGCCCCCGATATCCGCCCCCCCCGAAGGGGCCCAGAACAGGACGACCAGATGACCCGCACCACGCTTGCCGCGCTTGCCCTTTCCACAACGCTTCTTGCCACCGGCCCCGCCGCCGCCTTCGACCTGACCGCCATGACCGAGGCCGAGACCGAAGCCTTCGGCGCCGCGGTCAAGGACTATCTGATGGCCAATCCCGAGGTCCTGGTCGAAGCCATCGGCGTGCTTGAACAACGCCAGGTCGCGGCCGAGGCGGAAAACGACAAGGTCCTGGTGCAGACCAATGCCGAAGATATCTTCAACGACAGCCATTCCTGGGTCGGCGGCAACCCCGAAGGCGACGTGACCGTGGTCGAATTCATCGATTACCGCTGCAGCTATTGCCGCAAGGCCCATGATGAGGTCGCAGCCCTGCTGGCCAAGGACCCGGGCATCCGCTTCGTGGTCAAGGAATTCCCGATCCTCGGGCAGCAGTCGGAACTTTCGTCCCGCTTTGCCGTGGCGGTCAGGCAACTCGCCGGGGATGACGTCTACAAACAGGCCCATGACGCGCTGATCGGCTTCCGCGGCGATATCACACTGGAAAGCCTGACCCGGCTTGCCAGGGATCTGGGCCAGGATCCCGACCCGATCCTGCAGCGGATGAACGAGGAAACGGTCACCGCCGTGCTGCGCGCCAACCACCAGCTGGCCGAACGGATGCGGATCTCGGGTACGCCGGCCTTCGTGATCGGGGGCGATCTGTTGCGCGGCTACGCGCCTGTCGCCGCCATGCAGCGCATGATCGCCGAACAACGCGGCTGATCATCCCTTCGGCTTTGCCGAAATATCCCGGGGGACGCCCGGCGGGCCCGGCAGGGCCCGATGGGCGGGGGGCAGAGCCCCCCTTGGCAGATGCCAGGCCGCGCAGCTTCGGGGCACCCGCGCGGGGGCGCTGCCCCCACGCGCAAGTCCCCCCCAATGGGGGCCTTGCGCGTCCCCCGGAGTATTTTTTCCAAGAAGAAGCCGGATGCGCGGTCAGTCCGCCGGGGCCTGCTGCGCGTCCAGTTCGGTCGCACGGCGTTCGACCAGGGCCACGATCTCATCGACCATCTGCGCATTCGACAGCTTGTGGCTTTGCCTGCCCGCCAGATAGACCATGCCCGCGCCCGCGCCGCCGCCGGTAAAGCCGATGTCGGTCATCAGCGCCTCGCCGGGGCCATTGACCACGCAGCCGATGATCGACAGGCTCATCGGGGTCTTGATATGTTCCAGGCGTTTTTCCAGAAGTTCGACGGTCTTGATCACATCGAACCCCTGGCGCGCGCAGGACGGGCACGAGATGATCTGCACCCCGCGCGTGCGCAGGCCCAGCGATTTCAGGATCTCGAAGCCGACCTTGACCTCTTCGACGGGATCGGCCGACAGGCTGACCCGGATGGTGTCGCCGATCCCCATCCAGAGCAGGTTGCCAAGCCCGATCGCGGATTTGACGGTGCCGGTCATCAGCCCGCCCGCCTCGGTGATGCCCAGATGGATCGGGGCGTCGGTGGCCTCGGCCAGTTGCTGATAGGCGGCGGCGGCCAGGAACACGTCCGAGGCTTTCACCGAGATCTTGAATTCGTGAAAGTCGTTGTCCTGCAGCAGCTTGATGTGATCCAGCCCCGATTCCACCATCGCATCCGGGCAGGGTTCGCCATATTTTTCCAACAGGTGCTTTTCCAGCGAGCCCGCGTTAACGCCGATGCGGATCGAGCAGCCGTGGTCCTTGGCGGCCTGCACCACCTCGCGCACGCGGGCCGCATCGCCGATATTGCCGGGGTTGATGCGCAGGCAGGCCGCGCCTGCCTGTGCCGCCTCGATCGCGCGGCGATAGTGGAAATGGATGTCGGCCACGATCGGCACCGGGCTTTCGCGAACGATTTCGCGCAAGGCCCGGGTGCTGGATTCATCGGGGGTGGAAATGCGCACGATATCGGCGCCCGCATCGGCGGCGCGGATCACCTGATCAAGGGTGGCGCGCACGTCCGAACTGTCGGTATTGGTCATCGTCTGCACCGAGATCGGCGCATCGCCCCCCACCGGCACGCGGCCCACCATGATCTGGCGCGACTTGCGGCGATAGATGTTGCGCCACGGGCGGACGGGATTGAGCGACATCGGAAACTGCCTCCGGCTTGGGGAACGCAGAACAGATAGGCGCTTGGCCGGGCAAGGGCAACCGGGGCTATTGTCGCGGTGTCTGGTCCGCCGCCGCGCCCACCGCCGCACCGGCATCGGCCAGGGCGACCATGCGCGCCAGATCGCCATCCTTGGACAGATCGGCCACGGCATATTTTTCGGTCAGCGCCTCGGGCGAGAGGGTGATGTTCTTGGTCACCTGGCCGCGCCCGCCCGCCGGCCCGTGGGCCACGCCGTTCACCGCGAAATAGATTGCCCCGGATTCGCCCGCACGCAGCACCGGCGGCTCTTCCAGCGCGGGAAGCGCCACGCGTTCGCCCGCGTCCAGCACCTTTTCCAGGATCACAGTCCCGTCCGACGCCTGAACCCGCACCCAGGACGGGCGCACCGCCAGGATTTCCACGGCCGGGGCTGCATCGCCCAGCGTGCGCACGCGCGGAGCGCCATCCTCGGGCAGGGCTGCATCGGCCTGGGCCAGTTCGGCTTGCGGGCCCGGGCCCATTGCCCCGCCCGTCTGGGACGCAGTGGCGGCCAGAAGGCCCGTGGCATTCGGATCGATCGCCGCAATCGGGCCATCGCGCGCGACCAGCACCGGCACATCCAGCGCGGAGGGGCGATAGATCCGGTCCAGCGCCTCGGGCGTGGGCAGATCGGGCAGCGCATCGCCCTGCGCGACCGTCAGCGGCTGTGCCGATTGCAGCGGGTCCAGTTCCGCGACCACGCCCGGGGCCTGATCGACGGGGGCCAACTGCACGCGCTGCACCTCTTGCAACACGCTGTAGCCGCCATAGCCCAGCCCGCCGGTCAGCAGCGCCAGCACCAGCACCGAGCCGAGCGCCCGCGGCTCGATCCGCGTCCAGAACGCTTCGGTGCGGGGCACGAAGCTGGCATTGGGATTGGCCAGCGGCTCGGCCACATCGGCGGGGCGGCGTTGCGGTTTGGGCCCCGAGGCGCCGGGCGCCATGCCATGCATCGGCTGAAACCCCGATTCCTTGCAGAACCGTTCAAAGGCCCAGTCCGGATCCATGCCCAGATAGCGCGCATAGGACCGGACATAGCCCGCGATGAAGGACGGCGCCTCGAACGCGGCGACGTCACAGCTTTCGATGGCGGCAATATGGGCGGCCTTGATGCGCAATTCACGCTGCACATCCAGCAGCGACTTGGCCAATGTCGCGCGTTCGCCGCGCATCACATCGCCAAGGCGCAATTCAAAGTCGTCAAAGCCCTTCGGCTTGTCCAACGGTTCCGTCGAAGGCTTCGCCCTCCGCCCGATCATGTGCCTGCCCCTGCCCCGATACGCTTTAGGATGACGATTCGAAAGGTTACCCCGCGAATTCTTACCCTTTAGTTATCACAAGGCAGAGAGGCTCGCATCTGCAGAAACGGCTCAGGCGCTGGCTTCGGCACGATTCAGCGCACAGCGCGACCACAGGCTGTCCATCGCCCGCACAAGCTTGTCGATTTCCTTCGGGTCATGCACCGGCGAGGGCGTGAAGCGCAGCCGTTCCGTGCCGCGGGGCACGGTGGGGAAGTTGATCGGCTGCACGTAGACGCCGAATTCCTCCAGCAGCCAGTCCGACAGCATCTTGGTGTGGACCGGATCGCCGATCACCACCGGCACGATATGGCTGCCGTGGTCGATGATCGGCATCCCCAGCGCCTTCAGCCGCATCTTCAGGATGCGCGCGTGCAACTGCTGGGCATCGCGCAGCTTTTGCCCGTCGGCGGTCTTCAGGAAGGCGATCGAGGCCGCGGCCCCTGCCGCCACCGCCGGCGGCAAGGATGTGGTGAAGATGAAGCCCGGCGCATAGGACCGGATCGCATCCACCATCCGCGCGCTGGCCGCGATATAGCCGCCAAAGACGCCAAAGGCCTTGCCCAGCGTGCCGTTGATGATGTCGATGCGATGCGCCTGACCGATCTGTTCGGCGATGCCGCCGCCGCGCGGACCATACATGCCGACCGCATGCACCTCATCCAGATAGGTCAGCGCGCCGAATTCCTCGGCCAGGTCGCAGACCTCCTTGATCGGGCCAAAGTCGCCATCCATCGAATAGACCGATTCGAAGGCGATCAGCTTGGGCGCGGCCGGATCATCGGCCGCCAGCAGCGCGCGCAGATGCGCCAGATCGTTGTGGCGGAAGATGCGCTTGGCGCCGCCATTGCGCTTGATCCCCTCGATCATCGAGGCGTGGTTCAGCTCGTCCGAATAGGTGATCAGGCCGGGGAACAGCTTGGGCAGCGTGCTCAGCGTGGCGTCATTGGCGATATAGGCGCTGGAAAAGACCAGCGCGGCTTCCTTGCCGTGCAGATCGGAAAGCTCGGCCTCAAGCCGCTTGTGATAGGCCGTGGTGCCCGAAATGTTGCGCGTCCCGCCCGACCCGGCGCCCACCGCATCCAGCGCCTCATGCATCGCGGCCAGCACCACCGGGTTCTGCCCCATGCCCAGGTAATCGTTGCCGCACCACACGGTGATGTCCTTGCGGCTGCCATCTGGCTTGTTCCAGACGGCTTTCGGAAAAGCGCCCTTTTCACGCTCGATATCAATGAACGTGCGATAGCGGCCCTCGTCATGCAGCCGTGCGATCGCGGTATCGAGTGCGTGGTTATAGTCCATTTCCGTTTCCCTCGCCTGAGTTCGCTGGGTCAGCCATAGCGGTCCATGTCGCGCGCGGCCTTGATAAAGGTCAAAGTCCGGCATGTGGAGTGCCAAAAATGTCGCGGGGCGGCAAAATGGCAAACATTCTCGTTTTCATATCTGTTCTTGCCGCCTCATTGCAAGTCCCGTGGCCACCTGCGGCCCGCCTCCTTCCCGCCCCTCCCGGTGCCAGGAATGCTGGACAGGGCGCGCGCGCCTGCTAGGGTCGCGCCACTGGATAGGAGAGTGCGATGACCCTTGATGCCGTTCTGACCCGCGTGGACGCCACCCTGCCCGAGGCGGTGGACCGCCTGATGGCGCTGCTGCGCATCCCCTCGATTTCCACCGATCCCGCCTATCGCGCCGACTGCGCCCGCGCCGCCGACTGGCTGGTGGATGACCTCAGGGCCCTTGGCTTCGACGCGACAAGCCGGCCCACCCCCGGCCATCCGATGGTGGTCGCGCGCCACCACGGCCCGGGCCCCCACATCCTGTTCTACGGCCATTACGACGTGCAGCCCGTCGACCCGCTGGACCTGTGGGACCGCGACCCCTTCGATCCCCAGCTGCAGGACACGCCCAGGGGCCGCGTGATCCGCGCCCGCGGCGCATCAGATGACAAGGGCCAGCTGATGACGTTCCTTGAGGCCTGCCGCGCCTGGAAGGCCGTCCATGGCACCCTGCCCGGCAACCTGACGATCTTTCTGGAAGGCGAAGAGGAATCGGGCTCGCCCTCGCTGATCCCCTTCCTGCGCGACAACGCCGCCGAGCTTTCCGCCGATCTGGCGCTGATCTGCGACACCGGCCTGTTCCAGGACCGGACCCCCGCCATCGTCACCATGCTGCGCGGCCTGGCCAAGGTGGAACTGACCCTGCGCGCCGCGAACAAGGACCTGCATTCGGGCATGTTCGGCGGTGCCGCGATCAACCCGCTGCGGGTGCTGACGCGCATCCTGGGCGGGCTGCATGACGCACAGGGCCGGGTGCAGGTGCCCGGCTTTTACGATGACGTCGATGACCTGCCCGAAGCGGTGCGCGCGCAATGGCAGGACCTTGGCTTCGACCATGCGGCATTCCTGGGCGATGTCGGCCTGTCGGTGCCCGCGGGCGAAGCCGGCCGCACGCCGCTGGAAATGATCTGGTCGCGCCCCACGGCGGAAATCAACGGGCTCTGGGGCGGCTATACGGGCGCCGGGTTCAAGACCGTGCTGCCCGCCGAAGCCCATGCCAAGGTCAGCTTCCGCCTGGTGTCGCGCCAGGACCCCGACAAGATCCTGCAGGCCTTCCGCAACTGGATCACCGCCCAGCTGCCCGCCGATTGCCAGCTGATCTGGCACGACCCCGAAGGCAGCCCCGCCAGCGTGATGGAAATCACCAACCCCGCGTTCGACTCTGCCCGCGCCGCCCTGACCGAGGAATGGGGCCGCCCCGCCGCCTTCGTGGGCTGCGGCGGCTCGATCCCGATCGCGGGCTATTTCAAGACCTGCCTCAACATGGATGCGATGCTGATCGGCTTTGCCCGGGACGACGATCAGATCCACTCGCCCAATGAAAAATACGACCTCGACTGCTTTCACAAGGGCATCCGCAGCTGGGTCCGCATCCTCGACCGCATCGCCGGGTGATCCAGGGGGCCGGATGATCAGGCGGGCCGGATGATCCAGGGGGGCGCCTGACACCCGCCCCCGAAAACCGCCGCCCCTTCTGCTTGGCCGAAATACTCCGGGGGCAAGGGGGCAGCGCCCCCTCGCGCGGATCACACCCCGCGCTCAGATCACCATTCAGACCACCATATCGTCACGATGGATCAGCGCCGCGCGGCCCGGATACCCCAGAATCCCCTCGATCTCGGCCGACCGGTGCCCCGCGATCGCGCGGGCCTCGGGCGCGGTATAGCGCGTCAGCCCCTTGCCAAGCGCCACCCCGTCAGGCCCCAGGATCGCCACCGGATCGCCGCGCCCGAACTGGCCCGAAACCTTCGTCACCCCCGCCGGCAACAGCGATTTGCCCTGCGCCAGCGCCGCCAGCGCGCCCGCATCCACCATCACCTCGCCGCGCAGCTTCATCGCCGCGATCCAGCGCTTGCGCGCGGCCTGCGGGTCGCCCTCGGGCAGGAACCAGGTGCAATTCGCGCCTTCGGACAGCGCGCGCAGCGGCTGCGGCACAGACCCTTCCATGATCGCCATCGCACAGCCCCCCGCAACAGCGGTCTTGGCCGCCATCAGCTTGGTCTTCATGCCGCCCTTCGACAACCCCGAGATCGGATCGCCCGCCATCGCCTCGATCTCGGGCGTGATGCGCTCGACCAGCTCAAAGCGGATCGCGGCGGGATCCTCTTTCGGATTGGCCGAATAGAACCCGTCGACATCGGACAACAGCACCAGTTGATCGGCCCCGATCGTCACCGCGATCTGCGCCGCCAACCGGTCGTTGTCGCCAAAGCGGATCTCATCGGTCGCCACGGTGTCATTTTCATTCACGATCGGCACGACACCCAGCCCCAGCAAGGTCTGCATCGTGGCACGGCTGTTCAGATAGCGGCGCCGGTCGGACGTATCCTCCAGCGTCACCAGAACCTGCCCCGTGGTCACCCCATGCGGCGCCAGTGCCTCTTCATAGGCGCGCGCCAGCCGGATCTGCCCCACGGCAGCCGCCGCCTGCGACTGCTCCAGAGACAGCGCGCCCGCCGGCAGCCCCAGAACCCGCCGCCCCAGCGCGATCGACCCCGACGACACAAGGATCACATCCGCCCCCCGCGCCCGCGCCGCGGCCACATCGGCGGCCAGCGCATGCAGCCAGTCCAGCCGCAGCCCCCCGGGCCCGACCAGCAACGCCGAACCGATCTTGACCACCAGCCGACGCGCCCGGGCGACATCGGGCCTTGTCACAACGCTCAGGGTTGCCACGGTTCCACCTCTTGCGTGCTCTTGCGATCGGCCTCGACCTCGGACCAGATCGCGCGCAAGACCTCGGGCACGCCCTTGCGCGACACCCCCGACATCAGAAACACCGGCCCCCCACAGACCTTTTCCAGCGACCGGCGGCGGCTGGCAAGGGTCCTGGCATCCAGCGCGTCGATCTTGTTCAGCGCGGTGATACGCGGCTTGGCGGCCAGCGCCCCGGAATAGGCCTCAAGCTCGTGAATGATCGTGCGGTAATCCCTGGCGATGGTCGGGGACGTGCCATCGACCAGATGCAACAGCACCGAACACCGCTCGACATGGCCCAGAAACTGATCGCCCAGGCCCCGCCCCTCGGACGCACCCTCGATCAGCCCCGGAATATCGGCCATCACGAATTCCTTGCCGTCCACCCCCACGACACCCAGGTTGGGCACCAGGGTGGTGAAGGGATAATCCGCGATCTTCGGGCGCGCATTGGACACGGCGGCCAGAAAGGTCGACTTGCCGGCATTGGGCAGCCCCACCAGACCCGCATCCGCAATCAGCTTCAGCCGCAGCCAGATCGTCCGCTCGACCCCCTCCTGCCCCGGATTGGCACGCGAGGGGGCGCGGTTCGTAGCGGATTTGAACCGCAGGTTGCCCCAGCCGCCATTGCCGCCGCGGGCCAACAACACGCGCTGCCCCACCGCGGTCAGATCGGCGATGACGGTTTCCTCATCCTCATCCAGGATCTCGGTGCCCACAGGCACCTTCAGCACGATGTCGTCGCCATCCTTGCCCGTGCACTGGCTGCCCATGCCGTGCTGACCGTTCCTGGCGAAAAAATGCTGCTGATAGCGGAAATCGATCAGCGTGTTCAGCCCCTCGACCGCCTCGGCCCAGACCGACCCGCCCTTGCCGCCATCCCCGCCATCGGGACCGCCGAACTCGATGAATTTCTCGCGCCGGAACGACACGCAGCCCCCCCCGCCCGAACCCGAGCGGATATAGACTTTGGCAAGATCGAGGAATTTCATGGCAGCGGTCCTTGTTGCAAGGCGCCGACATAAGCCGGACCGCCCTTTTGTTCAAGCGCCCCCTGCATCCGGCCCGCAACATCGCCATCGGCGCGGTGGGGGCGCCGCCCCCACACCCCCGGAGTATTTTGACCAAGAAGAAGAGGCAACTTTCATCTTGCCACAAATACCTCGGGTGGGTCCGGGAGGGCAGCGCCCTCCCGGCATGCTCAGCCCATCTTGCGCAGATAAGTCCAGGTCGGGACGCGGGCGCCGCGGGCCACCGACCAGCTTTCCGCATCGCCAAGATATTCAAAACCGCAATTGGTCAGCACCCGCGCCGATCCGGGATTGTCCTGGAACACCTCGGCAAACAGCGTGCGCGCGCGGTGCGGATTGGCAGCCACCAGCGCCGCCACCGCCTCAGAGGCGAAACCCGTGCTCCAGAAACCCGGGCCGACCCAGAATCCGACCTCGGACTGATCGGCCTCGATCCGCGTCAGTGACACCACCCCCAGAACCTCGGCCAGACCCTGGGACGAGCCGTCCAGCGCCCAGACATCCTCGCTGCGGGTGTCGGACATGGCGCGCGCGATATAGCCTTCTGTCGCGCCGGGGGGCAGCGGATGCGGGATCGCCCGGGTGCCTTCGGCCACGCGCTTGTCAGAGGTATACATCGCAATCAGGCCCGCGTCGGATTTGCGCAGCGGACGCAGGATGAAACGCCCGGCCTCGATGACGGGCTGCGTGGTGATCGGTTCCTGGAACATGCCTTCCCTCCTTGAACGCATGAAAGCCACTGGGGCTTGCTCTGATAATAGGTCGCGCAGATGACGGTTTGCACCTGCGCAGGAAAAAATTCCGAGATCGTGGCCTGTTGGCCCAAAAAGAAAGGGGGACCGGCCTTTCAGCCGATCCCCCAATGTCGTCCGGGTCCAGGTTCGGCTTACTCGGCCGCCTCCGCAACCGGGAGGACCGAAATGAAGGTACGCCCCTTGAGGCCCTTCCTGAACGCAACGCGGCCTTCGGTCACCGCGAAGATGGTGTGATCGCGGCCCATCATCACACCTTCGCCCGGCCACCAGGTGGTGCCGCGCTGACGCACGATGATGTTGCCCGCGACGGCGGCCTGGCCACCGAAGAGCTTCACGCCAAGGCGACGACCGGCCGAGTCGCGACCGTTGCGGGACGAACCGCCTGCTTTCTTGTGTGCCATGGGGGATTACTCCTGAGCTTCAGCGGCTTTTTTCGAAGCGCGCTTCGGTTTCGCGGGGGCTTCGGCGGGGGCGGCGGCGCCATGGGCGCTGCGGCGGGCCGAGGCGGTGCCGATGGCTTCCTTCACGCCCGATGCGTCGGCGCCCGAGGCCAGAACCTCGGTCACGCGCAGCAGGGTCAGCTGCTGGCGATGGCCACGGGTACGCTGCGAGGAATGCTTCCGGCGGCGCTTGTGATAGGTGATGACCTTGTCGGCCTTGATCGTGTCGATGACTTCGGCCTGAACCGCCGCACCGGCCACAAAGGGCGCGCCGACGGTCAGCGTGTCACCGCCGAGCATCAGAATCTCGTTGAACTGGACTTTGTCGCCAGCATTGGCAGCAAGCAGTTCCACGCGCAGCACATCGCCCGCCTGAACCTTGTATTGCTTGCCGCCCGTCTTGAGGACCGCGAACATGGGTCTTTCCTTCGTGTTGGCCGCGCCCTGTGGCACCTTGCGGTTTCGTGGGGTTGCCCCGCCTCGGACAGCGCGCCCCTTGCGGGACGAGATTTCAAATGATGACCCGGGGGAAAGACAGACTTCCCCCCGGGGTTCGCGGTGTATCCGGGATCGGGGGGGCCATGTCAAGCGCAATATGCACCCCGGGCCAGGGCGCGCGCCCTTCGGCTTTGCGCAAATATCCTCCGGGGGTCCGGGGGTGGAAAACCCCCGGTCCGCCGCCTGCCACAAGGCTGCCCGCCACAAGATCCGCGCTAGCCTTCGGCCTTCCCGGCCAGCGTCAGCCATTCCTCTTCGGCGGCGGCCAGGGCGGTCTGGCGTTCGTCCAGCGCCTCGGTGGCCTTGCGGAATTTCACCGGCTCACGCGCGAAAAGGTCGGGGTCCGACAACAGTACGGACAGCTTGGCGATCTCGGCCTCAAGTCGGTCGATCACGCCGGGCAGCGCGTCAAGCCGGTGGCGTTCGGTAAAGCTGAGCCCCGGTTTTCGGGCCGTCTCGGGCCTGGGTGCCTCGGGCCTGGGTGCCTCGGGTTTTTTCGCGGGAACGGCCCCCGCTTTCACCGCACCCGTGCCCAGCGCCCTTTGCGCCCGATAATCCGACCAGCCGCCGGCATAGACCGTGGCGCGCCCGTCGCCTTCCATCGCGATGGTGGTAGTGGCCACCCGGTCGATAAAGTCGCGGTCGTGACTGACCAGCAGCACCGTGCCGTCATATTCGCCCAGAATATCCTGCAACAGATCCAGCGTTTCCACATCCAGATCGTTGGTGGGTTCGTCCAGCACCAGCAGATTCGAGGGCCTGGCCATGATCCGCGCCAGCAACAGCCGCGCCCGTTCGCCCCCCGACAGCGACGCGATCGGCGCGCGCGCCTGCGCCTCGTCAAACAGGAAATCCTTCAGATAGGCCACGACATGCTTTGGCGTGCCGCGCACCATGACCTGATCGGACCGGCCCGAGACGCGCATGTCGGGGTCGTTCACCATTCCGTCCCACAGCGTCATCGACGGATCCAGCGTCGCGCGGGCCTGATCGAAAACCGCCATCTCCAGATTGGTGCCCGGCGTGACCGTGCCCGCATCGGGCGCGATCTCGCCGGTCAGCATCTTCAGAAGCGTGGTCTTGCCGACGCCGTTGGGGCCGACAAAGGCCACCCGGTCACCGCGCAGCACGCGCAGATCGAAATTCTTCACGATGGCCTTGCCGTCGAAAGCCTTGGCCAGCCCCCGCGCCTCGATCACGCGCTTGCCCGATTGCGGGCCCGCATCCAGTTCCATCGCCGCGGTGCCCTGCCGGCGGATCTGGGCCGCGCGTTCGGCGCGCATCGCCTGCAGCGCGCGCAGCCGGCCCTGATTGCGCTTGCGCCGGGCGGAAATCCCCTCGACCGCCCATTTCGCCTCGGCCCTGATCTTGCGGTCCAGCTTGTGGCGGGCCTCATCCTCTTCGGTCCAGACCTGTTCGCGCCAGTCCTCAAAGCCCTCAAAGCCCTTTTCGTTGCGCTTGACCTGGCCCCGGTCGATCCACAGCGTGGCCCGCGTCAGCGCGCGCAGAAAGGCGCGGTCGTGGCTGATCAGCACAAAGGCCGCGCGGGTGTCGCGCAGCTGTTCCTCAAGCCAGCCGATCGCCTCGATGTCCAGATGGTTGGTGGGTTCGTCCAGCAACATCAGTTCCGGCGCCTCGGCCAGCAGCTTGGCCAGCGCCGCGCGCCGCCGTTCCCCGCCCGAGGCGGTGGCCACCGGCGTATCGGGGCGGAACTTCAACCCCTCGGCCACCATTTCGACGCGGTAGGATTCGGCGGGGTCCAGCGCCGAGGCGGCAAAATCGCCCAGCGTGGCAAAGCCCGACAGGTCGGGTTCCTGTTCCATATAGCCCACGCGCACGCCCGGCGGCACGATGCGCGCGCCCTGGTCGGGTTCGACCAGACCAGCCATGACCTTCATCAGCGTGGATTTGCCCGACCCGTTGCGCCCCACCAGCGCCACCCGGTCGCCGGGCTGGACCACCAGATCCAGCCCCTCGAAAACGGGATTGCCGCCGAAGGTCAGCGAGATGTCGGAAAGTTGCAAAAGCGGTGCGCGTGCCATGCGCAGGGGCTAGCGGGGCGCGGACGAAAGGTCAACGGGTGGCGCAACGGTGCGCGTTCAATCCGCGGCCATGCTGCGCAGCAGGCGGGCCCGCGCGGGCGGGATCGCGGCAAGATCAACCCCGGTAAAGACATGCAGGGTGTTCAGGTCGCGGTCGATCACCGCGTGGTCGGACACCCAGCCCCCCATCGCCAGATAGCTGCGCAACAGCGGTGGCAGCCCGGCCAGGGCGGCGCGCGGCGGTTCGGCGGGCAGCGGATGGTCGGCGAACCGGATCACCTCGGGCGCCTTGATGCGGGGGGCGCGTTCGGGCCGGGCCAGATGGCGCGCACGCAACAGCGCAAAGGCCGCGGCATGGGCCTGCCAGTCGGTGCCGGGGAAGGATGAACAGCCAAACAGCAGCGCCGCGCCGCAGGCGTCAACCGCGCGCGTCACCGCCGCCAGCGCCAGGCGCAGCACATCGGCATCCTGCAGCCCGGGACGCATGCAGAATCGCCCGATCTCGACCATCGGCGCGCGCCCCGCCGACAGCGCGGACAGATCATAGAACTGTGCGGAATAGCTTTGCCCGATCGCGCCGCCATCGGGCAGGATCATCAGCCGCAGGCACCCCGCCAGCGCGCCGGTGGCCAGATCCTCGACCAGAAGATGGCGGCAGCGCGCGTCAAATCCATCGGCATCGCGGCCCGCGCTGCCCGCGCCCCCTGCCGCCGCACCGCCCCGGAAAGCGCGCCAGCGCAGCGCCTGTGCGGCCTGAACATCGGCGTCACCTTGCGCCAGACGGGCGCGATAACGCCCGCGGATCAGCGCCACATCTTGCGGTGTGCCCTGCGGCGTGTCCGGCGCCGCGACCGGCGGCGGCATCATCCCCTGCCCCGCATCGTCGCGCCCCGCATCACGCCCCCGCCCGTCAATCCACCAGCTGATCGGCGGACACCCGGCCCAGGTTGCCCAGCAACTGGCGCACGATGCCGATGCCGCGAATGTTGCTTTCCGTCACGCGCCGCGACAGCGCCACGACCTGCCCCTGTTCCAGCCCGAAGCGTTCCACATTGGCGACGCGGCCACCCGCATCAAAGCTGACCGCGACGACCTGACGGTCGATTTCCTGCGGCTCGCGCGCGCCTGCCAGCTTCCAGCGGCTGCCGACGTAATACCAGCCCGACCCCTCCAGCAGCCCAGCCGACGACGGGCGGCCAACGCTGGCGGCGACATCGTCGCGCGTGCTGGCGCCGATCCGTATCTGCGCCAGATCCTCATCGGTCGGGATATAGCCGTGATTGCGGAAGACGGGCGAACAGCCGGCCACCATCAGACCTGCCCCCAGCGCGATCGCCATCGCACCGCGCCGTGTCACGGAACCGATCCTCACCTGCACCCCCCTCTTGCCTTGCCGACCGCAGCCTTTTATCCCGCTTACAACACTCACGCCCGGCCCTCAAGGGAACTGATGGAACCTGATGGCCGGCCCCGGATCATCGGGCGGGCGCAGGCGCCGCGCCAGCCCGCCATACGACCCTTGACCACCGCGCCAGACCGAAGGAACCGCCCCATGACCGACACCCCCGCCCTGCCCTGGTCGCAGCCCCGCCGCGTGGCCGACCTGGCCGGCCGCAAGCCCACCCGCTTTGACCTGACCCCCGATGCGGCCACGCGCGCCGCGATTGCCGGCTGGGCCGGGATCACCGCGCTTGAAACGCTGCGATTCAAGGGGCAGCTGGTGCCGCGCGGGCGCACCGACTGGGATCTTGAAGCCGAGATGACCGCCCGCGTCGTGCAGCCCTGCGTGGTGACGCTGGCCCCCGTGACCACCGATCTGCACGATTCTGTCCTGCGCCGCTATCTGGCCGACATGCCCGAACCCGCCGGCGATGAGATCGAGATGCCCGAGGATGACACCGCCGAGACCCTGCCCGCGGTGATCGACCTGGCCGCGGTGGCGCTTGAGGCGCTGGAACTGGCATTGCCGCTTTATCCGCGCGCGCCGGGCGCCGAACTGGGCGAGATCAGCGCCACCGCCCCCGGCGCGGCCCCGCTGACGCCCGAATCCACCCGCCCCTTCGCGGGGCTTGCGGATCTGTTGAAAACAGGCCAGAAGGCCCCCGAGGACGGCGCAGACTGAGCGCGGACGCAAGCCCGAAGAAAGGACTTGCGCCCGGGCAGAAACACAGTATGTTCCCGGCCTCATTCGAAGTTTGGGTTCGCACCCGGTCCGCCAGCTGGCGCCAGTGACGATACTCCAGGAAAATCAGGGCTGTAATGCCCCCGAACACCCGAGGTTGAGACATGGCTGTCCCTCAGAACCGAGTCACGCGTTCCCGCCGCAACATGCGCCGTGCGCATGACGCCCTTGTCGCCGCGAACCCGGCGGAATGCCCCAACTGCGGCGAGCTGAAGCGCCCGCACCACGTTTGCGGCGCCTGCGGTCATTATGACGATCGCGAAGTGGTGGCACAGGCCGCCGAGGTCGATCTGGACGACGACGCGGCGTAAGCCCGTCGCATCCCGGCGCCAACGTCATGCGATCCTCGCAGGACCACGAGCACCAACAGACCCCATTGCAGGCTCAGGCGCCGGCACAGACCGGCGCCGATGTCATTTCGCCGGGTGCTGCCGGCCCCGCCGCTGGTCCCGTGGTCATTTCCATTGATGCGATGGGGGGCGACCGCGGCCCCGCCGCCGTGGTCGGCGGCATTGCCGCGGCCGCCCGCGCCCATCCGGCGGTGCGCTTTGTGGTGCATGGCCCCAAGGATGAACTGTCCCGCCTGATCGCGGCGCAGGGCATTGCCCCGCGCTGTGAAATCCGCGATGCCACCGGCGTCGTGACGATGGACGACAAGCCCGCCCAGGTGATGCGCAACGGCCAGGACACCTCGATGTGGTCGGCGATCGATTCGGTGCGCGCGGGCGAGGCCACGGTGGCCGTATCCTGTGGCAATACCGGGGCGCTGATGGCGATTTCCATGATCCGCCTGCGCCGCCTGCCGGGCGTGACCCGCCCCGCCATCGCCTGCCTGTGGCCATCGCGCAATCCGTCGGGCTTCAACGTGATGCTGGACGTGGGCGCCGATGTGAAGGCCGAGGCGCCCGATCTGCTGACCTATGCGCTGATGGGCACGTCCTATGCCCGCAACGGGCTGGGCATCGACCGCCCGCGCGTCGGCCTGCTGAATGTCGGCACCGAGGAACACAAGGGCCGGGCCGAGCTGAAGGCCGCCCATGACCTGATCGGCGCCGCGCAAGAGGCGGGCGCCTTCGATTATGTCGGCTTCGTGGAAGGCACCGACCTGCCCTCGGCCCGGGTCGATGTGATCGTCACCGATGGCTTCACCGGCAATGTCGCGCTGAAAACCGGCGAGGGCACGGCGAAACTGGCCAGCGAATTCCTGCGCGAAGCCCTGGGCGGCACGCTGTTGTCGCGGCTGGGCGCGCTTCTGGCGCTGGGGTCGCTGCGGCGGCTGCAGGCACGGCTGGACCCGCGGCGCGTCAATGGCGGCGTTTTCCTGGGGCTGAACGGCACGGTCGTCAAATCCCACGGATCGGCCGATGCCACCGGCGTGGCCGCCGCCATCGGCCTGGCCGTCCAGCTGGCCCAGTCAGGCTTTGGCGCCAAGCTTGCGGCCCGGGTTGCCTCTGCGGCGGTTCCGGGTCAGGATGCCCTGCAAGATACAAGAAACGGATCCTCCAGATGACACTCCGCGCCGTGGTTCGGGGCGTCGGGCATTACCTGCCCGAACGCGTGGTCGAGAACGCCGAATTCGAGGCGATCGTCGACACGACGGATGAATGGATCCGCACCCGTTCGGGGATCGAGCGGCGCCATTTCGCCGCCGAGGGCGAAACCACATCGCAGATGGCGATCCGCGCCGCGCGCGCCGCGCTGGACGATGCGGGCATGGCCCCCGATCGGATCGATGCGATCATCGTGGCGACCTCGACCCCCGACCTGACCTTCCCGTCGGTGGCCACCATGGTGCAGGCGGGCCTGGGCACGACGCGCGGCTTTGCCTATGACCTGCAGGCGGTCTGCGCGGGCTTTGTCTATGCGCTGACCAATGCCAATGCGCTGATCCTGTCGGGTCAGGCGGAACGGGTTCTGGTGATCGGGGCGGAAACCTTCAGCCGGATCATGGACTGGAAGGACCGCGGCACCTGCGTGTTGTTCGGCGATGGCGCGGGCGCCCTGGTGCTTGAGGCCACACCCGGCACCGGCACCACCGCCGACCACGGCATCCTGTCCACCGACCTGCATTCCGACGGCCGCCACCGCGATCTGCTTTATGTCGATGGCGGCGTATCCTCGAACGGGCAGTCGGGCCATCTGCGGATGCAGGGCAATCAGGTGTTTCGCCACGCGGTGCAGAAACTGGCCGATACCGCCCATGCCGCGCTGGACAAGGCGGGGCTGACGGGCGGCGATGTCGACTGGATCGTGCCGCATCAGGCCAATCTGCGCATCATCACCGCCACGGCCGAACGGATGCAGGTACCGATGGACCGCGTTGTCGTGACCGTGCAGGACCATGGCAACACCTCGGCCGCCTCGATCCCGCTGGCGCTGTCGGTGGGCAAGGCGCGCGGCCAGATCAAGCCGGGCGACCTGATCGTGACCGAGGCGATCGGCGGCGGTCTGGCCTGGGGCGCGGTGGTGCTGCGCTGGTAAGCCGGCCTGCGGCCCGCGCGCCGGGGCGTCTGAAGGCCACGGTCCAAGCCATTGATATTGACTCGGGAAATCAATGCGCCCATCGTGGGGCGAACAATCCGGGGGATGGCATGAGTGAAAAGACCCTGACGCGCATGGACCTTAGCGAAGCGGTATTCCGCGAGGTGGGCCTGTCGCGCAACGAATCCGCGCAGCTGGTGGAAAGCGTTCTGCAACATGTCTCGGATGCGCTGGTGCGCGGTGAGACGGTAAAGATTTCGTCCTTCGGGACGTTTTCGGTGCGCGCCAAATCCTCGCGCATGGGGCGCAATCCGAAAACCGGGGAAGAGGTGCCGATCTCGCCCCGCCGGGTGCTGTCGTTCCGGCCTTCGCATCTGATGAAGGATCGCGTGGCCGAGGGCAACGCCCGCTAAGACGCGTTCGCGCGATCAGACTGTCAGGGGAGGCGGCTTATGGAAAAGTCAGCCGGGGCATTCCGCACGATCAGCGAGGTGGCCGAGCTTCTGGGTACGCCCGCGCATGTGCTGCGCTTCTGGGAAAGCCGCTTTCCGCAGGTGCGCCCGGTCAAGCGCGCAGGCGGGCGGCGGTATTACCGCCCCGCAGATGTGGCGCTGCTGGGCGGCATCCGGCGGCTGCTGCATGATGAGGGGATGACGATCCGCGGGGTGCAGAAAATCCTGAAGGAACAGGGCGTGCGCCATGTCGCGGGTCTTGGCTGGGATGAGGATGCCCCCCCCGCCGATCCGGTGCGGACAAGCCCGGCCACGGCGCCGCAGCGGGCGATGGGGGCCGAAGCGGCCATGCCCGACAGCCCTGATCCGGCTGCGGCCGAACAGGACCGGCCCGAACCGCCCCGCGCCGCCGGTCTTTGGGCCGCCGGTCTTTGGGTCCCCGGTGACAGCCCCGATCCGGCTGCGGCGGGCACGATGTTGCAGCCCGATCCCGATGACCCCGTGCTGCCGGCATCCTGGGCACAACCGCCCGCGGACCACGCGCCCGCAGACCACGCGCCCGGACGGGCCCCGGACGGCTGGCCGCAGGATACGCTGTTTGCAGGCCTGACGCCGCCGCCATCACCCGAACCCGAACCTGATTCCGAACCTGATGCCGGGGCCCCGATCGCGCTGGATGTCGCACCGGATGCGCCCGCGCCCGCCGTGGTGCGGCCCTTCCCCGGCGAACCACAGCCGGTCCCCGAGGTCCCCGAATCGCAGCCCCTGCCAGCCCCTGCCCTGCCCTTGGGGCGCCCCCTGGCCGCGCGCCTGCGCGCGCTTGGCCCGGCGGCCGCCCTGCAGGCCCCGGGCGCGCGCGCAGCCCTTGGCGACGCGGCCCGGCGTCTGGTGGCGTTACGCGACCGGCTTGCCGCCCCCCCGGCCCGGCCCTGAATCACGCCCCCGGGTCAGGCCGCTGGCCCGCTGCCCGGGGGCAAGTCTGATGTGTTTTGCAGGCAGGCGAAAAAAGTTGGTTTTGCCGCTTGCCCCCGGCGCAACAATCGCTCTATATGCGCCTCGTCGGGCCGTGGCGCAGCCTGGTTAGCGCGTCCGTCTGGGGGGCGGAAGGTCGCGAGTTCGAATCTCGCCGGCCCGACCAAAACCGAAACGCCCATCCCGTCCCGGGGTGGGCGTTCGCCTATCGGGGGGAAGCCAAATGACCACGGGCGTGCTGCCGGACAGCCATCTGAAGGCGATGATCGCCCGCGGCGAAATTGCCGCCGACATCCCCGTGATCCCCGAACAGATCCAACCCGCCAGCCTGGACCTGCGGCTGGGCCATGTCGCCTATCGCATCCGCGCGTCATTCCTGGCCGGCAAGACCCGCCGCGTCGATGCCCGGCTGGACGAATTTGAAATGCACCGCATGGACCTGCGCGAGGGCGCGGTGCTGGAAAAGGGCTGTGTCTACCTGGTGCCGCTGATGGAACGGCTTGCCCTGCCCGCGGGCGTGACGGCGGTGGCCAATGCCAAATCCTCGACCGGGCGGCTGGATCTGCTGACCCGGGTCATCACCGATGGCGGCACCGAATTCGACCGCATCCCCGAAGGCTATGCCGGTCCGCTTTACGCCGAAATCTGCCCGCGGTCCTTTTCGGTGCTGGTGCGGCCCGGGATGCGGCTGAACCAGATCCGCTTCCGCGCGGGTCAGGCCGCGCTGACCGATGCCGAGCTGATCCGCCTGCATGCCGAAGAACCGCTGGTCAGCGGCGAGGCGGTGATTGACGGGGGCCTTGGCTTTTCCGTCGATCTGCGCCCCGAAGCGGGCGATCTGGTGGGCTATCGCGCCAAGCCGCATACCGGCGTGATCGATCTGGACCGGATCGCGCATTACCCCGCCTCGGATTTCTGGGAAGAAATCCGCACCCGCGACGGGCGCATCATCCTGGACCCGGGCGCCTTCTACATCCTCGTCTCGCGTGAGGCGGTGACGATCCCGCCCGATCATGCCGCCGAAATGGCGCCCTATCTGGCGATGGTGGGCGAATTCCGTGTGCATTACGCGGGCTTCTTCGATCCGGGCTTCGGCCATGGCGCGGCAGGGGGTGCGGGATCGCGCGGCGTGCTTGAGGTGCGCTGCCACGAGGCGCCTTTTGTCCTGGAACACGGGCAGGTCGTGGGCCGGCTTGTCTATGAACGCATGGCCGCCCGGCCCGATCGGCTTTATGGCGCGGGCATCGCATCGAACTATCAGGGCCAGGGATTGAAACTGGCCAAACATTTCCGTGCCGGCTGATTTCCTTCGTCTTTTCAAGTCGTTCCAATTTTTTCAATTTTTCTTCGCCTGCCCGGGGAATGTTTTTCGCCCTGCGGCGTTATCCCCAGGCACCGGGGAAAGATCCGGTCGCAACTGGAACCTGGAACGCGCCGCTGGCGGCGCAGACGGAGGCAAAGATGACCAAGGCAAAAGACACCACCCTCAACCGCCGTGCGCTTCTGGCGCGTGTGGGCCTTCTGGCGGGCGCGGCCTATGTGGCACCCACGCTGGTGGGGCTGAACGCGGCTCATGCCAGCGGTGCCTCGCGCGGCGGCAATTCGCGCGGCGGCAATTCGGGCCCGTCGCGGGGCCGCAATTCGGGCCCGTCGCGGGGCCACAATTCGGGCCCGTCGCGGGGCCGGAATTCGGGTCCGTCGCGGGGCCGCAACTCGCGCCCGTCGCAAGGCGGGGACTGGCCGCGCGAGGGCCACGGTTCGGGGCGGTCGCAGGGCGGGGACTGGCACCGCGAGGGCCGCGCACCCGAGGCCGGAACGCCCCGCTGGATGCGCGACCAGCCCGGCACCCGCTAAGGCATGTCGCAGCGTGATCTGATCCAGCGCCGCGGCGCCCCCTTCGGGGGGCGCCGTACGCCTGTGCTGAACCTGGATTTTCCCGGCCTTCCCGGGCCGGTGCGGCTGCCCGATGATGCGGGCCTTGCCACGCAATTGATGCGCTGTCTGACCGGCTGGCTGCCCGAACCGACGCCCCCCCGCGCCGACGGCCCCGCGCCGGTCTCGTGGATCGAGCCTGCGGGGCCGGGACGTTACCGCGTCACCTCGCCCTTCCTGCCCGAGCCTCTGGACGGGCTGAGCGCCACCGCCGCGGTCTGCGCCACCCTGGCCGACATGACCCAGGCCTACAGCGCCGCCCAGCCCGGGGCACTGGGGCTGCATTGCGGCGCGCTGGAACTGGCGGGCCGGATCGTCGTGCTGACCGGGCCGCGCCGGGCGGGCAAAAGCACCCTGACCGCCCGGATGACCGCCGAACCGGGCGTGCGGCTGTTTTGCGACGATGTCCTGCCGGTGCTGGCCGATGGCCGCGCGCTGGGGCTGGGCGTGGCGCCGCGGCTGCGCCTGCCGCTGCCCGATACCGCAGGCCCGGTCCTGCGCGCCCATGTCGAGGCCCACCCCGGCCCCGCCGATGACCGCTATGGCTATCTGATGCTGCCCAACCTTGCCCCGCATGGCAGCCTGGCGCCGCTGGGCGCGCTGGTGATGCTGGATCGCCGCGCATCGGGACCGGCGCGGCTGCACCGGCTTGATCCGGGCCAGGCGCTGCGCCTGCTGCTGGTGCAGACGATCACCGACCTGCCCTCGGCCGAAGCGGCCTTTGACCGCGCCGAAAGCCTGACCGATGGCCTGCCGGTGCTGCGCCTGGTCTATTCCGATCTGGATCAGGCCGCCGCGTTGCTGATGCGCGCCTTTGCCGGGCCGGACCTGCCCGCGGATCTGGACATCGGCCCGGACCTGCCCTTTGACACCGCCATCGATGCCGCCCCCGAGGCCGCCCCCGTGCCGCTGGATCAGATCTGGCAGCGCAGCCCCGCCGTGGCGCTGCGCCAGCACGGCCAGGCCACTTTCCTGTGGCAGGCCGGCGAGCCGATGTTGTGGGAACTGAACCCGGTCGGCACCGCGATCTGGCAGATGCTGGAAATCCCCGGCAGCGCCGCCGATTGCGCCGAGGTTCTGGCCGAGGTCTTTCCCGACACCCCGCCCGCGCAGCTGCGTGACGACATGCGCCGCCATCTGGCCGCGCTGGCCGAGGCAGGCCTGCTGCAGCCGATCGGCGCAGGCCCCCTTAGCGCAGACGGCGCGTGATCCTGGCCGCCTGACGGGCGCGCCTGGCGGCCTCGCGCGCGGCATTGGCCTGCCGTTGCTGCGCGGGCGTGGCCTTGCCCTGCGCCGCAGGGTCGCCCGTGCCGCCCGTGCCCCGGCGCGTGGCCAGATCCATGCCCTTGTTCACGCCCCAATTGACCAGCCGCCGCGTGACGGCCTTGATCACCATGTTCACAATCTGGTTCAGGTTCACCGCTTAACCCTTTCAATCTTCAAAAAGTTCTGTCTGGCCGTTGATCTCCTCGGCCTCATCGTCAGGCGCCGCATCCGCCCCGGGCAGCGGGCGGTTATCCAGAAGACCCGCCGCGCGCAGCTCTTTCAGGCCGGGCAGGTCACGGGCGGATTCCAGGTTGAAATGATCCAGGAAGCCTTGCGTGACCACAAAGGTCACCGGGCGCCCCGGCGTCATCCGGCGACGGCCAAAGCGGATCCATTCCATTTCAAGAAGCTGGTCGATGGTGCCGCGCGACACGGCCACGCCGCGGATTTCCTCGATCTCGGCGCGGGTGACGGGCTGGTGATAGGCGATGATCGCCAGCGTCTCGATGGCCGCGCGCGACAGTTTGCGCTGTTCCACCGTTTCCTTCTGCATCAGGAACCCAAGGTCAGGCGCGGTGCGGAAGGCCCAGGCATCACCCACCCGCACCAGCCGCACGCCCCGCCCCTCATAGCGTTTGCGCAGATAGGCCAGCGCCTCGGCCGGGTCGGCGCCGTGTGGCATCCGTTCGGCCATCTCGGCCACCGAAACCGGCGCGGCCGAGGCAAACAGGATCGCCTCGACCATGCGTTCCTGTTCCGCGATCGGCGGGGCGTCGAACAGCGTTTTTTCGGGGGCGTCGGTCACGGCGTCTTCCGTCGGATGGAAATGGGGGCGAAGGTTTCGGACTGGCGGATCTCGATCTGGCCCTGCTTGGCCAGTTCCAGACTGGCGGCAAAGGTGGCAGCGGTGGCGGATCGGCGCCGCTTGGGATCGCCGCCCCAGCCATCGGGCAGATAACTGGCCAGTTCGGTCCAGTCGCCGGCAAAGCCGATCAGGCCGCGCAGCCGGTCCAGCGCCTGTTCCATCGTGAACACATCGCGCCGGTCAAAGGCATAGGGGCGAAATTCGTCGCGGGTGCGGATGCGCGCATAGGCCTGCATCAGATCCAGCAGCGAGGCGGTATAGACCACCTTGCGCACGCGGGCGACCTCTTCGGACAGGCCGCGGGCAAAGTTATCGCGGCCCAGCCGGTCGCGCGCCATCAACTGCGCCGCCGCCTCGCGCATGGCCTGCAGGCGTTCCAGCTGGAAGGCCAGATGGGCGGCCATATCCTCGGCCGAGGGGCCCTCGGCGGCGGGGTCGGGCGGCAGCAGCAGGCGGGATTTAAGGAACGCAAGCCAAGCCGCCATCACCAGATAATCGGCGGCCAGTTCGATGCGCAGCGCCTTGGCGCGGTCGACGAAGGCCAGGTATTGTTCCGCCAGTTCCAGCACCGAAATCCGCCGCAGATCGACCTTTTGCGTGCGCGACAGCGTCAGCAACAGGTCCAGCGGGCCTTCGAAGCCCTCGACATCGACGATCAGCGCCTCGGCCTGCAGCCGGTCGGCGACGGATTGCGCCTCAAAAAGGTTCGTCTCGGATGTGTCGGGCATGCGGGGGTCAGGCCTTGGGCTTGGGGCTCGGCGCGCCGTTCAGGACCGCCCCAAGTTCGGCCTCAAGGCCCGCGATGTCAACGGCCTCGGGCGCGATCCGGCGGGCCAGGGCCGCGGAGGCGCGGGCATGGGCCGCAGGCGTCAGCCGCCCGGCCGCGGCCACCACGGCCTGCATCTCGGCCAGATCGCCATTGCAGTGCAGCACCACATCACAGCCCGCCGCGATGGATTTTGCCGCACGATCCGTCACAGGGCCGGACAGCGCCTGCATGCCGATGTCATCGGTCATCAACAGACCGTCAAAGCCGATCCGGTCCCGGATCAGCCCGATCACACGCGCCGATTGCGTGGCCGGCGCCGGGTCCAGCGCGGCAAAACGGATATGCGCGGTCATGCCCATGGGCAGATCGGCCAGCGCGCGGAAGGGGGCGAAATCGGTCTGATCCAGCACCTCCAGCGGCGCGGTGACAGTGGGCAGGTCCAGGTGGCTGTCGGCGGTGGCGCGGCCGTGGCCGGGGATATGCTTGATCACCGGCAGAACGCCGCCCGCCAGAAACCCCGCCGCCGTGGCGCGCGCATGGGCGGCGACGCTGGCCGCATCCGTCCCAAGGCAGCGGTTGCGCAGGAAGGGGTGGGTGTCGGGCCCCGCAATGTCGCAGGTGGGGGCGCAATTGGCATCGATCCCCACCGCGCGCAGTTCCGCCGCCATGATCCGGGCGCGCAGCCAAAAGCTCCGCGCGCCCCCCGCCCCGCTGCGAACGGCCTGATCCAGGGGCGCCAGCCATTCGCGCCAATGCGGCGCGCGCAGCCGCTGCACGCGCCCGCCTTCCTGATCGATCAGGATCGGCGCCTGCCGCCCCACGGCATCGCGCAGATCGCCTGTCAGGCGGCGCAGCTGATCGGGCGTGTCGACATTGCGGGCGAACAGGATGAACCCCCACGGGTCCGCCTCGCGGAAAAAGGCGACCTCATCGGGGCCAAGGGTCAGCCCCGCACAACCCAGGATAGCGGCACCCTGGCGCGGGGCGGCAGGCGCCATCAGCGCACCTGCGCGGGGATGCAGTTGACCTGTTCGGCCAGCAGGGCGGCGCAGAAGCGGCGGGCATCGGCCACATCGGCAAAGCCCTCGACCCGCAGCCGGTAGAAGGTGCGCCCGCCCGAGCTTGCCTCCTGGATCACGCGGCGCTTGCCGGCGATCAGGCTGGCAAAACGGCCAGCGACCCGGTCCCATTCGCCACGCGCATCCGCGGGCGCGTCAAAGGCGCCCAGCTGCACCAGACGGGTGCCGGCGGGCAGGCTGTCGGGGTCGACATCCAGCGCGGCGGGCTCGGCCAGGGCTTCGGCCACGGCGCGCGCGGCGGCCTCGGCGATCATGTCGCGGGCGGGCCGGACCAGCGGCCGGGGCGAGCGGGCCACGCCCGGCACGCTGTCGGGGATCGCCTGCGGCGCGACCGTTTCGGTCGCGGCCAGGTCCGGGGATTCATCGGGCGCCTGTTCAAGGCTGTCTGCGGCGGGGCTGTCTGCGGCGGGGGTGCCGGCCGGGGCCTGCGCGGCGGCGGCCTCGGCGGTGAAGCCCTGGGCGCTGGCGCCGGGGGCCGGGGCGGCCAGGTTGTCGGGCACCGGCATCGCGGCGGTGGTCAGGGTTTCCGCCGGCGCATCGGCAGCCCCCGAGGCAACCGGCGCGTCCGGCGGGACCAGCGCGGCCATCGGCGCATCATCGGGCGCCAGCGCGCCCGGGCCTGGCGCCAGAACCACCTGATCGGGCGCGGGTGCCGCGGTGCCATGGGCGGCCACCGCATTGACCGACAGGCCGACATGGCGCGCCAGATCGCCGCCCGGATCGTCGGGGGCAATGCGGGCGGGCCCGTCCAGCGCGCGGATCACCGGCACCCCGGCCAGATCGCGCACCGCCAGCTTGTAACCCCAGATCCCCAGCCCCGCGACCAGCGCGACACTGGTCAGCGCGCCGGCATAGTGAACCCAGCGCGACACCGGGGCCACAACACCCTGTATCCCGCCGCCCCGGATCCCGTCGCCGCGCATCCCCTCGGCCGTCATCGGCACGGGGTCGGGCGCCGGTTCATGCCGCCAGGGCCCGCTGTCACGGTAATGGATGCTTGCCATGCTCGCCTCATCGCCGGGTGGACCCGGTCTGCCGTTGAGGGGCGGGTCGCCCCGCCCTGCCTGTCTGGCCCCGGGCGGTGCGTTCTCAGCGCATCTCTTCCGCGGGGGTCACGCCAAGAATACCAAGACCCGCGGAAATAACAACGCCCGCGGCCCGGGCCAGCGCGATTTTCGCCGATGTGGCGGCCAGATCGCCATCCTGCACGAAGCGCAGCGACGGATCGTCATTGCCACGGTTCCACAGCGAATGCAGATCGGACGCCAGTTCATACAGGTAGAAGGCCACGCGATGCGGTTCGTTCGCGCGCGCGGCGATTTCCACCAGCCGCGGCCACTCGGCGATCTTCCTGGCCAGGGCCACCTCGGCCTCGTGGCGGTTGCGCGTCAGATCGGCCTGCGACAGCGCCGCGTCGGACACATCCACCCCCATATCGGCCGCCTTGCGCAGCACCGAACAGACCCGCGCATGGGCATACTGGACGTAAAAGACCGGATTGTCCCTGGACTGTTCCAGAACCTTGGCAAAGTCGAAATCCAGGGCCGCATCATTCTTGCGCGTCAGCATGACAAAGCGGGTGACACCGGCGCCGGCCTGTTCCACCACATCGCGCAGCGTCACGAAGGTGCCCGCGCGCTTGGACATCTTGAAGGGCTCGCCGTTCTTGAACAGCTTGACCAGCTGGATCAGCTTGATGTCCAGCGGCACGCGCCCGCCCGACAACGCCGCCACCGCCGCCTTCATCCGCTTGACATAGCCGCCATGATCCGCGCCCAGCACGTCGATCAGCATGTCAAAGCCACGCTTCACCTTGTCATAGTGATAGGCGATGTCGGGGGCGAAATAGGTCCAGCTGCCGTCCGATTTCATCACCGGGCGGTCCACATCGTCGCCAAAGGCGGTGGACCGGAACAGCGTCTGTTCGCGTTCTTCCCAATCCTCGGGCAGCTTGCCCTTGGGCGGTTCCAGCACGCCTTCATAGATCAGGCCCTGGGCGCGCAATTCTTCCAGCGCGGCCTCGATCTGGCCGGTGCCATAAAGCGCCTTTTCGCTGGAATAGACATCCATCGTCACACCCAGACAGGCCAGATCCTCGCGGATCATGTCCATCATGCGCGCGGTGGCGAAGGCGCGCAGATCGGCCAGCCATTCGGATTCGGGCTTGTCCAGCAGGCTTGCGCCATATTTCGCCTTCAGCGCCTCGCCCACCGGGATCAGGTAATCGCCGGGATACAGGCCTTCGCGGATTTCCGGTTCCAGGCCATTGGCCTCGCGGTAGCGTTCATAGGCCGACCGCGCCAGCACATCGACCTGCGCGCCGCCGTCGTTGATGTAATATTCGCGCGTCACGTCATAGCCCGCGAAATCCAGCAGGCTGGCCAGCGCGTCGCCAAAGACCGCGCCGCGGGTATGGCCCACATGCATCGGCCCCGTCGGGTTGGCCGAGACGAATTCGACATTGACCTTGCCGCCCTGCCCCATGGCCGAACGCCCGAAGGCGCGCCCCTGCAACAGCGCCGCGCGGCACACCCCGTCCCAGACCAGGGCCGACAGGCGCAGGTTCAGAAAGCCCGGTCCCGCCACTTCGGCGCTGTCGATGCGGTGATCGGCGGCCAGCCGGACGGCCAGCGCCTCGGCGATGGCGCGCGGCGCCTTGCCGGCGGGTTTGGCCAGCACCATCGCGGCATTGGTCGCCATATCGCCATGCAGCGCATCGCGCGGCGGCTCGACCGCGACATTGGACATGTCAAGACCGGGCGGCAGGTCGCCCGCCGCCACCATGTCTTCAAGCGCGGAAATCACCGCCGCGCGGATATCGGCAAAGAGGTTCATGGGTCCATCCTATTCCTGCCCTTCCCCTGCCAGAGCGCGGCCCTGCCGTCAATGCCGGGCCACATCCACGAAGATTGACCTTTTTCGCGCGATGCAGTAGGGGACCTGCACCCGCATCTGGCGGGATGCCACGGGGCGCCCGATACCCGCGTCCCTTCACCCTGCGGTCCGATACCGCACATTAGGACGCTGATGACCAAGTTCTCTGATCTGAAACTGGACCCCAAGGTCCTTTCCGCCATTGCCGATGCGGGCTATGAAACCCCGACCCCGATCCAGGCCGGCGCCATTCCGCCCGCGCTGGAAGGCAAGGATGTGCTGGGCATCGCCCAGACCGGCACCGGCAAGACCGCCTCGTTCACGCTGCCGATGATCACGCTTCTGGCCAAGGGCCGGGCACGGGCGCGGATGCCGCGCAGCCTGGTGCTGTGCCCGACGCGCGAACTGGCCGCGCAGGTGGCCGAAAACTTCGACATCTATGCCAGGAACACCAAGCTGACCAAGGCGCTGCTGATCGGCGGGGTCAGCTTTGGCGAACAGGACAAGCTGATCGACCGTGGCGTCGACGTGCTGATCGCCACCCCCGGCCGCCTGCTGGACCATTTCGAACGCGGCAAGCTGTTGCTGACCGGCGTGCAGATCATGGTCGTGGATGAGGCGGACCGGATGCTCGACATGGGCTTCATCCCGGATATCGAGCGGATCTTCCAGCTGACGCCCTTTACCCGCCAGACGCTGTTCTTCAGCGCCACCATGGCGCCGGAAATCGAGCGGATCACCAACACCTTCCTGCACGCCCCCGCCCGGATCGAGGTCGCGCGCCAGGCCACCACATCGGAAACGATCACCCAGCGGCTGGTCGAACTGACGCCGACGCGGCGCGATCAGGCCGCCAAGCAGAAACGCGAACTGCTGCGCGCCATCATCACCGCGGAAGGCGTGACCTGCACCAACGCGATCATCTTCTGCAACCGCAAGACCGAGGTGGACATCGTCGCCAAGTCGCTGAAGGCGCATGGCTTTGACGCCGCCCCGATCCACGGCGACCTGGACCAGAGCCAGCGGATGCGCACGCTGGACGGGTTCCGCGACGGGTCGCTGCGCTTCCTTGTGGCGTCCGACGTGGCGGCGCGGGGGCTGGACATTCCGGCGGTCAGCCATGTGTTCAACTTTGACGTGCCCAGCCATGCCGAGGATTACGTTCACCGCATCGGCCGCACCGGGCGCGCGGGCCGTCTTGGCACCGCCTATACCATCGCCACCCCGGCGGATGAAAAATACCTGGCCGCGATCGAAAGTCTGGTAAAACAGCCGATCCCGCGTGTCGATGCCCCCGAAGGCTTTGCCCTGTCCGAGGCCGCCCAACGCCCCGCCCGCCCGCGCGAGGATGGCGAGCGCGGGGCCACCGACCGGGGGGGCCGGGGCGGACGCAGCCGCAGCCGTGGCGGACGCGACAGAGCCGAACGCGCCCCGCGCGACACCCGTGAAACCGTGGTTGAGGCCGCCGTGGCCGAAACCCCGGTCATCGCCGCCCCGCAGCCCGAAGCCGCCCCCGAACCGCGCCGTGAAGATCGCCGCGACGACCGGCGCGACGACCGGCGCGACCGGCGCCGCGACCGCGACAGCGGGCCTGCCGTGGTCGGCATGGGCGATCATGTGCCCGATTTCATCCTGCGCAGCTTCCGCCCCGCAACCCTTGCGCGCACCACCGAGGATACCGAGGCCGAGGAAACCAGCGACAGCTGATCGCGCCACGGCCCCGGCACACCAACAGGACAAAAGGCCCGGACCATCAGGTCCGGGCCTTTGTGTTTCGTACGGCGCGGAACGGCGGGGCCGCAAAGCCCCTGCCCCTGCCCCGGCTAGTCCGCGATCAGGCGCGAGACCACCACCGTCACCTCGGGCTTCTTGCCGATTTCCTCCATCGTCACCTGGCGGACGATGCGGCGGATCGCCTCGTCCATCTTGGCGTCATTCGCGATGACCTTGGCACTGGCGCGTTCCAGGAAGGTGGCCAGTTCCTCTTCGATCACACCGGCCACATCGGCGCCGTTGCGGCCCCTGGGCGGCAGGCCCATCATCTCGACCCAGGCATCGCCCAGCGGCATATCCTCTTCGTCGATGATGACGGTGACCAGGACATGTCCGTTCAGCGCCATGCGAATCCGGTCGCGCACCACGCCATCCATCGCGCCGATCAGCACATTGCCATCCAGATAGGTGCGCCCGGCCTCGATATATTCCACCACCTTGGGCGCGGCGCCGGTCAGGTCGATCATCGTGCCATTGGTCGCCACTTCGGCGGCGATGCCCTTGGACTGGGCGATCTTGACATGTTCGCGCAGGTGGCGATGTTCGCCATGCATCGGGATCAGGATCCGGGGGCGCAGCAGATCCTGCACCGCCTCAAGATCGGGGCGGTTGGCATGGCCGGACACATGATACAGCCCGCCACGGTCGTCGATCACCTCGACCCCCATTTCCGAAAACGCGTTCATGATGCGGATCACGCCGCGTTCATTGCCCGGGATCGTCTTGGAAGAAAACAGGAAGGTATCGCCCTCGCGCATTTCAAGGCCCAGATACTTGCCCCGGCTCAGCTGGGCCGAGGCCGCGCGGCGTTCGCCCTGGCTGCCGGTGACGATCAGCATCAGGTTTTCACGCGGGATTTCAGCCGCCTGTTCGGGCGTCACGGTCCCCGGAAAGCCGGTCAGAACGCCGGTTTCCTGGGCCGCCGTGACCATCTTTTTCATCGCCCGCCCCAACAGACAGATCGAGCGGCCCGCCGCCTTCCCCGCCTCGGCCAGGGTTTTCAGCCGCGCCACGTTGGACGCAAAGGTGGTCGCCACCACCATGCCGTCCTGCGCCGCGATCAGTTCGGCCAGCGGCGTGGCCAGCGTCGCCTCGGACCGGCCGGGATGGGGGGTGAAGACATTGGTGGAATCGCAGGTCAGCACCTTGACCCCCTGGCCTTCCCTGGCAATGTCATGCCACAGGACCGGGTCGAAGGGTTCGCCCACCACCGGATTGCCATCCAGCTTGAAATCGCCGGAATGGACGATACGCCCCGCCGGCGTGTCGATCACCAGCGCCGAGCTTTCGGGGATGGAATGCGACACCGGCACGAACTGCACCCTGAAGGGACCGGCCTCGATCACCTGCGGGCGCGGTTCCACCACGCGGATCGCGTCGGTGGGCAGGCCCGCCTCTTCCAGCTTCATTTCGCCGATGCGGGCGGTGAAGCGGCGGGCGTAGACGTCCTTTTTCAGCCGCGGCCAGTAATGTGGCAGCGCGCCGATATGGTCCTCATGCGCGTGGGTGATGAAGATCGCCTCGATCCGGTCGGCATTCCCGGCCAGCCAGGCGATGTCGGCCATGATCAGGTCCACCCCGGGCGAACCGTCCATGTCGGGAAAGGTCACGCCCAGATCGACCACGATCAGCCGTTCCTTGCCCTCGGGGCCATAGCCATAGACATAGGCATTCATGCCAATTTCGCCGGCCCCGCCGAGCGGAAGATAGATCAGACGCTCTTTCACGCGCTCAGTTCCTTGTTGTAGTCGTTGATAAGCCGCAGCCCGTGCATGGTCAGGTCATCCTCGACGCGGTCGAACAGGTCAAATCCCTGTTCGAACAACCGCGCCAGCCCGCCGGTGGCGATTACCTTCATCGGGCGGTCGCGTTCGCGGCGGATCTGGCGGACGATGCCTTCCACCAGCCCGATATAGCCCCAATAGACGCCGGATTGAATACAGGCCACCGTATTCGTACCCACCACCTGCGTGGGATGGGTCACATCCACATGCGGCAGGGCGGCGGCGGCCATGTGCAGGGCCTCAAGGCTCAGGTTGACGCCCGGCGCGATCACCCCGCCGATATAGGCGCCATCGGGGGCAACCACGTCAAAGGTGGTGGCGGTGCCGAAATCGACCACGATGATGTCGCCGCCATGCCGGTCAAAGCCCGCCACCGTGTTCACCAGCCGGTCGGGCCCCACCGTCGTGCCCAGATCGACGCGCGGGGCCACGGGAAGCGCGCATTCCGGCTTGCCCACCACCAGCGGGCGACAGTTGAAATAGCGGTCGCACAGCACACGCAGGTTGAACACCACCCGCGGCACGGTCGAGGAAATGATCGCCTCGGTCACATCGGCCTCAATCCGGTTCAGTGCCTTCAGCGTGGACAGCCAGACGAAATATTCATCCGCCGTGCGCCGGTGATCGGTCGAGATGCGCCAGGTGGCGATGAAATCGGACCCGTCCCAGATCGAAAAGACCGTGTTGGTGTTTCCGCAGTCGATGCACAGCAGCATGTCCCGCCCCCTTCAGAAAAAGATATCGCCGGCGGCGATCGGCAGGCGGCCTTTCGCCGTCCGCAGGATCATCGCGCCGCTGTCATCGATGGTTTCAAAGATGCCTTCATGGGTTTCGCGGCCGGTGCGCGCCACGATGCGCTGACCGATGCGCGCGGCGCGCGACAGCCAGGCGGTGCGGATCGGGCCGAAGCCCCAGGTGTCCAGCTGCGCCTGCCAGCGCGCAAAGGCCTGCGCCAGGATCGGCAGGAAATCCCCGGGCGCGATCGACAGGCCGGTTTCGCCACGCAGGCTGACCGGGGGCACGGCGCCGGGTTCCAGCAGCCCCGGATCGGGCGCCTCGGCCAGGTTCACGCCAATGCCGATCGCCAGATGCGACAGGCTGGCGCCTGACCCGATGCTTTCCAGCAGGATGCCCGCGACCTTGCCGCCGTTCAGCAGCACGTCATTGGGCCATTTGATCGCCAGCCCCGCCGAAGGCCCCGCAACGCGCGCCAGCGCCTCATCCAGCGCAAGGGCCGCGACAAAGGAATAAAGCGCCGCCTGCGGCAGCCCCCCCCGGGGGCGCAGGATCAGCGTGGCCGCGAAATTGCCCGCCGGCATGTGCCAGTCGCGGCCGCGCCGACCGCGCGCAGCGGTTTGTTCCTGCGCGAAAACCCAGGCCGGCCCCGACAGATGCGGGGCCAGGCGGGCGGCCTCGGCCATGGTGCTGTCGACCCGGCCCAGGACGTGGCGCGCCACGCCCTCGGGCCAGTCGCCGGGATCAGCGGACAAGCGCGCTGGCCGCCGCCGCCGCGGCACCTTCGACCCCGAACAGGTTGACCACGCCCACGATCATCACCAGCGCGGATGCCATCAAAAGCACCCATTGCACCGCCGGCATCCGGGTATCCAGCGCCTCGGTTTCAGACCCGAAATACATGAAGAAGACGATGCGCAGGTAATAGAAGGCACCGATCACCGACGCGATCACCCCCAACACCACCAGCCAGACATAGCCGGCATCCAGCGCCGCCTTCAGCACGGCGAACTTGGCGAAGAAGCCCAGCATCGGCGGCACGCCCGCCAGGCTGAACAGCAGCACCAGCATCGCCATCGCCTTCAGCGGCTCGCGCCGGGAATACAGGTTCAGCGCGGCGATATCGGTCACCGGCTGGCCATCGCGTTCCATCGACAGGATGAAGGCGAAGGTGCCGATGTTCATCGCCACATAGATCGCCATGTAGATCAGCATCGCCTGCACGCCCGCCTCGGTGCCCGCGGCCAGGCCCAGCAGCGCAAAGCCCATATGCGCGATCGAGGAATAGGCCATCAGGCGCTTGATGTTGCGCTGGCCGATCGCGGCGACCGCGCCCAGGAACATCGACGCCACCGCCATCAGCCCCACGATCTGCCCCCACTCGCCCGGCACCTGGCCAAAGGCGTCGTGGACCAGGCGTGCCAGCAGCGCCATCGCCGCCACCTTGGGGGCGGTGGCGAAAAAGGCGGTGACCGGCGTGGGCGAACCTTCGTAGACATCGGGCGTCCACATGTGGAACGGCACCGCCGACACCTTGAACGCCAACCCCGTCAGCAGGAACACCAGACCGAACAGCACGCCCAGCGGCAAATGCCCGGCCTCGACCACGGTGATGATCCCCGCGAACGAGGTTGTCCCCGCAAAACCATAGACCAGCGAGGCGCCATAAAGCAGCAGCCCCGAGGACAGCGAGCCCAGCACGAAATATTTCAGCCCCGCCTCGGACGATTTGGCGCTGTCGCGGCGCAGCGAGGCCACGACATAAAGCGCCAGCGACTGCAGTTCCAGCCCCATGTAAAGCGCGATCAGGTCGCCTGCCGACACCATCATCATCATGCCGACAACCGCCAGCGCGACAAGAATGGGATATTCAAAGCGCATCAGCCCCCGGCGGGTCATGTAATCCGCGCTCATCGCCAGGACGGCGGCACCCGACAACAGCACCGCCACCTTGGAAAACCGCGCAAAGGCGTCATCCAGGAACATGCCGCCAAAGGCCACGCGCGCAGGCCCGGCATTCAGCCCGATCCAGGCCCCCAGCGCCAGGAACACCGCGACGGTGGCCCACAGGATCGCGCCTGCCACCTTGTCCTTGCCGGTCCAGACACCGCCCAGAAGCGCCGCCATCGCAAAGACCGCCAGCAGGAATTCCGGCAGGACCGTGGAGAAATCCGCAGAAGTCATGGTTGTTTCTCCCTCACTGTCCGGCCAGCGCCACTTCGGTGGCGGGCAGGCTTGCATGATAGTCTTGGATCAGCTGGCCGACCGAAGGCCCGATGATGTCGGTCACAAGGCTGGGATAGACACCCAGCAGCAGCGTCATCACCACCAGCGGGGCAAAGATCGCCTTTTCACGGCGGTCCATATCGGTGATGGCCTTCAGGCTTTCCTTGATCAGGTCGCCAAAGACCACGCGGCGATACAGCCACAGCGCATAGGCCGCCGACAGGATCACCCCCGTGGCCGCCACCGCCGCCACCCAGGTATTGGCCTGGAACACACCCATCAGCGTCAGGAATTCGCCGACAAAGCCGCTGGTGCCCGGCAGGCCCACATTGGCCATGGTGAAGAACATGAAGATCAGCGCATAGGCCGGCATCCGGTTCACCAGGCCGCCATAGGCGTCGATTTCCCGCGTGTGCATCCGGTCATAGATGACGCCCACGCACAGGAACAGCGCACCCGAGATGAAGCCGTGGCTCAGCATCTGGAAGATCGCGCCGTCGATACCCTGCTGGTTGACCGAGAAGATGCCCATGGTCACATAGCCCATATGCGCGACCGAGGAATAGGCGATCAGCTTCTTCATGTCGGACTGCGCCAGCGCCACAAGGCTGGTATAGACGATGGCAATCGCCGACATCCACAGAACGACACCGCCCAGCACCTCGGACCCCACCGGGAACATCGGCAGGCTGAAGCGCAGGAAGCCATAGCCCCCCATCTTCAGCAGCACCGCCGCCAGAACCACCGACCCCGCGGTCGGCGCCTGAACGTGCGCATCGGGCAGCCAGGTATGCACCGGCCACATCGGCATCTTGACCGCGAAGCTGGCAAAGAAGGCCAGGAACAGCAGCGTCTGCAGCCCGCCCACGACATGCACCCCCAGGACCGGGAAGCTGTCGGACGCGAATTCATGCGCCAGCAGCTTGACCATGTCGGTGGTGCCCGCATCCTGATACATGGCGATCATCGCCACCAGCATCAGAACCGAGCCGAGGAAGGTGTAAAGAAAGAACTTGAACGCCGCATAGATCCGGTCCTTGCCGCCCCAGATGCCGATGATCAGGAACATCGGGATCAGGCCGGCCTCGAAGAACAGGTAGAACAGCACCAGATCCAGCGCCACGAAGACGCCGATCATCAGCCCTTCCAGCACCAGAAAGGCGATCATGTATTCCTTGACGCGGGTTTCCACGTTCCAGCAGGCCGCGATGGTCAGCGGCATCAGGAAGGTGGTCAGCATCACGAACAGGACGGAAATCCCGTCCACGCCCACCTTGTAGGTAAAGCCCATGATCCAGTCGCGTTCTTCAACGAACTGGAAACCGGTGTTGGCCGGATCAAACCCCGTCAGCAGGAACAACGACACAAGGAAGGTCGCCGTGGTCGCGGTCAGCGCAAACCACCTGGCATTGCGATCCGCCGCGGCACCGCCGCCGCGCTGCACCAGCGCCAGGATCGCGGCCGCGACCAGGGGGACGAAAGTGATGATGGAAAGCAGGTTTTCCATTAGTTGGACCCCCCGGCCAGAACGACCCAGAACATAAGCACCACGATGCCGATGACCATGGCGAAAGCATAGTGGAACAGATAGCCCGACTGCACCCGACCCGCGAGCCGCGTCAGCCGCGGGATCAGACCCAGCGCCACCCCGTTGATCGCGCCGTCGATGACGGCCCCGTCGCCCTTCTTCCACAGGAAGGCGCCAATCCACTTGGCGGGACGGACGAAGATCCAGTCATAAAGCTCGTCGAAATACCACTTGTTGAGCAGGAACTGATACAGCGCGGGCTGCGCCTCGGCCAGTTTCTTCGGGGTTTCGGGCGCGCGGATATAGAACACCCAGGCCGTCAGCAGACCGATCAGCATGGCCACGAAGGGCGATACCTTGACCCAGGCGGGCACGTCATGCGCCTCATGCAGGACATGGTTGCTTTCGGCCATGAAGACGGCACCGGCGAACCATTCGTTCACCTGTTCGGTGGACCCGAAGAAGGGCCCGTACCAGACCATCCCGGCAAAGATCGCGCCAAGCGCCAGAACACCCAGCGGAACCACCATCACCATCGGGCTTTCATGGGCGTGGTCATGCGCATGATGATCGCCCCGCGGCTTGCCCCAGAAGGTCAGGAACATCAGACGCCAGCTGTAGAACGAGGTGAACAGCGCCGCCACCACCAGCGCCCAGAAGGCAATGCCGCCATGGGTGCCGGCAAAGGCGCTTTCGATGATCGCATCCTTGGACAGGAAACCGGCAAAGCCAAAATGCGTCAGCGGAATACCCACGCCGGTGATCGCCAGCGTGCCGATCAGCATGGCATAGAAGGTCAGCGGGATCTTTTTGCGCAGGCCGCCGTAATTGCGCATGTCCTGTTCGTGGTGCATCGCATGGATGACAGACCCCGCGCCCAGGAACAGCATGGCCTTGAAGAAGGCATGCGTCAGCAGGTGGAACATCGCCACCGAATAGACGCCGACACCCGCCGCCACGAACATATAGCCCAGCTGCGACATGGTCGAATAGGCGATCACGCGCTTGATGTCGTTCTGCACAAGGCCGATCGTCGCCGCGACAAAGGCGGTCGCCGCCCCCATGTAGACGATGAAGGTCTTGGTTTCGGGCGCAACTTCATACAGCGGCGACATGCGCGACACCAGGAAGACACCGGCGGTAACCATGGTCGCGGCGTGGATCAGCGCCGACACCGGGGTCGGGCCTTCCATCGCGTCGGGCAGCCAGGTGTGCAGGAAAAGCTGCGCCGATTTGCCCATCGCGCCGACAAACAGCAGGAAGGTCAGCAACACCGCCGCATTCCATTCCGTCCACAAGAAGGTGATCTGCGTTTCCGCCAAGGTCGATGCGGCGGCAAAGATGTCGTCCATCGCGATGGAATCGACCAGCATGAACAGCCCGACGATCCCCAGCATGAAGCCGAAATCGCCCACGCGGTTGACCACAAAGGCCTTCATCGCCGCGGCATTGGCCGAGGGTTTCTTGTAGTAGAACCCGATCAGAAGGTAGGACGCCACGCCCACGCCTTCCCAGCCAAAGAACATCTGCACCAGGTTGTCCGACGTCACCAGCATCAGCATCGCGAAGGTGAAGAAGGACAGATAGGCGAAGAAGCGCGCCTTGTAGTGTTCGTGATGGGTCCAGTTGTCGTCATGGGCCATGTAGCCCCAGGAATACAGATGCACCAGCGCCGAGACCGTGTTGACAACGATCAGCATGATCGCCGTCAGCCGGTCCAGCCGGATCGACCATGCGGTATCCAGCGTACCCGATTGCACCCAGTCCAGGATATGGATCTGCCGGGTCACCCCGTCAAAGCCCAGGAACACGATCCAGCTGAGCGCGGCGGCCAGGAACAGCAGGCCCGTGGTCACCGCCATCGCGCCCTTTTCGCCGATCAGCCGCCAGCCGAAGCCGGCGATGATCGCCCCCACCAGCGGGGCAAAAAGAATGATCGTTTCCATCTGCCCTTACCCTTTCATCACGTTGACGTCTTCGACGTCGATCGAGCCGCGGTTGCGGAAGAAGGTCACCAGGATCGCAAGCCCGATCGCGGCCTCGGCGGCGGCGACGGTCAGCACGAACATGGTGAACACCTGCCCCGCCAGATCGCCCAGATGCGCCGAAAAGGCCACCAGGTTGATGTTCACCGACAGCAGGATCAGTTCGATCGACATCAGGATGACGATGACGTTCTTGCGGTTCACGAAGATGCCGAAGATGCCGGTGACGAACAGGGCGGCCGCCACGCTCAGGTAATGTTCAAGTCCGATCATCGCTGTCCCTCCGGGGTCTGGCCCCTTCTTTCATTCGTTCCGATGCGCGCCATTCACAGGCCCTGCCCCGGTTTGACATCCACCAGTTCCATCGCCTTGGCCGGATCGCGGTGCATCTGCGCCAGCACATCCTGACGCTTGACATCCTTGCGATGCCGCAGCGTCAGCAGGATCGCGCCGATCATCGCAACCAGCAGGATCAGACCCGCGGCCTGGAACAGGTAAAGGTATTTGTCATAGATCAGCAGGCCCAGGGCGGCGGTGTTTTCCACCCCGTCCGGCGCCGGCGCCAGACGCAGGTCCTGCGCCCCCTCGGCGGCCTGCCAGGCACCAAAGGCGATGCCCAGCTGCAGCAGCATCACCACGCCGATCAACAGGCCCAGCGGCATGTAGCGCGCCAGTTCGCCCTTCAGCTCGGCAAAGTCGATGTCCAGCATCATGACGACGAACAGGAACAGCACCGCGACCGCGCCGACATAGACGATGATCAGCAGCATCGCCACGAATTCCGCGCCCAGCAGGACGAACAGGCCCGCCGCCGACAGGAAGGCCAGGATCAGCCACAGGACCGAGTGGACCGGGTTCTTCGACACGACCACCATGAAGCCCGCGACCACCGCCGAAATGGCAAAGAGGTAAAAGGCGAACGCAAACACCGTCATGTGTTTTCCCCCGATTTTTCGTCAAAGACCGTCTGCGCGATTTCCAGCGCGCGGGTCATGGCGGGCACACCGCCGAACATGCTCATCTGAAAGATCACCTCGGCGATCTCGCGTTGCGTGGCCCCCGCTTCCAGCGCGTGGCGGATCGTCAGGCGCAGCTGCGCATCGGCCTGCGCGCCCAGCACCGTCAGCGCCGCGATCGTGACCAGAAGGCGCGTGCGCGCATCCAGCCCCTCGCGGTTGAAGGTCTTGCCGAACCACATCTCCATCATGTCCTTGGACATGGTGGGGAACAGCTTTTCCATTGCGGCGGGATTGAAACTTTCCAGTGCCGGGTTGAAGGCGCGGGCCATTTCCTGGCCCTGCTCCATCATGGTCTTGAAAAGTTTCTGAAATTCCTCGGTCATCTGTAGGGCGCGTCCAGCTCGATGTTGCGGGCGATTTCCGCTTCCCAGCGCGCGCCGTTCTCAAGAAGCTTTTCCTTGTTGTAGAACAGCTCTTCGCGGGTTTCGGTCGCGAATTCGAAATTCGGCCCTTCGACGATCGCATCCACCGGGCAGGCTTCCTGGCACAGGCCACAATAGATGCATTTGGTCATGTCGATGTCATAGCGCGTGGTGCGGCGGCTGCCATCCTCGCGCGGTTCGGCATCGATGGTGATCGCCTGTGCGGGGCAGATCGCCTCGCACAGCTTGCAGGCGATACAGCGTTCCTCGCCGTTGGGATAGCGGCGCAGGGCGTGTTCGCCCCGGAAGCGCGGCGACAGCGGGCCCTTTTCATGCGGATAGTTCAGCGTGGGCTTGGGCGCGAAGAAATACCGCATCCCCAGGCCGAACCCCTTGATGAAATCGACCAGCAGGAAATATTTCGCTGCACGGGTGTAATCGAACGCCATATCAGCCCCCCATCGTCCAGCGGGCCCAGAAGCCGCCCAGAACTTCGAATTTCGCAAGGAACGCCACGATCACCACCCAGCCCAGCGACAGCGGCAGGAACACCTTCCAGCCGATCCGCATCAGCTGGTCGTAGCGGTAGCGCGGCACGATCGCCTTGACCATGGCGAACATGAAGAAGAACACCCACATCTTCGCCACCATCCACAGCACCCCATCCGGAATGCCCGGGATCGGCGACAGCCAGCCACCAAAGAACAGCAGGCTGATCAGCGCGCACATCAGGAAGATGGCGATGTATTCGCCGGCCATGAACAGAAGATACGGCGTCGAGGAATATTCCACCATGAAGCCCGCAACCAGTTCGGATTCCGCCTCGGGCAGATCGAAGGGCGGGCGGTTGGTTTCGGCCAGCGCCGAGATGAAGAACAGAACCACCATCGGCAGGTGCGGCAGCCAGTACCAGTTGAACAGGCCGTAATCGCCCCGCTGCGCCTCGACGATGGCCGACAGGTTCATCGACCCGGTCGAAATGATGACCCCGATGATGATCAGGCCCAGCGACACCTCGTACGAGATCATCTGCGCGGCGGACCGCAGCGAGCCCAGGAACGGATATTTCGAGTTCGAGGCCCAGCCCCCCATGATCACGCCGTAAACTTCCAGCGAGGAGACCGCGAAGACGAACAGGATCGCCACGTTGATATCGGCCAGCACCCAGCCTTCGTTGAACGGGATCACCGCCCAGGCCAGGATCGCCAGAACAAGGCTGAGCATCGGGGCCAGGAAGAAGACGAACTTGTCCGCCCCCGCCGGCACGACGATTTCCTTGACGACATATTTCAACGCATCCGCCACCGATTGCAGCAGACCGAACGCCCCCACCACGTTGGGACCCCGCCGCATCTGGACCGCGGCCCAGATCTTGCGGTCGCCATAGACGAGGAACAGAAGCGAAATCATCACGAATGCGATGATCCCCAGACCCTGCACCGCGATCAAAAGCGCGGTGCCCAGTGGTGTTGCCAGAAACTCAGCCATTTTGTCCCTCAGACCGCCTTGTCGTTCAAACCGTCGGTATTCCCTGTTCCGCGCAATCGGCAACCGTCACTTCGGTGTCGATCGTGCGCAGACCGCGGGGTAGCACGGGCGAGAGGGTGTAGACCGCATCCGCCCGCCAGACGCCACCCGATTCATCAAGGATCGTGCGCAGATGGCGCGCGAACCCGTATCCATTGCCGATCGCATGGCCCGCCACGGCACAATCGGCGTAATCCGTCACCGCCTGCGGCGTGCCGGCCCCGGACAGCGCGACGTGGATGCGCACCAGCCCGTCATCCAGCACCTCGGCGCGCACGCCCTGATAGCGGGGCGGCTCGGCCGCCACGGCCTCGGGCGCGGCCCCTGCCCCCGGCGCGCAAGCCGCCAGCCCGGCCAGAAGGCCGGGGGCAAGGCGCGCGGGGGACGGGGACTGGCGCATCGGCTTATTCCGCCGCCAGCGGCGCTTCGCGGCGCGCCCTGGCCATCGCCGACAGTTCCGCCATCAGCGTCGAGGCCCGCGCGACCGGGTTGGTCAGGTAGAAGTCGCGCACCGCATGGCGCAAGCTGGCCGCGCCCATGTCGCGCAGGCCAACCGGCTGCCAGGCGTTTTCGGGCACCGTGTCCACCTGTGCCAGATGCGGCACGGCAGCGACCAGCGCCCGGCGCAGCCCGGCCATATCGTTCCAGGGCTGGGTCGCCCCCAGTTCCGCCGACAGCGCGCGCAGGATCGCCCAGTTTTCCTTGGCCTGACCGGGGGCAAAGCCCGCGCGGAAGGCCAGCTGCGGGCGCCCTTCGGTATTCACGAACAGGCCGTTTTCTTCCGTATAGGCCGCAGCCGGCAGGATCACATCGGCACGGTTCGCGCCGCGGTCGCCGTGGCTGCCCTGATAGATCACGAACGGCCCGCCTTCGGTACGCGGGGTGATTTCCACCTCATCCGCGCCCAGGTTGTAGATCACCTGCACACCGTCGATCGCGGCCAGCAGGCCGCCTTCGGTGACCGCGCCCACATCCATCGCCCCCACACGCGCCGCGGCGGTGTGCAGCACCAGCATCTTGCCGCCCATCTTTTCGGCCAGCGCCATGGCATGGGCCAGAACCGCCTCGCCATCGGCCTCGGACAGGGCGCCCTGCCCCACGATGACCAGCGCGCCATCGGCCGGCGCGGCCGAAGCCACGGCGCGGGCCAGCGCCGCGCGATCCTCGCCCAGATGGGTATAGCCATAGGTCAGATCCGCCGCCGGACCGATCACCGAAACCTCGGCCCCCTGCGACCAGACCTTGCGGATGCGCGCGTTCAGCACCGGCGCCTCATTGCGCGGGTTGGTGCCGATCAGCACGATCGAGCGGGCCGTGTCGATATCGGCGATCGCCGCATTGCCGACATAGGCGGATCGGTTGCCGATCGGCAGGCGCGCGCCATCGGTGCGGCATTCCACCGTGCCGCCCAGCCCTTCGACAAGCTGTTTCAGCGCAAAGGCCGCCTCGACCGGGGCCAGATCGCCGACCAGACCCAGGACCTTGCCGCCCTTCATCGCGGCGGCCGCCGCCCCCAGCGCCTCGGGCCAGGTGGCTTTGCGCAGCTTGCCGTTTTCGCGGACATAGGGCGTGTCCAGCCGCTGGCGGCGCAGGCCGTCCCAGACGAAACGGGTCTTGTCGGAAATCCATTCCTCGTTCACGCCGTCATGGTTGCGCGGCAGGATGCGCATCACTTCGCGGCCCTTGGTATCGACGCGGATGTTGGACCCCAGCGCATCCATCACATCGATGGATTCCGTCTTGGTCAGTTCCCACGGACGGGCCGTGAAGGCATAGGGCCTTGAGGTCAGCGCGCCGACCGGGCACAGGTCGATGATGTTGCCCTGCAGGTTGCTGTCCAGCGTCATGTTCAGATAGCTGGTGATCTCGCTGTCCTCGCCCCGGCCGGTCTGGCCCATCTGGGTGATGCCCGCCACCTCGGTGGTGAAGCGCACGCAACGGGTGCAGGAAATGCAGCGCGTCATGGCGGTGGACACCAGCGGGCCAAGGTTCAGGTTTTCCGACGCGCGCTTGGGTTCACGATAGCGACTGAAATCGACGCCATAGGCCATCGCCTGATCCTGCAGGTCGCATTCGCCGCCCTGGTCGCAGATCGGGCAATCCAGCGGGTGGTTGATCAGCAGGAATTCCATCACGCCCTCGCGGGCCTTCTTGACCATGGGGCTGTTGGTCTTGATCACGCTCGGCTCGCCGTTCGGGCCGGGGCGCAGGTCCTTCACCTGCATCGCGCAGCTTGCGGCGGGCTTGGGCGGGCCGCCCACCACCTCGACCAGACACATCCGGCAGTTGCCGGCGATCGACAGCCGTTCGTGATAGCAGAAACGCGGCACCTCGATCCCGGCCTGTTCGCAGGCCTGGATCAGCGTGAGGTTCGGATCGACTTCGACTTCGTGGCCGTCGATGATGATCGTTCTGAGGTTCGACATGGTTCCGATCCTGTCCGTCAAATGGTGCCGCGGCGGGTGCCCGCGCGGAATTGGGTTGCAGGGCTCATGCACAGCCCTCCGGGTAGATCCAGGCGCCTTCGTGGAAATGGTCGCGGATGGAACTGTCCACCCCGCCCGGCCCACAGATCGCATCCGCCGCGCGCCGCGCCCCGGCCCCCTCGGCATAGCCGAAGGGCTGGCCCGGGCGCGTGACCCGCAATTCCCCCGCCGGCCCCGCGACCGCCGCATAGCCCGGCACCGCCCGCAGCGCCGGTTCGGCCACGGGGGCGGCGCAGGCGGCCAGCGCCAGCGTGCCAAGCATCAGGGGAAAGGCGGATTGCATCTGCTTCACTCCGCCGCCATCGCGCCCGTGCGTCCGGTCTTGCGCGCCTTGATCCGGTCTTCGATTTCCTCGCGGAACTGACGCACAAGCCCCTGGATCGGCCAGGCGGCCGCATCGCCAAGCGCGCAGATCGTGTGGCCCTCGACCTGCTTGGTGACCGACAACAGCATGTCGATTTCCTCGATCTCGGCCTCGCCGCGGACCAGACGGTCCATCACGCGCATCATCCAGCCGGTGCCTTCGCGGCAGGGGGTGCACTGGCCGCAGCTTTCGTGCTTGTAGAATTTCGACAGCCGCCAGATCGCCTTGATCACATCGGTGGACTGATCCATCACGATCACCGCCGCCGTTCCCAGGCCCGAACGCTGTTCGCGCAGCCAGTCGAAATCCATGATCGCATCATCGCATTGCGCCGCGTTCAGCATCGGCACCGAAGAACCGCCGGGGATCACCGCCTTGAGGTTCTTCCAGCCGCCGCGCACGCCGCCGCAGTGCCGATCCAGCAATTCGCGCAGGGAAATCGACATTTCCTCTTCGACGACGCAGGGGTTGTTCACATGACCCGAGATGCCGAACAGCTTGGTGCCCGCGTTGTTCGGCCGGCCAAAGCCCGCGAACCACGACGCACCACGACGCAGGATGGTGGGCACGACGGCGATGGATTCGACGTTGTTCACCGTGGTCGGGCAGCCATAAAGGCCCGAACCCGCCGGGAACGGCGGCTTCATCCGGGGCATGCCCTTCTTGCCTTCCAGGGATTCCAGCAGCGCGGTTTCCTCGCCGCAGATATAGGCGCCCGCGCCGTGGGCCAGATACAGATCGAAATCATAGCCCGACTTGCAGGCATTCTTGCCGATCAGCCCCGCCTCATAGGCCTCATCGATCGCGGCCTGAAGCGCCTCACGCTCGCGGATGTATTCGCCGCGGATGTAGATATAGCCCGCAACCGCCCCCATCGCGAAGCCCGCGATCAGGCACCCCTCGACCAGCGTATGCGGGTCATGGCGCATGATTTCGCGGTCCTTGCAGGTGCCGGGTTCGGATTCGTCGGCGTTCACCACCAGATAGGCCGGGCGCCCGTCCGAGGCTTTCGGCATGAACGACCATTTCAGGCCGGTGGGAAAGCCCGCGCCACCCCGGCCCCGCAGGCCCGAGGCTTTCACCTGCTCTACGATCCAGTCGCGGCCATTGGCCAGGATACCGGCCGTGCCGTCCCAATGGCCACGCGCCATCGCGCCTTTCAGCGAACGGTCGTGCATCCCGTAGAGGTTGGTAAAGATCCGATCCTGATCTTTCAGCATGTGAAGTCCCTCAATTGCCCTGACCTAGTTCCCCGAACAGCCGGAACCCCGGCGCCAGATGCGCCAGGTCACGACCAGCGCAAAAACATACGCGGCGATCGCCGCAAGATCGATCAGGAAGGCGAAGCCCGGGTCCAGCCCCAGCCGCTTTCCCAGCCATTGCGCGGCCAGCCACAGCACGGTCGCAGCCGCGATCACAAGGGCGGCCAGCCGACCCTCGCGTGCGTTCAACCCGTTCTGTCCGCCCTGCTGCGCCATTCAACCCTCAGTAATCGTTCGTCTTTGCCCGTTCGAGAAAGCGGTCAAGCCCCTCCTCGACGATGATCTTCGCCTGCGCCACCCATTTGTCGCGGCTGACCCGCCCGCGAAAGCCCTTCAGGTTGGCATCCATCCACGCCACCTCGGCCTCGCCCCATTTCGCGATCTGGTCATAATGCCAGATGCCAAGCGCGTTGCAGGCCTTTTCCAGCACGGGGCCGATGCCTTCGATCTTTTTCAGATCGTCCGCGCCCGCCTTGCGCGGCGCCTTCATTGCGCGGGGCTTCTTGCCGCCCCCGACCACCGGCTGCGCCTTGGGCCTGGCGGTTACCCTGGTTTTGGCAGGCGTCTGGTCCTGGCCCGCGACTTTGGCAGGCACCGGTGTCGCAGCGGCGGCCATCCGGGCCGGTGCGGGGGCCGGTGCGGGGGCCGGGGGCGTGACCTCTGCCACGGGTTGCGGCGCCGCGGACACCGGGGTCGGCGACACCGGCGCGGCGGCTACAGCCGCAGCAGGCACAGGTGCGGCGGGCAGCGGTGCCGCCAGACGGCCCTGGCAAAAACCCCAGACCAGAACGCTGCCGAACAGGCCCGCGGTGACAAGGCCAAGGAAAAGCGCCGCGACAAATCCGGCATGGCTGGCCAGCACGAATCCAAAGACGACAAGGCCCGCTATCGCGCCTGCCGCCCAGGATTTGCCCCGGCATCCATTGTCCAGTTCTGTCATCCCACTCTCCTTTGCCCGCGGGCCTGCTGCACCTTAGTCTTCGTAAATCCCGTCCTTCTTCGCATGGGCCGAGAATTCGGTCTCTTGCCCCGTCGCCAGAACCTTGGCCTGACCGATCCATCCGTCGCGGCTGGCGCGGCCCTTGAAGCCTTCCAGATTGGCATCGACCCAGGCCAGCTCGGCCTCGGTCCAGGCCGCGATCTGATCAAAGTGATAGAACCCCATGGAATGCAGCAGCGATTCCAGCTTGGGGCCCACGCCCTTGATCAGCTTCAGATCATCGGCCCTGTCGCCGCGCGGCGCCTCCAGAGCCGCAGGCCGGGCCCCCGCGGGCGTGGCTTCGGCCCTGGGCGCCGCGGGCGCGGCCTTGGCGGCGGCCTGCCGCACCGCGGACATCGGGCGCTGGCCCGCGCCCATCGTGCCGATCGGCCCGTGCTGGCCCGACATCTGCCAGGGCATGCGCAGCGGCACCTCGGTGCCATCGATGCGCTTGAGCGTGTCACCAATTTCCACCGCGCGCTGGACCGAACCGTTGCCGGGGTGCTTTTCCCCCGGCATATCCTTGAGCGAGGTCAGCCCCGACGCCGGTTCCGAGGCAAAACGCCCGATCTGCGACCCCGGACGCGGCGTCTTGCCCGCGGCCATCTCATCGATCAGACGGGCGAAATTCTCGGCGGTAAGGTCTTCGTAATAATCCTTGCCGATCTGGGCCATGGGCGCATTGGCGCAGGCGCCAAGGCATTCCACCTCTTCCCAGGAAAACTTGCCGTCCGCCGACAGCTGGTGCGGTTCGGGCGCGATCTTTTCGCGGCAGACCTTCATCAGATCCTCGGCACCGCAGATCATGCACGACGTGGTGCCGCAGATCTGGAAATGCGCGACCGCCCCGACCGGGGCCAGCTGGAACATGAAGTAGAAGGTCGCCACCTCAAGCGCGCGGATATAGGGCATGTCCAGCATGTCGGCGACATGTTCGATCGCCGGGCGGGTCAGCCAGCCTTCCTGTTCCTGCGCGCGCCACAGCAGCGGGATGATCGCGCTGGCCTGGCGGCCCACCGGATATTTGGTGATCTGCCCCCTGGCCCATTCCAGGTTGGCGGGCGTGAAGGCAAAGGCTTCGGGCTGGGTATGGTGAAGGCGGCGCAGCATCAGCGGTCAATCTCCCCGAACACGACATCCATCGTGCCGATGATGGCCGACACGTCGGCCAGTTGGTGGCCTTTCGCCACATAATCCATGCTTTGCAGGTGCAGATAGCCCGGCGCGCGGATCTTGGCGCGATAGGGTTTGTTGGTGCCGTCCGACACCAGATAGACGCCGAATTCGCCCTTGGGCGCCTCAACCGCGGCATAAACCTCACCAGCGGGGACGTGAAAGCCTTCGGTGTACAGCTTGAAGTGGTGGATGAGCGCCTCCATCGAGGTCTTCATCTCGCCGCGCCTGGGCGGGGTCATCTTGCCGCGCGCCAGCACGTCGCCCTTTTCCAGCCGCAGCTTGGCACAGGCCTGCCGGATGATGCTGGTCGATTCCCGCATTTCAGCAACCCGCACAAGATAGCGGTCGTAACAGTCGCCGTTCTTGCCCACGGGGATCTTGAAGTCGAATTCGTCGTAGCATTCATAGGGCTGGCTGCGGCGCAGGTCCCAGGCCAGGCCCGAACCGCGCACCATGACCCCGGAATAGCCCCAATCCAGAATGTCCTGTTCGGTGATGATGCCGATGTCGGCATTGCGCTGCTTGAAGATGCGGTTTTCGGTCAGCAGGCCTTCGATATCGTCCAGCACCCTGGGAAATTCGACGGCCCAGGCGTCGATATCTTCAATCAGCGCGGGCGGCAGATCCTGATGCACGCCGCCGGGGCGGAAATAGTTGGCGTGCAGACGCGCCCCGCAGGCGCGTTCGTAGAAGATCATCAGCTTTTCACGCTCTTCGAACCCCCACAGCGGCGGGGTCAGCGCGCCTACGTCCATCGCCTGCGTGGTGACGTTCAGCAGGTGGTTCAGCACGCGGCCGATTTCGGAATACAGCACCCGGATCAGGCTGGCGCGGCGCGGCACGACGGTGCCGGCCAGACGCTCGATCGCCAGACACCAGGCATGTTCCTGGTTCATCGGCGCCACATAATCCAGCCGGTCGAAATAGGGCAGGTTCTGCAGATAGGTCCGGCTTTCCATCAGCTTTTCGGTACCGCGATGCAAAAGCCCGATATGCGGGTCGGCGCGTTCCACGATCTCGCCGTCCAGTTCCAGCACCATCCGCAGCACGCCATGCGCCGCCGGGTGCTGGGGCCCGAAGTTGATGTTGAAATTGCGGATCTTCTGCTCGCCGGTCAGAACGTCGTCAAGGCTGCCGTCCATCGTGTCACCTTCCGTATTGCCAAGAAAGCGGGCCCGGGGGCCCGGCTGGCTCAACCCTGCTTTTCGTCGCCGGGCAGAATGTATTGCGCGCCTTCCCAGGGGCTGAGGAAGTCGAACTGCCGGTATTCCTGCGTCAACTTGACCGGCTCATAGACAACGCGCTTCTGCGCCTCGTCATAGCGCAGTTCGACATAGCCCGTGGTCGGGAAATCCTTGCGCAGCGGATGGCCGCGGAAGCCATAGTCGGTCAGTATGCGGCGCAGGTCCGGATGCCCCGAGAACAGGATGCCGAACATGTCGAACACCTCGCGCTCAAACCAGTTGGCGGCGGGAAACGGCCCGGTGATCGAGGGGACCATGTCCTCCTCGCGCACGGCGGCCTTCACGCGGATGCGCTGGTTGCGATACATCGACAGGAACTGCCAGACCATGTCGAACCGCGCCGGGCGCTGCGGCCAGTCGATCGCGGTGATGTCGACCAGGGTCGAGAACCGACAGCTGGGATCGTCTTTAAGGAATTCCACGAATTCCACGATCGAGCTGGCGGTCACCGTCACGGTCAATTCGCCAAAGGCCACCTGGGTCGAGACGACATCGGCGGCGCGCTTCAGCTCGATATGGGCGGCAAGTTCTTTCAGGGCTTCGGACATTGTCCCCTCTCCTCAGCGCACAAGGGTGCCGGTGCGGCGGATCTTGCGCTGCAACTGCAGGATGCCATACATCAGCGCCTCGGCGCTGGGGGGGCAGCCCGGCACATAGATATCGACCGGAACGATCCGGTCACAGCCGCGCACCACCGAATAGCTGTAGTGATAATAGCCCCCGCCATTCGCGCAGGAGCCCATGCTGATCACGTAGCGCGGTTCCGGCATCTGGTCATAGACCTTGCGCAGCGCGGGCGCCATCTTGTTGGTCAGCGTACCGGCTACGATCATCACATCCGACTGGCGCGGGCTGGCGCGCGGCGCAAAGCCGTAGCGTTCCACGTCATAGCGCGGCATCGCGGTGTGCATCATCTCGACCGCGCAGCAAGCCAGGCCGAAGGTCATCCAGTGCAGCGAGCCGTTGCGCGCCCAGTTGATGATATCCTCGGCCGAGGTCAGGATAAATCCCTTGTCCTGCAGGTCGCGGTTCAGCGCCGCAGTCGCCACGTCCATATCGGCCGCGGCGGTGTTCGCCCCCGTCATCACGCCCATTCCAGCGCCCCCTTCTTCCATTCATAGGCAAAGCCCACGGTCAGCACGCCCAGGAAGACCATCATCGACCAGAAGGCCACATCGCTCAGTTGCCCGAAGGCCACCGCCCAGGGGAACAGGAAGGCCACTTCCAGGTCGAAGATGATGAACAGGATCGACACAAGGTAGAAGCGAACGTCGAACTTCATCCGCGCATCGTCAAAGGCGTTGAACCCGCATTCATAGGCCGAGACCTTTTCCGGGTCGGGGTTGCGCACCGCAAGCACGACCGCGGCGAGGATCAGGACAAGCCCAAGTGCGACCGCCATGGCAAGGAAAATGAGAATGGGAAGGTATTCACGCAAGAGATCGTGCACGTTTGGCTCCCTCGTTACGCGACACGGGCCGCGCAGGTTCCGGCTGAGCGTGGTTTAGACCTGCGCCCGTCCCGGGTCAACCGAAGGTGGCGGGGTTTGCCGCGAAATCCGGGGGCGACCCGCCGTTTCGTATACCTTTGTGCACCAAAAACACCGCCCGATGCTGCAACCGCGAAAGTTTATTGCGCCCAACCGGGTTTGCGGCGGTCGAAAAAGGCCGCGATTCCCTCGGGTGCCTCGGTGCCTTCCCAGCAGGCGACAAGGGCGGCGATGGAATCGCTGATCTCGGCCTCGCCGATCGGCGGGCCCAGACGGCGGGCCAGCGCCTTGGCGGCGGCCACGGCACCGGGGGCGCAGGACAGATAGGGGACGACCTCGGCCTCGACCGCGGCGGCCAGGTCGGCGGGCGGCACGGCGCGGGCCAGAAGGTCCAGGCCCACCGCCTCCTCGGCGCCGAACAGCCGCGCCGACATGAACACCCGCCGCGCCCGCGCCTCGCCCATCCGGGCCAGCACATAGGGGCCAATGGTGGCGGGTATCAGGCCCAGCCGGGTTTCGGTCAGGCCAAAGCGCGCGGTATCGGCACCGATCGCCACGTCACAGATGCTCATCATGCCGATGCCGCCGCCGAAGGCATTGCCATGAACCTGCCCGATCAGCGGTTTTGGCAACAGGTTCAAGGCGTTCAGCATCATCGCCAGCTTGCGCGCCTCGGCCGCGCGGGTGGCCGAATCGGCGGCCATCTGCGCGCGCATCCAGTCCAGATCGCCGCCCGCGCAAAAGCTGTCGCCCTCGGCCGCCAGCACGACCACGCGCACCGCCGTGTCGGCGCCCAGAACGCCCGCCGCCCGGGTCAGTTCCGCAATCATCTGCGCGCTCAGCGCATTGTGCTTGGCCGCCCGCGCCAGGATCAGCCGCGCCACGCCGCGCGCATCGGTTTCAATCCGGATCGTTTCAAAGTCCATCGCCCTGCCCCTTTGTTGTCCCCTGCCGGATCGCCTGCGCCAGCGCCGCCGCCTCGGCCAGAACGCCCCGGTCCAGCCCGGTGTCGTGGCCCAGGTCCACCAGCCGCGCGACGACCTTTTCGGTGGCCACATTGCCCGCCGCCCCCGGCGCATAGGGACAGCCGCCCAAGCCCCCGACCGCCGCATCAAAGACCCGCAGCCCCATTTCGATCGAGGCCTCGATATTGACCAGCGCGCGGCCGGACGTGTCGTGGTAATGCCCCGACAAACGGTCGGCCGGAACCTCGTCCAGCACCGCGCGCAGCATCGCGGCGATGGTTTCGGGCCGGCCCTGGCCCAGCGTCTCGCCCAGGCTGATCTCATAACAGCCCAGATCGCGCAGCGCCGCCGCCACCCGCGCCACCGCCGATGGCGCCACCGCCCCTTCGTAGGGGCAATCGGTGACGACCGAGACATAGCCCCGCACCGGCATCCCGTCGGCCCGCGCCGCCGCGATCAGCGGGGCAAAACGGTCCAGGCTTTCGGCGATGGAACAGTTCAGGTTCGCCCGGCTGAACCCTTCCGAGGCGGCGGCAAAGATCGCCACCTCATCCACCTGCGCCGCGCGCGCCGCGTGATAGCCCTGCAGGTTCGGCGTCAGCGCGGCATAGGACACCCCCGGCCTGCGGGTGATGCCGGCGAATACTTCGGCGGAATCGGCCATTTGCGGCACCCATTTCGGGCTGACGAACGACCCCGCCTCGATCCGCCGGAACCCCGCCCGCGACAGGCAATCGACCAGGGCGATCTTGTCCGCCGTGGCGATCGGGCGCTTTTCATTCTGCAGGCCGTCGCGCGGGGCGACCTCAAAGATTTCAATCTGCATCAGGCCTCCGGCGTGGGATAAAACGGGCGGGTATAGATCTGCGCCGCCCCGTCACGGGCCAGCGCGCGCTGAAATGCGGGGCGGTCGCCCAGCCGGCCCAGCCAGTCACGCAGACGCGGGAAGGGGTCAAGCGGCGTGAAACGCTGGCCGATCATCGCGCCATAGCTGACCGCGATATCCACCGCCGAAAAGCCCGAGGGCAGCAGATAATCCCCCGCCAGCCCGCGTTCGGCCACCGCCAGCGTGCGGGCCAGCCGCGCCGCCTCCAGCCGCATCACGGTGGGGCTGCGCATCCAGTCCTCGCGCAGGGCGATGTGCTGCTGGGTCAGGTTGGCGACATGGGCGGCGATGGTCTCGGCGAAATGCAGCCATTGCAGCCAATCCACCCGCTCATCCGGGGCGCCCAGAAGCGCGCCTTCGCGTTCGCACAGCCACTGCGTGATCGCACCGGATTCAAAGATCGCCCGGCCCTCGGTTTCCAGCGCGGGAACCCGGCCAGCCGGTGAAAGCGTTGCATAAGCTTGATCACGCAAGCTTTTGTCAAAAAAGGAATGTTCGGCAACCTCGAAAGGCAGGCCAAGTTCTTCCAGAAGCCACAGGATGCGAAAGCTGCGGGCCTGGGGGACGTGATGCAGACGGATCATGGCTCTTCCTCCAGCCGGATCAGCGCGGCCCCCGCCTCGACCTGCGATCCGGCTTCGACCAGCACCTCGGCCACCACGCCATCGCGCGCGGCGGTCATCGTATGTTCCATCTTCATGGCCTCAAGAATGGCCAGCCGGTCGCCCGCCGCCACAGCCTGGCCCGCGGCCACGAAGACCGCCTTGACCAGCCCCGGCATCGGCGCAAGCGTCAGGCCACCACCGGCCATCCCGGCCTGCCGGGCCAACGGATCAGGACGCGTGAAGCGGTGCGCGCCGCGCAGGAACACCGTGATCTCCGGGCCGCGCAGCGCAAAGCGCGCGCCGGTCTTGACCCCATCCACCCACCAGCCATCGGGCCGCAGCAGACAATCATGGCTGGCGCCCTCCAGTTCAACCGTGATCCGGCCCGGGGCATGGACCCGCACCGCCGCAGGGCGGTCAAAGGACACTTCGCGGCGCAGTGCCGACCAAAGCGTGAAGCCCGCCGCCCCCTGCCCCTCATGCAGGCCCGCCGCCGCCAGCACGCCCAGCGCCACCGCGGCGGGCGGCGGACCGCCCGCGCCCGCCAGCGCCTCCAGATCGCGCGCGATCAGCCCGGTATCGACATCGCCCGCCGCAAAGCCCGGATGACGCGCCAGCGCACCCAGGAAATCCAGATTGGTGACCGATCCGGCCACCTCGGTTTCCTCCAGCGCGCGCGCCAGCCGGGCCAGCGCCACCGCACGGGTGGGGCCGTGGGTGATGACCTTGGCGATCATCGGGTCATACCAGGGGCTGATCGTATCGCCCGCACGCACGCCGGTATCGGCGCGAATGCCATCGGGAAAGCGCAGATGCGACAGCGTGCCGGTGGCGGGCAGGAAACCTGCGGGAACATCCTCGGCATAAAGACGGGCCTCGAAGGCATGACCGCGGATCGACAGATCCTCCTGCCGGGCGGGCAAGGGTTCGCCAGCCGCGACGCGCAGCTGCCATTCGACCAGGTCGACGCCGGTGATCGCCTCGGTCACCGGGTGTTCGACCTGCAGGCGGGTGTTCATCTCCATGAACCAGAAGCGGTCGGGACGCAGGCCTTCGCTGGCATCGACGATGAATTCCACCGTGCCCGCCCCGCTGTAGCCAATGGCCTCGGCCGCGCGCACGGCGGCCTGCCCCATCGCCGTGCGCATCGCATCGGTCATGCCCGGCGCCGGGGCCTCCTCGATCACCTTCTGGTGGCGGCGCTGCAGCGAACAGTCGCGCTCGAACAGATGCAGCGCGCGGCTGCCGTCACCAAAGACCTGCACCTCGATATGGCGGGGCTTTTCGACATATTTCTCGATCAATACGGCAGGGTTGCCAAAGCCGGTGCGCGCCTCGCCCTGTGCGCCTTGCAGGGCGTCGGCAAAATCGCGCGGATGATCGACCCGGCGCATCCCCTTGCCGCCACCGCCCGCCACCGCCTTGATCAGCACCGGATAGCCGATCGCATCGGCCGCGCCCGCCAGATGTTCCGGGTCCTGATTGTCACCGTGATAGCCCGGCACGACCGGAACACCGGCCTCGGCCATCAGCGCCTTGGCCGCATCCTTGAGCCCCATCGCCCGGATCGAATCGCCCGAAGGCCCGATGAACACCAGCCCCGCCGCCTGCACCGCATCGACGAAATCGGGGTTTTCCGACAGGAAGCCATAGCCCGGGTGGATCGCCTGCGCGCCCGTGGCCCGCGCCGCCGCGATGATCGCATCACCGCGCAGATAGCTGTCCTTTGGCGCCGGGCCGCCGATATGCACCGCCTCATCGGCCAGCGCGACATGGCGCGCGCCCGCATCGGCGTCGGAATAGACCGCCACCGTGCCCACCCCCATGCGGCGGGCGGTGGCGATCACGCGGGCCGCAATTTCGCCGCGGTTGGCAATCAGGATCTTGCGGAACATCTCGGTCTCCCTTTGATTGCGGCGGGGGCGCCGCCCCCGTGCCCCCGAGGTATTTCCGGCAAGGTGAAGGGGGTTTCATCTTGCCCCAAATACCTCCGCCGGAGGCGAAAAGTTTACATCCGGAACACACCGAAGCGCGTGGGTTCGATCGGCGCGCAAAGGGCGGCGGACAGCGACAGGGCCAGCACCTCGCGCGATTTGCGCGGATCGATGATGCCGTCGTCCCACAGCCGCGCCGAGGCGTAGAGCGGGTGGCTTTGGCGGTCGAACATCTCGATCGTGGGGCGCTTGAATTCGGCCTCGTCCTCGGGCGACCAGGTGCCGCCCTTGCGCTCGATCCCGTCGCGGCGGACGGTGGCCAGAACGCCCGCGGCCTGTTCGCCGCCCATGACCGAAATGCGCGAATTGGGCCAGGTCCACAGGAAGCGGGGCGAATAGGCCCGGCCCGCCATGCCATAGTTGCCCGCGCCGAAAGAGCCGCCGACCAGCATGGTGACTTTCGGCACATTCGTCGTGGCCACCGCCGTCACCATCTTGGCGCCGTGACGGGCGATGCCTTCGTTTTCATATTTGCGCCCGACCATGAAACCGGTGATGTTTTGCAGGAAGACCAGCGGGATCAACCGCTGCGAGCAAAGCTCGATGAAATGCGCGGCCTTTTGCGCGGCCTCGGAAAACAGCACACCGTTGTTGGCGACAAGGCCCACCGGGCAGCCCTTCACATGGGCAAAGCCCGTGACCAGCGTTTCGCCGAAGCGGGGTTTGAATTCATCGAAGCGCGAGCCGTCGACAAGACGTGCGATCACCTCGCGGATGTCATAGGGGGTGCGAAGATCCGCCGGAACGACGCCGAGGATCTCTTCGGGGTCATAGGCGGGGTCTTCGGGGCTTTGCCAGACCACCGTCTGCGGCTTGCGCCGGTTGAGGTGTTCGACCGCGCGCCGCGCCAGTGCCAGCGCATGGGCGTCATCCTCGGCCAGGTAGTCGGCCACACCCGACAGGCGCGTGTGCACATCGCCCCCGCCCAGATCCTCGGCCGAGACGATCTCACCCGTTGCCGCCCGCACCAGCGGCGGGCCCGCCAGGAAAATCGTGCCCTGTTCCCTGACGATGACCGTCACATCCGACATTGCCGGCACATAGGCCCCGCCCGCGGTACAAGACCCCATCACCACGGCGATCTGGGGGATGCCCTTCGCGCTCATCCTTGCCTGGTTGTAGAAGATGCGGCCGAAATGGTCGCGATCGGGAAAGACCTCGTCCTGGTTGGGCAGGTTGGCGCCGCCGCTGTCCACCAGATAGACGCAGGGCAGCGCGCATTCCTCGGCGATTTCCTGCGCGCGCAGATGTTTCTTGACGGTCATCGGAAAATAGGTGCCGCCCTTCACCGTGGCGTCATTGGCCAGCACCATCACCTCTTGCCCCATCACGCGGCCGATGCCCGCGATCAGGCCCGCACCGGGGGCCGCGCCGCCATACATGTCATGCGCTGCCGTCACGCCGATTTCCAGGAAGGGCGATCCCGGGTCCAGCAGCCCCGCCACCCGGTCGCGGGGCGCCATCTTGCCGCGCGCGACATGGCGGGCGGTCGCATCGGATCCGCCACCCGCGCTGGCGGCGGCGGCGGCCTGGGCCACGGTATCGAGCATCGCCAGATGCGCGGCGCGGTTGGCGCGGAAGGTTTCCGAGCCGACGAGGGCCGAGGAGCTGAGTTTCATCGCAATATCTCCTTGCCGTGGGGGGCACTGTGTCCATTTCGTGACGCGCGGTGCGAAAGGCGTGGTTCTTGATCCAGGTCACAGCCGCAGTTCGCGCAGATGGTCTGCGCGGTTTCAACCGTATGCGTGGGGAAACAAGACAGATCCTCTCTGCCCTTCTGCTGTAGACCGCCGCCCCGACCATCGGCGCCGATATTGGCGCCGCCGCGATCGACCCGCTGGTGGCGAATGTCGCCCATGTCGTGACGTTCTGATCGCATCGCGGCAAGCCCCTGGGGGCGCGGCGTCAGGCCGCACCCTTTTTCATCATGGGCCGGGGCGCGCCGGGCGATCATTGCGCCAGCAGCTCGCGCCCGATCAGCATCCGGCGGATTTCGCTGGTGCCCGCGCCGATTTCCATCAGCTTGGCATCGCGGAACAGGCGGCTGACGACCGAATCGTTCAGGAACCCCGCGCCGCCCAGCGCCTGCACCGCCTGATGGGCCTGCACCATCGCCTGTTCGCTGGCGTAAAGCACCGCGCCCGCCGCATCCTGTCGGGTCACCTGGCCACGGTCGCAGGCGCGGGCGACTTCATAGACATAGGCGCGGGCGGTGTTCATCGCCACATACATGTCGGCGACCTTGCCCTGCATCAGCTGGAAATTCCCGATCGGCTGGCCGAATTGTTCGCGGCTTTGCGCATAGGGCACGACCTCATCCAGGCAGGCGGCCATGATGCCGGTGCCGATGCCCGACAGCACCACGCGTTCGTAATCCAGCCCCGACATCAGCACCCGCACGCCACGGCCTTCCGCGCCCAGCACGTTTTCGGCAGGCACCTCGCAATTGTCGAAGAAAAGCTGCGCCGTGTTCGATCCGCGCATGCCCAGCTTGTCGAAATGCGGGCTGGTGGAAAAGCCCTTGAAGCCGCGTTCCACGATGAAGGCGGTGATGCCCTTGCTGCCCGCCGCCGGGTCGGTCTTGGCATAGACCACCAGCGTGTCGGCATCGGGCCCATTGGTGATCCAGTATTTGTGACCGTTGAGCACATAATGATCGCCGCGCTTTTCGGCACGCAGGCCCATGCCCACGACGTCCGATCCCGCGCCCGTCTCGCTCATGGCCAGGGCGCCGATCTGCGCCCCGGAAATCAGCCCGGGCAGGTATTTGCGTTTCTGCGCATCGGTTCCGTTCAGCTTGATCTGGTTGACGCACAGGTTGGAATGCGCGCCATAGGACAGGCTGACCGAGGCCGAGGCGCGGGCGATTTCCTCGGTGGCGATGACATGGGCCAGATAGCTCATGCCGGCGCCGCCATATTCCTCGGGCACCGTGATGCCCAGCAGGCCCAGATCGCCCATTTCCCGCCACAGGTCGTTGGGGAAGGCATTGGCACGGTCGACTTCGGCCGCGATCGGCCTGATGCGATCCTGCGCCCAGCGATGCACCATGTCGCGCAGGCTGTTCACATCCTCGCCCAGATCGAAGCTCATGGAAGCGGTGAACATCGGTTTCCTCCCCATTATTGAACGCTTGTTCATTTATGGGCATGATGCCTGAGTCGCGTCAAGTCTTGCGAAAGCCCGTCCATCTGTCATCCTTGGCGCATCAACCGAAGGAACCGCGATGCGCCCCGCCCTGCCCATCCTTGCCGCACTGTTGCTTGCCCCCCTGCCCGTCACGGCCGAGGTCGTGGGCCGCGTCGGGGTGGATTGGGTGGGCAATGATGTGGTGGTCGAATCGATCCCCGACCCCAAGGTCGCGGGCGTTACCTGCCATGTCGCCTATTTCGACCGATCGGTGATCGACAGGCTGCGGCAGGGCAACTGGTTCGAGGATCCGTCCAACGCCGCCATTTCCTGCCGCCAGACCGGGCCGATCGTGCTGGGCGACATCGACCGGGGCCGCGATGGCGAGACGGTCTTTTCCGAAAGCCGCTCGCTGATCTTCAAGTCGCTGCGCGTGACGCGGATCTATGACGCGGCGAACCGGACGCTGATCTACCTGACCCATGCCAATGAGGTCGCCGAAGGTTCGGCCAAGATGGCGATTTCCACGGTGCCGCTTTACGAACCCTGACGCGCCTCGGCGTCGATGATGCGGGCGATCAGGGCACAATCCCGGGGCGCAAAGGTCAGCGGCAGGCGCAGGTCGATCAGCCCGGCCAGCACGGCATCGGTTTTCGGCAGGGCTTGCGCGGGGGCATAGCGCCAGCTGTCATGGCGCGAGGTGAAGGCCACGGGATCCGCCGCGCCGAACCATTTCAGTTCCACCCCGCGGGCCGCGCAGCGCGCGATGAAACCGGTGATCCGCGCGGGCGCCCAGCCGGGCAGGCGAAACTGAAAGGACGAACCCACGAACGCCTCGGCCTGCGGGCGGGGGATCGGCGTCAGGCCCGGCGTCGTGGCCAGCCCCGCCTCGATCGCGCGGTAAAGGGTGGTCCAGCGCGCGATCTGCCCGGGCAGGCGCGCCAGCTGCGGGCGCAGGATCGCCGCGCGCAGGTTGTCCATCCGCCCGGATATGTTGGGGGTCGTCCATTTCAGCGTCTCGAACGCCTCGGGCGGCGGGGCGGCGCGGTGGCGGGAATACAGCATGTAGCTGCCCGACATCAGGATCATCCGCGCCATCAGGTCGGCATCGTCGCTGACGATCAGCCCACCCTCGCCGGAATTCATGTGCTTGTAGGTCTGGGTGGAATAGCAGCCGATCACCCCGTGCCGGCCTGACGGGGTGCCCGCCCAGGCCGCGCCCATCGTGTGCGCGCAATCCTCGATCACCGTCAGGCCATGGGCGCGGGCAATTTCCATCAGCGCGTCCATGTCGCAGATATGGCCGCGCATGTGCGACAGCAGCAACACCCGCGCCTGCCCCGCCCTGGCCGCCAGATCGTCAAGGTCGATGGTCAGCGCGCCGGTCGTTTCCACGAACAGCGGCGTGGCGCCAAGGCTGGCGATCGCGCCGGGCACCGGGGCCAGCGTGAAGGCATTGGTCAGCACCGCATCCCCCGGCCCCACGCCCACCGCGCGCAACGCGGTTGCCAGCGCATAGCCGCCCGAGGCCACGGCAAGGCAATAGCGCGCGCCGGTGAACGCGGCAAAGTCTTCCTCCAAAGCCGCGGCCTCGCCCGCCTCGTCCGGGGCCAGGTTGTAGCGGTGCAGCCGGCCGTGGCGCAGCACCGCCAGCGCGGCCGCGACCGCATCATCGGGGATCGGTTCCTGCTGGGTAAAGCTGCCGGTGAAACGCTCGGTCACGGGATCACTCCTTGGCGATGTCGCGCGGCACCGCGATCGCGAACAGCGCAAGCGCCCCCGCCAGCACCACGGCGGCAATGAAAAAGGCGATGTCGGGCGAGGTCACCGGCGCCTCGGGCGACAGGAAATAGCCGAAAACCTGCGCAAAGAAAACCGTGCCCGCCAGCAGCGCCAGATTGGTCGCGGCCGCCAGCCCGCCCTGCAACGCGCCCTGCGCATCCTCGGGCACGGCGCGCGACATCAGCGCGGTCAGCATCGGGTGCACGAATCCCTCGGGGCCGTGGATCACCAGCAGCACCAGCACCGCCCAAAGGCCACCCGCCAGCCCATAGCCCACCGCCGCCAGCGCCGCGATGACCAGCCCCGCCAGCGCCACCCGCCATTCCCCCCACAGCCGCACCGCAGGCCCCGTCAGCACCCCCTGAAACCCCGCCATCACCAGCCCGAAGCCGGCAAGCGTGACACCCACCACCAGCTCGGACCAGCCGAACTTGGCCATCCCCCAAAAGGCCCAGATCGCCGGATAGACCGCCGAGCCAAAGAAATAGACCGCCAGCACCGCCGCCATCGGCACCACCCCGCGATAGCGCAGAAAGACGCGCAGCGCGCCGAAGGGGTTGGCCTGGGCCAGCCGGAAGGGGCGGCGCTTTTCCGGCGGCAGCGTTTCAGGCAGGACGATCAGGCCATAGATCAGGTTCAGCCCCGAAATCGCCGCCGCCGCATAGAACGGCACGCGCGGGCCCAGTTCGCCCAGCATGCCGCCGATCGCCGGGCCCAGCACGAAGCCCAGGCCGAAGGCCGCCCCCATCAGGCCAAAGGCGCGCGCGCGCCCCTCGGGCGGGGTCACGTCGGCCAGAAAGGCCGCCGCGATCACATGCGAGGCCCCGCAGATCCCCGCGATCACCCGGCCCACAAACAGCCAGCCGATTGACGGCGCAAAGGCGTGGAACAGATAGTCCAGCCCCAGCCCGCCAATCGCCAGCAGCAACAAGGGCCGGCGCCCGAAACGGTCCGACAGGTTGCCCATCAGCGGCGCGCAGGCGAACTGCGCCAGGCTGAAGGCGGCAAACATCCAGCCCCCGATCAGCGCGGCCTGCGCCAGCCCCATCTGTCCCACCTCGCCGATCAGCCGCGGCAGCACCGGGATCACCAGGCCAAACCCCACCATGTCCAGAAAGACCGCGACCAGCACGAAGGTCACCGCATGGCGGCTGGGGGCTTGGGTCATCTGGTATCCCGTGGATCGAAAGGGCGGTATGACTGGGGGGTCAGGCGGGGCCGGTCAGGCTTTGGGCCAGGGCGGGCAGGTCGTCATAATGATGCAACAACGCCTCGGGCGAAAGCCGTTCGATCGCGCGCCCCTCGGGACCGAAGGTCACCAGCGCGCAAGGCACGCCGGCGGCGCGCGCGGTGTCGCGGTCGGTCCGGGTGTCGCCGATCAGGATCGAGCGGGCCAGCGTGCCGCCCGCCCCGGCCACGGCGGCGCGATAGGGGGCGGGGTCGGGCTTGCGCACCGGCAAGGTGTCGGCGCCGATCAGGCTGGAAAACAGATCCGTCACGCCCAGACGGCGGATCAGTTCGCGGGCCAGACCTTCGGGCTTGTTGGTGCAGATGCCGGTGGCGAAACCGGCCGCGCGCAGGGCGGTAACCGCCTGCACCGCGCCGGGGTAAAGCCGGGTGTGGGTGTCGATATGGGCACCGTAATGATCCAGCAGCGTGCGATAATCCGCCTCGGGCACCTCATCGGGCAGGCCCGCGCGGCCATAGCCCAGCCGCAGCATCGCCCGCCCGCCGTGAAAGGCGGTCAGCGCATCGGCCACCGGGTCCAGCAGATCGCCCAGGCCCCGCGCGCGAAAGACGGCATTGGCCGCGGCCACCAGATCGGCCGAGGTATCGGCCAGCGTGCCATCAAGGTCAAAGATCACGGTCCGCATCGGTGCCCTTTCGTAACAGGGCGAAAGGTTGCGTGAGGTGGCTCCCCTTGCGGCCCGTGGTTGCATGGGTAAAACGGGAACGAGCAGAAGAAAAGGCATCATCATGGCAATCGCGCTGATCATTCTGGCCGCAGGCCAGGGAACCCGCATGAATTCGGACCTGCCCAAGGTGCTGCACCGGCTGGGGGCGGCGCCGCTGGTGGCGCATGCGCTGGCGGCTGGCCGCGCGCTGGACCCCGAACGCGTGATCGTGGTGGCCGGTCACGGTGCCGGTCAGGTGACCCGGGCGGTCAACGCGCTTGACCCGCAGGCGCAGGTGGTGATCCAGGCCGAACAGCTGGGCACCGGCCATGCGGTCGCACAGGCCCTGCCCGCGCTGGCCGGTTTCGATGGCCGCGTGCTGGTGCTTTACGGCGATACCCCCTTCATCCGGCCCGAGACGCTGGAACAGCTGCAGGCCAGCACCGCCGATATCACCGTTCTGGGCTTTGAGGCCGCCGATCCGGGCCGCTATGGCCGGCTGATCGCGCGCGGGGCTGACCTGGACCGGATCGTGGAATTCAAGGATGCAACCGATGCGGAACGCGCGGTAACCCTTTGCAATTCCGGCGTGATCGCCTGCAATGCGCATCTTCTGGCAAACCTGGTCGATGGCCTGTCGAACGACAATGCCGCGGGCGAATACTACCTGACCGACATCGTCGCCGCGGCGCGCGCGCAGGGCCTGTCGGCCAGCGTCGTCACCTGCCCCGAGTCCGAGACGCTGGGCATCAACACCCGCGCCGAACTGTCCCGCGCCGAGGCGATGTTTCAGGCCCGCATGCGCGCCGAGGCAATGGACAACGGCGTCACCCTGACCGCCCCCGACACCGTCTTCTTCGCGCTCGACACCTTCATCGGGCGCGATGCGGTGATCGGGCCGAATGTGGTCTTTGGCCCCGGCGTCACCATCGAAAGCGGCGCCGAAATCCTGGCCTTCTGCCATCTGGAGGGCTGCCATATCTCGCGCGGGGCCACCGTCGGCCCCTTTGCCCGGCTGCGCCCCGGCGCGGAACTGTCCGAAGATGTGCATGTCGGCAATTTCGTCGAGATCAAGAACAGCCTGCTGGCCGAGGGCGTCAAGGTCGGTCACCTGACCTATCTGGGCGATGCCGATGTGGGCGAAGCCACGAATATCGGCGCAGGCACGATCACCTGCAATTACGACGGGGTGATGAAGCACCGCACCACGATCGGCGCCAATGCCTTCATCGGGTCCGACACGATGCTGGTGGCCCCCGTCACGGTGGGCGATGGCGCGCTGACCGGATCGGGATCGGTCATCACCCAGGACGTGCCCGCGGGCGCCGTCGCGCTGGGGCGGGCAAAACAGCTTGTCAAACCCGGCCTTGCCGGAAAACTCTTTGAAAAGCTGCGGGCTGAAAAGGCGCGGCGCAGCGCGAAAAAGGATTGAACCCATGTGCGGTATTGTCGGCGTTCTGGGCAGCCATGAAGCCGCCCCCCTTCTGGTCGAGGCCCTGAAGCGGCTGGAATATCGCGGCTATGACAGCGCGGGCATCGCCACGGTGAACGCCGGCCGGCTGGACCGGCGGCGCGCGGTGGGCAAGCTGGTGAACCTGTCGGACCTGCTGGTGCATGACCCGCTGGCGGGCAAGGCGGGGATCGGGCACACCCGCTGGGCCACCCATGGCGCGGCCACCACCGACAATGCCCATCCGCACCGGTCGGGCCCGGTGGCGGTGGTTCACAACGGCATCATTGAAAATTTCCGCGATCTGCGCGCGGAACTGGCCAGCGCCGGGCTGACCCCGGAATCGGAAACCGACACCGAAACCGTGGCGCTGCTGACGCGGATGTACATGGATCTGGGCTTTGCCCCGCGTGAGGCGGCGGTGGCCACGCTGAAACGGCTGGAAGGCGCCTTTGCCCTGCTGTGGCTGTTCGAGGGCGAGGATGACCTGATGATCGCCGCGCGCAAGGGCAGCCCGCTGGCGATCGGCCACGGCCAGGGCGAGATGTTCGTGGGCTCGGACGCGATCGCGCTGGCGCCGATGACCGATACGATCACCTACCTGGAAGAGGGCGACCATGCCTTCATCACCCGCCGCGGCGCCGAGATCCTTGACGCCGAGGGCCGCCGTGCCAACCGCGAGATGGTGCGCATCGAGGCCGGTCAGGCCCAGGTGGAAAAGGCCGGCTACAAGCATTTCATGGCCAAGGAAATCGCCGAACAGCCCGCCGTACTGGGCGATGCGCTGCGCCATTACGTCACCGGCGAAGGCCTGAACCTGCCCGAGGGGCTGGATTTTTCCGGGCTGGACCGGCTGACGCTGGTGGCCTGCGGCACCGCCCATTACGCCTGCGCGGTTGCGAAATACTGGTTCGAAAGCCTGGCCGGCCTGCCCTGCGAAATCGACGTGGCGTCCGAATTCCGCTATCGCGAGCCGCCGATCCCGGCGAAAAGCTGGGCGGTCTTTGTCAGCCAGTCGGGCGAAACCGCCGATACGCTGGCGGCGCTGCGCTATTGCACGGGGCGGGTGGAAAAGACGCTGGCGGTGGTCAACGTCCCCACATCCTCGATCGCGCGCGAGGCGGGGGTGGTGCTGCCGATCCTGGCCGGGGTCGAGGTGGGCGTGGCATCGACCAAGGCCTTCACCTGCCAGCTGCTGGTGCTGGCACTGCTGGCGCTGAAGGCCGGGCGCGACCGGGGCCGGATCGACGATGCGGCCCTGGCCGATCACCTGGCAACCCTGCGCGCGCTGCCGGGGCTGATGAACACCGCACTTGCCACATCCGATGACACAGCGGCCCTGGCCGAACGGCTGGCCGAGGCGCAGGATGTGCTGTTCCTGGGCCGCGGGCCGCTGTATCCCCTGGCGCTGGAAGGTGCGCTGAAACTAAAGGAAATCAGCTATATACACGCCGAAGGTTATGCATCGGGCGAACTGAAACACGGGCCGATCGCGCTGATCGACCGATCGGTTCCGGTGGTGGTCTTTGCGCCCCATGACCGGCTGTTCGACAAGACCGTGTCCAACATGCAAGAGGTGATGGCCCGCCACGGCCAGGTGCTGCTGGTTTCCGATGCGCGCGGCCTGCGGGCGGCGGCCGAGGGCACCTGGGCGCAGCTGAAGATGCCCGAGGTGGCCGAACCCTTCGCCCCGATCCTGTATGCCCTGCCCGCCCAGCTGCTGGCCTATCACACCGCGGTCGCCAAGGGCACCGACGTGGATCAGCCGCGCAACCTGGCCAAATCGGTGACGGTCGAATGACCGGGCCCGAGGCGCTGGATGCGCTGATGGCGCTGGCCGGTCCGGCGGCGGCCCCGGCCCGATCCCCGGGCACGCGCCGCCGGCTGAATGTGCCCGCGCCGCAGCTTGACGCGCTGGTCGGCCAATGGCGCGCGGCGCTGGACGTGCCGGGCCGGGTGGCCCTGGCGCACGCCCTGTGGGAAACGGGCGTGCACGAGGCGGCGATTGCCGCGGCCAAGCTGCTGACCCAGGCCCGGATGCGCCCTGACGATGCCGCCTGGGCCCTGATCGCGGATTGGGTCCCCGGCCTTGACGACCCCGTGCTTGCCGATCACGCCGCGCGCGCGGGCGCGCGGCGGCTGGTGGCGGATCCCGCCCGGCTGGATCAGGTCGCGGCGTGGCTGGACCACCCCACCCCGCTGACACGCCGCGCCGCGCTGGACATGACCCTGCCCTGGGCCCGGCTGAACCACCCCAAGCCTGCGGATCTGGCCATCCGCGACCGGATCCTGGGCTGGTGCGCACAACTGGCACGGGATGGCGACGCACAGCCGCGCCAGGCGGTGAACGGCTGGCTGCGCATCCTGGCCAAACACGATGCCGCGCAGGCCCGCGCCTGGACCGCCACCCATGGTCCCGCCACCCTTGGTCCCACGGTGCCCTGACCGGACTGCGGGGCCGGGATCACACCGTTCCCGACGGGGTTTTGGGGCGGTGGGTATTTGGGACGGTGCGTTGAAGGGGTGGTGGGTGATGAGAGACTCGAACTCCCGACATCCTCGGTGTAAACGAGGCGCTCTACCAACTGAGCTAATCACCCTGTACGCCGCGTTCTAGCCCAGGTCACGGGTGACACGCAAGCCCCTGAAACCGCCGCGAAAATGGAAAAGCGCGCCGATCTGGCGCGCTTTTCGGAAATGATGGTGGGCGATAACGGATTTGAACCGCTGACATCTTCGATGTGAACGAAGCGCTCTACCGCTGAGCTAATCGCCCGGTGGCGTGGCTTTTAGACTCAGTCATCGCCCTCTGCAAGCCCCCCCGGCAGAGAAATCTGCGCCTTTTCGGAACGGCCCGCCGGAACCTCGGCCAGGTCTGTCGCGGGGACGCCACGGCGCAGTTTGACAACGATCCGCGCGCCACCGGCGTCGGGCGTGCTGCGGCTGACGCGCAGCTTGCCCAGCGGCGGCAACGACAGGGCTTCGCCGCGCGCCAGCGCCTCGCCCAGAACCTTCAGCGTGGCCTCGGCAATGCTGCGGGCATCGGGCTTGCGCGCGCCGCTTTCGGCGATCACGCGGTCCAGAAAATCCTTCTTGCGCAGCACCGGGGCAGCCGGCTTGTCAGCGACCGTGGTGGCGGGGATGGATTCGGGGATGGGTTCGGCGGCCGGCTGGGGTGCGGATGCCGCCTTGCGCGCCGCGGTGGTCCTGGGCGCGGATTTCGTGGCGGATTTGGTTGAAGATTTTACCATACTTTCAAACTCGCTGATCGGGTACCTGCACGCCAGCTTATGCGCACCCCGATCCGCGCGCCACCGCATTTGCGCGCGCCTTACCCGCGGCGTGGACAAGACCCCCGCCGGGGTGTAACCGCTGGACCCGACCCAAGCGGAAAGGACCCTGCCATGCCCACCTGCAGCCTGTGCCATGCCAAGGACGCAAGCCCCGTCGCGGTGGCGCCGCGCACCGATTCGGTCCAGCTTTGCGCAACCTGCCGCGCCGGCGCCGAATCCGGCCCCGAGGATACGCCCCACTGGCGCTGCCTGAACGATGCGATCTGGTCCGAGGATCCCGCCGTCAAGGTGCTGGCCTGGCGGCTTTTGAAGGCACTGCCGGGTGCGCCCTGGGCGCGCGACCTGCTGGACATGGCCTATCTGGACCCGGACCTGCAGGCCTGGGCCGAGGCCGCCATCACCGATGCCCCTGCGGTGGTCCACCGCGATTGCAACGGCGCGGTGCTGCAACAGGGCGACACAGTGACGCTGATCAAGGATCTTCCGGTCAAGGGCGCCGGCTTTACCGCCAAGCGCGGCACCGCGGTGCGCAACATCGCGCCGGTCCCTGACAACGCGGGCCAGATCGAAGGCCGGGTCGAAGGCCAGCGCATCGTCATCCTGACCGAATTCGTGAAGAAGGCCTGACCGCCCCCGGCAGTTATCCCCGGGCGCCCCCCCGACGCAGCGCACTTGTGCCGGGCGTCTGGGCGCGCTAGACCAGCCCCGACGATATCGGCAGAGGGATCACCATGGATTACGGGAAATCAGGCTCGCCGAAACAGCGCAAGGATGCGCCGCGCCATGCCGAACACAATGCCAAGGGCAGCACCAGGAACCCCTTTGGCGATCAGTCCCGCAAATCCGAGCTGCTGGCCCGGATGAAGGCGGCTGCCGGGGCCCGGGCCTGCGCGGACCAACCCGCCGCCGACGCCGCCGACAGGGACAAGCCCTGACCGGCCCTCTCGCAGGGCAATTGGCGCCGCGGGGCCGATACCCCACCACTCCCCTGCCATAAGGTCCGGGCGCGCGCGCGACCGCGATGATCGGCGCGCCAGCCACCGGCACGGGCCGCATAAAGGCTGCGTTAACCGCAAGTCGGAAAACGCCAAAGCCATCGGCGTCCCTTCACCATCCCTTAAGCGGTCTTGATCCAGTCTGGCGCCCCGGGCATGGCGGCGGGTCTTTGCACCCGCCCCGCACCCCGCCATTTTTGGAGAGTATCATGACACGCCTTTTCCCCTCCCTCGCCACCGCAATCGGCCTGACGCTGGTCCCGCTGGCCGCGCTGGCCGCGGAATCGCCCACGGTCGTTCCCGGGGCCACCACCGTCACGGCCCAAGAGGCCTTCGCGCTGTTCGAACAGGGCGTAGCCTTCATCGACGTGCGCAAGGCATCCGACTTCGCCGCGGGACGCATCCCGGGGGCCGTGCACCTGGACCACCCCGGCAACACGGCCCCCAGCAACTTCACCGGGGAAAGCCTTGGCGCCGTCGTGGGCAAGACCGACCCTGTCGTCATCTATTGCAACGGCCATTCCTGCCTGCGTTCGTCCGAGGCCAGCACGCTTGCCGTCGGCTGGGGCTACAGCGCCGTCAACTATTTGCGCGATGGCTACCCCGCCTGGGAAGCCGCCGGTTTCCCGATCGAATGATCGGACGCACGAAAACCTGACCAGAAAGGACGTGGCCATGACGCTTTCGAACCGGATAGTCATCGGGGTCTGTCTTCTTGCGATCCTGCTTCTGGCAGGATTCGGCGGCAGCGGGACATTGATCCTGAACCGGGTCGAAGGCGCCTTGCTGCGTCAGAACGGGGCAAGCCTTGGCGCTGCGGCGCTGGCCGTGATCCGGCGCGGCGAAAGGACACTGGCCACCCATGGCCTGACCCTCGCCCGCGATCAGGAAACCATCGCGGCGCTGGCGCGCGGCGATACCAGGACCGCGGCGGACTTGTTGGCCTCGACCTTCAACCGCATCGCGGCTTCGGGCGAGGTGTCTGGCCTTCGCATCTATGATGTGGCGGGCCAGCTTGCGGTGGCCTTCCCCGCCTCGGACAGCCCCGTCCCCCCGGATCCTGTGCCGGTGCCGGTGCCGGTGCAGAAGGTTCTGTCCAGCGGACAGCGGTCCTTCGATATTGCCCTGATCGAGGCCGAAACCTATGCCGCCGCCTATGCCTTTCCGCTGCTGAACGGTCGCGAACGGATCGGCGTGGCGCTGCTGTCGCTGGATGTGGCCGCCACCCTGCCCGAGATTGCCGGTGCGATTGCCGGCACCGCCCTGCTGACCTCGGTCGATGCCACGGGCGCGGTCCAGCTGATCGCCGCGGCCCAGCCCGTGATGGATGCCGACGGCACGCAAACCACTGCAGCCCAGCCGTCCGCCCCAGGCCCGACCCCCGAAGACCTGGCCCGGAAGGCACGACCCCTGTCCGTCATCGGGGCCGAACCTTCGGCGGTGATCCAGGCTGGTGGCCGATCCTTTGTCGCAACGGGCACCCCCCTTGGCCCAGGCGCGACAAACCGCGATATCCAACTGATACTGCTGACAGATTTCACCGATCAGAATGCCGCCAGGTCCGCCGCGATCCGCACCGCGCTGGCGGCCATGACCGGGACGGCGCTGATCCTGCTTGTGGCAATGCTGGTCTGGCTGCGCGGCCAGATGCGTCCATTGAAGGACATCACGCAGGCCCTGCTGGCCGTGTCACGCGGGGAAACACCCGCACGGCGTGCCGCGCCCCGGGCCGCGCGCGAAATTGCTGACCTGGGCAGCGCGATGGATGTCTTCCTGCGCCAGGCCGAGGCGCTGGCCGAGGAAACCCGCCGCGCCGAACAGCAATCACAGGAAATCGCCAGCCAGGCGACGGTGCTGGAGGCCCAGGCCCGCGCCGAGGCCGAACGCCGCGCCGCCGAAGCCGAACGCCTGTCGGAAGCCGCCCGCGAGGCCGGGGCGCAACGTGACCGCGAACGCCGCGCCGCCGAAGAAATCGCGGCGGTCGTCGAGGCCTGCGCGGCGGGCGATTTTTCGCGCCAGCTTCGGATTGACGACAAGACCGGCATCTTCGCCGATCTCTGCGACGGCATGAACCGGATCGGCGAGGCCGCAAACGACGGACTTGGCGCTGTGCGCACCGCGCTTGATCATCTTGCGCAGGGCGATCTGACACATCGCATGCCCGATCATTTTCAGGGGGTCTTTGCCGAAATCGGCACGCGGATGAACGCGACCACGGACACCCTGTCGCGGATTCTGGGCAATATTTCACTTTCCTCCACCACGGTCGACAGTTCGGCCCGCGAAATCTCGGGGGCCGCTGACGATCTGGCGCAGCGCAGCGAAACCAATGCAGCGATGCTGGAAGAAACCGCTTCAGCCATCGAAGAGATGTCCGCCTCTGTCAAATCCGCCGCCACCTCGGCAGAAATTGCCCGCATCGCGGTCGAACGGATCGCAACCGAGGCGATCACGGGTCGGGATGTGGTCAGCAAAGCGGTCCACGCGATGGATGAGATCAAGGCCTCGTCCGATTCCATCGGCGGGATCTTGCAGGTCATCGACGAAATCGCGTTCCAGACCAACCTGCTGGCGCTGAACGCGGGCGTCGAGGCCGCGCGCGCCGGCGAAGCCGGTCGCGGCTTCGCTGTCGTCGCAAGCGAGGTGCGGTTGCTGGCGCAGCGTTCATCCGAGGCAGCCCGCGAAATCTCGGCCCTCATCGACACATCAAGGGGCAATGTGCAACGCGGCGTCGCCCTTGTGCATGATTCCGGCACCGCGCTGAAGGGAATCGTCGCCGGGGTCGAGGATGTTGCCCACAAGATCCGCGAAATCGTGACAGCTGCAACCGAAACCGCCACCGGAATTGCCGAAATCTCCAACGCCACCAATGAACTCGACCGCACGACACAGCGCAATGCAGCCATTTTTCAACAAGCCAACGCCGCTGCCCGTGCGCTGCAGGGCGAAGCCGAAATCCTTGCCGACGCCGTCGCGATCTTCAAACTGGAAAACCCTGAAGTGACCGGGCCGGATGTGGCGATATTCGCGTCAAGCCGCGCGGCCTGAGCCGACCTGCAACCCAGCCAAGACCCTTACGCCCATATCCTCAAGGACGAGAGGGTCGCAACCATGACGAAATTCGGCACTTTTGCGACGGAGAACAAAAATGGCAACGCGAAAGCCGTCGCCTGGGTCAAGGCATCCACACATGACCTCTTCGGCGGGTTTTCACTCAGCCGCGGTCGGGATTTTGCCAGAACGTTCACCAATATCCGCCTTGAAACGTGTCACCTGCAAGATCGCGACGACCGCGGCGTGCAGCCACCGGTTTTCAGGGCATAACCTGATCGACCGTTCCGGGCATGGCCATCACCCAAAGCTTGACCGCTGACGATTACCGCCAAAACTTTTGGCAAGATCATTGATTTGCCAATCAATCAGGGATCTGCGGCGATGGCCGGGCCCGGGATGCCCCCGGCAAGGGAAGACATGGCAAAACGCACTGCCTTTCCCCGCTCGGTGATCCCGGATCAGCCCCTTTTCAGCGCGGTTTCACGCATATGGCTCAGGGTCTGGCGCGGGGTGATCGCCTCGGGCGCGATCACCAGATCCAGCACCGCGCCGGTCGGTGACGCCAGCGCCCGGTCAAAGGCGGCGGCGAAGGCGCCGGTGGTCTCGACCCGCTCGGCGTGAAAGCCGTAGGCCCGTGCCAGCATCACGAAATCGGGGTTCTGCGCCATCGTCGTGCCGGATACGCGGGCGGGATAGTTGCGTTCCTGATGCGCACGGATCGTACCGTAGATGCCGTTGTTCAGGATCAGAACGATCGGCTGCGCACCGGCCTGCAAGGCGGTGGCAAGTTCGGTGCAGTTCATCTGGAAATCGCCATCACCCGCGAAACAGACCACGGTGCGGCCGGGCTCGGCCACCTTGGCCGCGATGGCCGCACACAGGCCATAACCCATCGCCCCCGCCTGCGGCGCCAGCAGCCGCGCCTTCGGCCCGAACCGGAAGAACTTGTTGGGCCAGACGGTGAAATTGCCCGCGCCATTGGTCAGGATCACATCCCCGGGCAGGACCTGCCGCAGATGGGCGCAGACCTTGCCCATATCCACGGGCGAGGGCTGATCGGGCAGATCAAAGCCCGTCTCATAGGCGGCACGCCCCGCGGCCCGCCAGGCGGCCCAGGGACCGCGCACCGGCGCCAGCCCGGCCAGGGCTGCGGCAAAGGCATTGGGGCCCGCGTGGATGCCAAGGGCGGGGCGATAGATCTTGCCGATCTCCAGATCGGACCCATGCACATGGATGATTTTCTGCCGTGGCTGCGGCACGTCGAACAGGGTGTAGCCGTCGGTCGAATTCTCGCCAAAGCGGTTGTTGATCGCCAGGATCACATCGGCGTCGCGCAGCAGCGCCTTGACCGAGGCCACCATGCCCACGCCCGCCTCGCCGCAAAAGCTGGCCGAGGTGTTGTCATACATGTCCTGATAACGAAAGACCGACACAACGGGAATGTCGCTGGCTTCGGCAAAGGCCTGCACCTGCGCCATCGCCCCGGCCTTCCAGTTGCAACCGCCATACAGGATCAACGGACGCTCGGCCCCGGCCAGCAGGTCGCGCAGCCGCGTCATCGTATCTGGCGCGGGGACGGGTTCGGTCATCTCGACCGGGCCGGTCAGCGCGGGGGTGTCGGTCAGCGTGGTCAGCATGTCTTCGGGCAGCGCGATCACCACCGGGCCGGGGCGGCCGCTGGTCGCCATCGTCCAGGCGCGCGAGACGATCTCGGGGATGCGCCCGACCTGGTCGATTTCCACCGCCCATTTCGCCATCGTGCCGAAGACGGCCCTGTAATCCAGTTCCTGAAACGCCTCGCGTCCCTTCATGTCGGTGCCGACCTGACCCACGAACATCAGCATCGGCGCGCTGTCCTGCATCGCCGTATGCACCCCGATCGCGGCATTGGTGGCGCCGGGCCCGCGCGTGACCATGCAGATGCCCGGCTGACCCGTCAGCTTGCCCCAGGCCGCCGCCATGAAGCCCGCGCCGCCCTCATTCCGGCACATCACGAAATCCAGCGTTCCGGCGGTGTCATGCAGCGCATCCAGCACCGCCAGATAGCTTTCCCCCGGAACCCCGAATGCCTTGCGCACGCCCAGCGCGACCAGACATTCCACAAGCAGCGTTCCACCGTTTCGCATGATATGTTCCTTTCGGGTCAGACGGCCAGGGCCGCGGGGCGCAGGCTTGCGACGGCGCGGGCGATGCGGGCCAGCGCCTTGGCCAGCGCCGCCGCCCGGGCCGAGACCCCGAGAATCTCGGATACGCCAAGATCCGCAACCCGCGCGGCGGGCCGGAAAGGGGTGGTGCCGGTCATGGCCCGCCCTCAGATGTCGAACTTGACGCCCTGCGCCAGCGGCAGGGTGCGACCGAAGTTGATCGTGTTGGTGGCGCGGCGCATATAGCCCTTCCACGCGTCCGAGCCGCTTTCGCGCCCGCCGCCGGTTTCCTTTTCGCCGCCAAAGGCGCCGCCGATTTCCGCACCCGAAGGCCCGATGTTGACATTGGCGATGCCGCAATCCGACCCCGCGGCGGAAACGAACAGCTCGGCCTCGCGCAGGTCATTGGTGAAGCAGGACGACGACAGGCCCTGCGGCACGTCGTTCTGCGCGGCCAGCGCCTCGGCAAAGTCGGTGTAGCGCATCACATACAGGATCGGGGCAAAGGTTTCCTCCAGAACCGGGCCGGTCTGGGCGGGCATTTCGACCAGCGCGGGGCGGACGTAGAAGGCATCCGGCCCGGCACCATCCTGCCGGTCGCCCCCCGTCACCGCGCCGCCCGCCGCACGCGCGGCGGCCAGGGCGGCCTGCATCGCGTCAAACGCCGCCTTGTCGATCAGCGGACCGACCAGCGTGCCGGTGGCCAGCGGCGATCCGACCGGAACCGAGGCATAGGCCGCCTTCAGCCGCCCGACCAGCTGGTCATAAATGCTGTCATGCACGAACAGGCGGCGCAGCGTGGTGCATCGCTGCCCCGCCGTGCCCATCGCCGCAAAGGCCACGCCACGCAGCGTCAGTTCCAGATCCGCGCTGGGGGCCACGATCGCGGCGTTGTTGCCGCCCAGTTCCAGGATCGACCGGCCGAACCGCGCCGCGACCCGGGGGCCCACCGCACGCCCCATCCGCGTCGACCCGGTCGCCGAGATCACCGGAACCTTCGGATGATCCACCAGCAATTCGCCCAGATCGCGCCCGCCGACCAGCACCGCGCTGACACCTTCGGGGCAGCTGTGGCCCGCTGCACGGAAACGGTCGATGGCGCGCGCCAGGATCGCCTCGCAGGCCAGCGCCGTCAGCGGGGTCTTTTCCGACGGCTTCCACACCACCGCGTCACCGCAGACCAGCGCCAGCGCCGCGTTCCAGGACCAGACCGCGACAGGGAAGTTGAACGCCGAGATCACGCCGACCACGCCCGCCGGATGCCAGGTTTCCATCATCCGGTGCGCGGGGCGTTCGGTGGCGATGGTCAAGCCATACAGCTGGCGCGACAGGCCCACGGCAAAGTCGCAGATGTCGATCATCTCCTGCACCTCGCCCAGGCCTTCCGAAGTGACCTTGCCCGCCTCGACCGACACCAGCCGGCCCAGATCGGCCTTGGCGGCGCGCAGTTCCTCGCCCAGCAGGCGCACCAGTTCACCGCGCTGAGGCGCGGGCACCAGCCGCCAATCCAGAAAGGCGCGGTGGGCGGCCCCGATCGCGGCGGCGGCCTCGGCCGGGGTGTCCTCGCGCAGGGTGCAAAGGGTTTCGCCGGTGATCGGGGTGCGCGCGACAAGCTGCCCGTCGCGCAGCCGCGCCGGGGCGACGCCCAGACCGGACAAAAGGGCCATCGTTTCCCGGGGCAGCTGGTTCATCGGATGCATGGGTGGGTTCCTTTCAGGTAAGCGGGGTGCCGGCGCGAAGGCGGCGGTTCAAAGATCACGCAGGCTACATCGCGCCCTGATAGCGGCGCGCAACGACGGCGCGTTCGACCTGGGTGATCATGGTGTTGAAATCAAAGACGGGGCGGCCGGTGGCCTGCTGCACGGCCTGCGCATAGGGCGGCAGGTCGGAACATTCCAGCAGGATCGCGCCGACCTGGGGGTGATCGGCCACCAGACGGCGGGCGACCGCGCAGACCTCGGCCTCGATCGCGCCGCTGTTCAGCGTGCCTTTTTCCTCAAGGATGGCGCTGCGGAATTCGGCGCATCCCTCCATCCCGGCGATGCGCAGCGGGATGCCCGCGTCCACGCCGCAGGCCGCGAAATGCGCGGGCGTCAGGCGCGCGGCATTGGCGGTGATGATGCCCACGGGCCGCCCGGTGATCTGCGCGATGAAGGGGATCTGCAGCAAGGGCGACAGGAACACGGGAATATCCAGCGCGGCGGCGACCTGCGGCTGAAAGATCGCCATGAAGCCACAGGCCCCCGTCACCGCCTTGACACCCCGGGCCTGCAATTCCAGCGCCCCGGCGATGAAGGGGCCGGCCAGCGTCGGATCGCACTGGTTCAGCAGCCGGTCGATCGAGGCGCCCTCGACCTCATGATAGCGCACGGGAAAGGGGTAGCTGGTGGCGTTTCCGACATTGCCGGGCACGCAAGGATAGGCGGCGTCCAGGATCAGGATACCGATGCTTTCGCCATACCAGGATTGGCTTTTGCGGGTGATTGCATAGACCATGATTATCCTTCAGATCGCCAGACGCCGCAGGATGCGCCGTTCCAGAACCGCCACCAGCCGCGTCAGCGGAAAGGCGACAAGGAAGTAGATCAGCGCGATGGCGGTGAACACCTCGACCGGGCGCGCGGTGCGGTTCGAGATGGTCGACCCGATGAACATCAGTTCGGCCATGCCCACCGCCGAAATCAGCGCGCTTTCCTTGAACAGCCCCACCCCGTTGGACAGCAGCACCGGCACCGCGCGCAGAACCGCCTGCGGCAGCAGCACATGCACCGTGCGCACCCAGGGGGTCAGCCCCAGCGCATGGGCCGCATCATATTGTTCGCGCCCGATCGACTTCAGCCCCGACCGAAAGCTTTCCGACATGACCGCACCGCCATAAAGCGACAGGCAGACCACCGCCGAGGTGAAATTGGACAGTTCCGTCCCCAGAAAGATCGGCAGGCAGTAAAAGATCCAGAACAGTTGCACCAGAACCGGCGTGCCGCGAAAGAACTCGACATACAGCGTCGCCGCCCAGGCCACCGGCTTGATCCGTGACCCGCGCAACAGCGCCAGCACGAAGCCCAGCACCAGCGCAAGGCCAAAGCAGATCACCGTCAGCTGCAGCGTCGTACCCAGGCCCATCAACAGGGCCTCATGGTATTTCGACAGGAAAGAGAAATCGATCTTCATGCTGCCCTCATGCCCGTGCCACATCCAGCCGGCGTTCCACCAGCGCGGCCAGGCGCGCCACCGGGAAGGACACGGCGAAATAGATCAGCGCCACGGCCGTGAAGGTTTCGATCGGGCGGTAGGATTCCGTCGCGACCTGCTTGCCCATGTACATCAGGTCCCCGATCGCCACGAGCGCGACCAGCGCCGATTGCTGAAACAGGGTGATGCCATTTGTGATCAGCACCGGCAGCGCCGCGCGCAGCGCGTGGGGAAAAATGATATAGGCCACGCGCTGCAGCGGCGAAAAGCCCAGCGCCACGCCCGCATCCATCTGTTCGCGCGGCACCGCCTGGATCGCGGCGCGGTAGGCCTCGGCGTTGAAACAGGCCAGGTTCAGGCCCAGCGCCAGAATGCCCATCGGCATCGGGTCCAGATAAACCCCGAACAGGATCGGCACGCAGTAGAAGAACCAGATCACCTGCACCAGCACCGGGGTGCAGCGAAAGAACTCGATCAGCAGGGCAAAGGGCGCGCGCACGAACCAATGCCGCGACATCACCAGAATCGCTATGCCAAAGCCCAGCGTCAGCGCGATCACATTGGCCGCAAAGGTCAGCTGCAGCGTGACCCACAGCCCTTCCATCAGATAGGGCCAGGCCTGTCTGACGTAGTGGAATTGAACATCGTAATCCATCGCGCCTACCCGTGGATATGGAAAACACGCTGGATGAATTCGCGCGTGCGCGGGTTCACCGGATCGCCCAGCACCTGTTCGGGGGGGCCATCCTCGACCACGACGCCGCCCGCGCAAAAGATCACGCGGCTGGCGATATTGCGCGCGAACCACATGTCATGCGTGACGATCATCATCGGCAGGCGCTGTTCGGCCAGTTCCAGCATCACCTGTTCGACCTCGGCCACCAGTTCGGGGTCCAGCGCGGATGTCACCTCGTCAAACAGCATCAGGCGCGGGTCCAGCATCAGCGCGCGGGCAATCGCCACGCGCTGCTTTTGCCCGCCCGACAGATGGCTGGGATAGGCGCCCGCCTTGGTTTCCAGCCCCAGCCGCGCCAGCAGCTGCATCGCCTTGTCGCGCGCCTCGGCCCGGGGCATGCCGCGCGTCTTGACCGCCGCCAGCATCAGGTTGTTCAGGATCGAAAGATGCGGAAACAGGGTATAGTGCTGAAACACCATCCCCACCTTCTTGCGCACATCGGCATCGATCCGGGTCTTGCCGTTGCGGGCGGTGATATAGGGCTGGCCTTCGAATTCGATGCTGCCCCCGGTGATGTCTTCCAGCCCCATCATGATGCGCAGCAGCGTGGACTTGCCCCCGCCCGAAGGACCGATCACCACCACCCGTTCGCCCGGCGACATGTCGAGGTTGATCCCCGACAGCACCTTGAGGCTGCCATAGGCCTTGTGGATGTTGCGCAGGCTGGCAAGGGGCTGGGTCATGGCGTCATACATCGTGATCTCCGGGCGCGGGAAAGGCCGGCCCGGGGTCGGGCCGGCAGGGGCGGGCAAGGGATGGCGATCAGTTCGCCTCGGCCAGGATCTGTTCGATCGCGGCCTGCAGCATCACATCCATCTGGCCGGTGGCACGCAGTTCTTCCAAAAAGAAGTTCAGCGATTGCAGGTCCTGATGCGACATCGACCGATGCACGCCCAGCCCCATGCCCTGACGCGACACGGCCGGTTCCGGGATCAGATGCGTCGCCCAATCGCTGTTGGCCGCGATATAGACCATGTTGGAATCGGACGGATCCGCCAGCACATCGCCCCGCCCCGACATCAGCGCCAGCCGCGCCTCATCCCCCGACGGCAGGCGCAGGATCCTGGCGTTTTTCGCCAGCGCCGTCACCGCCTTGTCCATATAGGTGCCCGAGGTCACGATGACGGTGACATCCGCCTTGTCGAAATCGGCAAAGGATTTCGCATCCGCAGGGATCTTCGCATTGTCCTTCTTGTAGGCCAGCGACACCTGATCGGGGATCGCGGCATCCGAAAAGCCCACCGCCAGCGCGCGCTGCGGCGTGTGGTTCAGCGCCAGCGACATGTCCCATTTGCCCGCCTGCAGGCCCGCGACGATGTTGTCCCAGGTGGTATCGACGAATTCATGCTTCACGCCCAGAACCTCGGTCGCGTAGCGTTTGCACAATTCGGCGAACAGGCCGCCGTATTCCTTGGTCAGCGGATCATAGCTGACGAAGGGCGGATAGACGGCGGCGCCACAGCGCAGCGTGCCGGCTTCCTGGACCCTGGCCCAGCTGGCCTCTTGTGCGCTGGCGGCGGTGGCGGCAAGGCCCAAGGTTGCGGCAAGCGACAGCCCGGACACGATGGCGCGGAAATTGGACATACGGTGAACTCCCTGACGGGCCGGCCTTTCCCGAAACGGGCGACCGGCTTGCTTGATGATTGCCCCCGGGGCACAGACCCTTGGGGATGGCCCATCAATGCGCTGCGGACGGGGCGCTGAAAATCAAGGAATGAGACTGATTTCATGCGGGTTCGGAATGAACCCGGGCGGCGGGGCCTGACGGTCGGCGGCGGTCTGGTCCAACAGCCAGTCGCGGAACAGCTGCAGCGGCATGTAATCGGACCGATCCTGCGGCCAGGCCAGGTAATAGGCCCCCGGGCTGCGCAGCGGCAGGTTCAGCGCAGGCACCAGCGCGCCCGAACGGATTTCATCCTCAAACAGGAATTCGGGCATCAGCGCGATGCCCATCCCGGCCATCGCCGCGCGCGACAGGGTGGCGAACTGGTCAAACAGCATGCCATAGACCGCGCTGTCATCGACGCCGTATTTCCGCAGCCAGCCTTCCCAGGCATCGGGACGGGTGTTCAGATGCAGCAGCGGCGCGCGGCGCAGATCGGCGGGGTCCCTGAAGGCATATTTCGCCGCAAGCGCGGGCGCGCACATCGGCAGGACGGTTTCCCCCCGCAACAGCGCCAGTTCGGCGCCGGGCCATTCGGGCGGGCCAAAATGGATGGCGGCATCCACCACATCCTGGCCGAAATCGAAGCGGCTGGCGCGGCTGAACATGTTCACCGTCACCTCGGGGTGGCGGGCCATGAAATCGGGCAGGCGCGGCGCCAGCCAGCGGCTGCCGAAGGTCGGCAGAATCCCCAGTGTCAGCGTACCGCCCGAGGGGCTGGCCCGCAGTTTCAGCGAGGCGTTCGATATCTTTTGCAGCGCGTCGCGCACCTCGCGGGCATAGATCTCGCCGCCATAGGTCAGGCGGATCGACTGCTTTTCGCGGATGAACAGCATCACGCCCAGCTGGCCTTCCAGCGTCTTGATCTGGCGCGACACCGCGCTTTGGGTCAGCGACAGTTCATGCGCGGCCTGGGTGATCGACCCGGTGCGCGCCGCCGCCTCGAACGCGGCCAGAAGCGGAAGTGAGGGCAGAAACCGACGTGGCGCGCGCATGATATTCCGAACCGGCATGACCTGTTGCAAAAGCGTCGCTACCTTAATGCGCGGGCGCGGTTAAAGAAAGGGGACGCGCATCCGGGGCCCTGGCAATTCCGCCCCCCGGGGATCAGGAGACCCAGCATGCAGAACAATCCGCGCACCCACGGTCTTTGGGCCCAAAGCGCCCCGCCCGCGCCGCAGACCGCCGCGCTGGAGGGGCCCGAACGGGCCGATGTGGTGGTGATCGGCGGCGGCTATACGGGGCTGTCCAGCGCGCTGCATCTGGCCGAACGCGGTGTCGATGTGGTGCTGGTCGAGGCCAGCCAGATCGGCTTTGGCGGCGCGGGGCGCAATGTCGGGCTGGTGAACGCCGGCATGTGGGTCATGCCCGAGGTGCTGGTCCGGACGCTGGGCCCTGTCTATGGCGACCGGCTTTTGTCAACCCTGGCCGAGGGCCCGGCCGAGGTCTGGGACATCGTGCGCCGCCATGACATCGCCTGCGAGGCCACGCCCCATGGCACCCTGCATGCCGCCGTCGGCCGCAAGGGCCTGGCCGAGATCGCCGAACGCGCCCGCCAGTGGCAGGCCCGCGGCGCACGGGTCGAGCTGCTGGACCGCGCCGCCGCCGCCGCGCTGCTGGGCACGACCCATTTCGCGGGCGCGTTGCTGGATCACCGGACCGGCACGATCCAGCCGCTGGCCTATGCGCGCGGGCTGGCGCGCGCGGCGCAGGACAAAGGCGCGCGGATCTATACCCAAAGCCCCGCGCTGCGGCTGGCCCCCGCCGGCACCGGCTGGCAGGTGGAAACGCCCGGCGGCACGGTGCAGGCCGGCCAGGTGGTCTTTGGCACCGATGCCTATACCGCGCATCTGATGCCGCAGATCCGCGACCAGCAGGTCTTTCTGCCCTATTTCAATTTCGCCACCCCCCCCCTGCCCGAGGATGTGGCCCGCACCATCCTGCCCGGCCGCCATGGCGCCTGGGACACGAAAGAGGTGCTGTTGTCCTTCCGCATGGATGCGGCAAACCGGCTGGTGTTCGGATCGGTCGGCGCGCTGCGCGGCACCGGGATCGCCGTGCATCGCGCCTGGGCACAGCGGATGATCGCCCGGCTGTTTCCCCGGATCGGCCGGACCGGGTTCGAACATGAATGGTATGGCCAGATCGGCATGACCACCGACAACCTGCCCCGCTTCCATGTGCTGGCCGAGGGCGTCTATACCTTCTGCGGCTACAACGGTCGCGGCATTGCGCCGGGCACGGTCTTTGGCCGGGTGATGGCCGATTTCCTGACCGGCAACCGCAACACCGATGCCCTGCCCCTGCCCGTCACCACACCCGCCGCCCGCACCACGCGCGCCGTACAATCCCTTGGCTATGAAATCGGCGCGCAACTGGTCCATCTGACCGAAGGCCGGCGCTAGGCCGGGTGACCGGCGCCCGTGCATGGCCTGTCCTGCCGTGCCCGCGCGAACCGACACAATGCAGCGCGCTTGCAGTTCCGCCCCTCCGGTCTACTCTTGATCCAATACCCTGAACCCAACGGGAGGATATCATGCCAGATGGAACCACCACCGCAGCGCGCCGCAGCGTCGTCGTGTCGGAATTCACCAACAGCGTCCTGGACCCCGCCGCGCCGATGCTGGGACCCGTGGAAAACGGCGGCACGATCATCGCCAACACCGCGCCGGGGTGCTGGGGGCCGATGATCACCCCGCGCCTGCGCGGCGGGCACGAAGTCACCACCCCCGTCTTCGTCAACGGGGCCGAACCCGGCGACGGCATCGCCATCCGCATCCGCGACATCACCGTGACCTCGATCGCCACCGCATCCGGCCATGACAGCTCGCCCGAGGGGTTCTGCCTGGGCGACCCCTATATCGCCGCGCGCTGCCCGGTCTGCGATACGGTCTGGCCGGAAACCCATGTGGAAGGCATCGGCCAGGACGCGGTGAAATGCGACACCTGTGGCAATGCGGTCAAACCCTTCGAAATCGTGCACGGCTATACCGTCACCTTCGATGACACCCGCAGCGTCGGCCTGACCCTGCCCAGAGCCGCCGCCGAGACCATTGCGCGGGACGCGAACCATTACGCCGCCCTGCCCGACGGCAGCCGTCAGCATTCGATCCTGACCTATGCGCCGTCCGACATGCCCGGAACGCTGGTGCGGATGCGGCCCTTCCTGGGCCAGCTTGGCACCTGCCCGTCCATGGCCATGCCCGACAGCCATAACGCAGGCGATTTCGGCGCCTTCCTGGTGGGCGCGCCGCATGCCTATGCGATCACCGCCGAACAACTGGCCGAACACAAGACCGATGGCCACATGGACATCGACGCCGTGCGCGCCGGCGCGATCCTGATCGCGCCGGTCAAGGTCAAGGGCGCGGGCATCTACATGGGCGACATGCACGCAGGCCAGGGCGATGGCGAAATCGCGGGCCATACGATGGATGTGGCCGGCAGCGTGACGCTGCAGGTCGAGGTCGTGAGGAACTATCCGCTGGATGGTCCGGTGCTGTTCCCGCTGGAAGAGGATCTGCCCCCGCTGGCCCGCCCCTTTACCGCGGCCGAACGGGCAAAGGGTCAGCGGCTTGCCGGGCAATGGGGGGTGGCGGATATCGAGCCGCTGGCACCGGTCTCGGTCATCGGCACGGCGGCCAACCTGAACGCGGCGATCGACAACGGGCTGGCGCGGGCGGCGAAACTTCTGGGAATGACCGTGGCCGAGGTGCGCAACCGCGCCACCGTCAACGGCGCGATCGAGATCGGCCGCGCGCCGGGCGTCATCCAGGTGACATTCCTGGCCCCCCTGTCGCGCCTCGACGCCGTTGGGCTGGGCGACTATGCGCGCGAGCAATACAACCTCTGACCACGCTCAGCAGAACCGGGCCGCGGGACACAGGCACCCGCGGCCCGGGCCGAAGGGGGCATGATCATCGACGGGCTAGCCGCCGCAATCGGCAGCGTTCTGGCACGCCGGGTCGGCACGCACCGCACGGATTACCATGCCCGTCAGGTCAGGAACGGCGGAATCCTGGTCCTGGTCCGGGTGCGGACTGCGGACGCCGAAAAGGAAAGGCTGGCCTTTCCGGATCCGCGCCGGTTCGTCGCGCAACAGACAGGCCTCTTCCTCGGGGGCAGATCGCCCTTGTCGAAGCCGGTGATCATCGGTGCGGCATGGTCGCGGAACGCCCCGCCCGCAGCCAGCAGACAGACATGCACGATGACAAAGGCCGCAATGGCAAAGCCGATCAGGATGTGCGGATTGGCCACCACCCGCACAGCCAGCGCCAGCAGGATCAGCCCCCCGATCCCACCCATGCCCATGCCCACGCCCATGCCGGGCATGGAAACCCCCGTGATATTGGCCAGCAGCGCCGCAACCTTCGGCTTCATCGCATCCCCTTCGCCTTCCTGCGTCAGGATCCGCGGCCTGACACGGATCACCACAATCAGAAAAATGCCTTTGGCACGTTTCGCACGGCCCGCCCTGCGGGTTTCAACCCCGGCGGGGGCGTTGGCTTTCATATATCACGGGTTTTGTTACGATTGCCTTGCCGGGCCTGTGCTTTTTCGCCGCATCGGCTGACTGGCGCCACGCCATCCTGCCGGCCAGCGCGATCACCGAATCGATACGATCCAAAAGCGGCCTGCCGGACTGTCTGCGCGGGCAAAGCCTGCCCTGCACAAATCAACGAACAGAAAAACCAAATGATTTCCCTATGGTTCTTCCGTCTCCAAAGGGAAAAGTGGTGCCGGAGAAGGGACTCGAACCCCCGACCCTCGACTTACAAGATCGCCGCTCTACCAACTGAGCTACACCGGCCAACCACAAGGTTCAGATAGATCGCCCGCCGCGCGCGTGCAAGCCCCTGCACGGCCCCGCCCCCCCCGATCATGCCTGCCTTCGGCTTTGCGGAAATATCCTCCGGGGGTCCGGGGGTGGAAAACCCCCGGCGGCGGCACCACGCGCGCCCCGGGGGACCAGACGCGTGGCCCCATCACCCCCGTGATCACGCCCGTGCACGCGCCCGCGCGCCCAGATTGGCCCGCGCCAGAATCGCCACAGCCGCCAGACCCACCACCATCACCAAAAGCGCCGCCGGCGAGGCATCGCCCAGGTTTTCCAGGCTCGCCTTCTCATGCACCCGCGTCGCCAGGGTCTCATAGTTGAACGGCCGCAACAGCATTGTCGCCGGCAATTCCTTGACACAATCGACAAAGACCAGCAGCAGCGCCGATCCGACCGACCCCTTCATCAGCGGCAGATAGACCTCGCGCAGGGCCCCGCCCGCGGTGCGGCCCAGCGACCGGGCGGCCATCGGCAACGACGGCGACACCCGGCCAAAGGCGGTATCGGCGGCCCCCTGCGCAATGGCAAAGAACCGCACCACATAGGCCAGAACGATCGCCGCCGCCGACCCGGTCAGCAACAGCCCCGGGTCATGCCCGGTCAGCGCAGCCAGCAGATCGGCCAGCCGGTGATCCAGCGCCGCCAGCGGCAGCAGGATGCCCACCGCCAGCACCGCCCCCGGCGCCGCATAGCCCAGCGTGGTAAAAGGCAACAGCACCCGTGGCAGCTGCCGCCCGGTCATCCGCACGCCATAGACCATGAACAGCGCCGCCAGCACCGTCAGAACCGCCGCCGTGCCGCCCACCGCCACCGTATGCCACAGCGCGCGGCTCAGCCCCGGGCCGACCCAGGCTTCCGGATTGGCCAGCGCATGCGCCCCCATCACCGCAACCGGCAGCACGAAACCCAAGGCAAAGGGCAGCGCGCAGGCCAGCATCGCGGCCCATCCCGCAAGACCGCGCAGGGACTGGCGCGCGACAGGGCGCGGCTGGCGGGCCGACTGGTAATAGCGCGAATTCTTGCGGCTGATCTTTTCCAGCGCCAGCAGCGCAAAGACCACGCCCAGAATCACCCCCGCGATCTGCGCCGCGCCCCCGGCATTGCCCGCCTCCAGCCAGGTGGTGAAGATCCCCGTGGTCAGCGTCTGCACGCCAAAATAATCCATCACGCCATAATCCGCCACCGTCTCCATCATCGCGATGGCTGCCCCCGCCGCGATCGCCGGGCGCGCCAGCGGCAGGCCCACCCGCCAGAACAGGCCCAGCGGCCCCGCGCCCAGGGCCCGCGCCACCTCATAGCTGCCGCCCGATTGTTCGCGAAAGGCCGCGCGCGCCAGCAGATAGACATAAGGATACAGCGCCGCCGCCAGCACGATCACCGCCGCCGCGCGCGAACGCACCGGCGGAAACCAGTAATCGCGCACCGAGACCCAGCCAAAGGTCTCGCGCAGCGCGATCTGCACCGGGCCGGAATAATCCAGGAAATCCACCAGCGCATAGGCGCCCACATAGGCCGGGATCGCCAGCGGCAGCAGCAGCAGCCATTCCAGCACCCCCGACAGCGGAAAACGGTACATCGTGATCAGCCAGGCCGCCCCCGCCCCCACCATCGCCGACAAAAGACCCACGCCCCCCGCCAGAATCGCCGTGTTGACCAGATAGCGCGGCAGCGCGGTCGCGATCAGATGCGGCCAGATGTTTTCCGACGGATTCGCCGCGACCCACAGCACCGCCAGGATCGGCGCCACGATCAGCGCCGCAATCACCAGCGCGCCCGCCGACCAAAGCCCGCTGCCGGACTGGCGCAACCCCTGTGTGGCGGCGCCCCCGCGCGCCAGTGATTGACTGTTTTTCTTGGTCATCATGCAAGCGGGTTACAGCAAAGCCATTTGCCTGTCCAGAAAGCCCCCTGTAAGACTTTGCCGAACAGTAGGGTATATGTCATGCAGGTTGTATTTCACCTTGGCGCGCATGCAACGGATGAGGACCGGCTGGTCCGCGCGCTGCTGCGCAATGCCGATACGCTCAATATCGATGACATCGTGGTGCCCGCGCCCTCGCGCTATCGCCTGGCGCTGCGCGATGCGCTGGTCGCGCTGAAGGGCGATCCCGCCCCGGCCGAGGTGCAAACCCGCCTGCTGACCGGCGCGGTCGATCGTGACCCGCCGCGCCGGATCGTGTTCAGCCACGACTTCTTCCTGTGCGTTCCCCAGCGCGTCATCCTGCCGCAGGGGTTTTACAGCATGGCGCCGGGCAAGATCGCGCCGCTGGCCAACCTGTTCCCCGAGGCCCAGACCGAATTTCACCTGGCGCTGATCAACCCCGCCACGCTGATCCCCGCGCTGCTGGAACGGATCGAGGGGGCAAGCTATGCAACCCTGATGGCGGGGCATGACCCGCGCGCCCTGCGCTGGGGGCCGGTGGTGCGGCGCATGGTCGAGGCGGCGGCGGGCCGGCGCTTTGTGATCTGGTGCCACGAAGATACGCCGCTGATCTGGCCCGAGGTGATGCGATCCGTGACCGGCCTGCCCGCCGGGGCGCCGCTTCGGGGCGATTTCACCATCCTGTCGACGATCATGTCCCAGGCCGGGATGAAGCGCCTGCGCGCCTATCTGGCCAGCCATCCGCCGAAAACCATCGCCCGGCGGCAGCGGATCATCAGCGCCTTCCTGGACAAGTTCGCCCTGCCCGACCAGATCGAGCTGGACCTGCCCTTCCCGGGCTGGGACGCGGCACTGGTCGATGAGATCACCGCCACCTATGAGGCCGATTGCGCCGAAATCGCCGCCCTGCCCGGGGTCGAGTTCATCGCCCCCTGAGACGCGTCCACGGCGGGCAGCACCGGGCCCCAAGGCCCGGCGCAACCGGATCAGGCCATGCCCAGCGCGGCCTTGTAGATATCCAGAATCGCCTCTTCCTCGGCCAGATCGTTCTTGTCGCGCTTGCGCATCCCGATGATCTTTTTCATCACCTTGGTGTCATAGCCGCGGGCCTTGGCTTCGGACATCACGTCCTTCTGCTGTTCGGTGATGTCCTTTTTCTCGGCCTCAAGATGTTCATATTGCTCGATGAACTGGCGCAGTTCGTCGGCGGCGACATTATAGGTGGCATCGCTGGGCATGTCGGTCCTCTTTCACGGGCGCATCGCTTTGCCCCTGACTAGACGCTCATCCGCCGGTCTTCAAGAAGATGCCGCCCTTGCCATGCGCGGGGCTTCGCGCTAGGCGGCAAGGATCGGCAAAAATGGGTGAGGACGGGGCATGGACGGGCTGATCTGGACGGGCGCGGCAGTTTCGGTCGCGGGCTTGGCGGGGATTGTCTGGTGCATCCTTGCCGTCACCCGGGCCAGGCGTGCGGGACTGGACGATGCCGCGCTGCGCGCGCGCCTGCAGCGGGTGGTGGCGATCAACCTGGCGGCGCTGTTCGTGTCGGTCGTGGGACTGATGATGGTGGTGATCGGCGTGGTGCTGCGCTAGCCCCGCCACTGCCCCCCGTGGCTGGGCCCCCGTGGCTGCACCCCCGTGGCTGGACCCCGCCCGGCCGGACCTCAGGGCGCGCTGAGGTCGCAAAACCGCTTGCCGTTGCGGATCAGCACATCCCACAGCGTGACCGGCGCGGGCGCGCCTTCCCCGGCCAGCGCGCGCAACAATTTGCGCGTCGCCAGCAGGCCCGCCTGGTCGGCCTGAAACAACGGCCCGCCCAGATGATCGGGAAAGCCCAACCCCAGCGCCGCCGCCAGGTCGATGTCGCTGGCGCGATGGGCGGCCCCTTCCTGCAACAGCGCCGCGCCCTCGGCGGCCATCTCGGCCCACAGCCGGGCCCGCAATGTGGCAGGCGGCAGGCGGCGCGCGACCACCCCGGCTTCGCGCCGGACAGCCTCCAGCAGCGCGTCCAGCCGCGGGGCGGGCACGGGCGGGGCGCCTTCGGGATGCAGATACAGCGCCGCCCCCGCCCCCTGCAGCGCCAGCGCCAGAAGCCCCGGGTCACGCCCGCCACGCCGGATCGCGGCGGCCAGACGCCCCGGACCGATGCGGTCGGCCCGCGCCAGCGGCCCCTGTGCCAGGCCCAGCGCGATCAACGCCTGATCCGCCTGCTGCGGCGCCGCCCCCGCGATCACCGCGCGTTCCGCCGCAGCCAGCAGCGCCGCCTCAAGCCGCGCCAGGATGCCAACGCCCGCCGCCGCGCCCAGCACCACCGCGCCCGGGGCCAGCGCCAGAAGCCCGTGGGCCAGCCTCACCGCACCGGGCGCGGCCTGATCGCTGGCGGCCAGTTCGCACAACGCCCCGCCACGGCGCAGCCCCAGAACGGGGCCCGCCGCCTGCGCGCCTTCCAGCACCAGAACCGTCGCCGGGCCGCACAGCGCGCGCAGGCCCGCCACCGTCTCGGCCCGCGCCCGGGCCGGGCCGGTCAGGCCCGCCACGATCAGCGCGGGCGCATCGCCCCCCGCCGCGCGCAGGCCTGCCGGTTCGGTCGCAGCGCCCAGCCGGCCCCAATCGGCCTCGCGCCGGGCGGGATCAAGCCGGCCCGATTGCACCGCGGTTTCCTGTGCCATGGCGATTCGCGCAAAGGCCTGCTGCAAGCGGTCCGGGGCCGAGGCGCCCAGAACCACCTCATGGCCCGCGCCGATCAGCGCCAGCGCCAGCGCGTCAGACTGATCCCACAGCGCCACGCGCAGCGGCGGCTGCAGATCGGGCCCAGGCGCCACCGCCCCCGGCACCTGGGCTGCCCGGCGGCGTGCCGCGGCGGCATGGCGCAAGCCCTGCGCTACCGCCCCACCGGCCAGATCGGCAAAGGCGACCTCTTCGTAATCCAGCGCCTCATCCAGCGGCAGCAACAGCGCGGCCTCGGCGCAATCGGCGCGGCGGTGCGCGGCTTCGGCCAACGGCCCCGGCGCGATGCGCGCGCGCGCCTGCGCCACCGCGGCCAGCCCCGCCGCGGGATCGGCAAGCCCCGCCTCGGGGCTGCGGCCCAGCGACAGGCCATCGCCCAGAAGTCCACACGCCAGAACCACGGGATCGGCGGCCTCGGCCGACAGAACCGCATCGCACAGGCCAAGGCCCAGCGCGTGCCGCGCCCCGACCGGCCCCTCGGCGTGATCGCACAGCGCCAGCGCCGCCCCCGGCCCCGCCCGGCGCGCCAGCCGCACCAGCCCGCCCGCAGCCGGCAACAGGCCCAGGCCGGTCTCGGGCGCAAGGAAGGCGGTCCCGGTCAGCGCCACGCGCAACCGCACCGCCTGCGACAGCGCCAGCGCGCCGCCCGCCACCTGCCCCGACAACAGCGCGATCACCGGCACCTGCGCGCCCGCAAGCACCCCGGCCAGCGCCCGCAGGCCCGGCACGCCGGGCACGTCGTCATAATCCCCGGCCACATCCGCCGCCACCGGCCAGCCCGCGCTTGCGCATAGCACAACCGCCCGCCCCCCCGGCGCGGCAAACGCGGCTGCAAGGGCGCCGCCAAGGGCCGCGCGCAGCCGCCCGCCAAACCCCGCGTCAGAATGGCCCGCCAACGCCGACAGGTCGATCACCGCGACCCCTTCGGTCATCCGAAACCCGTCTTGCACGGTCATATCCATTCGCCCCTTGCGCGCCCATATACTATACTTGCCACTTGCCGGGGCCCGAGTTTACGGCCAAATCGGCGCAAGGCAACGCCCCGGCGGCCGTTTTGGGCCGGTCATCCACAGGCCGCGACCCCACGGTCAGCGGCAAGGACCGGCGGTCCTCAAGGCGCCACGGTCAAGGTCGGGCGGTCAAGGTCGGGCGGTCAATGCGCGGCGGCGTGATCGCGGCAAAAGGGGGTGCCGGGCAGCACGTCCAGCCGTTCCTCGGCGATGCGCGCGCCACAGGTGACGCAAAACCCGTATTCCCCCCCGGCGATCCGCTGAAGCGCCGCGTCGATCATGCGGATCTCGGCCTGCGCCGCATGGCCCAGATCTTCCAGAACCTCATCCTGTTCGCGTTCGGTGGCCAGCTCTTCCCAGTCCTTTTCCTGATGCTGGTCCAGCTCGGAATCGATGCTTTGCATGCGCTGGGTCAGCTGGGCGCGGCGGGTTTCCAGTTCGGCCTTGCGGGTTTCTACGGATTTCATCGCACTCTCCTGTCGATCCTGTCCATTTAGGCATAGCACCCCCACGCAGCCTTGATACAGGTCAAAGCGCCCCGGCTTGAGCTTGTGTGCCCCCCGCCTGTATCCTGCCCCCGCGCAAGGGAGCGCCGGCGTCCCCGCCGGTTGCGCGCGAATTGGGAGACGGGATGGAACAAGACTGGATCTGGGGCCTTGTCGGCGGGCTGATGATTGGGGCGGCGGCGGGCCTGTATCTGCTGGTGAATGGCCGCATCATGGGCGCAAGCGGCATTCTGGGCGGGCTGGTGGACGGCACCGGGCGGCGCGAGGGGGCCGAACGACTGGCCTTTCTGGCCGGTGTCATCGCGGTGCCGCCGGTTCTGGTGCCGCTTTATACGGTCGTGGACACGCATATCACGTCAAATGTGGCGGTGATCGTGCTGGCAGGCCTGCTGGTGGGCGTGGGCACGCGGATCGCCAATGGCTGCACCTCGGGGCACGGGGTCTGCGGCATGTCGCGCTTTTCGCTGCGCGGCTTCGTGGCCACGGTGTTCTACCTGCTGGGCGGCGGGCTGGCGCTGGTGCTGGGGCGCCATGTTCTGGGGGTGATCTGATGCGCAACCTGTTCGCCTTTATCGCCGGTGGGCTGTTCGGCGCGGGGCTTCTGGTCTCGGGCATGGTGGATACGACCAAGGTGCAGGGCTGGCTGGACGTGTTCGGCGCCTGGGACCCGACGCTTGCCTTCGTCATGGGGGGTGCGGTGGTGCCCATGGTCCTTGTCTGGCGTCTGGCGGACCGGCGCGGGCGCGCGGTGCTGGGCGATCCGATCCCGCGCCCGCAGCCCCCGGTGGTGGATCGCAACCTTGTGGTGGGGTCGCTGCTGTTCGGGGCGGGCTGGGGCATCGCGGGGCTGTGCCCGGGACCCGCACTGGCGCAGCTGAGCTTTGGTGGCTGGCAGGGCGCGCTGTTCGTGGCCGCCATGGTGGCCGGCATGGCGGTTGCGCCTGCGCTGCGCGGCCTGCTGGACCGGATCGACCGCCCCATGCCGCAACAGGACGCCTGATCCGGGTGACAGGCGGAGGTCACGCACCGCCCCTTGCATGGCCCTTTCCATGGGCCCCGCCCCCGCCCCGGGTGGCGCGGCGCGCCCTAGAAGGCCGAGCCCATGCGCAGCGGCACCAGCCCCGCCCCGTCATCCGACGGCGCCGGATCAAGCCCCGCGCCCGGCGGGTCCAGGCCTGCGGCAAGGCCGGGCGCGCCAGCCCCGGAACCGTCGGGCGCAGGGCCGGGCGCGGGCAGGTCCAGATCGAAGGCGCGCGCCTCATTGCGGGCATTGTCGGACAGGAAACCGGGCGGCAAGGTCGCCATCCGGGCCGAGGGCCGGGGCATCGGCGCCAGCGTCGCGCCCGCCGCCTCGGGGCTGCTGCCGTCCCCCGGTTCGTCCTCATCCGTCTCACTGCGCGGCACCACGCGCAACGCCCGCATCCCGCGCGCCTGGCCCAGCCGCCCGCCCGCGACATGCCGCCCGCCGCTGCCTTCCAGACGCAGGGTTTCCAGCGCATCGGCCGGCAAGGGGATGTCCATGCCCACCCGCAGCGACAGCACCGCCGACAGCGGCACGGTCATGCGATGCAGCACCGCGTTCAGCGTCACCGGCGCGGCAAGGACCGACCGTTGCATCTGCGTCTGCCACTGCGCCTGCGTATCGGGGACATCGGGGGCATCGCCCCCCACCGCCGGATCCGCCGCCCCGCGCCGGGCCACCGCGATCCGATCCGGCCCCGGGCCACGGCCCTGTGCGGGAACCGCCCAAAGAAACCCCGCCTCACGCGCGCCCCCCGTACCCAGGCGCAGCTGCACCCGCCAGACGCGATAGGACACATCTTCCAGCAAAAGCCCCAGCGGGCGCGGATCATCCAGGAATGAGGCATAACGGAACCCGCCCGCCCAGGTGATCGCCTCATCCGCGGCCAGGGCCTCTTCCACCGCGGCCAGCACCGTGTCGATGAAATCGGCCGACATCGTCGCATCGGTCCGCGTCGGGCGGCGGGCGGGCGGGGCATGGGCGGACAGGCGGCCCATCGTCTGCGCCTCGATCAGGGCCGACATCATCGGCGGCGGCAACGCCACCAGGCCCAGCCCCTCACCCGGACCTTCGATCATCGCCAGCAGCGACAGATCTTCCAGCGCCTCGGGCAGATCCGCCAGCGTCATGCGCGTTTCCTTCAGCTCGACCACCTGCAACGGCAGGTTAAGCCGGTCCTGCGTCGCCCGCACCAGCGCCTGCGAAATCGCCCGGTCCGGTGTCATCGGCGCCAGGGGCGGCGGCGGCTTGCCCGCCTCGGCCTTTTTGCGCAACACCGTATGAAGCCTGTCGCTGGTCATCCGCCTGGTCCCGTCTTCGCCCCCGCAAGCCCCCGGCAGGGGCCTTGTCCGAAGGCATCGCAGATCAAGGTTTAGAAATCGTTGCCAGCCGTTCCTTTTCCGTTCCGGCCTACGCGCCCGGATCGGCCCCCGCTGCCGCATCCCGCCGGCGCAGGGGCAGTGTCACGCGAAAGGCCGCGCCCCCCTGTCCGGGCACATAATCGATCGTGCCGCCCAGATTCACCATGATCTCGCGGCAGATCGCCAGCCCCAGTCCCGCGCCCCCCGCCTTCGACGTATCCGTCAGGCGCGAGAATTTCTCAAAGATCAGGCCTTGCGCCTTTTTCGGGATGCCCGAACCGTTGTCGATGAAATCCACCTGCACGCGGCCTGCGCGTTGCTTGACCTCGATGCGCAGCACGGGGCGGTCGGCATCGCAATATTTGCGCGCGTTCGCGATCAGGTTGATGAACACCTGCACCAGCCGGTCGGCATCGGTAAAGACCGGCATGTGTTCGGCGGCCGGATCGCGTTCAATACGGAACGGGCGTTCCGCGCGCGAGGATGAGGCCGCCGTGACCGCGCGGCTGATCAGATCATGCAGGTTGGCCACTGTGATGTTCAGCTGCGCCTTGCGGTTTTCCAGCACGCTGAGGTCCAGCAGATCATCCAGCAGCCGGGTCAGCCGGCGGGCCTCTTCGTGGATGATTTCGGCATATTGGGCGCGCATCGGCTCGGGCAGGTCGGGTTCCATCAGGATTTCGGAAAACGCCCGGATCGAGGTCATCGGCGTGCGCAATTCATGGCTGATCTGGCCCAGGAAGGCATCCTTCTGCACCGACAGTTCGGTCAGCTTGTCATTGGCCTCGCGCAGCGCGCGCGCGGTGCGGACCAGTTCCTCGGACTTGGCTTCCAGCTGGGCGGAATATTCCTTGATCTCGGCCGCCTCGCCCGCCACCGCGATCAGATCCTGCACCGAAACACTGGCCCCGCCCGACAGCTGCGCGATCATCGCATGGGCCGTCGCCGCCCCCACCGATCCCGCCAGCTGGCGTTCCAGCCGGGCGATGAAATCGGGGGTGGTGTCGGGCAAAAAGCCCGCCTTGCCCTGCGCCGCCGCCTCGGCCTGAAAGAATCGCTGCGCCTCATCCACGCCCAGGATGCGCTGGGACATCGACAGCAGGTCCTCGGCCTCGGCCTGGCCCCGCGACCAGCTGCGCGTGCCGGGCGCCTGATCGAAAATGTTGACGAAGGCCACGCCCTGAAGCCGCTCCATCGGGCCGGGGAAGGAAAACAGCGACACCCCCAGGAAGGCCGCCGTGTTCAGCAAAAGCGACCAGAACAGCGCATGCAGCAAGGGGTCCAGCCCCTCGATCCCGAACAGCGCACGCGGGCGCAGCCAGCCGATGCCAAAGGGCCCCTCGGCCAGGACGGCGGCGGAAATCAGGCCATCCTCGCCAAAGGACGGCAGGAACAGCGTGTAAAGCCAGATCGCAAAGCCCAGGGTTAGCCCCGCGATCGCGCCCGACCGCGTCCCCCCGCGCCAGAAGATGCCCCCGATCATCGCGGGCAGCACCTGCGCGGTGCCCACAAAGGCGATCAGCCCGATCGCCGCCAGCGCCGCCGACCCGCCCGAAAGGCGGAAATAGCCATAGCCCATCGCCAGCACCACCGCGATCGACAGCCGCCGCGACATCAGCACCAGCCCGCGCACATCGCCCGGCGCGCGCGCCGATCCCGCCCGCAACGCCAGCCACAGCGGCGTGACGATATGGTTCGACACCATCGTCGCCAGCGCGATCGCCGCCACGATCACCATCGAGGTCGCCGAGGAAAACCCGCCCAGAAAGGCCAGCAGCGCCAGCCCCCCCTCACCCGCGGCCAACGGCAGGGTCAGCACGAACAGATCCGGGTTGGTGCCCGGCGGCATCCGTTCCAGACCGATCACCGCGATCGGCACGACAAACAGGCTCATCAGCATCAGATAGGCGGGAAAGGCCCAGCTGGCGGTGGCCAGATGGCGTTCATCGGTGTTTTCCACCACCATCACCTGAAACATCCGCGGCAGGGTCAGGATGGCGGCGGCGGACACGAAGGTCAGCCCCGCCCAGCGGCCCGGCTGCAAGCGCCAGTCCGAAATCGCCGAGGCGTCGATGCGCGCCAGCACATCCGCCACGCCCCCCGCCAGCCCCCAGACCACGAATATCCCCACCGCCAGCAGCGCCACCAGCTTCATCACCGCTTCCAGCGCAATGGCCATGACCACACCGTGATGGCGTTCGTTGGCATCCAGGTTGCGCGTGCCGAACAGGATGGTGAACAGCGCCAGCCCCCCCGCCAGCCACAGCGCCGTCGCCCCCTGATCCGGCAGCGCCCAGCCCAGCGGCGCATCGGCGGCAAAGACCCCGAAGCTCAGCGTGACCGATTGCAGCTGCAGCGCGATATAGGGCGTGTAGGACGCCACCGCCATCAGCGTGACGATCACACCCAGGGTGTTCGACTTGCCATAGCGGCTTGAGATCAGATCGGCGATCGAGGTCACCCGCTGCGCCCGGCCGATCCGCACCAGCTTGCGCAATATCCACCACCAGCCCACGAACACCAGCGTCGGGCCCAGATAGATCGTCACGAATTCCAGCCCGGAACGCGCCGCATAGCCCACCGCGCCGTAAAAGGTCCAGGCGGTGCAATAGATCGACAGCGACAGCGTATAGACGATGGGACTGCGCAAAAACCGCACGCGCCGGCCGCGCATCTCGCGCCGCTCGACCTCAAAGGCCACCGCGAACAGGATGATCACATAGACCAGACAAACCGCGACCAGAACGTTGAAGGGCATCGCCTAGTCCCCCGGTCCGTTGCTGCCTTCGGCGACCTCTTCATCCTCGGGCGCGGGGCCCAGCGCGCGCGACAACCCAAAGGCGGCCAGGATCAGAAAGACCCAGACCGCGAACAGATAGATGGTGCCGCGCGCGGTATCGGGCTCGGGCGTATGGGCGGGCTGCCACAGCGTGGGCAGCATCACCAGCACCGCCCCCAGAAGCGGCAACAGCCGCACCGCATCCATCATCCGGCGCCGCCGGTAGGACCGGCGGGCCAGGAACAGCGGCTGGCCGGCGGCCGACATCTCAGACCGGCCCGCCGTCGGCCAGCGCGCGCACGGCGGCCAGCACATCGGCATTGGCAAAGGGCTTGGACAGGAACGCACTGGCCCCGGCGCGCGCCGCGGCCTCGCGGTCACGCTGCTGACCGCGCGCGGTCAGCATCAGCACCGGCAGCCCCGTAAAACGCGCATCGGCGCGCAGATCGGACAGGATTTCCAGCCCCGACCGGCCCGGCAGCATCAGATCCAGGATCACCACATCCGGTCGCGCCGCGGCAATCGCCGCCATCGCCGCCATCCCATCGTGCTGCAGCGACACCTGCCAGCCCGCGCGCGACAGGATGAACCGGATCGCCTCGGCGATATGCGGCTCATCCTCGATCAGAAGCACATGTCTGCCCGACATTCTGCGCCATCTCCTCTTCCCCGGTGCCGACTATTGCGGGGCGCGGGGCGCGTGTCAAACACCGCGCGGGGCCTGGCCCTCGGTCAGGATCGAAGGCTCGCGCCGGCCCGGGCAGGCGGCGCGCGGGCAGATCCGGCACGAAGAGCCGACCGCACGTTCGGATGCGGCACGTTCGGGGGGGGCGGGCAGGATCAGCATGAAGGCCTCGGCCAGAACCGGACCGTCAAAACCCGCGGGCGCGCGCGGTTCGCAGAAGGCATAGGTCAGGAAACGCTGCGGCAGGCGCCCGGCCATATCGACCACGGCGCGGATCGGCTGCATCGGCCGGGCCAGCGCCTCATACAGCGGCCAAAGCGGACAGGCCGCGCCGAACCGTGGCAGCGCAAAGCCCGGCAGGGGGCGGCGAAAGGTCAGCGTGCCGGACCCGTCGCAGACCACAAGGCCCGGCGCGGGCAGGCCATCGGTTCCCGCGGGCAGGCTGGCCAGGCGGCGGAACACCACCGGCAGCGGCACCCCGACGCGCGCGGCGATGCGCCCGGGTTCAGGGCCCTCGGCGGCAAGGGCGGCGCGCAGACGGGCCATGGGCAGCGCGCGCGCATCGGCGGCGGCGCGGTCCAGATACATCCGCGCCAGCGTGCGCCCCGCCCCGCTGGCCAGTTCCGGCACCCCCGCGATGACCGTCTCGGGGTCGAACCGGCCGGGGCGTTCGACCTCTTCCAGATGCCAGCCGCGCGCGGCCAGCCAGGCCTCCAGTTCCTCCTGCGGCGAGGACAGGCCCGTCTCGGCCTCATCAAGCGTATCGAGATAGCCAACCAGCGCCTCGGCCGTGTCCGACAGGCGCAGGCTTTCTTCCTGAATGGTGCGCAAAAAGCGCGCGCGCCACCGCGGTTCGATATCCTCGGCCTCGACCAGAATCGCCGCCGTGGACCGAAGCGAGGTCACCGCCGACAGCACCTCATGCAATGAGGCCAGCAGGAACGGGTCCTGCGCCATGCGTTCTGCATAGCCTTCGACGACGCGTTCCAGCTGCGCGACCCGCGCCTGCCCCCCCGCCAGGACCGCCGCCCAGCCGGGAAAGCGGCCCACGAATTCCTCAATCCGGTCCAGTTCGGGCGCCGCCGACAGCGGATCGCCCAGCCCCGCCCCCGCCGCCGCCTCGCGCAGACCGTCAAACAACGCGCCTTCGGCCCCCTCGGACAGCGCCAGAGGATCGACCGACAGCGCGCCGGCCAGCTGATCCAGCAGGCTGTCGCTGACCCGGCGGCGGTTGTGTTCGATCAGGTTCAGATAAGCGGGCGACACGCCCACCGCGCGGGCCAGATCGGCCTGCTTCATGCGCAGCGCGGTGCGACGTTCGCGAATGCGGGTGCCGGTCAGGGCGGAACGGGCCATCGAAACCTCCGCCCGGGAATTTACACGGAAACCGCCGGGGCCAAAAGGTTTTTACAAGACCACGGCAGCCCGGCCCGGCGCCCCGGCCCCAAAGCTCAACAGCCCGGCGGGGTGACGGTCGCCATTTCGCTGATCGTCTCGACGCCGGGTTCACACTGGCCGACATCGTCCTGCACCGGGGCGCAGGCCGCAACCAGCACCGCCATGCCCAGCGTTGCCAGCGCCGCGCGCCAGCCCCCCACCGCGCGGCCATTCATCACAATCTTCATCCCATCCTCCTTGCCGAACCGGGACCCAATCCTTCCTGGCATCACGGTCCTTGCCATTGTGACCGAAATCCTGACCGCGAAAGCGGTTGCAATCAAGCCCCGCGCCCATGACCTTGCGTCATGCCGCACCCGGTTCCGCCGCGCTATTGGAAGGCGCGGAACCGATGACCCAGTTCCACCGCGCGATAGCCGCATTGCTTGGTGGCGGTGGCCAGATGCTGGCTGTCGGTCACCACGCCGCGCGCCAGATCGCGGCCCAGGGCCGCCTCGCCCGCGGCGATGTTGGCGGCAAGGCCACCGCCCCGATCACGCAGCCGGCGCAGCCAGAAGACGGCCTGTTCGCCGATGAACCCGGTCATCTGCGCGTCCACCTTGCCCCGCGTCATCCCCTGCGAGGCACGCGCCACCGCCAGGCAATACCCCGCCTCGGCCGTCATATCCGGTGTGCCGAACAGATAGCCCGGCGCCGGGACCGGGGCCAGCCGCCAGATCCCGTAGAACAGCCCCGCCACAACCGCCAGCACCATCCCGGTCGCGGCGATCCAGCGCCACCTGCCCTGCCCGTCCGGCACCCGCCCTGAATGCGCCGGCCCTGCCTGCGCCACCATGATCGCCCCCGAAATCGAACCCTCAGGTCGCGCCTGAGTCGCCGCCATCAAAACAGCCAAAGGTAAAGAAAAAGCGCGCATCCCCGGGGATGCGCGCCAGGGTCGGCGCAAGCGCCGCTGTCTGCGCCTTACTGCAGCGCCTTGTCGGTGATCTGATGCGTCCAGGCGCCCTCGGGCATTTTCGAAATCACCGGATCCGATCCGCCCCCCATCAGCGTGGCCACCGTCCGGTCGAAATCGGCCGGGTCCAGCGCGCCGTTCGATCCGGCGGTCAGCTTGGCGATCTCGGCCATCATGCGTTTCTGATGGGTTTCCGTCTGGGCGCCGGTCTCATCATTGTCCAGCACGATCATCGCCGCCTCATCGGGGTTTTCCTCGGCATATTTCCAGCCCTTCATGGACGCGCGGACAAAGCGGACCATCTTGTCCTCAAACGCCGGATCTTTCAGGTTGTCCTCAAGCACATACAGCCCGTCTTCCAGCGTCGCCACGCCCTGATCCTCATACTTGAAGGTGATCAGTTCGTCCGGCGCGATGCCCGCATCGATCACCTGCCAGTATTCGTTGTAGGTCATGGTCGAAATGCACGCCGCCTGCTTTTGCAGCAGCGGATCGACGTTGAAGCCCTGTTTCAGCACCTCGACCCCATCCGCGCCGCCATTGGTGGGCAGGCCCAGCGTGCTCATCCACGACAGAAAGGGATATTCGTTGCCGCCAAACCAGACACCCAGCGTCTTACCCTTGAAGTCCCCGGGCGACTGCACACCCGATTCCTTCAGACAGGTCAGCATCATGCCCGACGATTTGAAGGGCTGGGCGATGTTCACGATCGGCAGGCCCTTTTCGCGCGCCGCCAGCGCGGATGGCAGCCAGTCCACCATCACATCGGCCCCGCCCCCCGCCATCACCTGCGGCGGCGCGATATCGGGGCCGCCGGGCAGGATCGTGACATCAAGGCCCTCTTCCTCATAAAACCCCTTGTCCAGCGCCACGAAATAGCCGCCGAACTGGGCCTGCGTGACCCATTTCAGCTGCAGCTTCACCTCATCCGCGGCCCAGGCGGCCGAACCCGTCAGCGCCATCAGCGCCACACCCGTCATCAGCTTCTTCATTCTCGCTCTCCACTGTTGACCCCCGGCGCTTCCGATGCCGGGTGTTTATTGAAACCTATCGGCGGCGGCGCTGGGATGGATGCCAGAAGGTCACCCCCTTTTCGATCAGCGCCATCACGCCATAGAAGGCCGACCCCGCCACCGCCGCCACACAAATTTCCGCCCAGACCAGCGGCAGATCAAGCTGCCCCACCGCGGTCGAGATGCGAAACCCCATGCCCCGCGTCGGGCTGCCGAAAAATTCGGCAACGATCGCCCCGATCAGCGCCAGCGTGGTCGCAATTTTCAGCCCGTTGAACAGAAACGGCATCGCCGCGGGCAGGCGCAGCTTGACCAGCGTCTGCCAATAGCTGGCCGAATAGGTCGCCATCAGATCACGCTGCAGCGCATCTGACGCCTGCAGCCCCGCGACCATGTTCACCAGCACCGGGAAGAACACCATCACCACGACCACCGCCGCCTTCGACTGCCAGTCGAAGCCGAACCACATCACCAGAATCGGCGCGATGCCGACAATGGGCAGGGCAGCCACGAAATTGCCCACCGGCAACAGGCCGCGCTGCAGGAACGGGGATCGGTCGATCATCACCGCCACCGCCACCGCCGCGCCGCAGCCAATGACATAGCCCGACAACGCACCCTTGACGATGGTCTGCAGGAAATCGGCCCAAAGGATCGGCACCGCCCCGGCAAAGCGGCTGGCAATGGCCGAAGGCGCGGGCAGGATCACGGGGCTGACCCCAAGGCCGCGCACCAGCCCCTCCCACAGGATCAGCAGCGTCGCACCGAACAGCAGCGGGATGAACAGCCGCACCCGCCGGTCCGCGCCATGACGCGCGGCCAGCCAGCTGTTGAAGGCCCAGGCCGAAAGCCAGAACAGAACCGCCGCCCCCGCCCAGATCATCGCGCCATCCCCATGCGTTTCAACGTGGCCCGTTCAATCGCGCCCACGATCACCACAAGCCCCGCCGCCAGCGCCGCCGCCGCAAACAGCGCCGCCCAGATCTGGATCGTCTGCCCGTAATAGGATCCCGACAACAGCCGCGCGCCAAGGCCTGCCGTGGCGCCTGCCGGCAGTTCCCCCACGATCGCGCCCACCAGGCTGGCCGCGATCCCCACCTTGAGACTCGCGAACAGATAGGGCAAGGACGCGGGCAACCGCAGCTTCCACAGCGTCTGGCCCCGGCCGGCGTTATAGGTGCGCAGCAGATCCAGCTGCATCCCGTCGGGCGCGCGCAGGCCCTTGACCATGCCCACCAGCACCGGGAAAAACGACAGATAGGCCGAAATCACCGCCTTGGGCAAAATCCCCGTCACCCCGACCGAGGCCAGCACCACGATCACCATCGGCGCGATCGCCAGGATCGGAATGGTCTGGCTGGCAATCGCCCAGGGCATCACCGACAGATCCATCGCCCGGCTGTGCACGATCCCCACCGCCAGCACGATGCCCAGCCCCGTGCCGATGCCAAAACCCAGCAGCGTCGCCGACAGCGTCACCCAGCCATGCCAGACCAGGCTGCGCTTTGAGGTGATCTTCTGCCCCGCAACACCGTCCCACAGGCCACGGGCCACCTGATGCGGCGCGGGCAGAACGGGGCGTTCCTGGGCCATCGTGTCGTTGACCACATCCACCAGGGTCGGATGCGTACCCGCCCGCGCGGCCTGATCATAGGTCCAGGCGCTGTTCAGCCAGACCGCCGCACCATACCAGACGACCAGGATCGCCAGCACCACCACCAGAACCGGCAGGACCGACCTCATCGCCGCGCCCCTTCTTCTTGGCCCGAATACTCTCGGGGGGCGCGGGGGGCAGACAGCCCCCCGCACTCCACCCGCCATCCCTGCCCCGCGCTAGTCATAGGCATGCCCCGCCCGCAGCCCTTCGCGCACGCGATGGGCGATCTCCAGAAATTCCTTCGAATCACGGATCTCCAGCGGGCGATCGCGCGGCAGGGGACTGTCGATCACATCGGTGATCCGCCCGGGCCGCGGCGACATCACCACGATCCTGGTCGACAGATAGACCGCCTCGGGGATCGAATGAGTGACAAAACCAATCGTCTTGCCGGTCCGCGCCCATAGCTTCAAAAGCTCTTCATTCAGACGATCCCGCACGATCTCATCCAGCGCGCCGAAGGGTTCATCCATCAACAGGATGTCGGCATCGAAGGCCAGCGCGCGGGCGATGCTGGCGCGCTGCTGCATGCCCCCCGACAGCTGCCAGGGGAATTTCTTGCCAAACCCGTCCAGATCGACCAGCGACAACACCCGCGCCACCCGTTCGTCCTGCTCGGCACGGGCATAGCCCATGATCTCCAGCGGCAGGCGGATGTTGCCCGCGATCGTGCGCCAGGGATACAGCCCCGCCGCCTGAAACACATAGCCATAGGACCGCGCCTGCCGCGCGGCCTCGGCACTCATGCCGTTCACGCGCAACACACCCTCGGTCGGATGTTCCAGCGCCGCGATGCAACGCAGGAAGGTGGTCTTGCCACAGCCCGAGGGACCGATGAAGGACACGAAATCCCCCCGTCCGATCTGCAGATCCACACCTTTCAGCGCATGCACCGGCCCGTCATTGGTCTGGAACGTCAGCCCCAGCCCCTTCGCCTCGATCACCGGCGCCGCGGCGCCCGTCACATCCTTCATCACACCCCCGACGCCGGTATCCCAGACCGCTGCACGGGCCGCGGCGCGGTCAGTTCCTTCCAGGTGGACAGCGCCCGGTTCACCGCCGCCCCGGCCGGGCGGGCCACGAACTGCCCGTACCCCTCGGCCGGCGCCACCACGCCCCCGGTCACCGCCACCCGCCCGCGCGTCAAGGTAAAGCGCGGCAGGCCCGTCACGACCTTACCCTCGAAGACGTTGTAATCAATGGCCGATTGCTGGTGGGATGCAGAAATCGTCTTGCTGGCCTTCGGATCCCAGACCACCAGATCCGCATCCGCCCCCACCAGCACCGCGCCTTTCTTCGGGTAGATGTTCATGATCTTGGCGATATTGGTCGAGGTGACGGCGACGAATTCGTTCATCGTGATCCGCCCGGTGTTCACACCATGCGTCCACAACATCGGCATCCGGTCCTCAAGCCCCCCCGTCCCGTTCGGGATCCTGGTGAAATCGCCCACCCCATGGCGCTTCTGATCGGTGGTGAAGGCACAGTGATCCGTCGCCACGACCGACAGCGTGCCGCCCGACAGCCCGGCCCACAGGCTGTCCTGATGGCGCTTGTCGCGGAACGGCGGGCTCATCACGCGACGCGCGGCATGGTCCCAGTCGGCGTTGAAATATTCGCTTTCATCCAGCGTCAGATGCTGGATCAGGGGCTCCCCCCAGACCCGCTTGCCCTGCTGGCGCGCGCGCCGGATCGCCTCATGCGCCTCCTCGCAGCTGGTATGCACCACATACAGCGGCACGCCCGCCATATCGGCAATCATGATCGCGCGGTTCGTCGCCTCGCCCTCGACCTGCGGCGGGCGGGAATAGGCATGGGCCTCGGGGCCGGTATTCCCCCCGGCCAGCAGCCGCGCCGAAAGCTCCGCCACCACATCGCCGTTTTCGGCATGGACCATCGGCACCGCACCCAGCTCCGCACAGCGCCGGAAGGACGCGAACAGCTCATCGTCATTGACCATCAGCGCGCCCTTGTAGGCCATGAAATGCTTGAAGGTGTTGATGCCGCGATCCACCACCTCCTTCATTTCATTGAACACCTGCTCGCCCCACCAGGTCACCGCCATGTGGAAGCTGTAATCGCAATGCGCCCGGCCCGCCTTGTTGTCCCACATCTTCAGCGCATCCAGCAGCCCCTGCCCCGGGCTTGGCAGCGCGAAATCCACCACCATCGTGGTCCCGCCCGCCAGCGCCGCCCGCGTCCCGCTTTCGAAATCATCGCTGGAATAGGTACCCATGAAGGGCATCTCCAGATGGGTATGCGGATCAATCCCGCCCGGCATCACATAGCAGCCCGTGGCATCCAGAACCGTATCACCCGTCAGCCCCGGCCCGATCGCGATGATCTGCCCGCCCTCGATCAACACATCCGCCTTGCAGGTCAGATCGGCGGTCACGATCGTGCCGTTCCTGATCACCGTGCTCATCCGTCATCCTCCCGCCTTGTTTCTTCCTGGCTCAAATACTCCGGGGGTCCGGGGGCAGCGCCCCCGGCCTCACGTCACCACCTGCGCCACGTCCAGCACCGCATGCAGCAACACATCCGTTCCCGCCGCGGCCCATTCGGGGCTGATCTCCTCGGCCTCATTATGGCTCAGCCCGTCCACGCAGGGGCACATCACCATCACCGTGGGCGCGACCCGGTTGATCCAGCAGGCGTCGTGGCCCGCGCCCGAAATGATGTCCATGTGGCTCAGGCCCAGCCGCCCGGCCGCGCCGCGCACCACCTGCACCAGACCGGGGTCAAAGGTCACCGGGTCGAAATGGCCCACCGGCGCAATCCCGACCCCCAGGCCCAGCTCGGCCGCGATCACGGGCGCCTCGGCCTCAAGTCGCGCGCGCATGCCATCCAGCTTGGCCTGATCGGGGCTGCGGAAATCCACCGTGAAGACCGCCTTGCCCGGGATCACGTTGCGCGAATTCGGGTAGACATTCGCCTGCCCCACCGCGCCCACCGCGCCGGGCTGGTTGTCCATCGCGATGCGGTGCACCAGTTCGATGATCCGCGCCATGCCAAGGCCCGCATTCACCCGCATGTCCATCGGCGTCGAGCCGGTATGGGCGTCCTTGCCGGTCAGCGTCACCTCCAGCCACCACAGGCCCTGGCCGTGGGTGACCACGCCGATGTCGCGGCCCTGGGCCTCAAGGATCGGGCCCTGCTCGATATGCAGCTCGAACATCGCATGCATCTTGCGCGCGCCCACGGGTTCGTCGCCGACCCAGCCGATGCGGGCCAGCTCATCCCCGAACCGCTTGCCCTCGGCATCGGTGCGGTCATAGGCCCAGTCCTGCCCATGCATTCCCGCGAAGACGCCCGAGGCCAGCATCGCCGGCGCGAACCGCGTGCCTTCCTCATTCGTCCAATTGGTCACCACGATCGGATGGCGCGTGCGCAGCCCCAGATCGTTCATCGTGCGCACCACCTCCAGCGCGCCCAGAACGCCCAGCACGCCGTCATATTTGCCGCCCGTGGGCTGGGTGTCCAGGTGGCTGCCCATATAGACGGGCAGCGCCTCTGGGTCCTCGCCCGCGCGGGTGGCGAACATGTTGCCCATCGTGTCCACGCCCATGGTCATGCCCGCGTCCTCGCACCAGCGCCGAAACAGCGCGCGGCCCTCGGCATCGGCATCGGTCAGGGTCTGGCGGTTGTTGCCGCCCGCGACGCCCGGCCCCACCCGGGCCATCTGCATCAGGCTGTCCCACAGGCGCGCGGAATTGATACGGAGGTTCTCTCCGGCTGCTGGCATCGGTGTATCTCCCTGTCGGCGGCGGGCCATTTCCGGCCTCTTGCGACGATTCCGTGATCGACCCTGGGGTCCCGGTCAGGCGACCACGTTCTGACCAAACGGTCAACAAAATTCTCGGATCCCGCGGCGCAGCCGTCCTGCAATTCGCCCCTGCCCGAAAAACAGACAGAACCCCGGCCCGACCGCCCGCGGACGGGCACCACCGTGCCCCGGCCCAGGAAAAAGGCCCCGGTTTCCCGGGGCCCGCGCGGTTCAGTCCAGCGTTTCCAGCACCTCTTTCAGGGTGCCGATCAGCTGGTCGATATGGGATTTCTCGATGATCAGCGGCGGCGACATGGCGATGATGTCGCCGGTGGTGCGGATCAGGATGCCCTTTTCATAGGCCTTGAGGAAGGCGGCAAAGGCGCGCTTGGTCGGCTCGCCCGGGATCGGGTCCAGTTCCACCGCGCCGATCAGCCCCACGTTGCGGATGTCGATCACATGGCGGGTGCCGCGCAGGGAATGCAGCGCGTCCTGCCAATAGGGGGCCAGCCCGGCCGCGCGGTCGAACAGGCCTTCCTCGCGGTAGGTGTCCAGCGTGGCGATGCCGGCGGCGCTGGCGATCGGGTTGCCGGAATAGGTGTAGCCGTGGAACAGCTCGATCATATGTTCGGGGCCCGCCATGAAGGCGTCATGCACCGCACCCGTCGTCAGCACCGCGCCCATCGGGATCACACCGTTGGTCAGGCCCTTGGCGGTGGTCATCATGTCGGGCAGCACGCCATAGTGCTGTGCGGCAAAGGCGCTGCCCAGGCGGCCAAAGCCGGTGATCACCTCATCAAAGATCAGCAGGATGCCGTGCTTGGCCGTGATCTCGCGCAGGCGCTGCAGATAGCCCTTGGGCGGCAACAGGACGCCGGTCGAACCCGCCATCGGTTCCACGATCACGGCGGCGATGGTTTCCGCGCCGTGCAACGCCACGATGCGTTCCAGATCATCGGCCAGATGCGCGCCATGTTCGGGCTGGCCCCTGGTAAAGGCGTTCTGCGCCGGCAGGTGCGTATGCGGCAGATGATCCACCCCGCCCAGCATCGTGCCAAAGACCTTGCGGTTGTTCACGATGCCGCCGACCGAAATCCCGCCAAAGTTCACGCCGTGATAGCCCCGTTCGCGCCCGATCAGCCGGGTGCGCGCGCCCTCGCCCCGCGCCCGGTGATAGGCAATGGCGATTTTCAGCGCGGTCTCAACGCTTTCGGACCCTGAGTTGGTGTAGAACACATGCTCCATCCCCCGCGGCGCGATGTCGATCAGGCGGTTGGCCAGTTCAAACGCGATCGGATGGCCCATCTGGAAGGCCGGGGCATAGTCCAGCTCGGCGGCCTGGCGCTGGATCGCCTCGGTGATCTTCGGGCGGCAATGGCCCGCGTTGCAGCACCACAGCCCCGCCGTGCCATCCAGCACCTGGCGGCCATCGGCGGTGGTGTAATGCATGTCCCTGGCGGCCACGAACATGCGCGGATTTTTCTTGAACTGCCGGTTCGCCGTGAAGGGCATCCAGAAGGCATTCAGATCATTGGGCGTCTTGCGGTCCAGCGCCATTGCGATATCTCCCCGAAGTGCCCGCGGGACGGTCCGGGGCTGATTTTCTTTGACCATGCGGTCAGGGTCACGCTACCACAGGGCAAAGCCCAGTCAAGAACGCCCCAGCCTGCTGCCGGGTCACCGCGCCGGAGAATGTCACATGAACAATCCCTTGTCTGCCCCCGGGGGCCCGGCACCCCGCCCCCAGACCCGTATCCAGGCACGCAACACCCGCGCCATCCTGGATGCCGCGCTGGAGGTATTTTCCGCCCGGGGGTTCCGCGGCGCGACGCTGGATCAGATCGCGGCCGAGGCGGGCCTGTCCAAGCCCAATCTGCTGTATTACTTCCCTTCGAAAGAGGCGATCCACCTGGCATTGCTGGGCGGGCTGCTGGATGTGTGGCTGGCGCCCTTGCGCGCGCTGGCCCCCGAAGGCGACCCGCGCGGCGAAATCATGGGCTACATGCGCCGCAAGCTGGACATGAGCCGCCAGATGCCGCGCGAAAGCCGGCTGTTCGCCAATGAAATCCTGCAGGGCGCGCCGCGCCTGAAGGGGCTGATCGAGGATGATCTGAAGACGCTGGTCGATGAAAAGGCCGCCGTGATTCGCCGCTGGGCCGATCAGGGGCGGATCGCGCCGGTCGATCCCTACCACCTGATCTTTTCGATCTGGGCGCTGACGCAGCATTATGCGGATTTCGAAATGCAGGTGCGCGCCGTTCTGGGGCCCGATCGCGACCCCTTTGCCGAGGCGGGCGTCTTTCTGGACATGATGTTTTCGCGGCTTCTGGCGACCGATTAACCCTGGGCCGCGAAAGCCGCCCCCGGACAGGCCAGCCTTTACCCTTCGTTCACTCCTCGGGCGCAGAATCGCTTGCGTGGGATTTTTACGAAGGAGGCCGGGGATGGACCGGATTTCGGGGCTGATGCCCCAGATCGGCTGGTCGCCACTGCTGGCGGTGGCGGCCCCGAAGAAAGCACCCTCGACAACGGTCGAGGCCGCCGGGGGCGCCGGCGGGGCGCGGGCCAGGCTGGGGACGGATGTCGGCGGGCAGACCGGCCAGCCGCGCGGCCTTGCCGGCGCGCGCGGCGACAACCAGGGCGATACCGACCCCGGGCTGCCCCGGGCCGGGCCGCCGCCCGACCCCGATGCGCCCACCGGCCCGCCCCCCGCCTTTGAGATGACCTGGCTGGAGGCGCAGGCCGCACGCCGCCGCGCGGGCCTGCCCGATCCGGCCCCGCGCGTTGCCGAAGGGAAGGATCCCGGGCAACCGGACGCTTGGCAACCAGACCGGGGGCAACCGGACCGGGGGCAACCGGACCGGGGGCAACCGGGCAGTGGACCTGCCGCCCTGTCAGGGTCCCGGGGCGATCCCACCCCGCCCCGGGACGAGGCCGTCCCCCGCCCGGCCAAGGCCGAGGGCTGGCCTGTTCTGGCCCCCGATCCCGCGCCACGGCTGGATGTGACGCGCTGATCCGGCCGGGCCGCCGTTATTCGGCGGCCCGGGCGCTGGGGTTATTGGGATGCGTGGTCCAGTTGGCGTAATCGCCCACCACCTGCCCGGTGCGCGGATCCACCGCACCCTTGGGCAGTTCCTTCATGGTGATGCAATCTTCCACCGGGCAGACATCGACGCACAGGTTGCAGGCCACGCATTCCTCTTCCTTCACGGTGAAGACGCGGTCGGGGGACATGGCGATGGCCTGATGGCTGGTATCTTCGCAGGCGGCATAGCAGCGGCCGCATTTGATGCAATCGTCCTGATTGATCACCGCCTTGGTGACATAGTTCAGGTTCAGATACTGCCAGTCGGTCACATTGGGCACCGCGCGCCCCACCAGATCGGCGGTGCCGGTGAACCCCTTGCGGTCCATATAATCCGACAGACCCGAGATCATTTCCTGCACGACCTTGAAGCCATAGGTCATCGCCGCGGTGCAAACCTGCACATTGCCCGCGCCCAGCGCCATGAACTCGGCCGCGTCGCGCCAGGTCGTCACCCCGCCGATGCCGGAAATCGGCAGGCCGGCGGTGGCCGGGCTGCGGGCGATTTCCGCCACCATGTTCAGCGCGATCGGCTTGACCGCCGGGCCGCAATAGCCGCCATGCGTGCCCTTGCCGTCGATCGTGGGCTCGGGCGCGAAATCATCCAGATCGACCGCGGTGATCGAGTTGATCGTGTTGATCAGGCTGACCGCGTCGGCCCCGCCGCGTTTCGCCGCCTCGGCCGGCTTGCGGATGTCGGTGATGTTGGGGGTCAGCTTCACGATACAGGGCATGCGGCTGTGCTGTTTCACCCAGCGGGTGACCATCTCGATATATTCGGGCACCTGCCCCACGGCGGACCCCATGCCGCGTTCGGCCATGCCATGCGGGCAGCCGAAGTTCAGTTCCACCCCGTCGGCGCCGGTATCCTCGACGCGGGCCAGGATCGCCTTCCAGCTGTCCTCGTCGCAAGGCACCATCAGCGACACGACCAGCGCGCGGTCGGGATAGTCGCGCTTGACCGACTTGATCTCGCGCAGGTTCACCTCCAGCGGGCGGTCGGTGATCAGCTCGATGTTGTTGATGCCCAGCACGCGCCGGTCGGCGCCGTGGATCACCCCATAGCGCGGGCCGTTGACGTTGACGACGGGCGGGCCTTCGGCGCCCAGCGTCTTCCACACGACCCCGCCCCAGCCCGCCTCATAGGCGCGGCGGACGTTGTATTCCTTGTCGGTGGGCGGGGCCGAGGCCAGCCAGAACGGATTGGGCGACGTGATACCGATGAAATTGCTGGTCAGGTTCGCCATGTCAGGCCCCCATCAGGAAATTGTGGATGTCTTCGGCCGCATCGCGACCCTGGGCCACGGCGGTCACGGTCAGGTCATCGCCGCCCAGGGCGCAATCGCCCCCCGCCCAGACCCGCGACAGGCTGGTGCGCCCGGAATGTTCGATCCAGATCTTGCCACCCGCGACCCGGATCGCCTCGGGCGCGCCCTCCAGCGCCTGGCCAATCGCCTTGAAGCATTGGTCCGCCTTCAGCCGGAAGGTTTCGGACAGGCGTTCGATCCCATCGGGGCCGGAACGGGTATAGGCGAATTCCACCTCGCGCACCGCGCCATTGCCATGGATCGCGACGGGCATCGCATTGGCGACGATCCGGACCCCCGCGGCGGTGGCATGGTCCTGTTCGTGGCGGCTGGCGGGCATGTCCGCGCGTGACCGGCGATAGACGATGGTGACGCTTTCGGCGCCCAGCAGTTTCGCCTGCACCGCAGCATCCACCGCCGTCATGCCGCCGCCGATCACCACCACATCGCGCCCCACCGGCAGCGCCGCCAGATCGGCGGTCTGGCGCAGCTCGGCGATGAAATCGGTGGCCGGGGTGACATGGTCCCTGTCCTCGCCCGGGATACGCAGCGCATTCACCCCGGCCAGCCCCATCCCCAGGAAAACCGCCGCATGGCGCGCCAGAAGATCGTCCAGCGTACCATCGCCCGCCCGGCCCAGTTGCCAGTTTTCGACCACGGTGATGCCGCCGATCTGCATCAGCCAGTCGACCTCGGCCCGGGCAAAGCCGCCCGGCGCCTTGTAGGATGCGATGCCATATTCGTTCAGGCCGCCCGGCTTGGGACGCGCCTCATAGACGGTGACATCATGGCCCCGCGTCGCCAGACGATGCGCACAAGACAGGCCCGCAGGCCCCGCCCCCACCACCGCGACCGACTTGCCCGTGGGCGTGGCGCGCACGAAAGGGTGGGCATTGGCCACCATCAGCGTATCGGTGGCAAATCGCTGCAGCGCGCCGATCTGAACCGGCTTGCCCTCGGCGGTTTCGCGCACGCAAGACCCCTCGCACAGGTTTTCCGTCGGGCAGACCCGGGCACACATCCCGCCCAGGATATTTTGCGAAAGGATCGTCTTTGCCGCGGCCTCGGGCGTGCCGGTCGCGATCTGGCGGATAAACAGCGGGATGTCGATCGCGGTCGGGCAGGCCGTCACGCAGGGCGCGTCATGGCAGAAATAGCATCGGTCCGCCGCGACCCGGGCTTCGTGCCCGTCCAGCGGCGGGGCGACATCGGCGAAATTCGCGCAATAGGATTCGGCTGTAAGCCGCCCGGGCACCACGCCGGGGGTCAGCTGGCTGTTGGTCACGGTGGACCTCCCTGTGATTGGTGTTGTTTTGTCCTACGCTGCCACAGGCTGAAATTTTATCAAGTGGTAAAATGCGGCCCACAGGCCAATGCTCCGCGCCCTGGGTAAACGCTTCCCGCTTTCCTCCCCCGCATGGGTCGCGTATAACGCCCCCCAGAAATGGCGACGCCCGCGCCGGACGGGCGGGGCAAGACCCGACAACGGACCCTTTGAGGACGGCATGACCAAACATTCCCATGAAAACGACGTGGCCTTCATCCAGGCGCTGGCAGAGCTTCTGAACAAGAACGAGCTGACCGAACTGTCGGTGGTGCGCGAATATGGCGAGGATGACAGCCTGGAGGTGCGCGTGGTCAAGCAGGCGACCGTTGTCACCGCCGCGGCGGCCCCCGTTCACTATGCCCCCGCCCCCGCCGCAGCCCCCGCCGCGGCCCCCGTGGCCGCACCCGCCGAGCCGGGCAGCGATCCGGCCAGCCATCCGGGCGCGGTCACCTCGCCCATGGTGGGCACGGTCTATCTGGCCGCCGAACCGGGCGCCGATCCCTTCGTCAAGGTCGGCGATGCGGTAAAAGAGGGCCAGACCCTGCTGATCGTCGAGGCGATGAAGACCATGAACCACATCCCCGCGCCGAAATCGGGCACGGTCAAGCGCATTCTGGTCGATGATGCGACGCCGGTCGAATACGGCACGCCGCTGATGATCGTCGAGTGAGGGGCGCGCGATGTTCGACAAGATCCTGATCGCCAACCGCGGCGAGATCGCGCTGCGCGTCATCCGGGCCTGCCGCGAAATGGGGATCGCCTCGGTCGCCGTCCATTCCACCGCCGATGCGGACGCCATGCATGTGCGCATGGCCGATGAAAGCGTCTGTATCGGGCCCAATCCATCGGCAGACAGCTATCTGTCGATCCCCGCGATCGTGGCGGCCTGTGAAATCACCGGCGCGCAGGCGATTCACCCGGGCTATGGCTTCCTGTCGGAAAACGCGACCTTCGTGCAGGTGCTGGAAGACCACCGTATCACCTTTATCGGGCCTTCGGCGGAACATATCCGGCTGATGGGCGACAAGATCACCGCCAAGGAAACCGCCAGGGGCCTGGGGATTCCGGTGGTGCCGGGATCGGATGGCGGCGTGGCGGATTTTGCCACCGCCAGGACGGTCGCGGCCCAGATCGGCTATCCGGTCATCATCAAGGCCACCGCTGGCGGCGGCGGGCGCGGCATGAAGGTGGCCCGCAATGAGGGTGAACTGGAAGTAGCCTTCCGCACCGCCCGGTCCGAGGCCAAGGCCGCCTTCGGCAATGACGAAGTCTATATGGAGAAATACCTCCAGCGGCCGCGCCACATCGAAATCCAGGTATTCGGCGACGGCAAGGGCAATGCGGTGCATCTGGGCGAACGTGACTGTTCGCTGCAGCGCCGCCACCAGAAAGTGTTCGAAGAGGCCCCCGGCCCCTGCATCACCCCCGAACAGCGCGCCCGCATCGGCAGGATCTGCGCCGATGCCATGGCCAGGCTGGGCTATTCCGGCGCGGGCACCATCGAATTCCTGTTCGAGGATGGCGAATTCTACTTTATCGAAATGAACACCCGCCTGCAGGTCGAACATCCGGTGACCGAGGCGATCTTTGGCGTGGACCTTGTGCGCGAACAGATCCGCGTGGCCGAAGGCTATCCGCTGTCCTTCACGCAGGACGATCTGACGATCAACGGCCATGCGATCGAGGTGCGGATCAACGCGGAAAAGCTGCCCAATTTCAGCCCCTGCCCCGGCAAGATCACCCAGTATCACGCGCCGGGTGGCCTTGGCGTGCGGATGGACAGCGCGCTTTATGACGGCTATTCGATCCCGCCCTATTACGACAGCCTGATCGGCAAGCTGATCGTGCATGGCCGCAACCGCCCCGAGGCACTGTCGCGCCTGTCGCGCGCCTTGGGCGAGCTGATCGTGGACGGTGTCGACACCACGATCCCGCTGTTCCGCCAGCTTCTGGAAGACCCCGACATACAGACTGGCGACTATTCCATCCACTGGCTGGAAAAGTGGCTGGCCCGGACCTACAGCTGACCGACAACGCCCCCGCCGGAACCGGGGGCGTTGTCATTTCGGGCGCAACAGGCAGGTTGCGCGGCGCTTGACCTCGGGGCGGAAATAATCGGCCACCGGGCCGCGGCGTCCCTTGGGCAGATCGGACCAGTCCAGCCAGTCGCAGTTGTAATCCAGCGCATCGGCAATCGCCTCCATCGCCGGAAAGGACGGGATGCCGATCAGCGCGCGGTCCTGCCCCGCGATCTGGGGGATGGAATTCAGCACCTTGTCGGTGCGTTCGCGCCCCAGCACGATCACCGGCCCCGGACGCAGCGCAAATTCGCTGTCCACGATCACCAGCCGCGGCCCCAGCGCGCGCACCAGCCGGAACAGGCGGAAATGATCCATGACGTGGTACAGGATACCCAGAACGGCAACCACATCAAACCGTTCGCCCGCGGTAATGGCCTTTTCCATCCCCTCGAAAATATCGCCGCAGCGCAGTTCGACCCGCGCGGCAAAATCGCTTTGCGGGAATTGCGCGAAGCGGTCGATCAGGTCCTGCCGCCCCTCGATCCCCACCACCCGCGCCGCACCCGCGCCGGCAAAGGCCAGGGACCAGCGCCCGTCATGCGCGGCCAGATCCAGCACCCGTGCCCCCGCGATCTGTGGCACCAGCGGCGCCACGATCCTGCGGTGGCGTTCGTTCAGCCGCGCGACAGCGCCGGAATCTTCGGCATAGGCCGCGACCTGGGGCAGAAAGTCGAAAAAACCCATGTTTGCCCCCGGCAAGAAACTCGTCCATCCTGCCGCCAGATTAGACAGGCGTCAGGGGGCGGGCAAGGCGATGGGCCATGGGTTGACGGGGAAAATGCTGCTGGCGGGCTATGCGCGGGGCATCTTTCCGATGGCCGAAAGCCGCGATGATCCGACGCTGTATTGGGTCGACCCGCGCCAGCGCGGCGTGATCCCGCTGGACGGGTTTCACCTGTCGCGGTCGCTGGCCCGCACGATCCGGCGCAGCAGCTTTCGGATCAGCACCGATGCCGCCTTTGCCGCCGTGGTGGATGGCTGTGCCGCGCGCGCGGAAACCTGGATCAACGCGCCGCTGCGCGCGCTTTATAACGATCTTCACGCCAAGGGCGTGGCCCACAGCCTGGAGGTCTGGGCCGGTGATCAGCTGATCGGTGGGGTGTTCGGCATCGCGCTGGGGGGCGCGTTCTTCGGCGAAAGCATGTTTTCGCTGCGCCGCGATGCCTCCAAGATCGCGCTGACCTGTCTTGTGGACCGGCTGCGCCAGGCGGGCTTTAGCCTGCTGGACACGCAATTCCTGACACCGCATCTGGCAAGCCTGGGGGGCGTGGAAATTCCGCGCGCCGAATATCGCCGCCAGCTGGCCCGCGCCCTGCGGCAGGACGCGGATTTCACCGCCCCGCCCCCCGCGCCCGACACTCAGTCAATCTTGCAGCGGATGATCCAGACGTCATAGCGGCGGTGATCCAGCGCCGACAGCGCCGGGCTGTCCGCGATCATCCAGCCCGAAAACGCGGGCGCGCTGGCGCCGCGATCGGTGATGGTGACATGGGCGAAGGCGTTGGACGAAGGATCCTCGGCCGGATAGCGGCATTCGCGCAAGGTCACCGTGATCAGGCCATAGGTCACGCTTTCGCCCACCGTCAGGTCCAGATCGGTGGTCGATCCCGCGACCTTGTCCAGCGCGCGCAGCACGGCGCCGGGCGCCTGGGCGACCTCTTGTGCGGCAAGGGGGGTGGAAAGCGCCGCCAGCAGCGCCGCGGCAATCATCATGCGGATCATGGCGCATGCCCCACCGCATCGTCGGGCGCGTCATCGCCGCCGCCATCGACGAATTTCATCATCAGCGAAATCATCGACACCGCGCCCTGCGTATCTTCGATTTCATCGCCGGGGCCCAGGTTTTCCAGGCTGCCGCCGGGCATCAGTTCGATGAAGGCGCCGCCCAGAAGCCCCTCGGACGACACCAGAATCGCGGAATCCGTCGGCAAAATCACATCCTTGCGCAGCGCGACCGTGGCATCGGCAAAGAAGGTCTGCGGGTTCAGGTCCAGCCTGGTCACCGTGCCCACCTTGACCCCGGCCAGCCGCACATCGCTGCCCACCGTCACCCCCTCGACCGAGCGGAACGAGGCATGCAGGTCATAGGTGCCGGACGTGGGGCCAAGCCCCCGCCCCTGCGATGCCCAGGCCAGAAAGCCCAGTGCGACGACCAGAACAGCCGCCCCCGCCAGCACTTCGGTGCGGTTCTCGCTCATCGCCGCTCCTCCGGGGTTATTCGGGCTGCCAGGCCTCATAGTCGCGCCGCTGGGCCGGGGCGGTACGGCGCAGCGACCCGGCGGGCGCATAGGCGCCGGGCGTGCCGGTCAGGTTTTCCTTGTGCGGCAATTCCCAGGGCTTGTGGGTCAGCGGCGCTGTGGTCGGTGGCTGATCCCAGGTGAAATGGATCCAGCCGTGCCATTCAGGGGAAATCCGGCTGGCTTCGCATTCGCCATTATAGATCACCCAGCGGCGCTTGCCGTCGCGGGTCTGGTAATAGGCGTTGCCCTGATCATCCTCACCAACCTTCACCCCCTTGCGGGCAGTAAATATCTGGGTCCCGAGCGTCTGGTCATTCCACCAGGTCAGAAGGCGAAGCAGGAATTTCATCATAAACCTCCGCGGGCGAGTCCCGCCCCTTATACCGCAGGCGCCCACAAGGTCCAGTGCCTTGGGATGCCAAAGCGAAGGCGGGCCGAAGCCCGCCTGCATCAACCCGCCGATTTCGGTTCTTTCTTCTGATCGGCATAGATCAGAAGCGGTTTCGCGCCGGGGCTGTCCACCGCCTCGTCGTTCACCACGACTTCCTGAACGCCGGTCATGCCCGGCAGTTCGAACATCGTATCCAGCAGGATGTCTTCCATGATCGAGCGCAGCCCCCGCGCGCCGGTCTTGCGCTTGATCGCGCGGCGCGCGATCGCGCTCAGCGCGTCTTCGGTAAAGGTCAGCTTCACGTCCTCGATCTCGAACAGACGCTGATATTGCTTGACCAGCGCGTTCTTGGGTTCCGTCAGGATGGTGACCAGCGCGGCTTCGTCCAGATCGGTCAGGGTCGCGATCACCGGCAGACGGCCGACGAATTCCGGGATCAGGCCGAATTTCAACAGATCCTCGGGCTCAAGCTCCTTGAACAATTCGCCCACGCTGCGGGCATCGGGGTCCTTGACTTCGGCGCCAAAGCCCATGGCCGACCCCTTGTTGCGCTGCGCGATGATCCGGTCAAGACCCGCAAAGGCGCCGCCGCAGATGAACAGGATGTTGGTCGTGTCCACCTGCAGGAATTCCTGCTGCGGATGCTTGCGCCCGCCCTGCGGCGGCACGGAGGCCACGGTGCCTTCCATGATCTTCAGAAGCGCCTGCTGCACCCCCTCGCCCGACACGTCGCGGGTGATGCTGGGGTTGTCGGACTTGCGCGTGATCTTGTCGACCTCGTCGATATAGACGATGCCGCGCTGCGCACGTTCGACGTTGTATTCGCTGGCCTGCAGCAGTTTCAGGATGATGTTTTCCACATCCTCACCGACATAGCCCGCCTCGGTCAGCGTGGTTGCATCGGCCATGGTGAAGGGCACATCCAGAATCCGCGCCAGCGTCTGCGCCAGCAGCGTCTTGCCGCAGCCGGTGGGGCCGATCAGCAGGATGTTCGATTTCGCCAGTTCGATATCGGCCTTGGACCCGTGGTTCAGCCGCTTGTAGTGGTTGTGCACCGCGACCGACAGCACGCGCTTGGCATGTTCCTGGCCGATCACATAATCATCCAGAACCTTGCAGATGTCGCGCGGGGTGGGCACCCCGTCGGCGGCCTTCAGCCCCGTCGATTTCGTCTCTTCGCGGATGATATCCATGCAAAGTTCGACACATTCGTCACAGATGAACACGGTGGGGCCCGCGATCAGCTTGCGCACCTCGTGCTGGCTCTTGCCGCAGAACGAGCAGTAGAGCGTGTTCTTGCTGTCCGAGCCGGAATTGTTCGCCATCGTCTTCCTCTGGGCTGGCCCGGCGCGAGCCGGGGCCTGTCTTGGGCTGTCCGTGAAAGTCTAGGACAGCCCTACCTTCATCACAATGTCAAAATGACGCCACGGGCATCGCCCCGGCGATCACTTTTCCGCTTCGGCCTTGCCCCGGCTTTCCAGGATCTCGTCGATCAGGCCCCAGTCCCTGGCCTGTTCGGCCGACATGAAATTGTCGCGTTCCAGCGCCGCCTCGACCGTGGCCAGATCCTGGCCGGTATGGCGCACATAGATCTCGTTCAGGCGATTCTTCAGCTTCTGGGTTTCCTGGGCGTGGATCATGATGTCCGTCGCCTGCCCCTGATACCCGCCCGAGGGCTGGTGCACCATCACGCGGCTGTTGGGCAGCGAAAAGCGCATTCCCTTTTCCCCCGCCGTCAGCAGCAGGCTGCCCATGGATGCCGCCTGCCCGATCACCAGCGTCGAAACCTTGGGCCGGATGTATTGCATCGTGTCATAGATCGACAGGCCGCTGGTCACGACCCCGCCGGGGCTGTTGATATACATGGCGATTTCCTTGGACGGATTTTCCGCCTCAAGGAACAGAAGCTGCGCGCAGATCAGCGTCGACATGCCGTCATGCACGGGGCCGGCCAGAAAGATGATGCGTTCCTTCAGCAGCCGCGAATAGATGTCATAGGCGCGTTCGCCGCGGCTGGTCTGCTCGACCACCATCGGCACGAGCGTGTTCATGTACAGATCAATCGGGTCTCTCATCGCGCCTGCCTCTTCCGCTGTCTCGTGAAATCCATAGCCCCAGAACTTTACCGGAGTCTTAGTGTCGCGATCCGGGGCCTGCAAGGGCGCGCGATGCGATGGGGGCCGATATCGCGCGCCTCACTCTGCCGGACCAACCGTCAGGCGCACCGGGTCCAGCCCCTCGATCACGCCGTCGATCACATCGCCGGGCTGCACCGCGCCCACGCCCGCCGGCGTACCGGTATAGAGAAGATCGCCGGGCCCCAGATGATACAGCGTGGACAGATGGCAGATCAGATCGTCCACCCCCCGGACCATGTCCGACAGATGCCCCGCCTGGCGCAGCGCGCCATTGACCCGCAGCGTGATCGCCCGCGCGCCCGGGGCGCCGAAATCCTCGGCCCGGGTGATCGGGGCGATCACGGCGGCGCCCTCGAAATCCTTGCCCGTGTCCCAGGGGCGGCGCTTGTCCTTGGCCGCCGCCTGCAGATCGCGGCGCGTCATGTCCAGCCCCGCCGCATAACCAAAGACCGCCGCGCGCGCCTGGGCCGGGGTCGCGCGAAACGCGGGCGCGCCGATCGCCACGACCAGTTCCATTTCGTGCTGATAATCGGCCGTGCCCGGCGGATAGGGCTGCACCGCACCCGACAATTCCACCGCATGCGGCGCCTTCAGGAAATAGAACGGCGCCTCGCGGTCCACCTCGGCGCCCATCTCGCGGGCGTGATCGGCATAGTTGCGCCCCACGCAAAAGATCCGGTGAACGGGAAACAACGCGCCTGTGCCCCGCACCGGAACGGTGCGCGGCGCGGGGGGGGCAAACAGCAGATCTTGCATCGGGCGTTCCTGTCGTGCTGGTCTGGCGGACGCGGGCATCCTGCGCCAGCGCACGCCCGATGCCAAGCCCCGGCGGGCAGCAAATCCGCCCCCGGAACGCCGCCCGGAACGCCGCCCGGAACGCCCCCTTGCGCATCGCATGACAAATCGGCGAGAAATCATGATGCCGGGCTGTGGCGGCCCGTGCCAACCGACAAGGAGGCAGCATGCTTGCGCTGCACGATTCACCGGGCCATCTGGCCCGGCGCCTGCACCAGATATCCACCTCGATCTTTGCCGATCGCATGGCCCGGCTGGGCGAGGACATCACCCCGGTGCAATATGCCTGCCTGGTGGCGCTGGTGGATTATCCGGGTCTGGATCAGGCCAGCCTGTCGGGGCTGGTGGCGCATGACCGGGTGACGATCGGCGGCGCGGTGGACCGGCTGGTCGCCAAGGGCTTCGTGCAGCGCAAGATCAGCCGCCGCGACCGCCGCGCCCGCGTCCTGACGCTCAGCCCCGGGGGGCGGGCCTTGCTGGACCGGATCGAGCCCGGGGTCCGGGTGATGCAGGCGGAATTGCTGGACGGGCTGACCGACAAGGAACGCGCCACCTTCCTGCGGCTGCTGCACAAGGCCGTCGCCGCCGGTAACACCCGCAGCCGCGCGCCGCTGCACCTGCCCGAAATCCCGGCAGACCCGGCATCGGACGCCCCATCCGGCGCGGCGGACGGGGACGGCTAAGCCCGCCGCCCCCGGCGCGGGACCTTACAGCCCCTTGGACCGATAGGCCTCGGCCACACGGCGGATCGCGATGCAATAGGCCGCGGTGCGCAGATCGCCCACACGCGGGTCATCATGCCACAGCGCCCGCATCGCCTGATAGGCCGCGCGCATCGTGTCATCCAGCCCCGATCGCACCAGTTCCAGTTCCGATGCCCCGTTCAGGAAGTCGCGCTTGAAACCCGGCGACAGGGTCCAGCCCAGGCCCTTGTCCGCGCTCAGCCGTTCCAGCTCGTTCACCAGCATCTGGTTGCGCGCCTCTTCATGGCGGCGCTGCATCCGGCCAAAGGGAATGTGCGACAGATTCTTGACCCATTCGAAATAGGACACCGTCACCCCGCCGGCATTGGCGTAAAGATCGGGGATGATCACCACGCCGCGATCGCGCAGGATCTGGTCGGCTGCGGCGGTGACGGGGCCGTTGGCTGCCTCAAGGATCAGCTGCGCGCCGATCCGCGCGGCGTTGCCTTCGTGGATCGCAGCCTCCATCGCCGCCGGGATCAGGATGTCGCAGGGCGTTTCCAGCGCGGCCGCGCCGTCGGGGGTAAAGCCGCCGCCGGCAAAGCCCTTGACGCCCCCGGTGGCGCGCAGATGCTCGATCAGCGCGGGAATATCCAGCCCCGCGTCATTCCTGACCGCGCCGTCGCGTTCCACCACGCAGATGATCCGGGCCCCGTCTTCCTGCGCCAGGAACCGCGCGGCATGGCTGCCCACATTGCCCAGCCCCTGCACCACGATGCGCTTGCCGTCCAGATCGCCCGAAAGACCCGCGCGCGCCACATCCGCCGGGTGGCGGAAGAATTCGCGCAAGGCATATTGCACGCCCCGCCCCGTCGCCTCGACCCGGCCAACGATGCCGCCCGCGTTCAAGGGCTTGCCGGTGACGCAGGCATGGGCGTTGATGTCGGTGGTGAACATGCGCGCATACTGGTCCGCCATCCAGGCCATTTCGCGCTCGCCCGTGCCCATGTCGGGGGCGGGCACGTTCTGGCTGGGGCTGATCAGGCCGCGCTTGGCCAGTTCATAGGTAAAGCGGCGTGTGATCTGTTCCAGTTCATGCGGTTCCCAGTCGCGCGGATCGATGCACAGGCCACCCTTCGATCCGCCGAAGGGGGTTTCCACCAGCGCGCATTTATAGGTCATCAGCGCGGCCAGCGCCTCGACCTCATCCTGGTTCACGCCCATCGCATAACGGATGCCGCCCTTGACCGGCTCCATATGTTCCGAATGCACCGATCGATAGCCGGTGAAGGTGTGGATCTGCCCGCGCAGCCGCACCCCGAAGCGCACGGTGTAGGTCGAATTGCAGACCCGGATCTTTTCTTCAAGACCCGGCGACAGGTCCAGCAGCGCCGCCGCCCGGCGGAACATGACATCGACAGAATCGCGGAAGGAAAGGTTCGGCATGGATCACCTGTTGGGGTTTGGAAACTGGGGTCAGCCGGGGGCCGGATGGGGCCCCCGCGCGTGGCATGTGGCTGCATGTCAGGCCGGCGCGGCCTGCCCTGCCAGAACGCAATGCGCCATGATCAGTCCGATCACCCGCCGGTCCGGCCCATCGGCGCGCGAATTCAAAAGCACCGGCGCCGCCGCGCCCAGCACCAGACTGCCGGTCTGCGCCTGGCCATGCAGCTTCCAGGCCTTGGCCGTGGCATTGGCGGCCTCGATATTGGGAAACAGGATCAGATCCGCCTGCCCCGCCACATCCGAACCACCCAGGCCCTTGGCCTCGGCCGCGGCGCGGCTGATCGCCACGTCATAGCCGAAGGGCCCGTCGATGATCAGCCCCGGCAGATCGCCCGCCTGCGCCATCGCGGCCAGCGCGGCGGCATCCCCGGTGGCAGGCTGGCGGTCGCTGACCTTTTCCGATGCCGCGATCGCTGCCACCCGGACCTGATCCAGCCCCAGCCCGCGAAACAGCGGCAGCGCGTTCAGCACGATCGCGCGTTTCTGATCCAGCGTCGGCGCGGGGATGATGCCATTGTCGGTCGCCCCGATCAGCCGCGGAACCGAGGGCATTTCGGCCAGCGTCAGGTTCGACAGGATACCGCTGCCACGGATGCCCGCGTCGCGGTCGACCACCGCGCGCAAATAGGCCGCGCTGTCCACATGACCCTTCATCAGCACCCGCGCCCGCCCCGCGCGCAATTCCGCCACGGCGGCGGCGGCGCAGGCGGCGGGGGTTTCGGCGGGCAACAGGCGGATGCGGTCGCGCAAGGCCGCAGGCAGCGCCGCCGCGATCCGGCCCGCATCCCCCGAAATCGCGGCGGTGGCGACCAACCCCGCCTCAAACCCCGCGATCACACCAGCCAGAACATTGGCATCATCGCCCCCCGCCACGGCCAGATCCAGCGGCGGGCGGGCGGCCATGGCCGCGCGCAGGGCGGCAAAGCTGCGGATCACCATGGCAACGCCCCGGCCGTCAGGGTGACGGGCCAGCGCATCGCCGCCTCGGCCCCCGACAGGACACGGGCGGCGCCTTCGGCCAGGGCGCGCGATTCATCCGACCCCGGATAGAGACGGATCGGCGCCAGCGCACCGCAGCGGTCGGCCAGGGCCTGCGTGATCCGCGCGGAATGGGCAACGCCCCCGGTCAGCACCAGCGCATCGGCGCGGAAATCCAGCACCGCGGCCATCGCGCCGATCGCCTTGGCGGTCTGATAGACCATCGCCTCCAGCACCAGATCGGCGCGCGCATCGCCAGCCGCGGCCATGGCTTCGGCCTTGCGGATGTCCTTGGTGCCCAGATAGGCAAAGACCCCGCCCTGACCGTACAGCCGCTTCATCAGCGTACCCTTGTCATAGCGACCGGAAAAACACAGCTCAATCAAGGGAATCGGCGGCAGCCCCCCGGCGCGTTCAGGCGTGAAGGGGGAATTTTCCATCCGGTTCGTGCTGTCCACGATGCGCCCGCCACGCAGCGCGGCGATGGAAAAGCCCGCGCCCATATGCGCCACCACGGCATTCGTCTGCGCGAAAGGCTTGCCCAGTTCCGCCGCCAGCCGCCGCCCGCAGGCGCGGATGTTCAGCGCATGCACGAAGGAAAAGCGCGCGATGTCGGGGCAGCCCGAGACGCGCGCCACTGCGGGCAGTTCATCCACGCTGACCGGATCGACGACATAGGCCGGGCATCCCGCCTGCGCCGCGATGGCATGGGCCAGCGGCGCGCCCAGGTTCGAGGCATGGTGATGGCGCGGCGTGTGCAGCGCGAACGCCACCAGATCGGGGCAGACCCCGATCACCCCCGCCGGCACCGGCGACAGCATCCCGCCGCGCCCGGCGACCGCCACCAACCGCGCGCCGTTCAGATGCGCGTCCAGAAAATCGCGCAGGCAGGCCGCGCGATAGCCCAGCTGATCGGCGATGGCGGCAAAGCCCGCCATCACCGTTTCATCATGTTCGATCGTCGCCTCATGCACCGGGCGCACCCCGGCGCCGTCGGGCGCGAACAGGCCCACCCGGGTCGTGGTGGTGCCGGGGTTGATCGTCAGGATCAGATCCATGGCTCAGCCCGCAAAGCTGTAGGCGGTTTTCACTGTGGTATAGAATTCGGCCGCATGGCTGCCCTGTTCGCGCGGGCCCAGGCTGGACCCCTTCCGCCCGCCGAAGGGGACGTGGTAATCCACCCCCGCGGTGGGCAGGTTCACCATCACCATGCCCGCCTGTGCATGACGCCTGAACGCGCGCGCATGGCGCAGCGAACTGGTGCAGATCCCGGCGGACAGGCCAAAGTCGCTGTCATTGGCCACGGCCAGCGCCTCGTCGAAATCGGCGACCTTGATGACGGTGGCGCAGGGGCCAAAGATTTCCTCACGCGCGACCCGCATGGTGTTGCTTGCCCCCACGAACAGCGCGGGGCGCTGGAAGAATCCCTCGGTCGGGCCATTCAGCCGCTCGCCGCCCAACACCTCGCAGCCCTCGTCGCCGGCCAGGCCGACATAGGACAGGTTGCCCTCCAGCTGCGACAGGCTGGCGACGGGGCCGATCTGGCTGGCACTGTCCAGCGCGGGGCCCACGCGCAGCGCGGCGGCCTGACGGGCCAGTTCCGCGACAAAGGCGTCATGGATGCCCGCCTGCACGATCAGCCGCGACGAGGCGGTGCAACGCTGGCCGGTGGAAAAGAACGCGCCGTTCAGGCAGACGGACACGGCGGTGGCCAGATCGGCATCGTCCAGAACCACCATCGGGTTCTTGCCGCCCATTTCCAGCTGCACCTTCTTCATCTGCTCGGCCGCGCGGCGCGCGATCATGCGCCCGGTGGGCACCGATCCGGTGAACGAAATCCCGCCGATCAGCGGATGATCCAGCATCGCCGCACCGACCGTGCTGCCCGGCCCCATGACCAGATTGAACACGCCCGCGGGGCAACCCGCCTCATGGATGATCCGCGCCAGCAGATGCGCGGTCCCCGGCGTCAGATCGGCGGGCTTCAGCACCACCGCATTGCCATAAGCCAGCGCCGGCGCGATTTTCCAGGCCGGGATCGCGATGGGAAAGTTCCAGGGCGTGATCAGCCCGACAACGCCCAGCGGTTCGCGCGTGATCTCGACATCCACGCCCGCCCGGACCGAGGCCAGCGCCTGGCCGGGGATGCGCAGCGCCTCGCCCGCGAAAAACCGGAAGATCTGCGCCGCGCGGCGGGTTTCGGCCACCGCCTCGGGCAGGATCTTGCCCTCTTCGCGCGCCAGCATCGTGCCGATTTCGGTGGCACGCGCCTCGATCAGGGTGGCGATGCGATCCAGCAGGTCGGCGCGCGGCTGGGGGCCCGCGTCAAACCAGGCAGCCTGCGCCTGGGCCGCGGCCTCGGCGGCGCGGGCCACATCCTCGGCATTGCCCGCGGCGTAAAGCCCGATTTCATCGGACAGATCCGAGGGGTTGCGGTTCATCGTGGCGGTTTCACCCGGGCACCAGGCCCCGGCAATAAGGTTCAGATGCGGCTGGGTCATGGGGCCTCCGGGCGACAGGGGCACGCGCCGGATCGCTCCGGCACGGGCCTTTACAGGGTTCGGGTCGGGTGGTTCAGGCGGCCTGTTTCATCATCGCCGCCTCGATCGAGGCCTCGATGATGTCCAGCGCCTCATCCAGCTGATCCATCGGAATGGTCAGCGGCGGCAGCAGGCGGATCACGTTATAGCGCGTGCCGCAGGACAGAAGGATCAGGCCGCGCGCCTCGGCCTCGGCCACGATCGCGCTGGTCAGCGCCGCGTCGGGGGCGTTGCTGGCGCGGTCGGTCACCAGTTCAAACGCATTCATCGCGCCCAGACCCCGCACCTCGCCGATGCAGTCCATACCCTGACGCGATGCGATCTGGGTCAGCCGGGCGCGGATCTTTTCACCGATCTGATCGGCGCGCTCGCACAGCTTTTCCTCGTCGATCACATCCAGAACGGCATGGGCCGCGGCCACCGCCAGCGGGTTGCCCGCATAGGTGCCGCCCACCCCGCCGGGGTTCGGCGCATCGACGATCTCGGCCCGCCCGGTCACCGCCGACAGCGGGAAGCCCCCCGCCAGCCCCTTGGCCATGGTCACCAGATCGGGCACCACGCCCGCATGTTCGCAACCGAACATCCGCCCGGTGCGCGCCATGCCGGCCTGCACCTCATCCAGGATCAGCACGATGCCATGCTGGTCACAGATTTCGCGCAGGCGGCGCAGGAAACCAAAGGGCGCGATGGTGAAACCGCCCTCGCCCTGCACCGGCTCGACGATCATCGCGGCCACGCGTTCAGGATCGACCGATGAGGCGAACAGACGGTCCAGATGGCGCAGCGCCTCATCTTCGCTGACGCCATGCAGCGCGTTCGGGAAGGGGGCATGGGCCACCTCGGGCGGCATCGCGCCAAAACCTTTCTTGTAGGGCGCGACCTTGCCGGTCAGCGCCATGCCCAGCAGCGTGCGGCCGTGGAAGGCGCCCGAGAATGCGATCACCCCCGACCGCCCGGTAAAGGCCCGCGCCATCTTGACGGCGTTTTCCACCGCCTCGGCGCCGGTGGTGACCAGCATCGTCTTTTTCTCGAAATCGCCGGGCGTGGCCGCGTTCAGCCGTTCGGCCAGCCGGACATAGCTTTCATAGGGCGCGACGTGGAAACAGGTATGGGTGAAGGCCTGGGCCTGTTCGGCCACCGCCGCCATCAGGCGCGGGTGGCGGTGCCCGGTGTTGTTCACCGCGATTCCGGCGGCGAAATCGATGAACCGGCGCCCATCGGCATCCCACAGTTCGGCATTTTCGGCGCGGGTGGCATAGATGCCACGGGTGGAAACACCGCGCGCGACAGCGGCGGATTTGCGGGCGGACAGTTCGGCATTCGTGGTCATGGCACACTCCCTGCTATGCTTCGAATCAACCCTACATTCGCGCAGGATTTTGAGCAAGGGATTCCTGCCAATTGCACAAGCGATTGCGCAGCCCTATCTTCGCCACAACAGACAGGAGGCCCCATGCAGGATTTCGACGTAGGCGCGCGACTAAAGGAAATGCGGGTGACGGCAGGCATGTCGCAGCGCCGGCTGGCGGAATTGTCGGATGTACCGCATGGGCAGATTTCGATGATCGAAACCAACCGATCCAGCCCCTCGGTCGCCTCGCTGCGCAAGATCCTTGGCGGGCTGGGCGTCACCATGTCGGAATTCTTCGAACCCGACAGCGGGTCCAGCAGCGCGGTCTTCTTCAAGCCGGGCGAGCTGCGCGACCTGACCTCGCGGCTGTACAGCACCTTTGAGGCGCAGGGCCGCATCACCCTGCAACAGGTGGGCGACGCGCGGGCGCACAACCTGCAGATCCTGTATGAACGCTATGAACCGGGCGCGGATACCGGCGAGACCATGCTGGAACATGTCGCCAGCGAAGGCGGCATCGTCATCGCGGGTGAGCTGGAAATCTCTGTGGGCGAGCAGACGGCGATTCTGAAGGCGGGCGACAGCTATCTGTTCAACTCGACCCAGCCGCACCGATTCCGCAACATTTCCGACCGCGAATGCGTCGTCGTTTCGGCCTGCTCGCCGCCATACCTGTGATTCTGACCGAAGATGGCACGAAATTCTGACGATCTGACAGGCGTTTGCGCAAAATATTACGCACAAACTGGAAAATATCTTGCGCAAAATTCTGCGCAGCCCTAGGAATCGGCTCTGAGGAGTTGAGGGATTTTCGGCCCCCTGCCACCGGCAAGAAGACCGGCCAGGGGATGCCTGAAATCTTGCGCGGCCTGCACCGGCCTGCCGGGGGGCTGCATAATCGCATGGCACGGAAGACAAGCCCGGCGGCTGTGCCGGGCGCCGGTCCTGCCATGCCCTGACGGGAGAGGAAGACCATGACCCCCACCAAGACCTTCGGCCGCATCGCGACCGGCCTTGCCGCCGCCCTGCTTTTGGGCAGCGCCGCGCTGGCCGACACCACGCGCATCCGGTTCCACACCTTCTACGGCACCGAAATCGATGATATCGCGAAGAAATTCCGCGACACCGTCGAGGAGAAATCCGGCGGCGCGCTGAAGATCCAGTATTTCCGCGGGGGTGAGCTTGTCGCCTCGGACCAGTTCGTCGACGCCATCGCCAAGGGGTCGATCGATGTGGCCTATGGCGTGGGCAGCTATTGGCCGGGCATGATCGACATCGGCAATATCGAGGCGGGCCTGCCGGGCTTCTGGACCTCCAGGGACGAAGCCGCCGCGATCCTGGAAAGCGACACCTTCCTGGCGATGCTGGACGAGGCCTATGCCGAAAAGGGCGCCAAATTCATCGGCCGCGGCTATGGCTCGGATTATGACCTGCTGACCAAGGCCCCTGTGACCAGCCTGGACGATCTGAAATCGATGAAGATCCGCGCCACCGGCCAGGTCGCCAAGGTGCTGCAGGCCTTTGACATTCCCACCGTCTACCTGCCCGCGCAGGAACTGTATATCGGCCTGTCGACCGGCGTGATCGACGGCGCGATCTATGGCGGCCCGGTGGAATACGAACAGCTCAAGCTGCATGAAGTGGCGAAGAACTACACCTTCCTCAACATGCTCAACCCCGGCTGGACCGATACGATCATCGCCAACCCCGCCGTCTGGGATGGCCTGTCAGACGACCACCGCGCGATCCTGAAAGAGGCGATCGATCAATACGCCGCCGACATCCACGCCTGGCTGGAAGAGGGCAACGACAAGATCATCGAGGCCGGTGACGGCGGCATCTTCACCTTCGCCACCCTGCCCGCCGAAGATTCCGCCCGCCTGACCGAGGCCGCCCAGGGCGTCTGGCAGGAAGAGGCCGCGAAATCCGACCGCAATGCCAAGGCGATCGAGATGATGGTGGACAACGCCAAGGCGCAGGGCCGCCTGAAGTGAGCGTGCTTGCCCGATATCTCGTGGCACAGGATGGTCTGTCCGACTTTGTCGGACGGGCCATTTCCTGGCTGACGCTGGTGATGATCGGCGCGCTCGTCTGGGAAATCGGCGCGCGCTATTTCCTGAACGCCCCCACCGTCTGGGCGCATGAACTGTCGACCATGCTGTATGGCGGGTTCTGCATCCTGGCGGGCAGCTATACGCTGCGCCATCAGGGCCATGTCCGCTCCGAGGTTGTCTATGGCCTGCTGCCCCCGCGCGCCCGCGCGGCCTGCGATGTGGTGGTCTATGTGCTGGCGCTGGTGGTGCTGGTGGTGTTTCTGGACATGGCGATCGATTTTGCCGCGACCTCCTGGGCCGCGCGCGAATATTCCGCCCGCTCGATCTGGCAACCGCCGCTTTATCCGTTCAAGTCCGTGCTGCCGGTGGCGGTGGGCCTGCTGGCGCTGCAGGTCGTGGCCGAATTGCTGCGCGCGCTGGTCCGGCTGGCCGGGCGCGATGATGAACGGCTGGCCCCGCGCAACTGACCGCGGCGGATCTGAACCCTTCCCTTTGACCTGACGCGCCGCCCGGCGCAGACAGGAGGATACCCATGGTCGATCTTGATCCGATGACCATTACCGCAATCATGTTCGCATCCATGCTGGTGCTGATGATCCTTGGCGCGCCGCTGGCCTTTGCGCTGATGATTTCGGGCATGGGCGCGGCCTATATGATGTTCGGCCCCGGCGGGCTTGACCTGCTGGTCGCGTCCGCCTTTGGCGCGATGGACAATTTCCTGCTGGTGTCGCTGCCGCTGTTCATCTTCATGGGGCTGGTGCTGGAACGGTCCGGCATCACCGACGATCTGTTCGCCATGATGCACAAGCTGATGGGCGGCCTGCCCGGGGGGCTGGGCGTCGGCACGGTGCTGATCTGCGCGATCATCGCGGCGATGGCGGGTGTGTCGGGGGCGGCCACGGTGTCGCTGGGCATCATCGCGCTGCCATCAATGCTGCGGCGTGGCTATGACAAGCGGCTGGTCACCGGCACGATCATGGCCGGGGGCGCGCTTGGCTTTCTGATCCCGCCGTCGGTGCTGATGATCATCTATGCGTTCCTGGCGCGCGAATCCGTGGGCCAGCTGTTCGCGGCCGGGCTGATCCCGGGGCTGATGCTGGCGGGGATCTACATCGCCTATATCCTGATCCGGTGCGGCCTGCGCCCCGAAATGGGCCCGCCCGCGCCCGTCCATGAACGTGTCAGCGGCGTCGAAAAGCTGAAGGCGCTGCGCCATCTGGTGGCGCCGGGGCTTTTGGTGGGGGCGGTGCTGGGCTGCATCATCGGCGGCATCACCTCGCCGTCCGAGGCCTCGGCCATCGGTGCCTTCGGCGCGCTGGTCATCGCCGGGCTGCGCGGGCGGCTGGACTGGCCGATGCTGAAATATGTCATGCTGTCCACGACAAAGCTGATGGGCATGCTGATGTGGATCGCGCTGGCGGCGGTGTTCTTTTCCAAGATCTACGTGGGCCTTGGCGCCGGATCGGTGGTCAGCGACCTGATCGACGATTTCGAGGTTTCGCCCATGGCGGTGATCGTGGCGATGCTGGCGGTCTATTTCGTGCTGGGCATGTTCCTGGACGATTTCGCCATCGTCTTCATCACCGTGCCGATCTTTGTGCCGATCGTGCGCGAACTGGGCTTTGACACCACCTGGTTTGCGGTGCTGTTCGTGCTGTCGATGCAATCGGCCTATCTGACGCCGCCGTTTGGCTACAACCTGTTCTACATGCGATCGGTCGCGCCGAAAGAGGTGACGATCACCGATATCTACATGGCCGCCCTGCCCTTCGTGGGGCTGCAGATCCTGGGCCTGGCGCTGGTGGTGATCTTCCCGCAGATCGCGCTGTGGCTGCCCTCGGTGCTGTTCTGACCGCAGGCGGCCGTGCCACTGCCGTGTAAAAGAACGCCCCGCCGGACCGATCCGGCGGGGCGTTTGCATCAGCTGTCCTCGGCCCCGGTGGTGGTCACGGTGATCTCGGGCTGGGCAAAGCCGCGCCGGGCCTCGGCAAAGTCCAGCAGGCGCACCTCGACATTGCCGTTGACCGTGCCGACCGGGAATTCGTCATTCATCCCGCGCACGCCCGCGGGCAGGCCGGTCAGGATTTCCATCGCCTGATCCACATGCGAAATCGCATGGATCTGGAACTGGCCCGCCGCCACCGCCGCCACAACATCGGGACGCAGCATCAGGTTGTCGGCGTTGCGCCGCGGGATCAGCACCCCCTGCCGCCCCGTCAGGCCTTGCGCGCGGCAGCTGTCGAAAAACCCTTCGATCTTTTCGTTGATGCCGCCGACGGGCTGCACCTCGCCCATCTGGTTGATCGATCCGGTGACCGCGAAGGATTGCGACAGCGGCACCTCGGCCAGCGCCGACAGCAGCGCGCACAGTTCCGCGACCGAGGCGCTGTCGCCCTCGATCCCGCCGTAGGTCTGTTCAAAGACCAGGCTCGCCCACAGCGACAACGGCTCTTCGGGCGCGTAGCGGGTGGACAGGAAGCTGGACAGGATCAGCACCGCCTTGGAATGGATCGGCCCGCCCAGCTTGACCTCGCGTTCGATGTCGATGACCTGGCCCGCGCCCACCCGCACGCGCGCGGTGATCCGCACCGGCCAGCCAAAGCGCGCCCGGCCCAGCTGCGCCACGGTCAGCCCGTTGACCTGCCCCACCACGCTGCTGCGGGTGGAAATCAGGATCGTGCCGCGCCCGATCATGTCCTGCATCCGTTCGCGCGGCCGATCGGCACGCCGTTCGGCGGCACGCTGCGCGGCCTCGACATGATCGGCGGTGATCGTGGCCGCCCCGGCCTGCCCCGCCAGATGATCGGCCTCGCGCAGGATGTCCCACAGCGCGCTCATGCGCAGCGACAGGCGGGTCTGGTCCTCGGCCATCCGCGTCGCCGCATCGGCCATCGCGGCCACGCCGTCGCTTGTGACATGGCGCAGCTTTTCATCGCGCACGATCTTGGCCAGCATCCGTGCCAGCAGCCGCAGCGTTTCGGGATCGCGCGTCATGTCGTCGCCGAATTCCGCCGCCACGCGGAACAGTTCGGAAAAGTCGGGGTCAAGGTCTTCCAGCAGCAGATGCAGCAGCCGGTCGCCGACCAGCACCACCCGCACATCCAGCGGGATCGGGTCCGGTTCCAGCGTGGTGGTGGCGATCAGACCCATCCGCTCGGCCGCGGTGATGACATGCACCGCCGCGGTTTCCAGGCAGCGTTTCAGCGCATCCCAGGCGAAAGGCTCGGACAACACGCGGCGCGCATCCAGCAGCAGATAGCCGCCATTGGCCCGATGCAGCGCCCCGGGGCGGATCTGGGTGAAATCGGTGACCAGGGTGCCCATCGTCGGCAGGTATTCGATCCGGCCCGTCAGATTGGCCAGCGTCGGCAGGGTTTCCACCACCACCGGCGCGCCCTGCCCCGGATCCTGCGCGACCGAGACCACGACATTGACGCCATAGCGATGAAAGCGCAGGTCGTCATGCACCCGGGCGCTGGCCACCGGAAAGGGGCCGTCCTCGCCGCGCGCGCCGGCCTTCAGGAACAGTTCGGCATTGGCGATGATGTCGGCGCGCACCGCCTCGAAATAGGGCGCCAGAACCGCGATTGCACCAAAGGCGGCGGTGGCCTCTTTCATCGCGGTCGCGACCGCCGCCTCGGCCAGTTCGGCATTCAGGCGCGTCACCTCGGCGCGGTGTTCCTTTTCCAGCCGCGGCAGGGCGGACAGGAATTCCTCCAGTTCCTGTTCGGTATCGGCCAGATGCTTCTGGATCCCGGCCCGTTCGTCTTCGGGCAGGCGGGCGATCGCCTCGGATTTCAGCACCTCGCCTTCCTTCATCGGTGCCAGGGCAAAGCCCATCGGCGTGCGCAGGATCGCCACATCGCGGTCGCGCGCGGCCTCGCCCAGGGCCTTGAAGGCGCTGTCGCGCCGGCCCGAGAATTCCTCTTCGATGGTGGCGCGGCGGCTTTGATATTCCTCGCTGTCGAACAGCGCGGGGATGTCATTGGCCAGATCGTCCACCAGTTCGCGCATCGCATCGCGCAGCCGCGGCCCCACCCCGCGCGGCAGGCAGATCGCGCGCGGCTTGTCGGGATTGTCGAAATTGTGGACATAGATCCAGTCCTGCGGCGCGGGCCGCGCGGCCGCCTCTTGCTGCAGGATGCGCAGCACGGCGGAATGGCGCCCGGTGCCTTCGGGACCGTGGACGAACAGGTTGAAGCGGCGATGGCGCATCCGCGCGGCCAGGCCGATCGCCTCGATCGCGCGGTCCTGCCCGATGAAATCGGCCATCGGCTCCAGGGTTTCGGTTGTATCGAAATCGAAGGTCGCGGGGTCGCAGACCGCCCGCAGCTGTGCCGCCGACAGGACCGTGCCCGCGTGATCGTCGCCACCCTTGCCCACTGCCATCCTCCATTCCAGCCATTCCGTCACCCGAAGCCTAGCATTCTGGCGCGAAAGGGAAACCCGCCTTTCGACCCGATCGGCGCCCCTGGGCTTTATCGCGGGGCCAAAGCGGCCTATCGTGGCGCCAGACAACGGAAACAGGCACGGCGGGGGCGGCGATGGACAAGGAAAAGCAGTTCCACATCTGGTATGTGCTGATGGGTTTCGTGGCACTGCTGCTGTTCCAGGAATGGCTCAGCGGTGCGGCCGTGACCGAACGCATCCCCTATTCGCGCTTTCTGGACATGCTGGAACGCGGCCAGATCGCCGAGGTTCAGGTGACAACCGAACAACTGTCGGGCCGTTATGCCGAACCCCAGGACGGGCGCACCAATTTCGTCACCAATGTCGTGCCCAAGGATCTGGCCGATGCGCTGTCGCGCAATCAGGTGGAATTCGACGGCACGGTGGAAAACACCTTCATCGGGGCGCTTTTGTCCTGGGTGATGCCGGTGATCCTTTTGTTCGCGCTGTGGTCGTTCTTCTTTCGCCGCTTCGCCGAAAAGCAGGGCTTCGGCGGGGTGATGAACGTGGGCAAGTCAAAGGCCAAGGTCTATGTGGTAAAGGACACCGGCGTCACCTTTGACGATGTGGCCGGCGTCGATGAGGCCAAGGCCGAACTGAAGGAGATCGTGGATTTCCTGCGCGAGCCGGAAAAATTCGGACGGCTGGGCGCGCACATTCCCAAGGGCATCCTGCTGACCGGCCCGCCCGGCACCGGCAAGACGCTGTTTGCCCGCGCCATCGCGGGCGAGGCGGGGGTGCCGTTCTTCTCGATCTCGGGGTCGGAATTCGTGGAAATGTTCGTGGGCGTGGGCGCGGCACGGGTGCGCGACCTGTTCGAACAGGCCCGCAAGGCCGCGCCCTGCATCATCTTCATCGACGAACTGGATGCGCTGGGCAAGCGGCGCGGCGTGGGCGGATTTGGCGGTGGCCATGACGAAAAGGAACAGACGCTCAATCAGTTGCTGGCCGAACTTGACGGATTTGACCCGCGCGAAGGCATTGTCCTGCTGGCCGCGACCAACCGCCCCGAAATCCTTGACCCCGCATTGATGCGCGCGGGCCGCTTTGACCGGCAGGTGGTGGTGGACCGGCCCGACCGCACCGGCCGCGCGGCCATCCTGCGGGTGCATCTGCGCAAGGTAAAGGCGGCGGGGCTGGATGTGGACCAGATCGCCGCGCTGACGCCGGGCTTTACCGGGGCGGAACTGGCCAATCTGGTGAATGAGGCCGCCATCCAGGCCACACGCCGCGGCGCCGGGGCGGTCACGATGGAGGATGTGACCCGCGCCATAGAACGCATCGTCGCGGGGCTGGAACGCAAGGGCCATCTGCTGAACCCGCGCGAACGCGAAACCGTCGCCTGGCATGAAATGGGCCATGCGCTGGCCGCCGCATCGTTGCCCGGGGCGGACCCGGTGCACAAGGTCTCGATCATCCCGCGTTCGGTGGGGGCGCTGGGCTATACCATGACCCGCCCGACCGAGGACCGTTTTCTGATCACCGGACAGGATCTGGAAAACCGGATGGTGGTGCTGATGGCCGGGCGCGCGGCCGAGGATCTGGCCCTGGGCGAAATTTCCACCGGCGCGGCCGATGACCTGGCCCGCGTCACCGACATCGCGCGCCAGATCGTCACCCGCTATGGCATGCACCCCGATCTGGGCCAGGCGGTGCTGGAACCCGAACGCGCCAGCTTTCTGGGCGAAGACCGCATGTCCCTGTCGCCGCGCGACTATTCCGAGTCCACCGCGCGTGAGGTCGATCTGGCCGTGCGCGATCTGATCGACCGCGCCTTCGCCCGCGCCCGCGACCTGCTGGAAACCCGCCGCGCGGATCTGGAGGCTGGCACCCGCCTGCTGCTGGAACGCGAAACGATCACCCCCGACGATTTTCCGGCGCTGCGTCCCGCGGTGCCGCCCGCTGCGCCGCCGACCACCGCGCCGGCCCCCGGGCTGCGGGGCGCGGACGGTCACTGATAGCGCAGCGCCTCGATCGGGTCGAGCCGCGCGGCCCGGCGCGCGGGGAAAAAGCCGAAGATCACCCCGACAAAACCCGAAAACAGAAAGGCCAGTGCCACCACCCCAAGGCTGGGCGAAAACGGGATCACCATGATCCGCGCGGCCACGAAGGCCAGCCCCAGCCCCAGCGCGATGCCCAGAACCCCGCCGATCACCGACAGCACCACCGCCTCGACCAGGAATTGCGTCATGACCTGCGCCGCACTGGCCCCCACCGCCAGCCGGATGCCGATTTCGCGCGTCCGCTCGGTGACCGACACCAGCATGATGTTCATGATGCCGATGCCCCCCACCAGCAGGCTGACCGCGGCGACAGATGACAAAAGCCCCGTCAGCACCGCATTGACCGAAGACAGCATTGACGCGATCTGCGCCATGTCCAGCACCGAGAAATCATCCTCTTGCCCCGGCGCGATGCGGCGGCGTTCGCGCAGCAGCGCCTCGACATCGCGGATGCCGCGCGCGGTGGACACGCCGGATGCCAGCGCCACCGACAGGGTCGACACATCCTGCGTACCCAGAAGCCGTCGTTGCACCGCGCGGACCGGCATCAGGATGAAATCGTCCTGATCCTGCCCCATCGCGCCGGCGCCCTTGGCCTGCAGCAGGCCGATCACCTCGCAGGAAACGGTCTTGATACGGACCACCGCGCCGGTCGGGTCGGTGGCACCGAACAGCGCCCGGCGCAGGCTTTCGCCCAGGATGCAGACGGCGGCGCCCGCCGCCTCTTCGCCCGGGGTGAAGGCGCGGCCGCGCAGCACCGTCCAGTTCGACACCGCCAGGTAATCCGCCGTCGTTCCGGTGACCGAGGTGGCGACATTGGCATTGCCGAACACCGCCGTCTGCCCCGTGGTCACGATCGGCGCGACCGCCTCAACCGCGGGCAAATCGGCCAGCGCCGTGGCGTCGCGCAGGCCAAAGGCGGGGGCGCTTTCGCGCGTGCCGGGGCCCATCATCTGCTTGCCCGGCCGGACCATCAGCACATTGGTTCCCAGGCTTGCCACGCTGGCGCGCACCTGTTCGGACGACCCCTGCCCCACGGTCACCATCGCGATCACCGCCGCCACCCCGATGACCACGCCCAGCACCGTCAGGAAAGACCGCAGCGCGTTGCGCGTGATCGCCTGCAGCGCCAGGCGGATGGTTTCCCACAGCATCTCAGCCGCCCTGCCCGCGCGGCGCCACCGGCTCATCCCGGGCCAGGCGGCCATCGACAAAGACCACCAGCCGCCGGGCAAAGGCGGCCATGTCCTCTTCATGCGTGACCATGACGATGGTGATGCCCTCATCCCGGTTCAGCCGGGTCAGCAGGTCCATGATCTCATGCGATCGCTGGGTATCCAGGTTGCCCGTCGGTTCATCCGCCAGGATCAGCATCGGGTTGCCGACCAGCGCGCGGGCAATGGCCACGCGCTGCTGCTGGCCCCCCGACAATTGCGAGGGATCATGCCCTTCACGCCCGCCAAGGCCCACCTTGTCCAGCGCGGCCCGCGCCTGGGCGGCGCGTTCGGCCCGCCCCAGCCCCTTGTAGATCAGCGGCAGTTCCACATTTTCCAGCGCCGATGTGCGCGCCAGCAGGTTGAAGCCCTGAAAGACGAAGCCCAGATATTCGCGCCGCAGCACCGCGCGCTGATCGCGGCTGAGCCCGGCCACCTCGACCCCGTTGAACAGGTATTGGCCCGCACTTGGCCGGTCGAGGCAGCCGATGATGTTCATCGCCGTCGACTTGCCCGACCCGGACGGGCCCATGATGGCGACGAATTCGCCCTGCCGGATCGTCAGATCGACCCCGTCTACCGCGCGCACCTCGGCCTCGCCGGTGCCGTAGACCCGGGTGATGCCACGCAATTCGATCAGCGGCGGGCCATCGGATCTGGCGTCGGATCGGGCGTCGGATCGGGTGGCAGTCGCGGCGGCGGCCATGCTACGGCCCCCCGGTCTGGTCGGTGATCACCGCCTCGCCCGCGGCCAGATCGCCGGCCAGGATCGCGGTGTGGCGCCCGTCGCTGTCGCCCGGCGTGACCGCCACCTCGACCGCCGCGCCCTCGCGCAGCACCCAGACCGACCGCTGCGCCCCGTCATCCGCCCCCCCGGTGCCGCGCGGGCGGGCGGGCATGATCATCCCGATCAGCCCCGACCCCGTGGCGCGTTCGGTTTCCACCACCTGCGGCGGGGCAAAGCGCAGCGCGGCATTGGGCACGCGCAGCGCATCCTCGACCCTGGAAACGATGATCGTGGCGGTGGCGGTCATGCCGGGGCGCAGCGCCAGATCGGCATTGTCCACCGAAAGCACACCCTTGTAGGTGACCACCCCGTCCGTGGTTTCGGGGGCAAAGCGCAGCTGCACCAGTTCGGCGGCAAAGGCACGGCCCGGATAGGCATCCACGGTAAACCGCGCCGGATTACCTACCCCGACGCGGCCGATGTCGGCCTCGTCGATATCGACGCGCAGTTCCATCCGCGCCAGATCCTCGGCCAGGGTGAACAGCGTCGGTGCCTGCAGCGTTGCGGCAACGATCTGGCCCGCCTCGGCGGCACGGTCCAGCACGATCCCGGCGATGGGCGAACGGATCGCGGCATTGTCCAGATCCGCCCGGCGCAGCGTCAGGTTGGCCTCGGCCAGGGTCAGATCGGCCCGCGCCATGTCCAGCGCCGCGCGCGCGCGATCGAAGGCGGCCTGCTTGGCCACGAATTCACGATGCGTGCCGACGCCGCGTTCATCCAGCTGGCGCTGCGAATCATAGTTCACCTGCGCCTCGGTCAGGCTGGCCTCGGCCTGGGCGACCTGGGCGCGCGATGCCGCCAGCGCGGCCTCGGCATTGGTCAGCTGGGCGCGCAGCTTGGTGTCATCCAGCCGTGCCAGCACCTGCCCCACCGCGACGCGGTCGTTGTAATCCACCTCGACCGTGGCCAGCGTTCCCGACAGTTCCGACGACACCGCGACCTCGGTCGTGGGCTGCACCGTGCCGGTCGCGGTGACAGTCACCACCAGCGGGCCGCGCGTGACCGGCTCGGTCAGATAGCTGACCGATGCGCCCTGCCGGGCCGATTGCAGCCAGAAGGCGCCACCCAACGCCAATGCCAGCAGCGCCGCCGCCCAAAGCCACCAGGGCCTGCGCCGCGCACCTGCGGCGGCAAGGGTGCGGGCGATGTCGTCGCGCGACTGGCTCATGCGGTCGTCCTTTCGGGGGCGGGGCTTTCGGGGGCGGGGCGTCCTTTCGGGCCCGGCTGTCAGGGCATGCCAAAAAGATCAGAGCCACCCGCCCATGTCCAGTGCCCGCGCATGGGCCAGCACTGGGCGGGGCCGCCTTGTGGACCGCTGCGGGGCCGGGCAAATCGCCACAGCCGCGCTGCAGACAGGGTCAGTCCTTGCGCGGGCGGCGCAGGACCAGCGCCAGATCAAGGCCGATCAGAAACGCCCCCAGCAATGCCGGGACCGGCCCCTGATCACGCATGAGGTCGCGCGCAGTCCCGCCCAGGGCCGCATCAAGACCGGCCTGAAATCCCGCCGCGTCCCCTGCTGCGTCCCCTGCTGCGGCGCCAGCGGTGGCGCCTGTCGTCGCGGCCGCTGCGGGGGGAACGGGCGCCCGCGTGGGCCGGTGCCGCGCCAGGGCCAGCAGCACCAGCCCCAGCCCGCCATAGGCCAGCCCCAGGATCAGCGCCACCTGCACCGGCGACATCACCGCGCGCAGCGCGAACCAGACGGCAGCGGTCAGAAAGCCAAGTCCGACCAGAACCATCCCCCCGCCCAGCGCGCCCAGCACCAGACGCCGCCCCAAAGCGGCGGCCCTGGCGGCGACCAGCGCGCGCAGCCCGCCCGCCATGCCGCGGATCACGGCCAGCATCGGTTATTTCCGCGCCAGCAGAAGGCCCGCAAGAAAGCCCAGACCCGCGGCGATGCCCATCGCCGTCGCGGGCTGGCGGCGCACCATGTCATTGCATTCGGCATAGGCGTCGGTGGCGCGCCGGGCCAGATCCTCGGCGCGCTGTTCACCCGCCGCATAGATCCGTGAGGCATTGTCGCGCAGGCTGTCGGCCACGGCCTCGCCCCGGTGGCGGCCCAGATCGGCCAGCGTCCCGGCAATGCGCGCCATATCCTCGCGCAGGCGGTCCAGTTCCTGGCGCAGATCCTCGGCCGAGGGTTCGGTGATCTTGTCCTTCACCTCACGCGCGGCGGCCTTGGCGGTTTCGGACATCGGGGCGTTGGTCTGGGCGCACATCATCATCTCCCTTGTGGTGGTCGATTGCATGGGCGGCGCGGGGCGCATCCCCACGCCGGATACATCCCCATAACGCAGCCGCCGCGCCGGGGGTTCCCGGCGCGGCGGCGATTTGGGCAAAAGCCGGGCGCGCGGCCGGGCCCGGGGGCGGCTATCGCTTGCGCATCGCATCCAGCAGCGCCGCGCCCAGCGCGCCGGGCCCCCCCGCATCGCCCCTGGGCGGGGCGGCCTGCGCCTTGCCCCCGCGCGGGCCCTTGGCGGGCGCACGGGCGGGATCGGGGCGGCCCCCGTCATCGCGCCCGCCACCGTCCTTGCGCATGGTCAGCCCGATACGCTTGCGGGGGATGTCCACCTCGACCACGCGGACCTTGACCACATCGCCCGCCTTCACAACCTCATGCGGGTCCTTGACGAAGCGGTCGGCCAGCTGGCTGACATGGACCAGCCCGTCCTGATGCACGCCGATATCGACAAAGGCGCCGAAGGCCGCGACATTGGTGATCGTGCCTTCCAGCATCATGCCGGGGCGCAGGTCCTTGATATCCTCGATCCCGTCGGCAAAGGTCGCGGTGACAAAGCCGGGACGGGGATCGCGGCCGGGTTTTTCCAGTTCCGCCAGAATGTCGCGCACCGTGGGCAGACCAAAGCTGTCGTCGACGAAATCTTCGGCCCGCAGGCGGCGCAGGATGGCGGTGTCGCCCATCAGCGCGCGGATGTCGCGCCCGCAGGCCTTCACGATGCGCCGCGCCACGCCATAGGCCTCGGGGTGGACGGCCGAGGCATCCAGCGGCTCGGCCCCGTCGCGGATGCGCAGGAAGCCCGCACATTGTTCAAACGCGCGCGGCCCAAGGCGGGCGACCTTCAGCAGGTCCTTGCGGCTGGAAAACGCCCCGTTCGCATCGCGATGCGCCACGATCGCCTCGGCCAGCGACGGCCCAAGGCCCGAGACATGCGCCAGAAGCGGCGCCGATGCGGTGTTCAGGTCGACCCCCACCGCGTTCACCGCATCCTCGACCACCGCCTCCAGCGACTTTCCAAGCCGGTGCTGGTCCACGTCATGCTGATACTGGCCGACACCGATCGATTTCGGCTCGATCTTGACCAGTTCGGCCAGCGGGTCCTGCAGCCGCCGCGCGATGGACACCGCGCCGCGCAGGCTGACGTCCAGATCGGGGAATTCCCGCGCCGCCAGTTCGGATGCCGAATAGACCGAGGCCCCGGCCTCGGACACCACCACCTTGGTCGGTTTCTTCGTGCCGGGCAGCTTTTTCAGCAGGTCCGCCACCAGACGTTCGGTTTCGCGGCTGGCGGTGCCGTTGCCGATGGCGATCAGTTCGACCCCGTGTTTCACGATCAGGCTGGCCAGCGTCGCTTCGGTGCCGCGCAGGTCGTTTTTCGGCTGGAACGGATAGACCGTGGCGGTGTCGATCAGCTTGCCGGTGGCATCGGCCACCGCCACCTTGACCCCGGTGCGGATGCCGGGGTCAAGCCCCATCGTGGCCTTGGCCCCCGCCGGTGCCGCCAGCAGCAGATCGCGCAGGTTGCGGGCAAACACCCGGATCGCCTCATCCTGCGCGCGCGCACGCAGATCGGCCATCAGGTCCAGCATCATCGACAGGCTCAGCTTGACCCGCCAGGTCCAGCCCGCCACCTGCCGCAGCCAGCGATCGCCGGGGCCGCTGGTGCGCACATCCAGCGCGGCGGCGACCATCGCCTCGGCGCGCGCGGCGCCCTCATCGCCATCGGGACCGATATCCAGCGTCAGCACGCCTTCATTGGCCGCCCGCATCATCGCCAGCGCCCGGTGGCTGGGCACATCGGCCCATTTTTCCCGATGTGCGAAATAGTCGGAAAACTTCGCGCCCTTGTCCTCCTGCCCGGCAATGACCTTCGCGGCCAGCCAGCCGTCGCGCTGCAGGAAGGCACGCAGGTCGCCCAGAAGACCCGCGTTTTCCGCCAGCCCCTCGGCGATGATGTCGCGCGCGCCGTTCAGCGCATCCTTCACCCCTGGCACCGCCTCGGACAGATAGCCGGCTGCCAGGCCCTGCGGATCGGCGGCGCGGTCGGCCAGGATCGCCTCGGCCAGCGGCCCAAGGCCGTTTTCGCGCGCGATCGTGGCCTTGGTGCGGCGCCTGGGCTTGTAGGGCAGGTAAATATCCTCAAGCTCGGCCTTGGTGGCGGCGCGCGCGATCGCGCGTTCCAGATCTGGGGTCAGCTTGTCCTGACCCCTGATCGTGTCCAGGATCGTGGCGCGCCGGGCCTCCATCTCGCGCAGATAGGCCAGCCGGTCGGCCAGCGTGCGCAGCTGCGAATCGTCCAGCCCCCCCGTCGCCTCTTTGCGGTAGCGCGCGACGAAGGGCACGGTGGCCCCCCCGTCCAGCAGCGCCGCGGCCGCGGTCACCTGTTCGGGGCGGGCGCCGATGTCCTCGGCGATGGTTCTTGCGATGCGTACTGCGGTATCCACGTCTGGCCGTCCGATCTGCTGCTGGGGTCTGATGCCGGGGAGGCCCTTCTAGCGCCCCTGCCCGCCCGCGCCAAGACGGCGCGGCGCTTATGGCTGGCCTGCCGTCAGCAGATAGCAGGACGCCGCCGGATCGAACCCGGTGACCCGCAGGCCACGCGCAAAGGCATCATGCATCGCCGCGCGCAGGGCCAGCCGCGCATCCAGCGCCGCGGCCGGATCGGCGGCGATCAGCGCGTCCAGATCGGGCGGGATCGGCAGGCGCAGGTCCACCCGGGGCGAAGGCGCAGGCCGACGCGCCGCCCGCGCGGCCACGCCGGGCGCGGCCAGATCCCATTCCGCCAGCACCCGGTCCGAGGGCAGGCCCGCGTTGATCCCTTCCATCGGGCCATAATAATCGACCAGATAGGTGCCCGCCGTCGCCCCCAGCGCGGCGATGTTCAGCCGCGCGTTGATCGCGCGCATCGGATCATAGGTCCAGCGCACCGTGTGAATGCCGCGCGCCAGACACCAGTCGCGCTGATGCCATTTCATCCGCGCCCCAAGCCCCAGCCCGCGCGCATCGCCATGAACGGCCAGCCGGTGCGAATGCTGCACCCCCGCCGTGGCGGTGGGAAAGCCAAAGACGAAACCCAGCAGCCGCCCGCCCCGGAAGGCCCCCGCCACCAGCCCGCCTTCATGCTGGATCGCCAGCAGGATATCGGAATTGTCGGGCAGGTCGGCCGCGCCCCAGACCTGCAGTTGCAGCGCCTCGGCCGCCTTCATCTCGGCCACGCCCTGCAGATCGCGGATCACCACGCCATCGGCGGTCATCGGATCACCTCGGTCCGCCGGGTAACGCTGTCCAGAAAGGGCCGGTCCAGCGTGACACCGATGCCGGGGCCGTGGCCGGGCACGGGCATCAGGCCATCGGTGGCCTCCAGCGGTTGCTGGATGATGTCGCGCTTGAAATAACGGCTGGCCGAGGATGTATCGCCCGGTTTGGTGAAATTGGGCAGGGTGGCCAGATGGATGTTATGCGCCCGCCCCACCCCGCTTTCCAGCATGCCGCCGCACCAGACCGGCGCGCCGAAGGCCTGGGCCACATCATGGATCGCGCGCGCCGCGGCAAAGCCGCCGACCCGGCCCACCTTGATGTTGATGACCCGCGCCGCCCCCGCGACCAGCGCCTTGCGCGCATCCACCGCCGAGCGGATGCTTTCATCCAGACAGATCGCGGTGCGGATCGCGGCCTGCACCCGGGCGTGATCGTGGATGTCGTCAAAGGCCAGCGGCTGTTCGATGTAATCCAGCGCGAATTGATCCATCGCCTGCATCACGGCCAGATCGGCCAGGCCGTAATCGGTATTGGCATCGACCGTCAGCCTGATATCGGGAAATTCCTTGCGCACCGCCGCAAGCACCGCCAGGTCATGGCCCTGCCGGATCTTCAGCTTGGTGCGCCGGTAGCCCGCCGCCTGCGCCTCGGCCACGCGATCAAGCGTGCGCGCGATGGGCGCGATGCCCAGGCTGACGCCGACCTCGACCGCGTCGCGCACCCCGCCCAGCGCCGATGCCAGCGGCAGGCCCAGCGCCTTGGACCACAGGTCCCAGACCGCCATTTCCACCACCGCCTTGGCCATGCGATGGCCGCGCCAGGGATCCAGGATCGCCAGCAGATCGGCGGGGCTGGCAAATCGCTGCCCGACGATGCGGGGCAGGATGATGTCTTGCAGGAAGGCCATCGCGCCGGGGATGGTTTCTTCCAGATAGTCGGGCGCGGGATCCATCACCGCCTCGGCCAGCCCCTCCAGCCCCTCGGCCTTCAGGATCAGCAGCGCAAAGACCTTGTCGGTCATCGTGCCGGTAGAAATCACGAAGGGGGTCAGCAGCGGCAGCGACACGATGCGCAACTCGGCCGCCTCGATGCGGATGCCGGGAAAGGTCTGGGGCATGATGGGTCTTTCGTCTGGGGTCAGCGGATCTTGGCGATGAAGCGGCGGAAGGCGTCGCTTTGGGGATTGGTGAACATCTGCTCGGGCGGGCCCTGTTCGGCCACGCGGCCTTCGTGGAGAAAGACCACCCGGGTCGAAACCTCGCGCGCGAAGGCCATTTCATGGGTGACCACGATCATGGTGCGCCCCTCTTCGGCCAGCGATTGCATGACCTTGAGCACCTCACCCACCAGTTCGGGGTCCAGCGCCGAGGTCGGTTCGTCAAACAGGATCGCGTCGGGTTCCATGGCCAGCGCGCGGGCGATGGCCACGCGCTGCTGCTGGCCGCCCGACAGCTGTGCGGGATACATCTGCATCCGTTCGGCCAGCCCCACCCGCACCAGAAGCGCCTCGGCCTTGTCGCGCGCCTCGGCGCGGGGCAGGCGCCTGACCAGAACCGGACCTTCCATGACGTTTTCCAGAACAGTGCGGTGCGACCACAGGTTGAACTGCTGGAACACCATGCCAAGCCGGGTGCGCAGGCGTTCCACCTGGCGGGGGTCTTGCGGGCGGCCATTGCGCACCACGATTTCCCGACCATGCACCGTGACCGTGCCCGAACTGGGCGTTTCCAGAAAGTTCAGGCAGCGCAGAAAGGTCGATTTTCCCGACCCCGAGGCGCCCAGGATCGAGATCACGTCATGATTGCGCGCCTGCAGCGAAATACCCTTCAGCACCTCGATCTGGCCAAAGGATTTGCGGATGTCGTCGGCCTGCACGATGATTTCGGATGCCGGCGCGGTCGGCGAAGCGATGGATGGGGTCATGGATGGGCTCCTTTCGCGCGGGCCGCCAGATGGCGCGACAGCCGCCGTTCTGCGATGCGCCAGATCACGACGAAGGCCGCCGTGATCGCCAGATAGATCAGCGCCGCCCAAAGATAGACGGAAAAGTCGAAGCTGCGGGAAAACACCTGCCGGGTGCGCCCCATCAGGTCAAAGACCGTCACCACCGAGGCCAGCGCCGAGGCTTTCATCAGCAAGATCACCTCATTGCCCAGCGCCGGCCAGGCGATGCGATAGGCATGGGGAAAGATCACCCGGCGCAGCATCAGCGCCCGGCCCATGCCGATGGCGCGCGCGGCCTCGGTCTCGCCGCGGGCCACGCCCTGAATGCCGCCGCGCAGGATTTCGGTCTGATAGGCGGTGGAATTGACCGCAAAGACCAGAAGCGCGCAATTGAACGGGTCGCGGAAAAAGCCCCACAGACCAAGCGCCGTCAGATCCGCCCGGAACTGTCCCGCGCCATAATAGACCAGAAACAACTGCGCCAGGATCGGCGTGCCACGGATGAATGAGATGTAAAGCCGCAAGGGCGCCTGCGACAGCGGATGCCCATAGGCGCGCCACAGCGCAAGCCAGGGCGACACCGCCGCCGCGATCAGCGCGCCAAGCCCGGTCAGCTGCAGCGTCATCAGCGTACCGTCCCAAAGGCGGGGGCCGTTGTCCAGCAGGATGGCGATCGGGTTCATGCGCCCAGCCCCCGCACACCGCGATTGGCCCGCCGTTCCAGCCGCGCCAGCACAACTTCGGACATCAGGCACAGCGCCCAATAGATCAGGCAGGCGACCAGATAGAAGGTGAAGGGCTGCTTGGTCACCCCCACCGCCACCTTGGTCGCGCGCATCAGATCATCCAGCGCGATGATCGACACCAGCGCGGTATCCTTCAGCAGGTTGATCCACAGATTGCCCAGACCCGGCAGCGCGAAGCGCCAGATCTGCGGCAGCTTGATGCGCCGGAAGATCTGGCCCCGGCGCATGCCCACGGCCAGCCCCGCCTCGATCTGGCCCGGATCAAGGGCGGCAAAGGCGCCGCGGATCACCTCGGCGGCGAAGGCACCAAAGACCATGCCCAGCGCCACAACGCCCGCGGCAAAAGGGCTGAAATCGACCGGGCCCGCGCCCGGCGCCAGCCAGCCCGTCGCCGCGTTCAGCGCCAGCCCCGCCCCGTTGTAGACGACGAACAGCGTCAGGATCTCGGGCAGGCCGCGCATCAGCGTGGTATACCCCACCCCCAGCGCCCGCGGCACAGGGTGGCGCGCCATCGAGGCAAGCGCGATCGCAAAACCGATCGCAAGCCCCACCGGCAGCGTGACCAGCGCCAGCCGCACCGTCATGCCCAGACCGCGCAGGATTTCATCCCCCCAGCCGGCATCGCCATAGGCAAACAGCTCGATCATCGCCTTGTCCTTTACCACCGGGGGCGCCAGGCCGCCCCCGACCTGCGGGGGCGGCGCTGGCAACCGCGGGGGCGGTTACTTCATCGTGTAGACATCGATGGCGAAATACTTGTCATTGATCGCCTTGTAGGTGCCATCGGCGCGGATGTCCTGCAGCGCCTTGTTCAGGCGTTCGCGCAGATCGTCGTCTTCCTGGCGCAGCGCGATGCCCACGCCCTCGCCCACAAAGGCCGGATCGGTGATCGGCTCACCAGCCAGTTCACAGCAGGCACCGTCCCCGGACTTGGTGGTCCAGTCCAGCATCGGCAGCATGTCGCCCACCTGCAGGTCGATACGCCCGCTGACCATGTCCAGGTTCACCTCATCCTGGGTGGGATACAGGCGGATGTCGGCATCGGGATAGGTGGCGGTGATGTAATCGGCCTGGGTCGTGCCCGATTGCGCGCCGATGACCTTGCCGGCCAGCGACTCATTGGTGAATTCGGTGATGCCGGCATCTTTCGGCACCACATGGGTCATTGCGGCCATGTAGTAGGGATCGGTGAAATCGACCTGCTGCTTGCGGTCTTCGGTGATGAACATCGAGGCGATGATGAAATCGTATTTCCTGGCCAGAAGGCCGGGGATGATGCCATCCCAATCCTGCGCCACGACCTCGCATTCGGCGCCGATGCGCTTGCACAGTTCCTGGCCGATCTCGACGTCAAAGCCCGCGATGGTGCCGTCGCTTTCGATATAGTTGAAGGGCGGATAGGCACCCTCGGTGCCCAGGCGCAGGGGTTCGGCCGCCGCAGCCGTGCCGATCAGGCCGGCCAGCAGGGGAAGAAAGGCGATCTTGCGGATCATTCGATTACTCCGTGTTGGGTGGTTTGTTATGGTTGGTGGTCTTTGACAGGGGGCGGGGTCATTTCGCCACCGGCGCGACCGGGTCACCGACATGGCCGATGAAACCGCCATACAGGCGGGCGATGCGGGTCAGGCGGTGTTCGGCGCCCTGCCCCAGTTCCAGAAAGATGTCGTTGATCAGCAGGTTGCCCAGGATCGCCATCATCGCGGTCGAATCCCAGAACTGGGCGAACTGGGTGGGCACGGCAAACAGCTCATCACTGGTTTCGGCGCCCCAGGTGCAGAACTGATCGGTGACCAGCGTGACCTTGATACCCGCCGCGCGCGCCTGCTGCGCCAGCACCCTGGCCAGCCGCGAATAGCGCCGCGCCTCAAAGATCACCAGGCTGCCGCCACCGTCATCCGCGGCCAGCATTTCCGCGAAATTGCCCGCGGCCAGATCCAGCATCTGAACCCCGTCGCGCACATATTGCAGCTGCGCGCAGAAATATTGCGCCATGCCGCGTTCGGTCTGAAAGCCCGCCACGAAGACGCGCGGCGCATGGGCCAGCCGGCGCACCAGCCCCGGCCAATCGGGGCGGCGGCGCATTTCATGCACCTGCACAAGGCCCGCCATTTCCAGTTCCAGCGCCTGGGCATGGGGTCCGGGGTCGGCGGCTTGCCCGGCCACAGGCATGCCCCGGCCCGCACGGGCGCGCAGGTCCGCCAGGCGATCGGCGATCAGCCAGGGCCCCTCGCCGATGTCTTCCTTCAGATGATCCTTGAGGTCGCGGAAATTGGCATAGCCCAGCGCGCGGCAGAACCGGCCCACCGTCGCCTCGCTGACGCCGACCTTGCCGGCCAGGCTGGCGGCGGTTTCAAAGGGCAGATCGGCCAGCGCATGCGCCATGAAGGTCGCCAGCGCCCGTTCCGCGCGCGAGCCGTCCCTGGCGGCTTGGGCAAGACGGCGGCGCAGGGGCTGGGTCAAGGGCGGGCTCCGGGATGACTCGGGGTTTTGCAAGTTAACCTCCATTATTTAAAATTTGTCAATAAACTTGCACGGCGCCGCGCCACAGGTGACACCCGCCCCCCGGGCGCCTATGCTGGTCGGGCCCGGGCGACCCGGCCCGCCGGTTCCACGCGCCGCATCCGATGAAAGGAGACCGCATCATGCGCATCACCTGTCTGCCCGCCATCCTGGCGCTTCTGGCTGGCCCTGCCCTGGCGCAGGATGTCACCGTGGGCATCGGCAAGGACCTGCCCCGCGTGACCATCACCACCGACGAAGGCCCGGTCGAGATTTCCCGCATCCAGGACCCCGGGCATGAAATCAGCGGCGAATGGGCGCGCACCTCGCGGCCTTGCCCGGATTTCTGCATCCAGCCGATGGTCACCGCCGAAGGCGTCACCACGATCGGCGAGCTGGAATTGCTGGCGATGCTGCAGGACCCCGCGGCCGTGGTGGTCGACAGCCGCACCCCCGACTGGTTTCAGGGCGGCACGATCCCCGGCGCGATATCCATCCCCTATACCCAGATGACCGACGAACTGGCCCGGCTGGGCTGCGAGATCGACTTCGACGGCTGGGATTGCACCGACGCCCGGCCCGTCGCGCTGTTCTGCAACGGCATCTGGTGCGGCCAGTCGCCCACCGCGATCCGCGCGATGATCGCCGCCGGTTACCCGGCGGAACGGATCTTCTGGTATCGCGGCGGGATGCAGGTCTGGCGGCTTCTGGGGCTGACGGTGGCGGGCGGGCAAGGCTGACGCCCGGCCACGGTCAGACCAGCCGGGGGATCAGACGCCCAGATACCTATCGGCCAGATGCGGGCCCAGGCCGGCCAGCGGCCCGGTCCAGACGCTGGCGCCGCGTTCCAGGATCACCGCCCGGTCCGCCACGGCGGCAATTTCGCGCAGGGACTTATCGACCAGCAGGATCGACAGCCCCTCGGCCTTGAGCTGGCGCACCGCCTGCCAGATTTCCTGGCGCACGACCGGGGCCAGCCCCTCGGTCGCCTCATCCAGCACCAGCAGGCGCGGGTTGGTCATCAGCGCCCGCCCGATTGCCAGCATCTGCTGTTCCCCCCCCGACAACGTGCCCGCCACCTGCCCCATCCGTTCGGCCAGACGCGGGAACAGCGCACAGACCCGCGCCATATCCCAGGGTCCGGGGCGGGCCGCGACGGTCAGGTTTTCCGCAACGGTAAGCGGCAGGAAACAGCGCCGCCCCTCGGGCACCAGACCGATGCCCAGCCGGGCGGCGCGATGGGCGGGCAGGCCCGTCAGATCCACCCCGCCAAAGCGCAAAGCCCCCCCGGCATGGGGCAACAGCCGGCACAGCGCGCGGATGGTCGTGGTCTTGCCCATGCCGTTGCGCCCCATCAGGGCCAGCACCTCGCCCTCGGCCAGGGTCAGCGAAACATCGAACAGCGCCTGAACCGGGCCGTAAAAGGCGGACAGACGGTCGATTTGCACAAGATCGGTCATGGCGCATCCTCGCCCAGATAGGACCGGCGCACCTCGGGGTCGGCGCGGATTTCGGCCACGGTGCCGGTGGCAATGATACGCCCGTAGACCAGCACCGAAATCCGGTCGGCCAGGGCAAAGACCGCGTCCATGTCATGTTCGACCAAAAGGATCGGCGCCTCGGACCGCAGGTCGGACAGGATCGCGGTCAGCTGGCGCGCGCCTTCCAGGCCCATGCCCGCCATCGGTTCATCCAGCAGAAAGGCGCGCGGGCGCAGCGCCAGCGCCATCGCGATTTCCAGCTTGCGCCGTTCGCCATGCGACAGGTCCGCGGCCAGAACGCCCTCACGCCCCGCCAGACCGGCGTGGCGGATGTGAAACACCGCCGGTTCGACCAGCGCCGGATCGCGCAGCGCGGGGCGGTGGAACTGATAGATCCGCCCGCTGGCCCCGGCCACCGCCAGAACCACGTTCTGCAGAACGCTGAAGCCCGGCACCACCGAGGACACCTGAAAGCTGCGTGCCAGACCCAGCCGCGCGCGGGCGGGCACATCCAGCCCGTCGATCGCCTGCCCCTCAAAGCGGATGGTGCCGGCATCGGGGCGGATTTCGCCCAGGATCTGCTTGATCAGCGTGGATTTGCCCGCGCCATTGGGGCCGATCAGCGCATGAATTTCGCCCGGGCGCAGGGTCAGGCTGACGCCATCGGTCGCCACCAGCGCGCCAAAGCGTTTGCGCAGGTCGCGAAGTTCCAGGATCGGCGCGGACATGACCGGCTCAGACATGGCGCCGCCCGGGCGCGATCAGCCCGATCAGGCCGCCGGGGGCGAACAGAACGATCCCCAGCAGCAAAAGCCCCAGCAGCACCTGCCAGTAATCGCTGACCCCGCCCAGCAGATGTTCCAGCAGGATATAGATCGCCGCCCCTGCCACCGGGCCGCACAGCCGCCCCACCCCACCCAGAATCACGAAGACCATGATCTCGCCCGACATGTGCCATGACAGCATCGCCGGGCTGACAAAGCGGTTCAGATCGGCATAAAGCGCGCCCGCCAGCCCCACGATCATCCCCGACAGCACGAAGGCCGTCAGCCGCAGCCCATAGGGCCGGATGCCCAGCGCCTGCGCCCGCGCGGGGTTCTGGCGCGCGCCTTCCAGCGCCATGCCAAAGCGCGCGCGCAGGATCAGCGCACAGCCCCCCAGCGCCAGCACCAGCAGCGTGGCGCAGATCGCGAAATACTGGATCGGGTCAAAGGTGTTCAGCCCCGGAAAGCTGTTGCGGACATAAAAGCTCAGCCCGTCATCGCCGCCATAGCGCGGCCAGCTGACGGCGAAGTAATAGATCATCTGCGCGAAGGCCAGCGTGACCATGATGAAATAGACCCCCGTGGTGCGCAGCGACAGCGCCCCGATCACCCCCGCCGCCAACCCCGACACCGCCATCGCCACGGGCCAGATCGCGGGCATTTCATTCGTGCCCGCAATGGTGAAGGGCAGCACAGCCACCGGCTGGCCGCTGGCCGCATGGCTGGCCAGGATCGCGCAGACATAGCCGCCGATGCCGAAAAAGGCGGCGTGGCCCAGCGACACCATCCCGCCAAAGCCCAGCGCCAGGTTCAGCCCCACCCCGGCCAGCGCAAAGATGGCGGCCTTGGTGGCCAGCGTCACCACGAACCCCTCGCCCAGCGCCTGCGCCACCAGCGCGGTGCCGATCAGCGCGGCCAGGATCACCAGATTGACCAGGGTTTCGCGGGTCATCCGGCGCGCGCCCCGAACAGGCCCTGCGGGCGCACGATCAGCACCGCCGCCATCAGGATATAGATCAGCATCGAGGCCAGCGCCGAACCGGTCGCATTGGCGCTGGCCGCATCCGTCACCCGCGCCAGCAGCCCCGGCAGCAGCGCCTTGCCCAGCGTGTCGGTCATGCCCACCAGCAGCGCGCCCACCAGCGCACCCTTGATCGAGCCGATGCCCCCGATCACGATCACCACGAAGGCCAGGATCAGCACCGGCTCGCCCATGCCGACCTGCACCGACTGGATCGTGCCCACCAGCGCCCCGGCCAGACCCGCCAGACCCGCGCCCAGCGCAAAGACGATGGTGTAAAGCCGGGCGATATCAACGCCCAGCGCGCCGATCATCTCGCGGTCGGCCTCGCCCGCGCGGATGCGGATGCCCAGCCGCGTGCGCCCGATCAGCCAGAACAGGCCCAGCGCCACCGCCCCGCCCAGGCCGATGATCACCAGCCGGAACAGCGGATAGTGCAGCCCCCCAGGCAGGCTGACCGCGCCCGACAGCGCCGGCGGCAGCGTCAGATACAGCGGAAAGGCCCCGAACAGCCAGCGCGTGCCCTCGGAAAACACCAGGATCAGCGCGAAGGTCGCCAGCACCTGATCCAGATGGTCGCGCGCATAAAGCCGCCGGATCACCGCCAGTTCCACCAGCGCACCGGCCGCGGCCGCGGCGGCCAGGCTGGCGCCCAGCCCCAGCCAGAACGACCCCGTCGCCCCCGCCACCGCCGCGCAGGCGAAAGCGCCGATCATATACAGCGCGCCATGCGCCAGGTTGATCAGCCCCATGACGCCAAAGACCAGCGTCAGCCCCGCCGCCATCAGGAACAGCATCATCCCGTATTGCAGGCCGTTCAGCGCCTGCTCGGCCAGCAACATCACCGCCTCTCCCTTGCCGCGGGCATCCCGCGGGCCGGACCTGCCCGGCCCGGCCCCGGTTGCGTCAAGCCCGTCTTACATCCCGCACTGATCGCCATAGGCATCGGCGCGGTCGGTCATCGCGGTGCCGATGATGCGGTTGGTCAGCATGTCGCCGTCCCGGACCACCTCGCGGACATAGATGTCCTGCACCGGGTGCTGGTTGCGGCCAAAGGCGAACTTGCCCCGGACCGATGCGAAACCGGCGGCGGCAAGGGCGGCACGGAACGCTTCCTTGTCGGCGACATCCGCACGGTCCAGCGCCGACAGCAGCAGGTTTGCCGTATCAAAACCATAGGCCGCGTAGATGGACGGCAGCCGGCCATATTCGGCGCGGAAGCCTTCGACAAAGCCCGCATTGACGGCATTGTCCAGATCGGGCGACCAGTTGGCGGTGTTGATCTTGCCCAGTGCCACATCGCCCACCGCAGGCAGGATATCCTGGCTGAAGCTGAAGGCCGGGCCGATCAGCGGAATGTCCACGCCCGATTCGGCATATTGCTTCATGAAGGCAATGCCCATGCCGCCAGGCAGGAAGAAGAACACCGCATCCGCGCCGCTGGCACGGATCTGGGCGATTTCGGCGGCATAATCGGTCTGGCCCACCTGGGTATAGACCTCGGAAACGACCTCGCCGTCATAGAACCGCTTGAAACCCGCCAGCGAATCCTGCCCCGCGGGATAGTTCGGCGCCATGATGAACACCTTTGCGATGTCCGCATCCGCGGCATAGGCGCCGGCGGCCTCATGCAGATTGTCGTTCTGATAGGAAACCGAGAAATACAGCGGGTTGCAGCCCGCCCCCGCCAGCGCCGAGGGCGCGGCATTGGTGGACAGGTAGAACCGTCCCTGCGCGGTGGCCGCGGGCACCACCGCCATCGCCAGGTTCGACCAGACGATCCCGGTCAGCAGATCAACCTTGTCGGACTGAATCATCTTGTCGGCGATCTGCACCGCCACGTCGGGCTTTTGCTGGTCATCCTCGATGATCAGATCGACCTTGCCGCCCGCCTCGCCGGCCTGTTTCAGCGCCAGCAGAAACCCGTCGCGCGTATCAAGGCCCAGCCCCGCGCCCCCGCCCGAAAGCGTGGTGATCATGCCCACCTTCACCCCCTCGGCCTGGGCCGCCAGCGCGCCGAACCCAAGCGCCATCGCCGCGATGCCGCCCATGAGTGCTGTTTTCAAAGCCATCTCTCGCTCCCTGATGTTTGGCCTGTCATCGCGCAGATTCGCGCCGCTGTCCACGCTGTCGGGCCGATTGCGGCCCTGCCCGCGCAAAACCGCGGGGATCACCCCCCCGCGCCCCCGGTCACGTCATGGCCATAGATCCAGTCGAACCGGCCCAACAGCTTGTCCGGCGCCAGCCCCGAAATCGCGCGCAGCCCCAGATGCGCGACCGACCGGCTGATACCCGACAGGTGATAGTTGCGTGCATTGCGGTTGGCGGCTTCGACGATGGCCGCGCAGCGCGGCGCGCGGGCGGCCTGATAGGCGGCAAAGGCGGCCTCGGGGGTGTCATGGCCGGCCAGCGCCTCGGCCAGGACCCAGGCATCCTCCAGCGCCATGACCGCGCCCTGCGCCAGAAACGGCAGCGTCGGATGCGCCGCATCGCCCAAAATCACCGCCCCCCGCCCGTGCCACTGCGCCGCGACCGGATGGCGGAACAGGCCCCAGAGCCAGCATTCCCCGACCCGATCCAGCCAGCCGCGCACCAGCGGACAGAAATCGGCAAAGGCCGCGCGCAGCGTCAACGCATCATCGCGCAGGTTCCAGCTTTCCTCGACCCAGCGGCGGCGTTCCTCCACCGCGACGATGTTGCGCAGCCCGCCGCCCAGCGGATAGCTGACCACATGGCGCCCCGGCCCCATGAAGACCTGCGCCACCGGGCGGGCGTCGGGCTCGGCCGGGATCAGCGCGCGCCAGGCGACCTGATGGGTGAAAAAGGGCGCAACCCGGCCATTGAGCGCCTCGCGCACCTTCGAATGAAGCCCGTCCGCCCCGATCAGCAGATCCACCTCGGCCTCGCCGTTCTGCGCGGTGACAAGGCGGGGGGGATGATCGCCCAGCTCCACCCGGTCGATGCGCTGCAGCAGGCGGATCTGAACGCCCGCGGCGCGCGCGCCCTCGGCCAGAAGGTCGATCAGACGGGCGCGATGCAGCAGGTGATAATCGTCGCGCGGGCGCAACCGGGCCAGATCCAGCCGCGCGACGCGCGCGCCGGTTTCGCCATCGAACATCTCAACCCCGACCGACCGCGGGCCCGCCGCCGCCAGCGCATCGCCCAGGCCCAGCGCACGCAGAACCCGCGCCCCATTGGGCGAGATCTGCACCCCCGCGCCCACCTCGCGGATCGCCCCGGCCTGTTCCAGAACCGTCACCCCGGCCCCCCGCAGCGCCAGCGCGCGCGCCACCGCCAGCCCCGCAACGCCCGCACCCAGCACCGTGATCCTCTTGCCGATCAGCACATGCCCCCCAATCCGCACCCCCCGAAGGGGCCTTTACAAAGAAAAACCACCGGCACCCTGCGGGCCCGGTGGCATGACGTCCTTGCGCCAGATCAAACCGCGCCGGATCAGGTCGCCGCGGATCAATCGTCGCGGTGAACGCGCTCGCGCCGCTCGTGTCTTTCCTGCGCTTCCAGCGTCATCGTCGCGATCGGGCGCGCATCCAGCCGCTTCAGGCTGATCGGCTCGCCCGTCATCTCGCAATAGCCGTATTCGCCATTCTCGATCCGGCGCAGCGCCGCATCGATCTTGGCCACCAGTTTGCGCTGACGGTCGCGGGTGCGCAGTTCCAGCGCGCGGTCGGTTTCCTCGCTGGCGCGGTCGGCGATGTCGGGCACGTTGCGCGCCGATTCCGCCAGCCCTTCCAGCGTTTCGGCCGATTGTTCCAGCAACTCGTTCTTCCAGGCGATCAGCTTGCGACGGAAATATTCCAGCTGCCGGTCATTCATGAAGGGTTCGTCTTCGGCTGGGCGGTAATCCTCGGGAAGGAAATTCTCGGGTTTCACCATTGAGCCCTCCTTGAAGCCGGTCTGTGCGATGATCCATCCGGTCAACCGCCACGTCTCGGCGGGCTAATACCCGATGTGCCGAGGGATGTCACTACCCCTAAATCTTCGACATGAGAACGCCCGCGCCAACACCGACACCACGGGTTGCGAGCGCGATTGCGCCCCGCTAGTGTCGCGCCGCAACCTGCGGTCCTTTCGCCGCCGCCCCCCGCCGCACCCCCGTGCAGCCCCCATGACGGAGCCCCGCGCATGCGTTTCCAATCGACCGAGACCTATGTCGCCCCCCAGGATCTGACCGTAGCCGTGAATGCCGCGGTGGCCCTTGAACGGCCCCTTCTGGTGAAGGGCGAACCCGGAACCGGCAAGACCGAACTGGCCCGCCAGGTCGCGGCCAGCCTTGGCCTGCCGATGGTGGAATGGAACATCAAGTCCACCACCAGGGCACAACAGGGCCTGTATGAATATGATGCCGTAAGCCGCCTGCGCGACAGTCAGCTGGGCGATGCGCGTGTCAATGAAGTCAGGAACTACATCCGCAAGGGCAAGCTGTGGCAGGCCTTCGAGGCGCCGGGAAAAGTGGTGCTGCTGATCGACGAAATCGACAAGGCCGATATCGAGTTTCCCAACGACCTTCTGCAGGAACTCGACCGGATGGAATTCCACGTCTATGAAACCGGCGAGACGATCCGCGCCCGGCACCGCCCCGTGGTCATCATCACCTCGAACAATGAAAAGGAATTGCCCGACGCCTTCCTGCGCCGGTGCTTTTTCCACTACATCCGCTTCCCCGATGCCGAAACCATGCGCCAGATCGTGGCCGTGCATTTCCCCGCCATCAAAGACGCGTTGCTGAGCACGGCGCTGACCCAGTTCTATGAAATCCGGGAAACGCCGGGCCTGAAGAAAAAGCCCTCGACCTCGGAAGTGCTCGACTGGCTCAAGCTGCTCCTGGCCGAGGATCTGACCCCCGAGGATCTGAAACGCGACGGATCAAGCCTGCTGCCCAGGCTGCACGGCGCGCTGCTGAAGAACGAACAGGACGTGCATCTGTTCGAACGCCTCGCCTTCATGGCCCGGCGCCAGGGGCGCTAGACGCGTCAGGGGGCTCTGCCCCCTCTGGCCTGCGGCCATTCACCCCCGAGGTATTTGTGGCAAGATGAAAGACGCCTGTTCATCTTGCCACAAATACCTCGGGGGGAGTCGCGCAGCGACGGGGGGCAGCGCCCCCCTTGCCCCGGCATGACGCATTCACGCCACATGCGGTCGCGCCCGGACCATGGCCCGGCCCCGCTTCGACCTAGAACCGGCCAAGGGGGCGAAGGGGTGCAAGAGATGAGCGATGACGCGTTGGTGATCTTCACCCCGTCAGGCAAACGGGGACGCGTGGCGATCGGCACATCGGTGCTGCAGGCCGCGCGGCAGCTGGGGGTCGATCTCGATTCGGTTTGCGGCGGCCGCGGCATCTGTTCCAAATGCCAGGTGGCGCCCGCATTTGGCGCATTTCCCAAGCATGGCATCACGGTGGGTGGCGCGGCGCTTTCGCCCCCGAACGCGGTCGAGGATCGCTATGACCGGGTCCGCGGCCTGCCGCCGGGACGGCGGCTTGGCTGTCAGGCGCGGATCATGGCCGATGTGGTGCTGGACGTGCCGCCCGAAAGCCAGGTGCATCGTCAGGTCATCCGAAAATCCGCCACCGAGCGGGTGATGCGGATGGACCCCGCCACCCGGCTCTGTTTTGCCGAGGTTGCCGCCCCCGACATGCACGACCCATCCGGCGACCTTCAAAGGCTTGCCAAGGCGCTGAAAGAGCAATGGCAGATCAGCGGCTTGCACGTCGAACCTGATGTCTTGCGCATATTGCAGGCCAGCTTGCGCAAGGGCGGCTGGCAGGTGACCTGCGCCATCCATCACGATCATATGGGCCCGCCCCGTCTGATCGGGATCTGGCCCGGCTATCACGAAGGCCCGCTTTTCGGTCTGGCGATCGATCTGGGTTCGACCACCATCGCGGGCCATCTGGTCGATCTTGGCGATGGCCGGGTGCTGGCTTCGTCGGGGATGATGAACCCGCAGATCCGCTTTGGCGAGGATCTGATGAGCCGCGTTTCCCATGCGATGATGTCCCCCACAGGCGCGCGGGACATGACGGCCGCGGTGCAGGACGCGCTCGCCGTGCTTGGCCGGATGCTGGCGGACGAGGCCGGCGTGACCGCGGACGCGGTCGTCGAAGCGACCGTCGTCTGCAACCCGGTCATGCATCATCTGCTGCTGGGGATTGACCCGGTGGAACTGGGTCAGGCGCCCTTTGCGCTGGCCAGTTCGGACAGCCTGTCGATCCGCGCCACCGACATTGGCCTGGCCACGATCGCACCCGCGGCGCGCGCCTATGTCCTGCCGCTGATCGCGGGCCATGTCGGCGCCGATGCCGCCGCGGTTGCGTTGTCCGAAGCGCCCGAATCGCAGGACGCCCTGACGCTGATCCTGGATGTGGGCACCAATGCCGAAATCCTGCTGGGCAACCGCAGCCGGGTGCTGGCCTGTTCCTCGCCCACCGGCCCCGCCTTCGAGGGCGCGCAGATTTCCTCGGGCCAGCGCGCCGCCCCGGGCGCGATCGAGCGGCTGGAGATCGACCCCGCCACCAAGGAGCCGCGCTTTCGCGTGATCGGCTGCGATCTGTGGTCCGATGCGCCCGGCTTTGCCAGCGCCGCCCCCGCCATCACCGGCATCTGCGGATCGGGCATCATCGAGGCCGTGGCCGAAATGCGCGCCGCCGGCATCGTCGATGCCAGCGGGCTGATCGGATCGGCCGAACAGGTGGGCAGCCCGCGCTGTCAGCCGACAGGGCGTACCCACGAATATGTGATCCATGATGCCGGAACGGCGGGCGGGCCGCGCATCACCGTCACCCAGGGCGACATCCGCGCGATCCAGCTGGCCAAATCGGCGCTTTACGCGGGCGCGCGGTTGTTGATGGATGAAATGGGCGTCGACCGGGTCGACCGCGTGGTGCTGGCCGGTGCCTTCGGGGCACACATCAGCCCCAAACACGCGATGATCCTGGGAATGATCCCCGATGTGCCGCTTGCCGCCGTCACCTCGGCGGGCAATGCCGCGGGAACGGGCGCGCGCATGGCGCTGTGTTCGGTCAGCGCGCGGCGCGCGATCGAGGCGCAGGTGCGGCGCATCACCAAGATCGAAACCGCGATCGAGCCACGGTTTCAGGACCATTTCGTCGCCGCCAGCGCCCTGCCCCACGCCACCGCTCCCTTCCCGGAACTGGCCCGGCTGGTGACCCTGCCGGATGTGTCCTTCAATACCGGATCGGGCAATACCGGATCGGGCAATACCGGATCGGGCAATCCCGGATCGGGCGGCGAAGGCGGCAGGCGCCGGCGCCGGCGGGGCTGACGCGCGGGCCTTTCGGCTTTGTCGAAATATCCTCGGGGGTGAATGGCCGCAGGCCAGAGGGGGCAGACAGCCCCCTTGCCGCCGCCCCTTGCCCGGCGCGCATTTCGGGCCCCATTTTCCCCGCCCCCATTTTTCCCATCCCGCCGCGCGCGCCCGCTTGACGCCGCCCGCGCCATCGCTTACCTGTCCCCCCGACGCGGGTGTAGCTCAATGGTAGAGCCGCAGCTTCCCAAGCTGAAGACGAGGGTTCGATTCCCTTCACCCGCTCCATCCCCCATGCCTCATTCCCCCTGACATCGCCATCTTTCCCGCTGGCTTGGGCCTGCGGCTTTCGCTATCACCGTCGCACAATGTCAACAGACAGGAGACGGCGATGGCCGATATCAAACGCATCGAATGCGGCGCCCGCATGAGCGAGGCCGTGGTCTGCAACGGCATGATCTGGCTTGCCGGCCAGGTCGGCGCGCCGGGCAAAAGCGTAACCGAACAGACCACCGAAATCCTGGCCTCGATCGACCGGCTGCTGGCCGCGGCGGGGTCGGACAAGACCCGCATCCTGTCGGCGCAGATCTGGCTGGCCGATATCGCCGATTTCGCCGAGATGAACGCGGTCTGGGATGCCTGGGTGCCGCAGGGCCACTGCCCCGCCCGCGCCACCGGCGAGGCAAAGCTGGCCACCCCGGACTATCGCGTGGAAATCATCGTCACCGCCGCGCAGGCCTGACCGACGGGGCGGGCCTGCCCGCCCTGTGCCCCGCAAAGGGCCCCGCAAAGGGCGGTGCGCGCTTTTCATTCGCGCGCCGCTCGCCTAAAGGGATCAAACCGGCGGGATGACCCCGCGACGAAAGAAAGCGCCTGATGCAGACCATCACCACCACCGACGCCCTTGCCGCCTTTTGCGAACAGGCGAAGACCCAAGCCTACGTCACCGTCGACACCGAATTCCTGCGCGAACGGACCTATTGGTCCAGGCTCTGCCTTGTGCAGATGGCGCTGCCGGGCAAGGACGGCGCCGCCGTTCTGGTCGACCCGCTGGCCGATGGCCTGTCGCTGGAACCGCTGTATGACCTGTTCCGCCATGAAGGCACGGTCAAGGTATTCCATGCCGCCCGCCAGGATCTTGAGATCTTCTTTACCGAAGCCGGGGTTTTTCCCAGGCCGCTGTTCGACACCCAGATCGCCGCGATGGTCTGCGGCTTTGGCGAACAGGTCGGCTATGAAACGCTGGTCAAGAAGATCGCGCGCCAGGCGCTGGACAAGACATCGCGGTTCACCGACTGGTCGCGCCGCCCGCTGACCGAAGCGCAGCTGGTCTATGCGCTGGCTGATGTGACGCATCTGCGGGTGATCTATGAATTCCTGTCCAGAGAGCTGCAGAAATCCGGCCGCGAAGCCTGGGTCGAGGAAGAAGAGGCGATCCTGCTGTCGCCCGAAACCTATATCACCCGCCCCGAAGAGGCCTGGCAGCGCGTCAAGACGCGCACCACCTCGGGGCGGTTCCTGGCGATCGTGCGTGAACTGGCGCGCTTCCGCGAAGCCCATGCCCAGGCCCGCAACATCCCGCGTTCGCGCATCTTCAAGGATGATGCGCTGCTGGAACTGGCCTCGACCAGGCCCATCTCGCTGGACGAACTGGGCAAGTCGCGGCTGCTGCTGCGCGAAGCGCGCCGCGGCGACATTGCCGATGGCATCCTGGCCGCGGTGAAGGCTGGCCTGGAAGCCCGCCCCGAAACCTTCCCCAAGGTCGAGGAGGAAGCCGCCCAGCTTCAGGTCAACACCGCCGTGGCCGATCTGCTGCGGGTATTGCTGAAGGCCAAATCCGAAGAGGCGGGCGTGGCCGCCAAGCTGATCGCGACATCGTCTGATCTGGACCGGATCGCGGCGGGCAAACGTGACGTGCCCGCCCTGACCGGCTGGCGCCACGATGTCTTTGGCCGCGATGCGCTGCGTCTGGCGCGGGGGGAAATCGCCCTGACCGCCGCAGGCGGCGCGGTGCGGGTTGTGGTGGCATAGCCCCGGCCTGCGTCCCGGCCTCGGCCTGTCACGACACAAGACCCCCGCGCGCCCCGGGCTGTGCACCGGGGCGGCGGATCGGGGGCGGCGGATCGGGGGCGGCGGATCGGGGACGGCCTGGGCTGGGTCGGCAGATCGGGGTCGGCCTGGGCTGGGTCGGCAGATCGGGGTCGGCGTGGCCGGGATCAGCGGCTGACCGCACGCGAATTGCCCGCGCCGGTCACCACGATGCGCCGCACCCCGGCCAGGCGGATCGTCGACAGGTGCGTGGCGACCGTCACCTCTCGCGATTGCGGGGTGGACACGCGCGCGGCGGCGGGTGTGCCAGGGGTCGGTTCGGCCAGGGCAAAGCGATAGGTCAGCACGCCATCGACCGGAAGCCCGTCGTTTTCGGGCACCAGTCCGGCATCCCACCAGCCTTGCGTCGGCGGCAATCCGGCGGCGAAGATGATCGCGCCGCCGGGGGTCTGGCGTACCTCCAGCCGGGTGACCTCGGCCACCAGCGCGCGCGCATCGCCCGGCAGCCCGGTATCGGTCTGCACGACCGCCGCCGGGGCGGCTTCGGACCGCCCAAACCAGTTGAACGGGTTCAGGCGGCTTTCGCCGACCCGGTCACACCCGGACAGCGACAGCGCCGCAGACAGCGCGAGCAGGACGGGAAGCTTCGACGTCATGGGCCCTCCGGGTGCAATTGCCCCCCTTGGGTAGCCGATCGGAAGGGTTTTGAAAAGGCCGCCACTGGACCTTGGGCCACGCCGGCGCTAGCACAAGGCAAACCGGAAAAAGGAGCGCGCCATGGCCACCCCCGCCTTTGAGGAGATCGCCGAGACCTTCGAATTCCTGGACGACTGGGAAGACCGCTATCGCCATGTGATCGAACTGGGCCGCGCCATGCCCGCGCTGGACGAGGCGCTGCGCGTGCCCGCGATCAAGGTGGAAGGCTGCGCCAGCCAGGTCTGGCTTTTGCCGCGGATCACGGGTACCGGCCCCGGGGCGCGGTTCGATTTCCAGGGCGAAAGCGATGCAATGATCGTGCGCGGCCTGATCGCGGTGCTGCATGCGCTGTATGCGGGGCTGACGGTGGCCGAAGTGGGCCAGGTCGATGCCGCGGCGGAACTGGGCCGGCTGGGGCTGAACGATCACCTGTCCGCGCAGCGGTCGAACGGGCTGCGCGCGATGGTCGAGCGCATCCGGAACCTGGCGGCGGAAACGGCGGCGGGCTGAACGCCCCTGCCCGCCCGCGCACGGACCCTGCGGGAGCCTCCGGCGGGAGTATTTTGGCCAAGAAGAAGCCGTCAGAGAGACACAGGCCTGCGATCGCCCGCGGCAAAGCGGCGCAGGACGGCGGGATAAAGCTGATGTTCCATTTTCAGCACGCGCGCGGCCAGCGTTTCGGGCGTGTCGTCCGGTTCCACCGGCACCCGCGCCTGGCCCAGGACCGGGCCATCGTCCAGAACGGGCGTCACCTCATGCACGGTGCAGCCGGCCTGCGTATCACCGGCGGCGATCGCGCGGGCATGGGTGTTCAGGCCCGGATATTTCGGCAAAAGCGAAGGGTGGATGTTCAGCATCCGCCCGGCAAAGCGGTTCACGAAATCCGGGGTCAGCACGCGCATGAACCCCGCAAGGCACAGGATGTCGGGGGCGGCGGCGAGAACCGGCTTGAGAAGTTCGGCCTCGAACGCGGCGCGGTCCCTGCCGAAGGGGCGGTGATCGACCACCGCCGTCGGCACGCCCAGCGCCGCAGCCTTTTCCAGGCCCGAGGCCGCGGGATCGTTCGACACCACCAGAACCGGCCGCGCCGGATGATCGCCCACCATGCTCTCGACCAGGCGGATCATGTTCGACCCGCCCCCCGAGATCAGGATGACGACGCGTTTCACAGCAGGCGGCCCCGGTAGTTGACGCCCTGCCCTTCGGTGACGGTGCCGATCACGGTGACGGTTTCGCCCTGCGCTTCCAGCAGGTTGCGCAGCGCCCCGGCGCGGTCGGGGGCAACGACGCAGATCATGCCGATGCCGCAGTTGAAGGTCTTGAGCAGTTCCGTTTCGGCCATGGACGCGGTTTCGGCCAGCCAGCGGAAGACCGGCGGCAGTTGCCAGGACGACAGGTCGATCGTCGCGCCAAGCCCCTCGGGCAGGACGCGGGGCAGGTTTTCGGTCAGCCCGCCGCCGGTGATATGGGCCAGCGCATGCACGCCGCCCGCCCGCACCGCCGCCAGCGCCTGTTTGACATAGAGCCGGGTCGGCGCCAGCAGGGCCGCGCCAAGGCTGGCTTCGGCGAAGGGCGCGGCGGCGTCCCAGCCAAGGCCGGACAGTTCAACCACCTTGCGCACGAAGGAATAGCCGTTGGAATGCACCCCGTTCGAGCCCAGCCCCAGCAGCACATCGCCCGCCTGCACGCCGCCGGGCAGATCGGCGCCGCGTTCCATCGCACCTACGGCAAAGCCCGCAAGGTCGAAGTCGCCATGGGAATACATGCCCGGCATTTCCGCCGTTTCGCCCCCGATCAGCGCGCAACCCGATTGCGCGCAGCCCTCGGCGATGCCGTCGATGATGCGGGCGGCCTGATCGACATCCAGCTTGCCGGTGGCAAAGTAATCCAGGAAGAACAGCGGCTCGGCGCCCTGGCAGACCAGGTCGTTCACGCACATCGCCACCAGATCGATGCCGATCGTGTCGACATTGCCGGTATCGATCGCGATGCGCAGCTTGGTGCCCACGCCATCGGTCGCGGCGACCAGCACCGGATCGGTATAGCCGGCGGCCTTCAGATCGAACAGCGCGCCAAATCCGCCCAGCCCCGACATCGTGCCCGCACGCGCGGTGCGTTTCGCCGCCGGCTTGATCCGTTCCACCAACGCATTGCCCGCATCGATATCGACGCCTGCATCGGCATAGGTCAGCCCGTTCTTGCCCTCACTTGCGCCCGTGCTCATCGTCGCGAACTCCGCCTGAAAACCCGTTGCCCGCGCCTTAGCGCAATGGCCGCGCGGGGGCAACGGATATGGCCCGCGCGGTCCGATATTCTTGCAGCGCCGACATTCTTGACCCGGCGCGGCAATCTGCTAGGCAAGGACCAGACCTTGGGGGCCTGTAGCTCAATGGTCAGAGCAGGGCGCTCATAACGCCTTGGTTGGGGGTTCGAGTCCCTCCGGGCCTACCAAACCCCATATTGTTTCGCCTTGTTTTCAGTCACCCGGGTGGGATCTCTGGCGAACCTGTGGGGCCGGTTCACGGCGGTTTGTTCCTGATCCCGCCGGGACGTCAGCTTGCCATGGGCGGCGGGCGGCGGGCGGCGAAGGGTCAGGCCATGCGGCAGGCCACGTCCAGCATGCGGCTGGAAAAGCCCCATTCGTTGTCATACCAGCCGAACACGCGCAGCATCCCGGCCGGCGTGACCCGCGTTTCCGGCGTGGCCATGATGATGCTTTCGGGGCGCGCCCGCAGATCGGACGACACCAGCGGCAGATCGGTGGCGCCAATCACCCCGCCGACCGCGTGGAAGGCCGCATTGACCGCCGCCCCGGTCGCGGGACGTTCGGTCATCACCACCAGATCCACCGCCGAGACGCTGGCCGTGGGCACCCGCACGGCCGCCCCCTCGATCCGCCCCGCGATCTGCGGCAGGACGCGGTCCAGCAGACGCTGCGCGCTGGTGGTGGTGGGCACCATCGACAGCGCCGCCGCGCGTGAACGGGCGTAATCCGCGGCGGGCGCGTCCACCGTGGGCTGGCTGCCGGTATAGCAATGGATCGTGGTCATCGATCCGGTCACGATGCCCCAGTTTTCGTGGATCAGCCGCGCCAGCGGCGCCAGCGCGTTGGTGGTGCAGGACGCGTTCGACACGATGCGCTGATCGGCCAGCGCCGCCTCATTCGCGCCCAGAACCACCGTCAGTTCCGCCGCCGCCGAGGGCCCCGAGATCAGCACCCGCCGCGCGCCCGCCGCAAGGCCCCGCCCCGCCACCGCCGCGCTGTCGGCCCGGCCGGTGCATTCCATCACCACATCCACCCCCGACAGATCCAGCCCCGACAGATCGGCGCTGCGCGCAAGCGGGATCGCGCGCCCGTTCACGACCAGCGCGCCACCGTCCAGCGTGACCGTGCCGGGGAACGGGCCAAAGACGCTGTCATATTGAAACAGATAGGCGCACATTTCCGGCGCGGCGATATCGTTGATGCCCGCGATATCCAGCCCCGGCCAGCGATCGGGGCGCAACGCCCAGGCGCGCAGCACCGACCGCCCGATCCGCCCGAACCCGTTGATGAACACCCGCATGAACCGCCTCCGCGCCGCTTTGCGGCGGAGGCTATGCCTGCCGCGGGCCAAGCTCAAGCGGCCATCGTGCAGAACAGGTTGCGGAAATGCCGTTTTCGCAGTTGGCGGCGTTTCCTGGCCTGCCAATCCAGATCACCCCAAAGGCCAGGAACGCGACAGTGATGAAAAGGGACGGCAGGGCGGTTTACGCATCGGCCAGCATCATCATGATCAGACCGGATACAGGTCTGTCCCTTTCGCCACAGAAGGCTTTGCTGGCTGTTGCCATCAATTCCCGGTGCCACAGCACGGCGGGAAGAGGCGCTGCCGACAGGTCATGGCCATGCCGACCGGCAATACGATCTCAACCTTGTCCTCGTCACGTCACCGCCGCCGTTCCAGACCGTGAATATCGGCGGCAGATGCATAACGGCGCTGTCCTGCGGCAAGCCGCCATGCCGAAAGGCGCTGATGGCGAAGGCGATGCGGGTTTATCCGAAAGACCATCCTTTCCAGCATGAAACCGGGCCCCGCATGACCGCGCCCAGCGGGTCGGGCTCTGCAGGGCGGAAAAGAAAAGAAGCGGCACGCCGGGCATGCCGCTTCACCAGTTGTCATCGTGACGCCAGGCGCCAGGCTGGAATCCTTATATGTGATCGTCCCCCATAATCGAGCCACGGCCACGACCCGCCATGCCGCCCGAAACCTCCTCTGTCGCCTCATCAGAGAGTTCTTCGGGCAGCAGCAGGTTCAACACGATTGCGATCATCGCGGCCGGCAGGATTCCCGAGGTTGCCAGAACCTTGAGCGTCGCGGGCAGGTATTGCAGCGCGTCAGGTTCAAGCTGCAGACCAAGACCCAGCGACAAGGCAATGGCAAAGATCACCATGTTGCGGCGGTTCCAGTTCACGTCCGACAACATCGAGATGCCCGCCGCGACGACCATGCCGAACATCACGATCACGCCGCCCCCAAGCACCTCGATCGGAACGGACGAAATTACCGCGCCCACTTTCGGAACCAGGCCACACAGGATCAGGAACAAGGCCCCGATGGTGACGACACCGCGCGACATGACGCCGGTCATGGCAATCAGGCCGACGTTCTGGCTGAATGAGGTGTTGGGCAGTGCACCAAACAGGCCGGAAACGGCGGTGCCGAGGCCGTCGGCAAAGGTCGCGCCCTGAATTTCCTTGTCGGTAGCCTCCCGGCCTGCGCCGCCCTTGGTGATCCCCGATACGTCGCCCACGGTTTCCACCGCCGAGACCACTCCCATCAGGCAGAACCCGATGATCGCCGCAACGCTGAATTCCAGCCCGAAATGCAGTGGGTTCGGGAGTGCGAAGACAGCTGCGCGGCCAACGTTGCCCAGGTTCACCTGGCCCAGCGCGAAAGCAACGGCATAACCCGCAAGAAGCCCGACCAGCACGGCCGATACCGACAACATGCCACGAGTGAAGAACTTCAACCCAAGTGTCACGACAATTACCGTGCCCGCCATCAGCCAGTTCACGCCAGATCCGTATTCCGGGGTGCCGATGGCAGGAACGCCGCCCGCCGCATACTGGATGCCGACCTGGACAAGCGCCAAGCCGATCATCGTCACCACAAGTCCCGTCACCAGCGGTGGCAGGGCAAAGCGCAGCCGTCCTATGAACAGACCCAGGCTGGCGTGGAACAACCCGCCCACCAGGATACCGCCCATCAGCACGGCGATGGCATCAACGCCCTTACCTGCGACCAGCGGGATCATGATCGGGATGAAGGCAAACGACGTTCCCTGCACGATGGGCAGCCGCGCCCCCACCGGGCCAAAGCCAATGGTCTGGAACAGCGTCGCTATGCCTGCGAAGAACATCGACATCTGGATCATGTAGATCATGTTCGGAAAGTCGGGGCTGTTCGAACCAAAGCCGAAGCCCGCCGCGCCGCAGACGATGATCGCGGGCGTGACGTTGGACACGAACATGGCCAGAACGTGCTGGATGCCCAATGGCACCGCCTTCATGATCGGCGGCGTGTAGTTTGGATCGCAGAGCTGCTCTGGCGTTCCGATGGATGCATCAGACATGGTTGGGTTTCCTCCCTTGGTTGTGCTTGCGCCGGCTCCTCTTCCGACGTTTTTTTGTTGGTTATCTTTCGATTGTATAGGGTTCGTCGAACCAGTGTTCCTCAAGGTTCGGGCTGTTGGTCACCCGGTCGACAACCATGAAAATACCGGGGTCGGACAAAGGACAGAGAACCCCGTGCCAGACATTGCGCCCGATATTCACGCCCTGGCCCGCGCCAGCGATGAACGCGCGCGGCATGCCCGGTGCGCCGTCCTTGTCTTCGGCAAGCACGACAAGATAGTCGCCCTCCTGCATGGGCAGGAAAGCCTGGCTGCCATGGGGGTGACGTTCCATCATCTTCATTTTGAAAGGCATGGAAAAAGAAACGGACCTGAATACGCTGATCCCGATTTCGCCTTCAATGTCGAGCGATGCGCGATCGTGATAACGACCGCAGAGCCCCTGATTGATCAGCTTGTCGGGCGCGCCGCTGGCTTCGATCAGCTCTGCCAGGCCTGCGATGGCATCTTGCGAAATCGGGACGGCTTTCAGGCAGTGGCCCATGACGCGAATTTCTCCTTGAGACGCAGTTCCGCGATGCGTTCGACCTGACGGCAGGCCTCGGTGAATTCGGCGTCGCGGCCGTTACCTATGCGACGGCGAAATGCCTCAAGGATGCTGGCCTTGGTGTTGTCCTTCACCGCGATGATGAACGGGAAACCGTGGCGTTCGACATATTCTGCGTTGAGCTTCTGAAAGGTCGCGCGTTCGTCATCCGTCAGCATGTCAAGGCCCGCACCGGCCTGTTCCGCAGTGCTTTCCTTTGTCAGGCGACCTGCGGCCGCCAGTTTCCCGGCCAGATCGGGGTGCGCCGTCAGAACACCAAGGCGCCGCTCTTCAGAAGCGGTGCGGAACACACGCGCCAAGGCGTTATGGACACCCGCGGCATTGTCATGGGTCGGGCCAAGCTCCAGGTCAAACGCACCTTCTGCAATCCAGGGGCTGTGTTCGAACACCCCCCCGAATTCAGCGACAAAGGTTGCCTTGTCCATTTCGGACGGCGCGGTGCCCTGCGCTGGCGGATGCTCGCTTGCCCAGTGATCTGCGATCTGTTCGCGCGTCGCGAACCAGACGCCCTCGTGCTTCATGAAATACTCCAGCGCACGCTTCAGCGCCATCGCCCGGCCCGGACGCCCGGCCAGACGACAGTGCAGGCCGATGGACAGCATCTTGGGCGCACCGGCTTTTCCTTCGGCGTAAAGCATGTCGAAGCTGTCCTTGAGATAGCTTTCGAACTGGTCACCATTGGTGTACCCGGCCTGGATCGCGAACCGCATGTCGTTGCAATCCATGGTATACGGTATGATCAGGTGATCTTTGCCGCCGGCCTTCACCCAGTAGGGCAGATCGTCTGCGTAGCTGTCGGCGATATAGGCGAAATCGCCCTCTTCTGCGGCCAGTTCGACCGTGTTCATGGAACACCGCCCCGTGTACCAGCCGCGGGGTGCCACCCCGACAACTTCGGTATGCAAACGGATCGCCTCGCGTATCTGGGCGCGCTCTTCCTCCGCGCTCATATCCTTGTGTTCGATCCATTTCAGACCGTGGCTGGCAATTTCCCAGCCGGCTGCCTTCATCGCCGCCAGCTGCTTGGGGGCGCGGGCAAGCGCGGTAGCAACCCCGTAGACCGTGATCGGAAGTTCCTTGAGCAGGCTGTGCACGCGCCAGAACCCGGCGCGGCTGCCATATTCGTAGATGGATTCCATGTTCCAGTGCCGCTTGCCGGGCCAGGGCGCTGCGCCCGTGATCTCGGACAGGAAGGCCTCTGACGCGGCATCGCCGTGCAGGATATTGTTCTCTCCGCCCTCTTCGTAGTTGAGAACGATCTGGATGGCGATCCTGGCTCCATTGGGCCAGTTCGCGGCGGGAACCTGATCGGCATAGCCGGTCATGTCTCTGGGATAACGTGTCACCTGGATATTCCTTCTTCGTGATGAAACAATAAACCAGAAAATCCGTGCCGTTTTTCAAAAAAAACAGAAAGGATCCTTCGGCAGACGTGCTTTGTGTCCTGTGGCGCATTCAGCCTAGAAACGCCCAGCAATCCGGGAGAAAAAAATGTCTGGTTATCTGACGACCCATGTCCTCGACACCGCGCGGGGATGCCCCGCCGAAGGTCTGAGAATCGAGCTGTACCGTGTCGAAGACGGCAAGCGGACCCTGCTTAAGGCCCTCGTGACCAATGACGATGGCAGAACAGACGAGCAAATCCTGCCCGCATCGGAATTCGCCACCGGCGAATACGAGTTGATTTTCCACGCCGGTGCCTACCTCGATGCCTGCGGCACCCCGCCGGAAACCCCGCGCTTTCTGGACATCATCCCGATCCGCTTCGGAATGTCGGAACACGCGCATTACCATGTGCCGCTGCTGCTTTCGCCGTTCAGCTATTCGACCTATCGCGGAAGCTGAACTTACTGCTTTTTTCCGTCCGTCGACCGGATCGTCGCGGCGATACGGTCGATCACAAATTCCATGAACAATCGCGTCTTCGGGTCCTGCCTGCGACGGTGCGTGAACAGACATGCCATCTGAATCGGTTCTGGTGGGGTCTTCTCTGCCACCGGAACCAGGGCGCCAGATCTCAGGTGATCCGCGATTTCGAATACCGGCTTCATGGCGATGCCGTGCCCGGCCAATGCCCAGTCCGTCAGCACATCGCCGTCATCCGACTCGTAGCGGCCCGAGACGCGGAAGCGTTTGGGGCCATTCGGCGTGGTCAAAAGCCATTGGAATTCGGTGGCGCCAGGAAAGCGCAAACTCAGACATTCATGGCCCCCGGAAACCAGGTCAGTGCCGCTCTCGGGCATTCCGCGCCGCTCGACATAGGCAGGGGAAGCGCACAGGATACGATCGACATCGGAAATCTTTCGTATTCTCAGATTGCTGTCTTCGGGCTGCCCAAGAAAGAACGCCAGGTCCAATCCTTCCGTTGTCAGATCCACTTTCCGATCCGTCAGCCGAAGCCTCACGTTGACCTCTGGATACTCCTTCAGAAAGTCCGGCACCTGCGGGGCGATGAGTCGCCTTCCAACACCAAGTGGCGCCGCAACGTACAAAGACCCCCTGAGGTTCTCAGTAATGCTTACAATCTGCGCTTCAGCACTTTCAACAGCTTCCAGTATCTCCGTGGCACCCCGATAGAATGATTGTCCTTGTTGGGTCGGGGTCAGGCTCCGCGTGGTGCGCTGGAACAGCCTGACGCCCAGGTGCTCTTCAAGTTGCGAAATCCGGGAAGATGTTACAGCAGGGGAAACCCTCAGATCCCGGCCTGCCGCCGACATGCTGCCGAGCTCATAAACCCGGACAAAGGTGCGGATGTTGTCGAAGTAGGACATTATTCCGATTTTTTTGATGCTGCTTGGCGTTTTGCGGTAATACCAGAACAAACGCCGCGCGCCTAGAGTATCCGGGAAATCGAATCTTGGGAGGAACGCCATGTATGACCTGGCAATCTTGTGGGACTGGATCGCATTTTCCGTCCGTTGGCTGCATGTGATCACTGCGATGGCGTGGATCGGTGCGTCGTTCTACTTCATCGCACTTGATCTGATGCTGAAACCGAACGCGGCCTTGCCCGAGGGGGCCTACGGAGAAGAGTGGGAAGTTCATGGAGGCGGCTTCTACCACACGGTAAAATACCTTGTCGCGCCCGCACGGATGCCCGAGCACCTGACCTGGCACAAATGGCAAAGCTACACGACATGGCTGTCCGGTGCGGCTTTGCTCATGATCATATACTGGGTCGGCGGCGAGATCTTCCTTCTGGATCCGACCAGGGCGGATCTTTCACTGTGGCAGGGAATCCTGATTTCCGGGGCGTCGCTGACCATCGGCTGGCTGGCCTATGACGCGTTGTGCAAGTCGAAACTGGCCGATCACCCGACGCTGCTGATGCTGCTTCTTTTCATCATTCTGGTCATCATGTCCTGGGGGTATCACCAGATCTTCACCGGCCGGGCGGCGCTGCTGCACCTGGGTGCCTTCACGGCCACGATCATGACGGCGAATGTGTTCTTTCAGATCATGCCCAATCAGCGCATCGTCGTGGACGACCTCAAGGCCGGCCGCACCCCGGACGCGAAATACGGCAAGATCGCGAAAGTGCGCTCGACGCATAACAACTATCTGACGCTTCCGGTGGTCTTCCTGATGCTGTCGAACCACTATCCGCTGGCGTTTGCCACGCAATACAGCTGGATCATCGCCAGCCTTGTCTTCCTGACCGGCGTCACCATCCGCCATTATTTCAACACCATGCACAAGACCGGCAAGGGGCCGCACTGGACCTGGCTGGTGACCGTTCTGCTGATGATCCTGATCGCATGGTTGTCGACGGTATCGGCGGGCAACACCTACGATGAGGCCGAAGCCCGCCCCCTCACCCCCTACGAAGAGAGGTTTGCCTCTGCCGAAGGGTTTGAGGATGCCTATTCCGCCGTGGTCGGCAACTGTTCGATGTGCCACGCGCGTGAACCCTCCTGGGACGGATTGCTTTGGGCGCCCAAGGATATCCTGCTCGAAACCCAAAGCGATGTCGCGCGACACGCCGAACAAATCTATCTTCACGCCGGGGTAAGCCACGCGATGCCCCCGCCCAATGCCATCCAGATGGATGACGAATCCCGGGCTTTGATCGTCGCCTGGGTGCGGGAAGTCCGCGACCGGTAGGGTGGCCCACCTCACCCCGCAGGCTTGGCCAAAGGCGAACGCCGGGCCCATGTTGACGCGTTCCCGGACATTCGGCTTGCGCCTATCGGAAATGGACGCCGGAACAGGTCCGCCGCTTTTCAGTTATTCACGCATATCCCTGTCATTTTCAAATCTTTCCGAACAGAGCTGTCGCTTCTTTCCATGTGGTTCCCGCCCGGGTCGCGGTGCATATTTTGGCAAAGAGATCCGCTGCCTTCAGGAGCATCCATGACCACCAAGTATTTCGCGCCGCACGGGGGACACCCGGGCCAAGATCAGCTGCTTACAGACCGCGCCATCTTTACCGATGCCTATGCCGTGATTCCGAAAGGCACGATGCGTGACATCGTTACAAGCTTCGTTCCTTTCTGGGAAAAAACCCGCCTTTGGGTGATCGCGCGTCCCCTTTCCGGTTTCGCCGAGACCTTTTCGCAATACATCATGGAGGTGCTGCCGGGCGGCGGATCGGACCGGGCGGAAACCGACCCCGGGGCTGAAGGCGTCCTGTTCATCGTGGAAGGCGCCGCAACCCTGAAGGTGAACGGCAAGACCCACGAGATGACCCCCGGCGGTTACGCCTACCTGCCACCGTCCAGTGGCTGGACCCTGCACAATCGCGGCGACGCGGTGCTGCGCTTCCACTGGGTGCGCAAGGCCTATGAGGTTGTCGAGGGGCTGGATACCCCTGATGTTCTGGTGTTGAACGAAAACGACATCACACCCTCGGCGATGCCGGGTACCGATGGGAAATGGGCCACGACGCGCTTTGTCGACCCGGCGGACCTGCGCCATGACATGCATGTGACCATCGTCACCTTCGAGCCGGGCGGTGTCATTCCCTTTCTTGAAACTCATGTAATGGAACACGGCCTTTATGTGCTTGAAGGCAAGGCCGTCTATCGCCTCAACAACGACTGGGTAGAGGTCGAGGCCGGTGATTACATGTGGCTGCGCGCATTCTGCCCGCAGGCCTGTTATGCCGGTGGTCCGGGCAAGTTCCGGTATCTGCTTTACAAGGACGTGAACCGCCATATGGCCTTGCGTCCGGGGACTGTGAACTGGCCACGGCACCCGCGCCTCAGGACTGCTGCGGATTAACGTTGCCTCCGATCGCCAGGGTCAACTGACGCGCCGCCTCGATCACGGGGCGGCTCAACCGTTCAATCTCGGCGGGGCTGACACGACTGGTCGGTCCCGATACGGATATTCCCGCAATCACCTCTGTGTTCAGGTCAAACACCGGTGCCGCAATGCATCGCATGCCTGCATTCTTTTCCTCATTGTCAACCGCGTAACCCGTTTCACGAATCGTCTTGAGCTCGTTCCTGAGCGTCGCTGTCCCGGTTATCGAGTGTTCGGTGAACGCATCCAGCGTGACGGTCGCCAGCAATCTGTCCAGCCGGTCGTCATCCATGTGCGCAAGCAACGCCTTGCCGATCCCTGATGCATGCATCGGCGACAATGTACCCGGCGGAAAAAAGGCCCGGATGCTCGCATGGGTTTCAACCTGGCTCAGGAACAAAACGGCGCCTTCCTTTTCGATGCCCAGATTGGCCGTTTCGCCGGTTGCCTCCATAAGTCGGCGCATGATCGGTCTGGCCCGATCGACAAGGCTGGTTCGCCGAAGGAATCGCGCGCCGATGACAAATGCGCGCGGCCCGATGTGCCACACCTGCTCTTCATGGTCGAACTCGACCAGCCCCCTGCCCTCCAGTGTCACAAGTATCCGGTAAACCGTAGCCGGCGATTGATCCATTTCGCCGGCAAGCGCAGTCAAAGGCTTGCCCTGGGCCTCGCTCAGATACTCAAAGACCTCCATCGCGCGATCAAGAGACTTAACCGTATTCTGGGCCGTCTTGTCTTCCCATCCACGGGGTCTGCCACGCGCCTTCCGACCCGTTTCAGGTTTATTATCTTGAGAAACCATAAGAAGCCTTCGATTTTATGTGAAAAACAAATTCATTATATGAAAAATATAACATACTGACAACTATAATGAAATTCAAACACATCAGAAATGAAATGATTTTTCAAAATAGTATCAACGAAATCCGAGGGCATTTATCGTGCGGGCAACGAAGGAAGGAAACCAATCATGAGCTTTCAGAACCCCGTTTTCATCCCGGGCCCGACCAACATCCCCGAAAGCCTTCGCAAGGCTTGTGACATGCCGACGATCGACCACAGGTCACCTCTCTTCGGCCAGATCCTGCACCCGGCGCGTGAAGGCGTACGCAAGGTTCTGAAAAGCGACCGCGCCGAAATCTTCATTTTCCCGTCGACCGGCACAGGTGGCTGGGAAACCGCGCTGTCCAACTGCCTGTCCGCCGGGAACAAGGTTCTTGCAGCGCGCAACGGCATGTTCAGCCATCGCTGGATCGACATGTGTCAGCGCCACGGCCTTGATGTCGAGATTGTCGAAACCATGTGGGGTGAAGGGCTGCCTGCGGATCGTTACGAAGAAATCCTGACCGCTGACAAGAACCATGAAATCAAGGTCGTCCTTGCCACGCACAATGAAACCGCGACCGGCGTGAGGTCGGACATCGCCGCCGTTCGTCGCGCGCTGGATGCCGCTGGCCACCCGGCCATGCTGTTCGTAGACGGCGTGTCCTCGATCGCGTCGATGGACTTTCGCTTCGATGAATGGGGGGTGGATGTCGCCGTGACGGGTTCCCAAAAAGGCTTCATGCTGACGGCTGGTCTTGCCATTGTCGGTTTCAGCCCGAAGGCCATGGCGGCGACGAAGACAGCCACCTTGCCACGCACTTTCTTTGACATCCATGACATGGCCAGGGGCTATGCAAACAACGCCTATCCCTACACCCCGGCTGTGGGCCTGCTGAACGGGCTGAACACGGCCTGCGGCATGCTGCTGACCGAAGGCCTGGAGAACGTCTTTGCCCGCCACCACCGCATTGCGGAAGGCGTCCGCGCGGCCGTTGCGGCCTGGGGCCTGAAACTTTGCGCAGCCAGCCCGTCGGTCCACTCGGACACCGTCAGCGCGATCCGAACGCCCGAAGGTTTCAATGCGACGTCGATCGTTTCCCATGCGGCCAGCAAATACGGCGTCGCTTTTGGTGTCGGCCTTGGCGAGGTCGCGGGAAAGGTTTTTCGCATCGGCCACCTTGGCAGCCTCACGGATGTCATGACCCTGTCCGGCCTCGCAACCGCAGAGATGTGCATGGTCGACCTGGGCCTTGACATCAGGCTTGGGTCCGGCGTCGCCGCAGCCCAGGACTATTACCGCGGCCATCCCGCGGCGGCCCGGAAGAACGCCGCATGATAAAGGACACCGACATGTACGTCCCGACCTATCAGGACATGCTTGACGCCCATGTGCGTATCGAACCCTTTATCCGCCGCACGCCGGTTCGGACATCCGACTATCTCAACGAGTTGACGGGCGCTCAACTGTTTTTCAAGTGCGAAAACTTCCAGGAGCCGGGCGCCTTCAAGGTGCGCGGTGCCTGCAACGCGGTCTTCGGGCTTGATGATGAACAGGCGAAAAAGGGCGTTGCCACGCATTCGTCGGGCAACCACGCGTCCTGTCTTTCCTACGCGGCAATGAGGCGCGGCATTCCCTGCAACGTGGTCATGCCACGCACCGCGCCACAGGCCAAGAAAGACACCGTGCGCCGCTATGGCGGCAAGATCACCGAGTGCGGGCCTTTGACCTCTTCGCGTGAAGCGACGTTTGCCCGGGTGCAGGCCGCAACAGGCGGAGATTTCGTCCACCCCTACAACGATCCGCGCGTGATCGCCGGCCAGGGCACATGTTCCAAAGAATTCATCGAGCAGACCGGCGGGCTGGACATGGTCGTCGCACCCATTGGCGGCGGCGGCATGATCTCGGGCACCTGCCTGACGCTGTCCACGCTGGCGCCGGAAACAAAGGTGATCGCTGCAGAGCCCGAGCAGGCCGACGACGCCTGCCGCAGCTTCAAGGCAGGATACATCATCGCCGATGACGCGCCCAAGACCATCGCCGACGGCCTGTTGGTGCCCCTGAAAGACCTGACCTGGCACTTCGTGTCGAACCATGTATCCGAGATATATACGGCCTCGGAACGGGAAATCATCGACGCGATGATGCTGATCTGGAAACATCTGCGGATCGTGATGGAACCGTCTTCGGCAGTCCCGCTGGCGACCGTGCTGAAGACCCCTGATGCCTTCAGGGGCAAGCGCGTGGGCCTGATCGTGACCGGCGGCAATGTCGATCTCGACAAACTGCCCTGGCTGGCCGTCTGACCCAACCCTGCCCATCAAATTCCTGACAGAGGAGTGCCGACATGAAAGACCTGACCAATCTCGACGACTTCGAAGTCGGCTATGACATCCCCGCAAAGCCGGGCATGGATGAAGCCGATATCCAGACCCCATGCCTGATCCTCGATCTCGACGCGCTTGAACGCAACATCAGGAAGATGGGTGATTACGCAAGGGCGCATGGCATGCGGCACCGCGTTCATGGCAAGATGCACAAGTCGGTTGACGTCGCCAGGCTCCAGGAACGTCTGGGCGGCGCGGTCGGCGTCTGCTGCCAGAAAGTGTCCGAGGCCGAGGTGTTCGTGCGCGGCGGCATCAAGGACGTGCTGGTGTCGAACCAGGTCCGCGAACCCGCCAAGATCGACCGGCTGGCGCGCCTGCCCGGGCTGGGCAGCCGCATTATCGTCTGCGTCGATGACCTGGCAAACGTGGCCGATCTGTCCAATGCTGCCGTAAAGCACGGCACCGGGCTGGAGGTGTTTGTGGAAATCGACTGTGGCGCCGGGCGCTGCGGTGTGACCACCACGCCCGCGGTTGTCGAAATCGCAAAGGCGGTCAAGGCAGCGCCGAACCTGAAGTTCACCGGCATCCAGGCCTACCAGGGCGCCATGCAGCACCTGGACAGCTATGCGGCACGCAAGGAAAAGCTGGAAGTGGCGATCGCGATGGTCAAGGACGCCGTCGAGGGCCTGAAAGCCGAAGGCATCGAATGTGAACTCGTTTCCGGCGGCGGCACCGGCTCCTACTATTTCGAGTCGAATTCGGGCGTGTACAATGAACTTCAGTGTGGTTCTTACGCCTTCATGGACGCGGACTATGGCCGTATTCTGGACAAGGACGGAAAGCGCATCGACCGGGGCGAATGGGAAAATGCCTTCTTCATCCTGACCTCGGTGATGAGCCACGCCAAGGCCGACAAGGCCATCGTCGATGCCGGCCTCAAGGTGCAATCCGTCGATAGCGGCTTGCCCGTTGTCTATGGGCGCGACGACGTCGAATACATCAAGTGCTCGGACGAGCATGGCGTGGTGATGGATCCGAACGGCGTGCTCAAGGTCAATGACAAACTCCGGTTGGTACCGGGCCACTGCGACCCGACCGCAAACGTGCACGATTGGTATGTCGGTGTGCGGAACGGCAAGGTGGAATGCGTCTGGCCAGTGTCCGCGCGCGGTCACGCCTACTGATCTTTCCGACCCGAGGCAGAGAGGTCTGGCCCGGGAGGAACAGGATAGTCGTCCGTGTGCATGCTTTCCTTCCGGCAGTGGCACACGGGCGCATGAATTCCGGGACGGCTTGGTTCGATGTGATCGCCAACGACGGCTCGAACAAGAACAGGAACAGGGACAGAAAGATGCTGATCGTACCCGAACGTGAAATCGCCGGCCTCATGACGCGCGAGGCGGCATTCGACGCCGTCGAAAAGGTCTTTGCCGCCATGGCGTCGGGCGATGCCCGCAATTTCCCCGTGGTGCGCGAGGCCATCGGGCACGAGGATGCCCTTTATGGCTTCAAGGGCGGGTTCGACCGTGCGGGGCTTGTGCTCGGACTGAAAGCCGGGGGCTACTGGCCGAACAACCTTGGAAAACGCGGGCTGATCAACCATCAGTCAACCGTTTTCCTGTTCGATCCGGATACGGGCAAAGTCCAGGCGATGGTCGGTGGCAATTTGCTGACCGCCCTGCGCACCGCTGCGGCCTCATCGGTGTCGATCAGGCATCTCGCGCGTCCGGACGCGAAGGTGTTGGGCATGGTCGGCGCGGGCCACCAGGCCACCTTCCAGCTGCGCGCGGCTCTCGAACAGCGCCCGTTCGAGAAGGTTATCGGCTGGAATTACCACCCCGGGATGCTGCCTGATATCGAGAAGGTGGCGGTCGAGGCCGGTGTGCCCTTTGAAGCCGTCGAACTGCCCGGCATGGCGGAGGCCGACGTCATCATCACAATCACCTCGGCTTTTGCGCCGTCGCTGATGGCGGACCATGTATCGGGGGGCACGCATATCGCCTGCATGGGCACCGATACGAAAGGCAAGCAAGAACTCGAGACCGCTTTGCTGGCGCGGGCATTGCTGTTCACCGACGAGGTGGCACAGTCTGTCAGCATTGGTGAAGCGCAGCATGCAATTGCCGAAGGCCTGATCAGGGAAACTGATATTGTCCAGCTTGGCGCGGTCATCAACGGAACCAACCCGGGCCGCACCGCCAATGACCAGATCACGATCTTCGACGGCACCGGTGTTGGCCTTCAGGACCTTGCTGTCGCTGCATCGGTTGTGGATCTGGCGGTCAAGAAGGGCATCGCCATCGAACTGGACTTCTGATGACGAAGGCCTCTGACCTCGCCGTGCGGATAAGCGGACTGTGACCCTATCGGCAACGCCGCTACACCGGATGGCGGCTTTCACGATCATCTACATGCAAAATGAATGGCGACCCCGGAAGGAATCGAACCCTCAACCTGCCGATTAGAAGTCGGCTGCTCTATCCAGTTGAGCTACGGGGCCATCCGTTGCCCTTTTGGGCCAAGCCCGCGCGCCGTGCAAGGCCCCTCGTGGTCAGATCGCGCGGGTCATGAAGACACTGTTGGGATCGGGGCCATAGCCTTCAAAGGGGCCGCATTCGGCGAAACCGGCCTGCGCATACAGCACGCGCGCCGCCGCGAAGGACGGCTGGGCGCCGGTTTCCAGGCTGAGGCGCGCGAAACCGGCGGCGCGGGCGCTGGCCATCAGGTGATCCAACAGGCGCCGCGCCAGCCCCCTGCCCCGCGCCTCGGACAGGACATGCATCGATTTGATCTCGGCATGGGCCGCATCGATGCGCTTGAAGGCGCCCATGCCCAGCGCCATGCCCGCCTCACGCATCACGAAGAACCAGATGCCCGATGCGGCCAGCGCCTCGGCGGGCAGCATGTGGATCGATTCGGGCGGGGTGTCGGCATGCATCGCCTGGGTATGGCGCGCGTGCAGCAGGGCCAGATCGGGCTGGACCGGATGTTCCTGCGTAATGGTGATCATGCCTGCGCCCTTTCGCCGACTGCGTGTCGGCGGGGTTGTGCCAAGATTGGCCGGGCACGGCAAGGCCTGCCCGGCGCGGCGCCGCGTCCTAAGGCATGGCGGGCGGCACCGGCAGGCAATCCGCCGGCAATTGCAAAAGCCCCGCCCCGAAGACCGCATCTGGCCCCTGCGCGCCCAGATCGCGCGCGGCGGCGCGCAGCCGTTCGACCACGGCCTGCGCATCAAGGCCGGGCTCGGCCTCGCGCAGGATCGCGGCGGCGGCGGTGACGAAGGGCACCGCGAAGGACGTCCCCGTCCTTGGCCGCGCGCCGCTGACCGAGGCCGCCGTCCAGACATCCACCCCCGGCGCGGCCAGGTCGATATGCGGCCCCTGCGCGGCGCGGCGATAGACGCGGCTGTCGCGGTCCACCGCCGTGACCGCGATCACCGGGTCATAGGCGGCCGGAAAGGCCGGTTCCGCCCGCGGCCCGCCATTGCCCGCCGCCGAGACCAGAACGATGTCGCGCTCCACCGCGAGGCGGGTGACCATCTCTTCCAGAACCGCGTTCGAGGGGCCGGCCAGGCTCAGGTTGATCACGCGCGCCCCGGCATCGGCCAGAAAGTCCAGCGCCTCGATCAGGTTGACGACATCGGCCCGCTCATCCCCGCGGTCGCTGTGGAAGGCATCGACCGCCACCAGCCGCGCCCCCGGCACCAGCCCCGGCGACCGCGTGGCCGGATCGCCGACCAGAAGGGCGGCCACCGCGGTGCCGTGAATGGCGCCCGACGGGTCCATCCGGTCGGACGACAGGCGGTGCAGTTCCAGTTGCGCGCCGGCGAATGTGGCGTGGTTTTCATTGATGCCGGTATCGATCATGCCGATCGTCACGCTGCGCCCGCAGCTTGCCGCGGCGCGCGTGGGAAAGCGCGGCCAGTCGATCGCCTCGCGCGCCGGACAATCAGCGCCCTGGCACCCTTCAAAGGCCTGTTCTGCCCGGTAGTAATGGTTGAAATCCGCTGCCTGCCCGGACGGGCGCGCGCGCACCGTGGCACGCGCCTGTTCCAGCGTCTGCCCGCGCGGGATCGCCAGGCGATGCGCGGTCAGCCCAAGCCCCGGCACCGGCTGTTCCGACAGAACGGCAAAGCCCTGCGCGGTCAACGCGGCCAGATCATCGGCGGCAAGGTCCAGCGCCACGACCTCGGCAGGGGCACGGACCGGCGGCGGCGGGGTGCGGCGGCGGGGTGCCGGGGCCTGCGGCGCGCGCGTTTCACGCGGTTTCGCGCGCTGATCAACATGATCGGTTTCACGCCCGCCCGGCTGGCCGGCCCTGCCGTTTCGGTCATCATCATCGTCATCATCGTCATCGTCATCATCGTCATCATCGTCATCATCATCGCTGCCATCGTCGTCATCGTCGTCGCCCGCCCAGGCCATGCCGACAAAACCTGCCTCGGGCCAGGCCACCGGCGGCAGGGCAAGGGCCGCCAGCAACACAAGCGGCAGCAGCAGGGGGGGGCGCAACAACATGGCGAAATTCCTTCTGGCAAACAGTCACTACCGCGAATACGTTCTGCGCGTGTATTTATTCCCAGTGCCCGCAAGGCAACCCGAACAGGCTACCTCATATGGGCGATTCCTTTGAAACAGAACTGATTGCGCTTTTGCCCAACCTGCGGCGGTTTGCGCTGTCGCTGTGCCGGCGCGGCGATCTGGCCGATGATCTGGTCCAGATCACCGTTGAAAAGGCGCTGGCCGCGCGCGACCGGCGCGGCCCCGACCTGCGGCTGGATGCATGGACCTTCCGCATCCTGCGCAATGCCTGGATCGACATGACCCGCCGCAACCGCACCCGCGGCACCGAAGTCGACGTGGCCGACACCCCCGAATCCGCCACCGTCGATGGCGCGGACGTCACCGAAAGCCGCCTGATGCTCGGTGCGACCGAAGCTGCCATGGCCGAACTGCCCGCTGGTCAGCGCGAGGTGCTGTTGCTGGTGGCCTATGAAGACCTGTCCTATGCCGAAGCGGCCGAGGTTCTGGGCGTGCCCAAGGGCACCGTCATGAGCCGCCTTGCCCGCGCCCGCGCAGCACTTGCAGAAAAACTGGGAATAAAATGATCGCTGCCGCGTTATCGCAGCGGATCAAGGAGACGCGCAATGGCCAAAGCCACCCCCCAGACAGTCCCGGGCGATGACCTGCTGATGGCCTATGCCGATGGCGTGCTGGACGACGCCACCGCGCGCGACATCGAGGCGGCCATGGCCGCCACCCCCGAGGTGGCGGCACGGGTCACGATGTTTGCGCGCACGGCAGAACTGTTGCGTGCCGATGCCGCCCGCCCCGCCCCGCCCGTGCCCGAGACGCTGCGCGCACGGGTCGAGGCGACGCTGGCCGCCGCGCGCCAGACGCCCGCCGCCGCCCCTGCCCCCACCCCTGCCCCCGCCGGGGCGGCAATCCTGCCGTTCCTGCGCCGCGCCGCATCGGCACAGCCGGCGCGGCGCGGCGCGGCGCGTCTGGCGCTGGCGGCATCCATCGCGCTGGCGGTGGGCCTGGGCGCAGGCTTCTGGGCCGGACAGACGGGCAAGCCACAGGACGGAATGGGGGGGCTGCGCATCACCGCACTGGACAGCCCCGGTCTGCCCGCCACGCTGGCCAGCCTGCCCTCGGGTCAGGTCGCCACGTTGCCCAATGGCGACCGCATCGCCGCGATCGCCAGTTTCCGCAATGGCGCGGGCGAATTCTGCCGCGAATTCGAACATGACGGGGCGGATGGCCGGACCCTGGTATCCGTGGCCTGCCACAGCGGCGCGGATTGGGACATCCGCCTGGCCATCGCCGCGCCGCGCGCGGATACGCAAAGCTATGCCCCGGCCTCGTCGCTGGAAACGCTGGACGCCTTCATAGCCACCACCGAAGCCGGCGCGCCAATGACACCCGAAGAGGAAGAGGCCGCGTTGGGCGCCCTGCGCTGACCCCCCGCCTGCGGCCTGGCCTTGGTCAGGCTGTTGGCGCGCCGGCCCTTGGGCCGGCGACGCCCCTCAGCGCGCGCTGATGCCCCGCAGCCGGTCCGAACGGCGGCGCAGCAATTCGACCGTGGTCAGCAGCGCGATCGAGATCACCACAAGGATCGTCGCCACCGCAAGGATCGCCGGGCTGATCTGTTCACGGATGCCGTTCCACATCTGCCGCGGGATCGTCTGCTGGCTGTGATCGGCCACGAACAGCACCACCACCACCTCATCAAACGAGGTCACGAAGGCAAACAGCGCCCCCGAGATCACGCCGGGCAGGATCAGCGGCATGATCACCTTGAAGAAGGTCGTGCGCGGATTGGCCCCCAGCGAGGCCGCCGCACGCGAAAGGCTTTGGTCAAAGCCCACCAGCGTCGCGGTGACGGTGATGATGACGAAAGGAATGCCCAGCGTGGCATGGGCCAGGATGATGCCGGGATAGGAATTGGCCAGCCCCGTTTTCGAGTAGAAGAAGAACAGCCCCGTCGCGGTGATGATGATCGGCACGATCATCGGCGAGATCAGCACCGCCATGATCGCCCGGCGGAAGGGCATTTCCGGGCGCGACAGGCCCAACGCCGCCAGCGTGCCCAGCACGGTCGCCAGCAGCGTCGAGAAAAAGCCGATGATGATCGAATTCCTGGTGACCTGCATCCATTGCGCATTGCGCCAGAAATCCCCCCACCAGGCCGCATCGCGCGGCGCATCGGGGGCCTGCATGCCGAAGGTCAGCAGGCTGTCATACCAGCGCAGCGAATAGCCCTCGGGGTCGAGCGCCATCATCTTTTCGGTGAAGGTGAAATAGGGCTCGGCGTTGAACGACAGCGGCATGATGATCAGGATCGGCGAGATCAGGAACAGGAAGATCAGCGCGCAGATCACCAGATAGGTATAATGCCAGAGCTTTTCGAGCGGGCTTGCATAGGCGGGAAGCGCCATTCGGATCGGTCTCCTGTCTCATCGCGGCCGGGGGCGCTGCCCCCGGACCCCCGGAGTATTTCAGCCAAGAAGAAGCCGGATCAGCCCAGCTTCAGATTGTCGATGCCCACGAGCTTGTCGTAGAGCCAGTAAAGGATCAGCACGCCCCCCAGGAGCAGGCCCGCAAGGGCCGCCGCCAGCGACCAGTTCAGCGATTTCTGCATGTGGAAGGCGATCAGGTTCGAGATCAGCTGGCCATCGGCGCCGCCGACCAGCGCGGGCGTGATGTAGTAGCCGACCGCCAGGATGAAGACCAGAAGCGCCCCCGCGCCGATGCCGGGCAGGGTTTGCGGCAGGTAGATGCGGCGGAAGGCCGTCCAGCTGGTGGCGCCCAGCGAGCGGGCCGCGCGCACATAGCTGGGCGGGATCGGGCGCATCACCGAGTAGAGCGGCAGCACCATGAAGGGCAGCAGGATATGGGTCATCGCGATGATCGTGCCCATCTGGTTGTAGATCATCTGGATGCGCCCGTCTTCGCCCACAATGCCAAGGGCGACAAGCGCGTTGTTGATCACGCCCTGCTGTTGCAGCAGCACGATCCAGGATGTCGTGCGCACCAGAAGCGATGTCCAGAACGGCAAGAGCACCAGGATCATCAGCAGGTTCGATTTCGCCAGCGGCAGCGTCGCCAGAAGATGCGCGATCGGGAAGGCCAGCAGCAGGCAGGTAAAGGTGATCAGCGCCGAAAGCAGCAATGTGCGCCCGAACAGCAGCTTGTAGACGCGTTGCTTTTCATCGACCTGGACGATCGCGCCGGTCTCATCCCGGGTCAGGTCCAGCGCGGCGAGGTAGAAATCGGCGGTGACCGGACTGGAGGCAGAGCGCATGGCCCGCCACAAAAGCGGATCGCCCCAGCCCGGGTCCAGGGTCAGGATCGCCTCGCGGTAGGGGGGGGCCAGGTTGTCGGCGCGGCGCGCGGCGGCGGTGAACAGCGATCGCGTGCCCGCCACGTCATAGTTGATGCGCGTGCCCGCGGCGCCGGCGGTCCGTTCGGCACGCATCTGTCTGAGGTCGGCGGCAAGGGCGGCAAAGGCCGTCTCGTCGATCCCGGCGCCGGGGGGATTGTCGTCGAACCATTGCCGCAGCGCGGGGGCGGCATCGGCGAAGGTGGGATTATAGACCGACTGGAACAGCATCTGGCCGATCGGGACCACGAAGGTGATCAGCACGAACAGGAGCAGCGGCGCCACAAGCGCCAGCGCCTTGCGGCGCGCGCGGGTCTGGGATGCGGCCAGTGCCGCCTTGAGCGGGCGGCCATCTGCGGTGGAAAGCGGGGCGGCGGCGTCAGTCATGGGTCATCCTGTGGCAATCTCGGGCGGGCGGACCCGGGCATTTCCTGCGCCCGGGCCCAAAGTGCAGCGGACCGGACGCGGCGGGACTGGCGCGGGGCAGCGCCCGCGCCGGACCATGCTACATCGGATCGAGCGCGCGGGCATCCTGGGGATGCCAGCCGACCTTGATTTTCTGGCCGGGGCCCAGGCGCGTCTGGCCCAGGGTGTTGCGCATTTTCATCACGAAATCGTCCGATCCGGCCACGCGCAGCCGCGCGCGCAGGATGTCGCCCATGTAGATGACCTCCAGCACCTCGGCGTCGATGGTGTGGGCGCCGGGGGGCATCATCTCGGGCTTGAATTCCACCCGTTCGGGACGGATCGAGACCAGCGTCCGCTGGCCGCGCGTCTGGATGTTGACGGGCGTCGCGTCGATCAGCTCGCCATTGGCCAGCCGCACCAGCGCGCGGCCTTCGTGGATTTCCTCGATCGTGCCGGGCAGCTTGTTGTTTTCGCCGATGAACTGGGCGACGAAGCTGTTGCCGGGGCGTTCGTAAAGCTCATCGGGGGGGGCCAGCTGCTGGATGCGGCCGTCGTTGAACACCGCAACGCGGTCGGACATCGTCAGCGCCTCGCCCTGGTCGTGGGTGACATAGACCACCGTGATCCCAAGGCTTTCGTGCAATCGCTTGATTTCAAACTGCATATGTTCACGCAGCTGCTTGTCCAGCGCACCCAGGGGTTCGTCCATCAGCACCAGCGCGGGGTCGAAGACCAGCGCGCGCGCCAGCGCGATGCGCTGCTGCTGGCCGCCCGAAAGCTGCGCCGGGCGGCGGTTGGCGAAGGCCCCCATCTGCACCATGTCCAGCGCGCGGGCGATCTTGGCCTCGCGCCCGGATTTGCCCATGCCCCGCACCTCCAGCGGGAAGGACAGGTTCTCGCCCACCGTCATGTGCGGGAACAACGCATAGTTCTGGAACACCATCCCGATCCCGCGCCTGTGCGGCGGGACCATGTTGATGTTGCGCCCGTCCAGCCGGATTTCACCGTTGGTCGCGGTTTCAAACCCCGCAAGCATCATCAGGCAGGTCGTTTTACCGGACCCCGAAGGCCCCAGCATCGTCAGGAACTCTCCCTTGCCGATCGACAGGTTCAGGTCTTTCACGACCAGTGTCTCGCCGTCGTAACTTTTCTGAACGTGGTCGAAAACGACGAATCCATCGTCGGTGGCTGCGGTAGTCAAATGCGGGCTCCCTGTTTGTTCTTGTGATCCTGTTTCCCGTAGCGCCGACTAAAACGGAAGCAGATGCGCATTTCAACCCGTCACAAATCCGGGGCCGGGACCGGCAGGGCACAGGAGGCAGTCCGCGGGGGTTCGGGGCCGCAAATGGCCCAAATACGGCACCCCGCGCGCGGTCCGCGACCATCGGCCGCCCCGGCGAAACGCGCCTTCGGGCGCGGGCCGCCCCCTGGGGGCGGTGCGAATCGGCGAATCGTTGCGGGGTCCCTGGTTCCGGCCCGCCCGGCAGATGGCAAAGCGACGCGGAAAAACGATTTCCCCGGCGTCGTGACCGGCAGGCTGTCAGGAAAATGGTGCGGTCGAGAAGACTCGAACTTCCACGGGAGTTACCCCACAGCGACCTCAACGCTGCGCGTCTACCAATTCCGCCACGACCGCACGTCAGGGCTTGGTGGCGGCGTATTAGCCGAGCGGTCCGGCGTTGAAAAGGGAATTTTCACGCCGCCCCCGAAAATCTTGGCCCGCCTGTCCCGGCCCCTGTCCCGGCCCCTGTCCCGGCCGCCCCCGCGCGCAATCAGGCTTGAGCCACCGGCCCCGTTCGCCTAAGCCGGACCTGACCCGATCAGGAGGCGCGCATGGTCGAATGGATCCATTCCGGGCGGTTGGTGCCCTATGCAGAGGCGCTGGCCTTCATGGAAGACCGCGCCGCGGCCATCGCGCGCGGTCAGGCCCCCGAGGCGGTCTGGTTGCTGGAACATCCGCCGCTTTATACCGCGGGCACCTCGGCCCGGGCGCAGGATCTGACCGATCCCGGCCGCTTTCCGGTTCATCAGGCCGGGCGCGGCGGGCAATATACCTATCACGGGCCCGGGCAGCGCGTGGCCTATGTGATGCTGGATCTGAACCGCCGCGGGCGCGATGTGCGCGCCTTCGTGTGCAAGCTGGAACAATGGGTCATCGACACACTGGCCGAATTCAACGTCCGGGGCGAACGGCGCGCGGGCCGCGTCGGCGTGTGGGTGGTGCGCCCCGACAAGGCACCAGGCCCCGATGGCACCCCGCGTGAGGACAAGATCGCCGCAATCGGCGTCAAGCTGCGCCGCTGGGTCAGCTTTCACGGCATCTCGATCAATGTGGAACCCGACCTTGACCATTTTCAGGGCATCGTGCCCTGCGGCATCCGCGAACATGGCGTGACCAGCCTGGTCGATCTGGGCCTGCCCGTCGGCATGGCCGATCTGGACGTGGCGCTGAAGCGGCAGTTCACCGCAATCTTTGGCGATGAGGCCGGGCAAGCGGGGGGCGCGACGGCCTGTCCCATGGAATAAGCCGCGCCGGCACCCCATCTGCGCGGCGTGGACCCCGACCCGTTTGTGACGACCGTGGTGTTTCATGACGGCCAGTGTGCAGAGTGAAGGATCGCCCATGAAAACCCGCGTCATTGCCAGCCTCGCCGCCGCCACCCTTGGCGCGCTTGCCCTTGTGCCCCCTGCCGCGGCCCGGGATCCCGCCGTGGGCGCAAAGGAATTCGCCAGATGCAAGGCCTGCCATGCGATCGTGGCCGATGACGGCACCGAAATCGTCACGGGCGGCAAGGTCGGCCCGAACCTGTATGGCGTCGTGGGCCGCACGGTCGGCGGGCTGGCAGGGTTCAGATACAAGGACCCGATCGTCGCGGTGGGCGAATCCGGTCTGGTCTGGGATGAGGCCGAACTGGCCGCCTACATGACCGATCCGAAGGCCTGGCTGGTCGAAAAGACCGGCGATCCCGCAGCCAGGACCGGCATGACCTTCAAGCAGCAGTCCAAACAGGCCGACCTGGCGGCCTATCTGGCCTCGGTCGTGCGCTGATCGGCAACGGATCGGCGCCGGAAATCCCCCGCGCGGCGCCCCAACGGCGCCCCGCCGCATTTTGGCGCCTATTTTTGCGCCATTCCGACGCTCGATCATTGCCGATCGCGAAATTGCGTTCTAGAAGTATTCCATGCAGGCCCGGGGTGGGAGACCCGCGGGCCAGGCGCGAAATGGGAGATCAGCATGGCGGACGCAGCCGTTCACAGCCATGGTGAACATGACACGCGCGGGTTCTTTACCCGCTGGTTCATGTCCACCAATCACAAAGACATCGGGATTCTTTATCTGTTCACCGCGGGCCTTGTCGGCCTGATTTCGGTGATTTTCACCGTTTACATGCGGATGGAACTGATGGAACCGGGCGTGCAGTACATGTGCGCCGAAGGGGCCCGGTTCATCGCCGATGCCTCGGCAGAATGCACGCCCAACGGGCATCTGTGGAACGTGATGATCACCTATCACGGCGTCCTGATGATGTTCTTCGTGGTGATTCCGGCGCTGTTCGGGGGGTTCGGCAACTATTTCATGCCGCTGCAGATCGGCGCGCCGGACATGGCCTTCCCGCGGATGAACAACCTGTCCTACTGGCTTTATGTCGCGGGCACGGCGCTGGGCGTGGCCTCGCTGCTGGCGCCGGGCGGCAACGGGCAGCTGGGGTCGGGCGTGGGCTGGGTCCTTTACCCGCCGCTGTCGACCAATGAGGGCGGGATCTCGATGGATCTGGCGATCTTCGCCGTCCACGTCTCGGGTGCCAGCTCGATCCTGGGCGCGATCAACATGATCACCACCTTCCTGAACATGCGCGCCCCGGGCATGACGCTGCACAAGGTGCCGCTGTTCGGCTGGTCGATCTTCGTCACCTCGTGGCTGATCCTGCTGTCGCTGCCGGTGCTGGCGGGCGCGATCACCATGCTGCTGATGGACCGCAACTTCGGCACGACCTTCTTCGATCCGGCCGGTGGCGGTGACCCGATCCTGTATCAGCACATCCTGTGGTTCTTTGGCCACCCGGAAGTCTATATCATCATCCTGCCGGGCTTTGGCATCATCTCCCACGTCATCGCCACCTTCTCGCGCAAGCCGGTCTTCGGTTACCTGCCGATGGTCTATGCGATGGTGGCGATCGGGGTTCTGGGCTTTGTCGTCTGGGCGCACCACATGTACACGGTGGGCATGTCGCTGACGCAGCAGTCCTACTTCATGCTGGCCACGATGGTCATCGCGGTGCCCACGGGCGTGAAGGTGTTCAGCTGGATCGCCACGATGTGGGGCGGCTCGATCGAGTTCAAGACCCCGATGCTTTGGGCGTTCGGCTTCCTGTTCCTGTTCACCATCGGCGGCGTGACCGGCGTGGTGTTGTCGCAGGCGCCGCTGGACCGGGTCTATCACGACACCTACTATGTCGTGGCGCACTTCCACTATGTGATGTCGCTGGGCGCGGTCTTTGCGATCTTTGCCGGCATCTATTACTGGATGGGCAAGATGTCGGGCCGGCAGTATCCGGAATGGGCGGGCAAGCTACACTTCTGGGCGATGTTCATCGGTGCGAACCTGACCTTCTTCCCGCAGCACTTCCTGGGCCGTCAGGGCATGCCGCGCCGCTACATCGACTACCCGGAGGCGTTTGCCACCTGGAACTACATCTCGTCGATCGGCGCGTTCATCTCGTTCGCCTCGTTCCTGTTCTTCATCGGCATCGTGGCCTACACCCTGCTGGCAGGCCGCCGCGTGACCGAGGCGAACTACTGGAACGAATATGCCGATACGCTGGAATGGACCCTGCCCTCGCCGCCGCCCGAACATACGTTCGAGCAGCTGCCCAAGCGCGAGGACTGGGACAAATCCCACGCGCACTGAGGCAGGCAGATGCCTTATGAATGGGTGACACACCCCGACACGGCCCCGGAGATTTCCGGGGCCGTTTGCGCATCGGGCCGCCCGGATGGCCCGCCGCTGGCTGAATTGCACGCCTGGCCCTACCGATCCTTGCCGCGCAAGGGATTCGTGATCTTCATCGGGGTGACGGCGGGGCTTTTGGCGCTGCCGCTGCTGGCGGTGCTGGGCTCGGTCATCCTGTGGGCGCTGCTGCCCTTCCTGATGATCGCGGTGGTCGCGGTCTGGTGGGCGCTGGCGCATAGCTATCGTACCGGCGAAGTGCTGGAGGAAATGCGGATCTGGTCGGACCGCGTCGAGCTGATCCGCCACGACCCCAAGGCCCCCGCGCGCCACTGGCAGGCCAATCCCTATTGGGTCAGCCCCGAGATCCACGCCAAGGGCGGCCCGGTCGAGCAATATCTGACGCTGAAGGGCGGCCCGCGGGTGGTGGAACTGGGCGCCTTCCTGACGCCCGCGGAACGGCTGCGTCTGCGGCGCGAACTGGCCGCGGCGCTGGCCTGCGCGCGCAAGGCGGTGGCAACGCCCTGAGGCCCCTGCCCCGTATCACAAACGCAAAACGCCCGCGGCCTGTGCCGCGGGCGTTTTCATTCACCTGGTCAGCGATCTAGCCCAGACGCGATTTCACCATGGGCCCGACGGCGCCGAAATCCATCTGCCCGGTGTATTTCGCCTTCAGCTCGGCCATGACCCGTCCCATGTCGCGGATCGAGCTGGCCCCCAGCGCCTTGATCGCCTGATCGACGGCGGCCGCCACCTCATCCGGGGACAGCTGACGGGGCAGGAATTCCTCAATCACCTTGATCTCGGCCAGTTCCTTTTCCGCCAGTTCCAGCCGCCCGCCCTCTTCATAGGCGCGCGCGCTTTCCTGGCGCTGCTTGACCATTTTTCCCATGATCGCAAGGATTTCCCCATCCCCCACAGTGCCGCCATCGCCTTCGCCGCGCAGCGCGATTTCACGGTCCTTGATGGCGGCATTGATCAGGCGCAGGGTCGACAGCCGATCCTGTTCCTTCGATTTCATCGCATCCTTGAGCGCCTGGGCGATCCGGTCGCGCATGTCCATGTTTTCATCCCCGTGTGGTTGAAGGGCGACAGAATAGCCAAAATGCGCGCCGGGCACAACTACGCCAAGCCATTGAATTCAAACGATAACATGAATAACCTTACCCCCTTGACCCCAGCCGCCGCCCCCCGTAGGTTCCAGCAGATTTTGCCCCGGGGAGTCGCACCATGGCTGCACAACACCAGACATCGGAAAAACCCACCGCGCTGATTGCGCTTGCGGACGGGCAACTGTTCTATGGCCGCGGCTTCGGCGCCACCGGCGAAACGGTGGCCGAGCTGGTGTTCAACACCGCGATGACCGGTTATCAGGAAATCATGACCGACCCGTCCTATGCCGGTCAGGTCGTGACCTTCACCTTCCCCCATATCGGCAATGTCGGCGTCACCCCCGAGGATGACGAAACCGCCGAGCCCGTCGCGGCCGGCATGGTGGTGAAATGGGACCCGACCGAACCGTCGAACTGGCGCGCCACCGGCGATCTGGTGCAGTGGCTGGAAAAGCGCGGCCGCATCGGCATCGGCGGCGTCGACACCCGCCGCCTGACCCGCGCGATCCGCCAGCAGGGCGCGCCGCATGTGGCGATCGCGCACAACCCCGATGGCGTGTTCGACATCGAGGCGCTGGTGAAGAAGGCCCGCGACTGGAAGGGCCTGGTCGGCCTCGACCTGGCGAAAGAGGTATCCTGCACCCAGTCCTATAAATGGGATGAAATGCGCTGGGCCTGGCCCGAGGGGTATAGCCGCCGCGAAGGCCCGGGCCTGCGCGTCGTGGCGATCGATTATGGCGCCAAGCGCAACATCCTGCGCTGCCTGGCCAGTGCGGGCTGCGAGGTGACGGTTCTGCCCGCCACCGCCACCGCCGAAGACGTGCTGGCGCTGAACCCCGAAGGGGTGTTCCTGTCCAACGGCCCCGGCGATCCGGCGGCCACCGGCGCCTATGCCGTGCCGATGATCCAGGGTATTCTGGCCCGTGGTCTGCCGGTGTTCGGCATTTGCCTGGGCCATCAGATGCTGGCGCTGGCGCTGGGTGCGCGCACGATCAAGATGAACCACGGCCACCACGGCGCGAACCATCCGGTGAAGGACCTGACCACCGGAAAGGTTGAAATCACCAGCATGAACCACGGCTTCACCGTGGACAGCCAGACCCTGCCCGACGGCGTCAGGGAAACCCATGTCAGCCTGTTTGACGGGTCGAATTGCGGCATCGCGGTGGATGGCAAGCCGGTCTTTTCCGTGCAACACCACCCCGAGGCCAGCCCCGGGCCGCAGGACAGCTATTACCTGTTCGAACGCTTCGCCGCGGCGATGCAGGCCCGCCGCGCAGGGTAATCCACGCGCAAGGGCCGGGCGCCACGAAAATGCCTGCCCTTGCCACGGTTTGCCGGGACGGTTCAAGGCGCCGCCAAGGCCTTGTCCAAGGCCTTGGCAAGGTTGCGTTAAAATTCTGTTAACGTTCTGTTAACCTTATGACTCCACCTTTCGGATGGTCCGCCATCCGAAGGGTGATCATGTCCGCCGCAACGCTTGCCCGCATCCTGCCCGCCCAGAATGTGCAGCCGCCAGAACCCGCACCCGCCGCCGCCCGCCCGGCAACCGGGCGGGTCCCGCTGGGCCAGATCCTGCTGGAGATGGGCGCGATCACGCCGGGCAACCTTCTGAAGGCGCTGGCGCTGCGCAACCGGCAAGAGGTGCGGCTGGGCGACATCCTGCAGGCGCATGGCTGGGTGTCCGAGACCGACCTGATGGCGGCGCTGGCGCGGCAATGGGGGGCGGCGGTCGTCGATCTGCTGGCCGAACGCCCCGATCCGCGCCTGATCGACGGCATCGGTACGGAAACCTGCCTGCGCCATGCCATGGTGCCCTGGCGGCGGATCGGCGCCACCACCGTCATCGCCACCGCCCGCCCCGAGGATTTTGTCGCCCTGTGCGCCGCCCTGCCCCCCGCCTTCGGCCCCTATGCGATGGTGCTGGCGCCAGAACGCGACGTGCATGCCAGCCTGATCGCCCAGCGCCAGACCGCGATGATCCGGCGCGCCGAAACCCGGGTGGCGCCGCAGGAAAGCTGCCGCACCCGCGATGCGGCACGCGCCTCGCGGGTGGCGATGGGGGCGATGGCGGCGGTGACGCTGGGCCTGTTTGCCGCCCCCGTCGCGGCCTTCACACTGGTCTTTGCCTGGGCGGTGCTGGTGCTGGTGCTGGGCACCGCGCTGAAGACGCTGGCCTTCGCGGCCGAACTGCGCGGCCAGGTCCGCGGGCGGCGCGCCCCGCCCACGCCGCCCGCGCCGATGGGGCGGCTGCCGATCATTTCGGTCATGGTGCCGCTGTTTCACGAACGCGACATTGCCACCCGGCTGATCAAACGGCTGGGCAAGCTGACCTATCCGCGCGAATTGCTGGACATCCTGCTGGTGGTCGAGGAAGACGACACCACCACGCGCGAGACGCTGGCGCAGGCCAATCTGCCGCGCTGGATGCGCGTCGTGTCGGTGCCGCGCGGGCCGATCAAGACCAAGCCCCGCGCGCTGAACTATGCGCTGAACTATTGCCGGGGCAGCATCATCGGCGTCTATGATGCCGAGGATGCGCCCGACCCCGACCAGTTGCACATCGTCGCGCGCCGCTTTGCCGAAACCGGCCCCGAGGTGGCCTGCCTGCAGGGTATTCTGGATTACTACAACCCCCGCACCAACTGGCTGGCGCGGTGTTTCACCATCGAATATGCGGCCTGGTTCCGCGCGATGCTGCCGGGGCTGGCGCGGCTGGGGCTGGTGGTTCCGCTGGGCGGCACCACGCTGTTCTTCCGCCGCGACGCGCTGGAGGCGCTTGGCGGCTGGGATGCGCATAACGTCACCGAAGACGCCGATCTGGGCATCCGCCTGGTGCGTCACGGCTATCGGACGGAACTGATCCCCACCGTCACCGGCGAAGAGGCGAACTGCCGCGCGTTGCCCTGGGTCAAGCAACGGTCGCGCTGGCTGAAAGGCTATGCCATGACCTGGGGGGTGCACATGCGCGACCCGGTGCGCCTGTGGCGCGATCTGGGGGCCTGGCGTTTCCTGGGCTTTCAGGTGCAGTTCCTGGGCGGGCTGTCGCAATACCTGCTGTCGCCGATCCTGTGGAGCTTCTGGGCCATTCCGCTGGGCCTGTGGCACCCGCTGCAGGCGGTGCTGAGCCAGGGCCAGCTGATCGCGCTGGGCCTGTGTTTCATCGCCGCCGAGGTGGTGAACATCACGGTCGGTCTATGGGCGGTGCGGGGGCGCGCGCACCGGCATCTGATCGTCTGGGTGCCGACGTTGCATTTCTATTTCCCGCTGGGCGCGCTGGCCGGGTGGAAGGCGATCTATGAGGTGGTAGCCGCGCCCTTCTACTGGGACAAGACCTGCCACGGCGTCTTTGACGCAACGCCCCATCCCGTGGCCACGGCCAGTGCGCTGGTGCCTGCGATTGCCGCGGCCGCCGCCCCGCCACCCGCCGCCGCCCGAATCGCGCGCGCGCCGCTGATCGACTAGGTTCCTGACCAGTCAGGCCCGCTCAGGCCCGCACTGCGGCGCCGCGCCCCGCATCGCGCGGGGGCTTTACGCCCCCGGCATCCAGCTTCAGCCGGGTTTCGAACGCCTTTGAAATATGCGCCCGCAGCGCCGCCTGCGCCCCCGCGCCATCGCCGGCGGCGATCGCATCGACAATCGCCTGATGCTCGGCCAGCGCCGTTTCCCCCCGCCCCTCGGCGGCAAGCGAGGTCGTCGCCAGCAGCGCCATGGACCGATGCACCAGGTCCAGCTGCTGCACCAGATAACGGTTGTGCGAGGCCAGGTGCAGCTGATGGTGAAAGCGACGGTTGGCCCGGCTTAACGCCTCGGGGTCGGACATGTAGGTGCGGTCCTCGGCGACCATGTCGTTAAGCACCTTGACCTCTTCGGGCGTGGCATGTTTGGCCGCCAGCCGCGCGGCCAGCGCCTCCAGTTCGGCGCGCACCACATAAAGTTCGGCCAGCTGGTTGTGATCGAGCGAGGCCACGATCAGGCTGCGCCCGTCGCGCGCCAGCATCGATTGTGTCTCAAGGCGCTGCAGGGCTTCGCGCACGGGGGTGCGCGACACGCCGAACCGCTCGGCCAGTTCCGATTCCACCAGCCGGTCGCCAGGGCGGTAGACGCCATTGTCGATCGCTTCGAGAATCAGGGTATAGGCGTCTTTCTGCATCGTCCTGCTTTCGATCGGGGCCGGGGCCCAGACCCTAAGCGGGGATCGGCTGTCCTGACAAGGGCTTGGCGCGGCTGGCGGGCGCGCAAATCGCCCCGATTGCGCCCGCCCCCGATTGCGCCCACACCGATCCGCCGCTAGGGTAGCGCCATGCCTGCCGCGCGCTTTTCACATGTCACCGACTGGGTCTTCGACCTCGACAACACGCTGTACCCGCCCGAGGCGCGGCTGTTCGATCAGATCGAGATCCGCATGACCGCCTTCGTGATGCAGGCCCTTGGCGTCGACCGCCCCGAGGCCGACCGCCTGCGCCGGCATTACTGGCACAGCTATGGCACCACGCTGGCGGGGCTGATGCAGGAACATGACATCGACCCCGGCCCCTATCTGCACCAGGTGCATGAAATCACACTGGACCATCTGGATCCCGATCCTGCGCTGCGCGCGGGCATTGCCGCGCTGCCCGGGCGCAAGATCGTCTATACCAACGGCTCGGCGCCCTATGCCGAACGGGTGCTGGCGGCGCGCGGCCTGTCGGGGCTGTTCGACGGGGTCTATGGGGTGGAACACGCGGGCTTTCGGCCCAAACCCGACCGTGCGGCCTTTGAAACCGTCTTTGCGCGCGCCGGGATCACCCCCGACCGCGCCGCGATGTTCGAAGATGACCCCCGCAACCTGGCCGCGCCCCATGCCATGGGGATGCGCACCGTGCATGTGGCCCCCGCCCCCCGGCCCGCGCCGCATATCGAACACCACACCCCCGATCTTGCCGGTTTTCTGGCCCGCCTGCGCCCCTGACCCCTGCGACACCCTGCCGCAGTGCGACAATTCATCCGGTTCCCCTGCCCGCCCCGGCACCCTAGATCGCCAGTTTGCGAACAGGACCAACCGCAAGGAACCGCACAATGACCACCACCATCGAAACCGGCGCCCAGGGTGGCGCGCACCCCACCCATGACCGCGAACGCAACGCCACGATCTCGATCGCCTTTTTCCTGATCGCCGTGGTCATCGCCACCGCGATCGCCACCCTGGCCTTCGGGCTGGCGGGGCTGACGATCTCGGCCGTGATCGGCGCCTGGGCGATTCTGGGCTTTCTGGTGGTGATGACCGCGGGCAGCTGACGCCCGCCCCTGCCCCCACCGCCGCGCGCGCCGCATTGCACCTTGGCCGCAAGACGCTAGATTATGCGCCAAACGGAGGGTGCCATGACCGGACAAGCCACGCGCGAACAGACCGACATCGTGATTTCGGGCGGCGGGGTGGCGGGGCTGACCGCCGCCGCCGCCTTTGGCGCGGCCGGGTTTCGCGTGATCTGCGTCGATCCCGCCCCCCCCGTCACCGAGGAAACCGCCGCGGGTGCCGATCTGCGCACCACAGCCTTTCTGCAACCTTCACGCGCGGTGCTGGAGGCCGCGGGCCTGTGGGCGCGTCTGGCGCCCCATGCGGCGGCGCTGCGCGTCATGCGCATCATCGACGCGGGCGGCGCAAGCCCCGAGGCGCGGCTGACGCGCGATTTCAACGCCGATGAACTGTCCGACGACCCCTTCGGCTGGAACCTGCCCAACTGGCTGTTGCGGCGCGAAATGGTGGCACGGCTGGCCGAATTGCCCCAGGTCAGCTTTCGCCCGGGGCAGGCGACCGCGGGCGTTCTGACCCGCGACACCGGGGCCGAGGTGACGCTGTCGGACGGCAGCCACATCACCGCGCGGCTTCTGATCGCCGCCGATGGCCGCCATTCGCCGGTGCGCCAGGCGCTGGGCATCCCGGTGCATACCACCCGCTACGGCCAGAAGGCGCTGGCCTTCGCCGTGACCCACCCGATCCCGCACGACAATATCTCGACCGAGATCCACCGCTCGGGCGGGCCCTTCACCTTCGTGCCGCTGCCCGACCGGGACGGGGTGCCCTCATCCTCGGTGGTGTGGATGGAACGCGGGCCCGAGGCCGAGCGTCTGGCCGCCCTGCCCGTCGAGGCGTTCGAAGCGGCGATGTTCGAACGATCGACCGGCCTGCTGGGGCCGCTGAAACTGGTCACACGCCGGTCGGTCTGGCCGATGATGAGCCAGATCGCCAGCCGCTTTCACGGCCAGCGCAGCGCCCTGATCGCCGAGGCGGCGCATGTGATCCCGCCCATCGGCGCGCAGGGGCTGAACATGTCGCTGGCCGATCTGGCCTGCCTGCTGGATCTGGCCGCGCACGACCCCGCGGGCCTTGGATCGCCCGCAATGCTGGCCGCCTACAACCGCCGCCGCTGGCCCGAGGTGAAGGCGCGGGTGACCGGCATTGACCTGTTGAACCGCGCCTCGATGGTGCAGGCGCGGCCGCTGCGCGACCTGCGGGCCGGCGTTCTGGGCGCGCTTTACGCGCTGGCGCCGGTGCGCCGGGGCATGATGCGCGCCGGTCTTGGCATGCGCTGAGGTTTCCGGCAATTCAATGCGATTTCCCCACCCGGCTTAGCCATTTGTTAAGGGCGATGCGGCACTCTGCCCCCGACCCCGATGCAACAGGAGCCGCACCATGCACCTTAAACCCCTTGCCGACGAACTGGCCGACATCCGGGCCGAGATTGCCCGGCTGAAACGGCGCGAGGCGGAATTGCGCGCGGCCTACCTGACCCAGCCCGATCTGCCGAAGGCCGGCCGGCGGATGAAGGTCGAACTGATCACCCGGCGCAGCACCATCTTTGATCCGCGCCTGTTGCCCGCCGAAATCCGCAACAATCCGGTCTATCAGCGCGAAAAGGTCACGCGGACGCTGCGCACCGTCGCGCTGGACCAGGCCGATACCGCCCAGCCCGCCTTTGACACGCGCGGCCTGCGCCCGCGCAGCCTGTTCTGGGAACTGCTGCTGCAGTGACCCGCATCAACCCAGCGGGCCGGGGCGGCGTTCTTCGGACAACAGCACATTCGCCTCGACCTGGCCCAGCCCGGGCAACGTCATGATCCGGCGGCGCAGCACGCGTTCGAAATCGGCAATGTCGCGGGCGGTGACGCGCAGGCGATAATCGAACAGGCCCAGAACGTGCTGCACCACCTGCACCTCGGGGATGGCGGTGGCGGCGCGTTCAAAGTCCTCAAGACTGACACGGCCCTTGGTTGCCAGCTTGATCCCCAGAAACACCGTCACGCCAAAGCCCAGCGCCGCCGGATCGATCGCAACCCGCCGCCCGCGCAGCACGCCCGCCTCTTGCAGGCGCCGGATGCGCCGCCAGGCCGCCGGCTGCGACAGCCCCAGCCGCCGCCCCACCGCCCCCGCGCTTTGCCCCGCATCCTGCACCAGCGCCCGCAGGATCGCCCGGTCCAGATCATCCAGCGCGATCACAGCGGCAGCTCCGTGCTGTTCTTGATGGTGGAAATCAGCATCAGGGCGTCGGTATCCGCGATATGCGGCAGCGTCAGGATACGGGCGCGGTAAATGTCCTGATAATGCGCCATATCGCGCGCGATGACGTTCAGGCGCACATCCGTCTGGCCCAGAAAGGTCTGGATCTCCAGCACCTCGGGCACCTTGCGCGCGGCTTCCAGAAACTCGTCAAAGGCGCGGGGGTGGGTCTTGTCCAGCGTGAATCGCAACGACACCTCAACCTCCCAGCCCAGCGCGCGCCAGTCGATCACCGCCTCCTCGCCGCGCAGCACCCCCCCCGCCCGCAGCCGCTCCAACCGCCGCCAGCAGGTCGCCGCCGTCACACCCGCGCGCAGGGCCAGTTCGGCGGTGGGCAGGTCCGGCTCGGCCAGCAGCTGGCGCAGGATGCGCCGGTCCGTATCATCAATCTGCATGGTTGTTTCACCAAATTCCAATTTGACGAATAGTTATTAGCCAAAACAGGTCACAAAAGCAAATTTTGCACAGCCATTCCCGGATACCCCGCTATCCTGCCCCCATCAACAACCGGAGAACCGCCGATGCGCGTTTATTACGATCGCGATTGCGATGTGAACCTGATCAAGGACAAGAAAGTGGCCATCCTGGGCTACGGCAGCCAGGGCCACGCCCATGCGCTGAACCTGCGCGATTCGGGGGCAAAGAACCTCGTGGTCGCGCTGCGCGAAGGCAGCCCCTCGGCCAGGAAGGCCGAAGCCGAAGGCCTGAAGGTCATGGGCATCGCCGAAGCCGCCGCCTGGTGCGACGTGATCATGTTCACCATGCCCGACGAACTGCAGGCCGAAACCTACAAGAAATACGTCCATGACAACCTGCGCGAAGGCTCGGCGATCGCGTTCGCCCACGGCCTGAACGTGCATTTCGGCCTGATCGAGCCCAAGCCCGGCGTCGACGTCATCATGATGGCCCCCAAGGGCCCCGGCCACACCGTGCGCGGCGAATACACCAAGGGCGGCGGCGTGCCCTGCCTGGTGGCCGTGCATCAGGATGCGACCGGCAAGGCGATGGAAGTCGGCCTGTCCTACTGCTCGGCCATCGGCGGCGGGCGTTCGGGCATCATTGAAACCAACTTCCGCCAGGAATGCGAAACCGACCTGTTCGGCGAACAGGCCGTGCTTTGCGGCGGCCTGGTCGAACTGATCCGCATGGGCTTTGAAACCCTGGTCGAAGCCGGCTACGAGCCGGAAATGGCCTATTTCGAATGCCTGCACGAAGTAAAGCTGATCGTGGACCTGATCTACGAAGGCGGCATCGCGAACATGAACTACTCGATCTCGAACACCGCCGAATATGGCGAATATGTCAGCGGCCCGCGCATCCTCCCCTATGAGGAAACCAAGCGCCGCATGAAGGAAGTCCTCACCGACATCCAGACCGGCAAGTTCGTGCGCGACTTCATGCAGGAAAACGCCGTGGGCCAGCCCTTCTTCAAGGCCACCCGCCGCATCAACGACGAACACCAGATCGAACAGGTCGGTGAAAAGCTGCGCGCCATGATGCCCTGGATTTCCAAGGGCAAGATGGTCGACAAGGCGCGCAACTGATCGCGCCCCAGACACCCGAAGGGCGCCCCGCCGGGCGCCCTTTTTCTTTCCCCATTCATCTTGCCCGAAATACCTTCCGGGGGTCCGGGGGTGGAAAACCCCCGGCGGCGGCCACGCGCACCCCGCTCAGGCGACGGTCGCGACGGCCTCGACAATCTCATCGACGGTGCGCGCCAACAGCGCAGCATCCTCGGCTTCGGCCATGACACGGATCAGGGGTTCGGTCCCCGATTTGCGGATCAGCACACGCCCCTGCCCCTCCAGCCGCGCCTCGGCCGCGGCAATCACCTGGCGCACGCGGTCATTGGCCAAAGGCTCGCGCCCCGCTTCATAGCGCACGTTCTTCAGCATCTGCGGCACCGTATCGAACTGGGCCACCAGCCCGGACGCCTTCGCCCCGGTTTCCACCATCGCCGCCAGGAATTGCAGCCCCGCGATCAGCCCGTCGCCGGTGGTGGCATAATCGGTCATCACGATATGGCCCGATTGTTCACCCCCCAGGTTGAAGCCCCCCGCGCGCATCCGTTCCACCACATAGCGGTCGCCCACCGCCGTGCGCTCCAGCCGCAAGCCCCGCGCCTGCAGGAACCGTTCAAGCCCCAGGTTCGACATCACCGTCGCCACCAGCGCCCCGCCGCGCAGCCGCCCCTCGGCGGCCCAGCGGGCGGCGAACAGCGCCATGATCTGATCGCCATCCGCCACCCGGCCGGTTTCATCCAGGATCATCACCCGGTCGGCATCGCCATCCAGGCTGATCCCCAGATCCGCGCCATGCGCCAGCACCGCCGCCGCCGCCGTATCGGTATGGGTTGATCCGCAGTTGTCGTTGATGTTGAACCCGTTGGGCGCGACCCCCACGGGGATCACCTCGGCGCCCAGTTCCCACAGCACCTCGGGGGCGGCGCGATAGGCCGCGCCGTTGGCGCAATCGACCACGACCTTCAGGCCCGAAAGCTGGCCGCGCCCCGGAAAGGTGGTCTTGGCATATTCGACATAGCGGCCCCGCCCGTCGTCGATCCGCTTGGCACGGCCGATGTTCTGCGGCTGGGCGGGGGTGATTTCGGCGGCGACGATCGCCTCGATCTCGGCCTCGGCCTCATCCGACAGCTTGAAGCCATCGGGTCCGAAGAACTTGATGCCGTTATCAGCCGCGGGATTATGGCTGGCCGAAATCATGATGCCGATATCCGCCCGCATGGACCGCGTCAGAAACCCCACCGCCGGCGTGGGCACCGGGCCCAGCAGCAGCACGTTCATCCCCGTCGAGGTCAGCCCCGCCGTCAGCGCGTTTTCCAGCATATAGCCCGACAGGCGCGTATCCTTGCCAATCACCACCCGGTGCCCGTTGCGCCCGTCGCGCCGGAAATAGCGCCCCGCCGCGGCCCCCAGCCGCAGCGCCATTTCGGCGGTCATCGGCCAGCTGTTGGCGCACCCGCGCACCCCGTCGGTTCCGAAAAGCTTTCTGCTCATGCCCCATATCCCTCGATGACAGCGCGCCAAAGGGCCAGGCCCTGCGCGATCCCGGCCACATCATGCACGCGGTGGATCTGCACCCCCTGCGCCAGCCCCACCTGCGTCAGCGCCAGCGTGCCCGGCAGGCGCGCATCAGGCGCCCCGGCCCCGCCAATGGTGCCGATGAAACGCTTGCGCGACAGGCCCAGCAACACCACGCAGCCCAGCCCGTGAAACAGCGACAGCCCCCGGATCAGCGCCAGATTATGCTGCACCGTCTTGCCAAAGCCGATGCCGGGGTCGACCACGATCCGCGCGCGGTCAATGCCCGCCACCTCGGCCACCGCGATGCGGGCGGCCAGATGGTCATAGACATCCAGCAACACATCGTCATAGCGCGGATCATTCTGCATCACCTCGGGCGTACCCTGGGTATGCATCAGGCAGACCGGCGCGCCGGTTTCGGCCAGAAGGCTGGCCATCAAGGGGTCATAGCCCATCGCGGCCACGTCGTTGACCAGATCGGCCCCCGCCGCCAGCGCCGCGCGCGCCACATCGGCCTTGCGCGTGTCGATCGACACCGGCGCACCCTGGCCCGCCTGACGCAACGCGGCGATCACCGGGGCGGTGCGGGCGATTTCATCGGCCACCGGCACGGTCGCGGCACCGGGGCGCGTCGATTCCCCGCCAATATCCAGAATATCCGCCCCCGCCGCCAGCAGCGCGCGCGCCTGCGCCAGCGCTGCCCCGGGGCGGTCAAAGCGTCCACCGTCGGAAAAGCTGTCGGGCGTCACGTTCACAATGCCCATGATCCGGGGCGCGGCGAAATCCAGGCCCGCCAACGGCGCGCGCGGCGCGGTCAGGCGCTGCGCGACATCGGCGGGCAGATCGGCGGCGGCGATGATCCCACGCGCGCCGTCACGGGCCAGCACCTCGACCCGGTCGAACCAGCACCACCCCCCCGCAAGCGGCAAGGCCCCGGCGGGGCGCGCGGCATCGGTCATCGCGATCGGTCGGTAATACAGCCTGCTCATGCCCCGCTTTCACCCGATCAGGCGCGGCTTGGCAAGCCATCCAGCGGCACCGGCAACACCGGCACGCGGCTTCCTGCCGGGGCTGAAACATCACCGTGAAGTTCCAGCCGCGTGGCCGCCAGCGTCTCGGCCAGCCACAACGTCAGCGCCACTGCATTATGGGCGGGCGCCTTCGGCCCATCGACCGCGTCCAGCACGATCTTGGACGGCGCCCAGACGATCATCTGGCCATGCTTCATCGCCCAGTCGATTTCGGTCCGCGTCGCCACCACCACACAGCGCGGGTCGCGTGCGGCCAGCACCCAGGCGTTCTGTTCGATCGCCAGCAGGTCGATCCGGCGCTGCGTCGGGCGGTGGCCGGTCTGCGGCGCCGGACTGTCGGGCAACCCCACCGTCAGGATCACCGGCAGCCCCGTCGCCTGCAACGCGTCCAGCCGCGCCGGCAGGTCCGGCGCCGCAATCGCGGCATTGGACAGATAAACCACCAGCGGATGCAGCGCCTGCGCGCTGCCATCGGCGGCCAGCGCCTGCACCGGAACGCCCGCGCGTGACCGCACGATTTCCACCCCCAGCGCGCCGGGCCCGCGGTCCAGCTTTTCGATGCGCACGAACACCCGCATCGCCTGCGGTTCGGCCAACACCCGTTCGGCCACCCGTTCGGCCAGCGTTTCCAGCAGGTTCAGCCGTTCCGCCGCCAGTTCCGCCGCGATCGCCTCGGTGATGCGGTCGTAGGACAGGATACGATCCACGTCATCTTCCAGCGGCGCGGGATGGGGGCGCACCTCGGCCACCACATTGAAGCGCAGCCGCTGGCTATGGCCGCGTTCCTGCTGAAACGCGCCGATATCGGCCTCGACCACATGATCGCGCAGGCTGATCCGGTCGCGCGGATCGGCCCCGGCTGACGCCTCGGCGCGTTCTTCGGGATGGGCGAAGGCAAGGGTGATGTCGCTGGTCATGGGGCTTCCGCTTTCAGTCGGCGGATCATAGGCAAAGGGCGGGCCAAGGCCCACCCCGAAACGGCATCGCAAGGACGCCGCCGCAACCTGCCCCGGCCCTAGCGTTGCGCGGTGCGCAGCGGCGGGCGATAGAAGATATGGCTGCCGATCCGCGTGGTCCGGGTAAAGCGCCTGGACCAGCTGGGCCGCACCGCCGGCGTGTGGAAATAGGTCGCCCCGTCGGTCAGGCCGCGCGGCGCGCCATCCAGCATCGCCTTGGCGATCTTGGCCACACGGTCATAGGCCCCCGGTTCGCGCACGCGGTCCGGCTTGCCATCGCAGACATAGGAAAACTGGCAGCCCCGCGCATTGCCCTGCTTGACCACCCCGCAGACCGATCCGGGGAAAGCCGCATCATCGACCCGGTTCAGGATCACCTCGGCAACCGCCACCTGACCGGCCAGCGATTCGCCGCGCGCCTCATGATACAGGGCCTCGGCCAGGCAGGTCAGTTCCGGCCCCCCCGTGGGCGCAGGCTGGCTGGCCAGCCATTCCGCGGTGACTTCGGCGGGGGCATCTTTCGATCTTGCAGGTTTCGGCGCGTTGGAAATGGCCACGATCCGGTTGGGTGCGACGGTTTCAAAGGCCGAGCGTTCCTGGCCCAGAAGCGCGACCAGTCCCTGATCCACGCTGGCGGTGGGATCATTGGACTGGCTTACCGTGACTTCGGCACGCAAGCCTCCGGCCAAGGCCAGGAGGACGACCGCGCCCCCCGTCCAGCTTTTCAGCACTGACATGTTTACTTCCCGATAAGGACAAGCGCCCCGGCATCAGCCGCGACCGCAGCCGATTAACCGAAGCGACCCACAGAGTCCACCCAAGGGAAAAAAACAACCCATTTCCGCCATGAAAACGGCGGAAATCTGCCAAAGCAGGCACTGCGAATCAGCATCCTGTGCCTGTGGATCGGATACTCTCAAGACACTGTTAACGCCAGAGGAATCCGTCAGAAATCTTACGCATCGCGGGCGGGTTTCGGCGCCAGCAGGGCAAAATGCGCCGCCGCCAGCCGCGCAACCGGAACGCGAAACGGCGAACAGGACACATAATCGAATCCCGCCGCGCGGCAAAAGGCGATTGATTCGGGGTTGCCGCCATGTTCGCCACAGACCGAGATCGTCACATCCGGCCGCGCCGCGCGCCCGCGCTGCGCCCCGATCAACAACAGCTCGCCCACCCCCTCCACGTCGAGAATGTGGAACGGGTCTTCCAGATAGACCTTCTGCGTGACGTAAGACCCCATGAAACGCCCCGCATCGTCGCGCGACAGGCCATAGGTCATCTGCGTCAGGTCATTGGTGCCGAACGAAAGAAAGGCCGCATGTTCCGCGATCTGCCCCGCCCGCAACGCCGCGCGGGGCGTTTCCACCATCACGCCCAGACGATAGGTGAAATCGGTCTTGGTCTGGGTGCGCACGGCGGCCGCGACCGCATCGATCCGGGTCTTGACCAGTTCCACCTCGCGCTGGGCGGATACCAGCGGGATCATGATTTCCGGCACCACGGGGGCGCCACGGCGGCTGGCCTCGACCGTCGCCTCAAAGATCGCCTGCGCCTGCATTTCATAGATTTCGGGCACGGTGATACCCAGCCGCACCCCGCGCATCCCCAGCATCGGGTTGAATTCCGACAACGCCTCGACCCGGCGGGTCACATCGGACAAAGGCCGGTCCAGCGCCTCGGCCAGTTCGCGCATGCCTTCGCGGTCATGGGGCAGGAATTCATGCAGCGGCGGGTCGAACAGGCGAATGGTGACCGGCAGGCCCGCCATGATGTCGAACAGCGCGGTGAAATCGTCGCGCTGCATCGGCAACAGCCGTTCCAGCGCGATGCGCCGGTCATTGGCTGTGTCGGCAAAGATCATCTCGCGCATCACTGTCAGACGGTCATCGTCAAAGAACATGTGCTCGGTGCGGCACAGGCCGATGCCTTCGGCTTCGAACATGCGGGCGGTGCGGGCGTCATCGGGCGTGTCGGCATTGGCGCGGATACCAATGTCGCGCACATTGTCGGCCCAGCGCAAAAGCGTGCGGAAACCCTCGTCCAGCGCGGGTTCCAGCATCGCGGCGGCGCCCGCCAGCACCTCGCCGTTGGTGCCGTCAACGGTAATCGGCTCGCCCTCGCGGAAGATGCGCCCGTCAGGGCCGCGCAGGGTGCGTTCACGCGGGTTCAGCTGGATTTCCGAACAGCCCACGATGCAGGGCAAACCCAGCCCGCGGGCGATCACCGCGGCATGGCTGGTCATGCCGCCACGTTCGGTCAGCACGGCCACGGCGGCATGCATGCCGCGAATGTCCTCGGGCGCGGTTTCGCGTCGCACCAGAATGCAAGGCTCGTCGCGCGCCGCGCTGGCCTGGGCCGCGGCCGCGGTAAAGACGATGCGCCCCGTCGCGGCCCCCGGGCTGGCGGCGATACCGCGCGCGAACCGGTCGCGCGGGGCGCGCGGATCGACCTGATAATGCAACAGTTCCGACAACGCGCGCGGTTCCACCCGCAACAAGGCCTCTTCGCGGGTAATCACACCATCGCTGGCCAGCGCCACCGCGATCCTGACCGCCGCGCGCGAGGATCGCTGCACCCGCACCGCATCGATCACCGATACCCGCCCGTCGGACACCGCGAATTCCAGCTGCATTTCCTCGCGCAGCTTGCCCCGGCAGGCGGCGCCATAGCGGGTCAGTTCGGCAAAGACCCCGGGCGCGGTTTCCTCCAGCGAGACACCGCGCGGATCGCGCGTCAGATACAGCGTCTCGACCGCGGCATTGCGGCCCTGGCTTTGGCCCCGAAAGCGCCCGATGATCTGGGCGGCGCCGGTCACGCTGTCGACGAACTGCATCGTGCCCGATCCCGACAGGCCGGGCCCGATGCCCAGCGCCATGTCCTGCACCAGCAGGCCCAGCGTCGCTTCGGACGGGGCCCCCTTGGCCTGGCGCAAAAGCCGCGCGGTCGTGCCCTCCCAGGCACGGGCCATGGACCGCAACACCTCGGCCAGCTGGCGGGCAGGCGATTGCGGAAAGCTTTCGTCGGTTTCGGCCTGATAGGCGGCCAGGGCCGCCGCCAGCGCATGGGGACCCGGACGGGCGGTGAACATGTCGGGATCAAGCCGCGCGACATGGGTGGCATAGCTTTGCACGAACCGCAGATACAACGCATCGGCCGCCTCGGCGCCGTGGGTCCGGGTCAGCCGGGCATGCATCGCATCATTCATGCCGACGTTCAGAACCGTGCCCGGCCCGCCCCATTCCGGGTTCTCGGGGCTGGACCGGACCGACACCAGAAGCCCCACGCCAAACACCGCGGCAATCGCCTGGGTATCGGGCATCTGGCCTGCGGCAATGGCGCGGACAGTTTCCACCGGCAGCGCGACGGTGCGCGGCACCGGCAGGTCCAGCCGGATCAGCCGCTGCAGGCATTTTGCGCGCCAGCCATGCCGCGCCGTGCTGACGGCCGCCACCGGCGTCAGTTCGACGAATTCCGTGATCTCAGCATGTTTCTGCATCGCAGCAATCCCCGGGGCCCTTGCGCAGCATAGGCCGAAAGCGGGTCTTGGCAAGGCGCGATTTGCGCGCGGGCCCCACCGGACCGCCCCGCCCCGCCACCTGCGCGCACGGCCCCTGCGGAAGCCTCCGGCGGAGGTATTTGGGGCAAGATGAAAGCCAGTTTCACCTTGCTTCAAATACCTGCCCCGGGCGGGGCCGGCGCAGGCCCCGGGTCAGCCCTCGATCCGGGTCAGATCGGCCACGGACAGGCAGATCTGGCGGATGCGCGACAGCAGGTTCAGCCGGTTGCGGCGCACGATCGGGTTGTCGCTGTTGACCTGCACCGCCGTGAAGAAGGCGTCGATGGGCGCGCGCAGGGCGGCCATCGCGGCCATGACGGCGGCGAAATCCTGCGATCCCATCGCGGGCTTGATCGCGGCCCCGGCGGTGTCGAGGGCGGCAAACAGCGCGCGTTCCTCATCGGTTTCGGCGAATTTCACATCGGCGCCAAAGCTGTATTCCACCCCGTCCTTTGCCTCGGCCTGGATCAGGATGTTGTTGGCGCGGCGGAAGCCCTGGATCAGGTTCCCGCCATCCTCGGTCCCAAGGAAGGCCGAAAGCGCCTCGGCCCGTTTGACCAGCAGCGTGAGGTCATCGTTGCCGGGCATGGCCAGGCAGGCGTCGATCACGTCATGACGGATGCCCTGATCGCGGAGATGGACCTTGAGGCGGTCATGGAAGAAGGCGAGGAGGTCGGCGCCGCGGTCTTGATAGGCTCCTTCAAAGAAGGGGGTCAGCGTCCCGGCGTCCCGCAACGAAAAATGGCTGTGCAACAACTCGACCAGCGAAATCCGCACCCCATTCCCCAGCACCAGCCGGATCACCCCCAGCGCGGCGCGGCGCAGCGCGAAGGGGTCTTTCGACCCGGTGGGCTTTTCGTCGATCGCCCAGAAGCCGGTCAGCGTGTCGATCTTGTCGGCCAGCGCCACGGCGACCGAGACGGGTTCGGTCGGCACCTCGTCGCCTGGACCAAGGGGCGAATAATGCGCCTTGCAGGCATTGGCCACGGCATCCGGCAGGCCGGCGGCACGGGCGTAATAGCCGCCCATCACGCCCTGCAATTCGGGGAATTCGCCGACCATCGCGGACCGCAGGTCGGCCTTGACCACGCGCGCGGCCTCGGCGGCGAGATCCGGCGAGGCGCCGACCAGCGGGGCGATTTCGCGTGCCAGCGCCGCGATGCGGGCGATGCGGTCGGCCTGGCTGCCCAGCTTGTTGTGGAAGGTGACGTTGGCCAGGCCCGCGCCCATGCCCTCGAGCCCCTCGGTCCTGACCAGTCGCAGGTCGTTTTCCCAGAAGAACCTGGCATCCGACAGCCGCGCCGACAGCACCTTGAGGTTGCCCGCCAGGATCGTGGCGCCGTGGTCGGCGGTTTCACGGTTGGCCACCGTCACAAAGCCCTCGATCCGGGCCGTTTGTGGGTTACGGAGCGAGAAGAACTTCTGGTGTTCCTTCATCGAGGTCTGCAGCACCTCGGGCGGCAGGCCCAGGAAATCGGGGGCGATGTCGCCCATCAGCACCACGGGCCATTCGACAAGGCCCGCCACCTCGGCCAGCAGGCCCCGGTCCTCGACCAGTTCAAGGCCGCGCGCGAAGGCCTGGTTCTGCGCATCGTGCAGGATGTGGGCTTCGCGTTCCGCGCTGTCCAGAAGCACCCTGGCCGCGCGCAGTTTCGCGCGGTAGTCGTCGAACGAGGTGACGGCAAAGCGGCCCGGCGCCATGAAGCGGTGGCCTTCGGTGGTGTTGCCCGCCACGATCCCGTCAACGTTCAGCGGCACGACCTGCGCGCCGGTCTCATCGGACAGGAGGCACAGGATCGAATGCAGCGGGCGCACCCAGCGCAACGTCCCCGCCCCCCAGCGCATCGACTTCGGCCAGGGGAAATTGCGGATCGTGGTTTCCAGCACCTCGGCCACGATTTCGGGCGCCTTGCGGCCGGGCTTTTCGATGACCGCGAAATAGACCTGGCCCTTCTTGTCGTCGCGCACATCCAGCTGATCCGGCGTCAGGCCGGTCGACCGCAAGAAGCCCTGCACCGCGGCCTCGGGCGCGGTGGTGGCGGGGCCCTTGCGTTCTTCGCGCAGGGTGGGGCTTTCGGCCGACAGCCCCTCGATCGTCAGGGTCAGGCGGCGCGGCGTGGAAAAAGCCCCGGCGCTGACGTAATGCAGCCCGGCATTGACCAGCCCGTCGGTCACCAGCTTCTTCAGATCCTCGCGCGCGCGGGCCTGCATCCGGGCCGGAATTTCCTCGGAGAAGAGTTCGATCAGAAGGTCGGCCATGTCACGTCCCCAATCATTTCTCGGCGTTTTCGTTCAGTTGGTGCCAGGCGAAGGCCCGGCCATCGGGATAGACCGCGACCACGCGATCGACGCCGGGGCGGATTTCATGTTCCGACAGAAAGGCCACCGCCGCCCCGGTTTCCAGATCGGCGCCGATGCGCGCGGCATCAAAGCAGGAAAACCAGTTCGGCCCGTGCAAGGGCGTGGCGTCGTCATAGACGGTGAAGGTTTCCGACAGCATTGCCAGCGACAGGGGCGTGGTAAAGCAGCCGCGGAACCGCAGGGGCGAACTGTCGGCATCGATCCCTTCGAAACCTTCGGTCAGGATCGGTTCGGGCTGGCCGGTCACGACCGAGGTCAGCCGGATTTCCGCCGCCGGCGCCGAGGCCGGGACGGGTTCGTAAAAGCCATAGACCTGCAGGTAATAGACCGCGGCCCCTGCCACCACTGCGCTGAACACGATTGCGCCTCCGACGATCTTGCCGTTCACGCCACTGCCCCGCCCGCTTCGGTGGTCACGAAGGCATCGGCGCATTTCCTGGCCAGCGTGCGCACCCGCCCGATATAGGCCTGCCGTTCGGTAACCGAGATCACGCCGCGCGCATCCAGCAGGTTGAACAGGTGGCTGGCCTTGATGCATTGATCATAGGCCGGATGCGCCATCACGATGCGCCGGCCGGCGGCGTCGGTATCATCGGCGGCCAGGATGCGTTCGCATTCGGCCTCGGCATCCTCGAAATGCCGCAACAGCATCGCGGTATCGGCCTGATCAAAGTTCCAGCGGCTGTATTCCTGTTCGGTCTGGCGGAACACGTCGCCATATTTCAGCGCGATCGGCGCGTCGGGGTCGTTGAAGGGCATGTCCATCACATGGTCGATGCCCAGAACGTACATCGCCAGCCGTTCCAGGCCATAGGTCAGCTCGCCCGCGACGGGCTTGCAGTCATGTCCGCCGACCTGCTGGAAATAGGTGAATTGCGACACTTCCATGCCGTCGCACCAGACCTCCCAGCCAAGGCCCCAGGCGCCAAGGGTCGGGCTTTCCCAGTCATCCTCGACAAAGCGGATGTCATGCAGCGACAGGTCGATGCCGATCGCCTCAAGGCTGCCCAGATACAGCGCCTGAAGATCCGGCGGGCTGGGTTTGATCAGCACCTGATACTGGTAATAATGCTGCAGGCGGTTGGGGTTTTCGCCATAGCGTCCGTCCGTCGGGCGGCGCGAGGGCTGCACATAGGCCGCGGCCCAGGGGCGGCTGCCCAGCGCGCGCAGCGTCGTTGCCGGGTGGAAGGTGCCGGCCCCCACCTCCATGTCATAGGGTTGCAGCACGGCGCAGCCTTTTGACGCCCAATAGGCCTGCAGGCGCAGGATGATTTCCTGAAAGGAACGCGGGGCAGCGGGCGAAGGGGACATGGGGCACCTCTGGCTGAAAGCGCCCCTTCCTTATGCAAGGGGCCGGTCAGGGTCAACGGGGTCCCCCGGGGATGGCGTGGTTCGGGGCTGCGCATTTTGGGGTGACGCCGCTGGCGATCCTGCTAATTTGCGCCCGCAGAATGGCTGGCGCAAAGGGGGTTGGGCGATGAAGGCAGGATGGGGCGTGACGCCGATGGCGCTGGGGGCGGCACTGGGGCTGTGGCTGTCGACGGCGCTGGGCGGCGCGGCGCTGGCCGAGGCCTGGGTGCAGATCGAGGCGAAACCCTCGCTGCGCGAGGCCGAGGCACGGGCGCGCGACTGGGCGGCGGATCTGCCCGATGTGGCGGGCCATGCCATGTCCACCGGCTGGTATGCCATCGCGCTGGGCCCCTTTGCCGATGCCGGAACCGCCGAAAGCCGCCTGCGCGTGCTGCGCGGCGAAGGGCTGATCCCGGCGGACAGCTATGTTTCGGACGGGCGCACCTATCGCCAGCGGTTCTGGCCCGTGGCCGGTGCCCGCCCCGCCCCCATCGCAGCCCCCGCCGCAGCCCCCATCGCAGCCCCCGAAGCCACGCCCGACACAACGCCCGCCCCGATCCCGGAACCGGCGGCCGGGCCGGTCGAAACCCTGACCCGGTCGCGCCAGATCGAGGCGGCGCTGACGGGTGCCGAACGCCAGCAGATCCAGACCGCCCTGCAATGGCAGGGCCACTATGCCGGCGCGATCGACGGCGCCTTCGGGCGCGGCACGCGGGCCGCGATTTCCGCCTGGCAGGGCGCCAACGGCCATCCCGAAACCGGGGTGCTGTCCTCGACCCAGCGCGGCGCGCTGCTGGCCCGCTGGCAGGCCGAGCGTGACGCCCTGGGCCTGACCCCGGTCGAGGATCCCGAGGCGGGCATCGCCATCGACCTGCCGCTGGGGCTTGTGGAATTCGACCATTACGAACCGCCCTTCGTGCATTACCGCGAAAAGGACGGGTCGGGGGTGCGGGTGCTGCTGATTTCACGCCCCGGCGATGGCGCGGCGCTGGAGGCGCTTTACACCGTGATGCAGGGCCTGGAGATTGTCCCCCCCCAGGGCGACCGGCGCCGCGACCGTGCGGGCTTTGTGCTGACCGGGCAGGATGCGCGCATCCATTCCCATACCGAGGCGCGCCTGCAGGGCGGGCTGATCAAGGGCTTCACGCTGGTCTATCCCGCGCAGGATGGCGCGCGCATGGGCCGGGTGCTGGCCGCGATGCGCGACAGTTTCCGCCCGGTGGGCACCCGCGCGCTGGATGAAGGGCTGGGCCAGCCGCTGGCGCTGGACCGCGCCGCGATGCTGGCGGGGCTGGACCTGCGCCGCCCGCTGCGCGCGCAATCGGGGTTCTACATCACCGGCGACGGCGCGGTGCTGACCGCGGCCCAGGGCGTGGCGCAATGCGGGCGCGTGACCATCGACGGGGTCGAGGCCAATCTGGCCTTTGCCGATCCGGCCGCGGGAATCGCCGTGCTGACCCCGCGCGCGCCGCTGGCGCCTGCGGCGGTGGCCGGCCTGCGGGCCGCCCCGCCCCGCCCCGGCACGGAAATCGCGGTTGCAGGCTATTCCTACCCCGAGGCGCTGTCGGCGCCGGTGCTGACCTTCGGACGCCTGTCCGACCTGACCGGCCTGAACGGCGAGCCGGGTCTGGCGCGGCTTGCGGCGACGACGCTGCCCGGCGATGCGGGCGGGCCGGTTCTGGATGGCACCGGCGCGGTGATCGCCATCCTGATGCCGCAGGCCCGGGGGGATGCGAAACGTCTGCCGCCCGACCTGTCGCTGGCGCGCCCCCTGGACGCGATCGCGCCGCTGCTGGCCGAACGCGGCTTTGCCCCCGCCCCGGCCCAGGACGCGGGAACCCGCGCCGCCGAGGATCTGGGCGCGCTGGCGCGCGACATGACGGTGCGGGTCGACTGCTGGGAATGACCGGCGGCGTCCCTAGTTGCGCCAGAAGCGCGGCAGCAGCAGCACGAAGACCGACAGCAGTTCCAGCCGGCCCAGGAACATGCCCAGGATCATCAGCCATTTCGCGCTGGCGGGAAAGGCGTTGACCGCGCCATTGCCCGACACCTCGGGGCCCCAGGCGGGGCCGACATTGGCAATCGCGGTCCAGGCGGCGGTCATCGCGGTCCTGGGGTTCAGCCCGGTCAGCGACAGGCCCACGATCAGCAGGCCGAAGGTCAGGATGAAGAAGGAAAAGAACGCGATGACCGAGTTCACCACCTCATCATCCACGGGGCGGCTGTCATAGCGCACGGGTTCCACCCGGTGCGGGCTGTGCAGGCGGCGGATCTGGGCCTTTACCGCCTCGAACAGGATCAGATAGCGGAACACCTTGACCGAACAGCCGGTGGATGCCGTGCAGCCCCCGATCAGCCCCACCACGATCAGCACGACAAAGGCCATATGGCCCCATTTCGTCACATCCTCGGACGCGAATCCGGTGCCGGTGAAGGTGGACACCACGTTAAAGGTCACCTCGCGCAGCGTGGGCAGAAAGGCCGCCTCGTGGCGGACCATCCGATAGGCCACGATCACCCCGATCGCATAGGCGTTCCAGCGCAGGAAGGCGCGCACCTGCGGATCGCGCCACAGCGGCGTGGCATGGCCCTGGGTCAGCTGCACAAAGCGGATGAAGGGCAGCGCCGCCAGGATCATGAAGACCGAGGCCGCATATTCCGGCGCCCCGGTGTAGGCGCCGAAGCTGACGTCGTAATTGGAAAACCCGCCCGTGCTGAGCGTGGTCAGCGCATGCACCACCGCATCGAACGAGGTCATGCCCAGCCCCGCATAGACCGCCGCGCAGATCACCGTCAGCGCCACATAGATGCGGATCATCGCGGTCGAGATGTCCTTGGCGCGCGGCAGGATCTTGCCCAGCGTGTCGAACCCCTCGGACCGGAAATACTGCATCCCGCCGACCTTCATCACCGGCAGGAAGATCATCGCCACGATCACGATCCCCAGCCCCCCCAGCCATTGCAGGATCGCGCGCCACAGGTTCGTGCCCGCGGGCAGGTCGTCCAGGCTTGGGAAGGCCGTGGTGCCGGTGGTGGTCATGCCCGACATCGACTCGAAATAGGCGTCGGTAAAGCTGGCGCCGGGCGCGCCGATCACAAAGGGCAGCGCCCCGAACAACGGCAGCGCCAGCCAGACCCCGCTGGTCAGCACGAAACTTTGCTGCAGGCTCAATGTCCCGCGCAGCGCGTTCGATGAGGCCATCGCCAACAACCCGCCCGCCAGGACAGATATGATCGCGGCTTCCAGAAAGGCGCGCCAATGCGGATCGCCGCGCTGCAGATCCACCGCCATTGGCACCAGCATCGCCACCCCAAGGGCGGCGATCAGCAAGCCAATGACATATCCCACGGGGCGAAGGTCGATCATGGCCCTTGCTTGCCCATGCGCCCGCGCGCCTGTCAAGGCCGCGCGGCACGGGGCGTGTGGCGCGCGGCACGGCGCCGCCCCCCGGGGCCGAATGCCACAGGGGCGGAAAGATTCTGTTACATTCCGGAAATTTCCCCCTTGCGCTGCGCTGCAGCACCGCTAGCGTTCCCCACGAAATTCACCTGGGAGGGGGGCCACCCATGTTTCGCAAGATCCTGATCGCCAATCGCGGTGAAATCGCCATTCGCGTGATGCGCGCGGCCAATGAGCTGGGCAAGAAGACGGTCGCCGTCTATGCTGAAGAGGACAAGCTGGGCCTGCACCGCTTCAAGGCCGATGAGGCCTATCGCATCGGTGAGGGGCTGGGCCCGGTGGCGGCCTATCTGAGCATCCCCGAAATCATCCGGGTGGCGAAACTGTCGGGGGCGGATGCGATCCACCCCGGCTATGGCCTGTTGTCGGAAAACCCCGACTTCGTCGAGGCCTGCGCCGCCGCGGGCATTGCCTTCATCGGCCCGCGCGCCGAAACCATGCGCGCTTTGGGCGACAAGGCCAGCGCCCGGCGCGTGGCGATTGCCGCGGGCGTGCCGGTCATTCCCGCCACCGACGTGCTGGGCGATGATTTCGACGCGATCAAGGCCGAGGCGGCCCGGATCGGCTATCCCCTGATGCTCAAGGCCAGCTGGGGCGGCGGCGGACGCGGCATGCGCCCGATCATGGGCCCCGACGAGCTGGTCGAGAAGGTCCGCGAGGGCCGGCGCGAGGCCGAGGCGGCGTTCGGCAATGGCGAGGGCTATCTGGAAAAGATGATCCTGCGCGCCCGCCATGTCGAGGTGCAGCTGCTGGGCGATCTGCACGGCGGGCTCTATCACCTTTATGAACGCGACTGCACCGTGCAGCGCCGCAACCAGAAGGTGGTCGAACGCGCGCCCGCCCCCTATCTGACCGAGGTACAACGCGCCGAGGTCTGTGACCTGGCGCTGAAGATCGGCCAGGCGGTCGGCTATCAGAACGCGGGCACGGTCGAATTCCTGATGGATATGGAGACCCAGGCCTTCTACTTTATCGAGGTGAACCCGCGCGTGCAGGTCGAACATACCGTCACCGAAGAGGTGACCGGCATCGACATCGTGCAATCGCAGATCCGCATCGCCGAGGGCGCCACCCTGGCCGAAGCCACCGGCCACGCCCGCCAGAACGACATCACCCTGTCGGGCCACGCGCTGCAATGCCGGGTCACGACCGAAGACCCGCAGAACAACTTCATCCCCGATTACGGCCGCATCACCGCCTATCGGTCGGCCACCGGCATGGGCATCCGGCTGGATGGCGGCACGGCCTATGCGGGCGGGGTGATCACGCGCTATTACGATTCACTTCTGGTCAAGGTCACCGCCTGGGCGCAGACCCCCGGACAGGCGATTTCCCGGATGGACCGGGCCTTGCGCGAATTCCGCATCCGCGGCGTTTCGACGAATATCGATTTCGTCATCAACCTGCTGAAACACCCGGTGTTTCTGAACGACACCTACACCACCAAGTTCATCGACACCACGCCCGAGCTGTTCCAGTTCAAGACCCGGCGCGACCGGGCGACCAAGATCCTGACCTATATCGCCGACATCACGGTGAACGGGCATCCCGAAACCTCAGGCCGCCCCAGACCCCCCGCCGAGGCACGCGTGCCCCGCGCCCCCGCCCCGCAGGCGCAGCCCCCGCACGCGCAGCCCCCGCACGCGCAGCCCCCGCACGCGCAGGTGCAACCCGGCACCCGCACCCTGCTGGACGAAAAAGGCCCGCAGGCGGTGGCCGACTGGATGGCCGCGCAAACCCGCGTGCTGATCACCGACACCACGATGCGCGACGGGCATCAGTCGCTGCTGGCCACCCGGATGCGGTCGATCGACATGATCCAGGCGGCACCCGCCTATGCGGCCAATCTGCCGGGGCTCTTCTCGGTCGAATGCTGGGGCGGGGCCACCTTCGACGTGGCCTATCGCTTCTTGCAGGAATGCCCCTGGCAGCGGCTGCGCGACATCCGCGCCGCCATGCCCAATGTGATGACGCAGATGCTGCTGCGCGCGTCAAACGGGGTGGGCTACACCAATTACCCCGACAATGTGGTGCGCTTTTTCGTCCGGCAGGCGGCGCGGACCGGGGTCGATGTGTTCCGCGTATTCGACAGCCTGAACTGGGTTGAAAACATGCGCGTCGCGATGGATGCGGTGCTGGAGGCGAACAAGCTGTGTGAAGGCACGATCTGCTACACCGGCGACATCCTGGACCCGGACCGCGCGAAATACGACCTGAAGTATTATGTGACGATGGGGCACGATCTGCGCGCCGCGGGTGCGCATGTTCTGGGCCTGAAGGACATGGCGGGGCTTTTGAAGCCCGCCGCCGCGCGCGCGCTGATCCGCGCGCTGAAGGAAGAGGTCGGCCTGCCGATCCATTTCCACACCCATGACACCAGCGGCATCGCGGGCGCCACGGTTCTGGCGGCCTGCGATGCCGGCGTCGATGCGGTGGATGCGGCGATGGATGCGTTTTCGGGCGGCACCTCGCAGCCCTGCCTTGGGTCGATCGTCGAGGCGCTGCGCCATACCGACCGTGACACGGGGCTCGATATCGGCGCGATCCGCGCCCTGTCGAACTATTGGGAAGCCGTGCGCCACCAGTATCGCGCCTTCGAGTCGGGCCTTGAGGCCCCCGCCTCCGAGGTCTATCTGCACGAAATGCCCGGCGGGCAGTTCACCAATCTCAAGGCGCAGGCCCGCAGCCTTGGCCTTGAGGAACGCTGGCATGAGGTGGCCCAAGCCTATGCCGATGCCAACCGCATGTTCGGCGATATCGTCAAGGTCACGCCATCGTCCAAGGTTGTGGGTGACATGGCGCTGATGATGGTGGCGCAGGGCCTGTCGCGCGATCAGGTCGAAAACCCGGCCGTGGATGTGGCCTTCCCCGATTCGGTGGTGGACATGCTGCGCGGCAATCTGGGCCAACCGCCCGGCGGCTGGCCCAAAGGTATCGTGCGCAAGGTGCTGAAGGGCGAAACGCCCGTCACCGACCGCCCCGGCGCGCATCTGCCGCCCGTGGACCTGGAAGAAACCCGCGCGAAGCTGTCGGCGGAACTGAACGGCTATGCGGTGGATGATGAGGATCTGGCCGGTTACCTGATGTATCCCAAGGTGTTCCTGGATTACATGGGCCGGCACCGGCTGTATGGTCCGGTGCGCACCCTGCCCACGCCGGTCTTCTTCTACGGCATGGAACCGGGCGCCGAGATCACCGCCGAGATCGACCCCGGCAAGACGCTGGAAATCCGTTTCCTGACACTGGGCGAAACCGATGACACGGGCGAGGTGAAGGTCTTCTTTGAACTGAATGGCCAGCCGCGCACCGTGCGTGTCCCGAACCGCGCCGTGAAGGCCAGGACCGCCGCCAAACCCAAGGCGCAGGACGGCAACCCCGCCCATATCGGCGCGCCGATGCCGGGCTCGGTCGCCTCGGTCGCGGTCAGCGTGGGGCAAAAGGTCAATGCGGGCGATCTGCTGCTGACGATCGAGGCGATGAAGATGGAAACCGGCCTGCATGCCGACCGCCCCGCCACCGTCAAGGCGCTGCACGTCCATGCCGGCAGCCAGATCGACGCCAAGGATTTGTTGATCGAGCTGGAATGAGAGCAAGGCAAGGCTGGGCAGGGGCCTGGCCTTCTGCTGGCCCCTTGCGCCAGCATCCCCCCCCCGGGCCATCGGTGTGATGTGATATGTCGGGATGCAATGTCCGGGCCGATGCCGCCCTGATCGAAAAGGCGATTCCGGCGCCGGGCAACATGCGTACGGCGCTGGAATGCTTTGCAACCGCAGGCCCGCGGGAAACGGCGCCCCCCGAATCGTCAGCCGCAACGCCCCCCCCCAAAAAAATCGTCCGCCGCGAAGGGCTGCGAAAAAATTTTCGCCGAAACATCATTTTCCCCCTTGCAGCCCCCGCCGGGGATTTGTAAATCCCGCTCCACCGAAGGGGACGCTGCAAGGCAGAACCGAAGGGGCCGGACGGACCGCCGCAAGGCAGACCAGATGGAACGGAGTGCGGGCGTAGCTCAGGGGTAGAGCATAACCTTGCCAAGGTTAGGGTCGTGAGTTCGAATCTCATCGCCCGCTCCAATCGAAACGGGCGCCGGAAACGGCGCCCTTTTGATTTTCCGCCCCCCTTTCCCTGTCGCCCCCCGCCGCCTATAACGGCGCCACAGCATCGGAGGCGCCTCATGCGGACAGCGACCATCACGCGCAACACGGCCGAAACGCAGATCACCGTGACGGTGAACCTCGACGGGACCGGGGCCTATGACAACAAGACCGGCGTGGGGTTCTTTGACCACATGCTGGACCAGCTGGCGCGCCATTCGCTGATCGACCTGACGATCCGGGCGGCAGGCGATCTGCACATCGACGATCACCACACGGTGGAAGATACCGGCATCGCGCTGGGTCAGGCGCTGACGCAGGCGCTGGGCGACAAGCGCGGCATCCGCCGCTATGGCCATTTCGCGCTGGCGATGGATGACACGCAGGTCGCCTGCGCGCTGGACCTGTCGGCGCGGCCCTTCCTGGTCTGGAACCTGGACTTCCCGACGCAGAAGATCGGCCAGTTCGACACCGAACTGGTGCGCGAATTCTTTCAGGCACTGTCCACGCATGGCGGCATCACGCTGCATGTCGACCGGGTGCACGGCTTCAACAGCCACCACCTGGCCGAGGCCGCCTTCAAGGCGGTCGCGCGCGCGTTGCGCATGGCGGTGGAACCCGATCCGCGCATGGCGGGCGTCCTGCCCTCGACCAAGGGGGCGCTGTGATGCTGACGGCGCTGGTCGATTACAACTCGGGCAACCTGCATTCGGCGGAAAAGGCCTTCCAGCGCATGGCGGCCGAGGTCGGCGGCGGCGAAATCCTGGTGACCTCGCGCCCCGAGGATGTGGCCCGCGCCGACCGGATCGTGCTGCCGGGCGACGGCGCCTTTCCGGCCTGCCGGCAGGCGCTGGACGACTTCGCCGGCCTGCATGAGGCGATCGAAGAGGCCGTGCGCCGCAACGGCAAGCCGTTCCTGGGCATCTGCGTGGGCATGCAGATGCTGGCCAGCTGGGGCCGCGAATATCACGACACCGCCGGTTTCGGCTGGATCCCCGGCGAGGTGGTGCGGATCACGCCGGCCGATGCCACGCTGAAGGTGCCGCACATGGGCTGGAACGATCTGGTGATCGACCGCCCCCACCCGGTGCTGGACGGGATCGCCACCGGCGATCACGCCTATTTCGTGCATTCCTATCACTTCAAGGTGGACAACCCCGCCCATCTGCTGGCGCATGCCGATTACGCCGGCCCCATCACCGCGATCGTGGGCGAAGGCAACATCGTCGGCACCCAGTTCCACCCGGAAAAAAGCCAGGCCACCGGCCTGCGGCTGATCGGCAATTTCCTGCGCTGGGCGCCCTGACCGCCGGGCGCGGCTCAGTCAATGCGCGTCCAGTCCTGCGACTTGCACAAAAGCCCGCCCGCCACGCAGCCCGACAGCTTCATGCGCTTGCCCGACAGCGCGATCTTGCCGGTGTAGATCTTGTCGTTCGCGGGCCGCCAGACCTTGCCCTCATATTTCCCGCCACCCTTCGGGGCCATGTCGATCACGATCTGCCGCCCGACATTGGGCGATGGATATTCCGCACCGTCGCGGAAGCTGCGCGCGATCACACCGCAGTAATTCGCCCCGCAGGGCGCGATGCGGACATGGGCATAGGCCCCGTCATCCGCCTGTGTCTGCCACAACCCCTCGATCGGCTCGGCCACAGCCGCCCCCGCCGCCAGCGCCGCCAGCGCCGCCCACATCCAGATCTTCATGCAAAACCCTCCCCGGTTGCCCGATACCATCTGGCCATGCCCCCGCCGCGCACGGCAAGCATGACGTTGCGTTGTCCCCCGCGCCCGCGGGGCTTTGCATTCCCCCCACCCCTGTGGCATGAGACGCCAACCCCGCCGCCCAACCCACCGGAGGCTTCATGATCCTTTACCCCGCCATCGACCTGAAAGACGGCCAATGCGTCCGCCTTCTGCACGGAGACATGGACAAGGCCACCGTCTTCGGCGACGACCCTGCCGCCCAGGCCGCCAGGTTCCAGGCCGCGGGCTGCGAATGGGTCCACCTCGTCGATCTGAACGGCGCCTTCGCGGGGGCGCCGGTGAACGCGGCGGCGGTCGAGGCGATCCTCGCCCGGATCAATGTGCCCGCGCAGCTTGGCGGCGGCATCCGCGACATGGCCACCATCGAACGCTGGCTGTCCAGGGGCCTTGCCCGCGTGATCCTGGGCACGGTCGCGGTGGAAACCCCCGACCTCGTGCGCCAGGCCGCACGCGCCTTCCCCGGCCAGGTCGCCGTGGGCATCGACGCGCGCAACGGCCGCGTCGCCACCAAGGGCTGGGCCACGGAAACCGATGTCATGGTCACCGACCTGGCCCGCAGCTTTGAAGATGCCGGCGTCGCCGCGATCATCTACACCGACATCAACCGCGACGGCGCCATGACCGGCCCCAATATCGACGCGACCGAGGCGCTTGCCCGCGCCGTCAGCATCCCGGTGATCGCCTCGGGCGGGGTGTCGTCGCTGGCCGATCTGATCGCGTTGCGCGACACCGGCGTGATCGCGGGCGCCATCTCGGGCCGCGCGCTTTACGATGGCGCCCTCGACCTGGCGGCGGCACTGGCCGCACTCAAGGCCTGATCTTCTTCTTGGCCGAAATACTCCGGGGGTGCGGGGGCAGCGCCCCCGCCCTGCCTGACGTCTCGGTGCTTGCCCCGGGACAGCCCTGCCCTGTAAGAGGGCGCAAAGGAGTCCGCCATGCTCAAGACCCGCATCATCCCCTGCCTTGACGTGGCCGATGGCCGCGTGGTCAAGGGCGTCAACTTCGTCAACCTGATCGACGCGGGCGACCCGGTCGAGGCCGCCAAGGCCTATGACGCGGCCGGCGCGGATGAACTGACCTTCCTCGACATCCACGCCACGCATGAAAACCGCGGCACGATGTATGATCTGGTCACCCGCACGGCGGAACAATGCTTCATGCCGCTGACGGTGGGCGGGGGCGTACGCACGCAGCATGACGTGCGCGCGCTGCTGCTGGCAGGCGCCGACAAGGTCAGCTTCAATTCCGCCGCCGTCGCCAACCCCGATGTCGTGGCCGAGGCCGCCGACCGCTTTGGCAGCCAGTGCATCGTGGTGGCGATCGACGCCAAGACCGTGGGCCCCGGCAAATGGGAAATCTTCACCCACGGCGGGCGCCGCCCGACCGGCATCGACGCGGTGGACTTCGCCCGCACCGTCGCCGCCAGGGGCGCGGGCGAGATTTTGCTGACCTCGATGGACCGCGATGGCACGCGGGCGGGCTTCAACATCCCGCTGACCCGCGCCATCGCCGATGCGGTGGACATCCCCGTCATCGCCTCGGGCGGGGTCGGCACGCTGGACCACCTGGTCGAGGGCGTCACGCAGGGCCATGCCTCGGCGGTGCTGGCCGCGTCCATCTTCCATTTCGGCGAATACACGATCCGGCAGGCCAAGGAACACATGGCCGCCGCCGGCATCCCCGTCCGCCTGTGAAGAAAGCCGCATCCATGACGACACCCACGCTTGACCGCCTTGCCGCCACCATCGCCGCCCGCAAGGGTGCCGATCCCGACAGTTCCTGGACCGCGAAGCTGCTGGCCAGGGGCCCGGAAAAATGCGCCGAGAAATTCGGTGAAGAAGCCATCGAGGCCATCATCGAGGCGGTGAAGGGCGATCGCGCCCGGCTGACCGCCGAGGCCGCCGATGTGATCTATCACCTGCTGGTGATGCTGGCCGCGCGCGATGTGGCGCTGGCCGATGTGCTGGCCGAACTCGACCGGCGCGAAGGCACCTCGGGCATCGCGGAAAAGGCCGCGCGGGGCTGACCCGGGCCGGTCCCACCGGCCCCAAAAGCAGGGCCCCCAGGCAGGGACCCTGCAAGCGGCACCCATCACACTGGCACCCATCACACTGGCACCCGGCGACGGGGCGGGTTAGTCTGCCCCTGACAAGGAGGCCAGATGACCGAATATCTTACCACCCCCGAAAACCGCCGCATCGCCTATGACCGGACCGAGGGCAAGGGGCCGGGCATCGTCTTTCTGGGCGGCTTCCGGTCCGACAAGGAAGGCACCAAGGCCCTGGCGCTGGCGGCGTGGGCGCGCGCGCAGGGCCGCGCCTTCCTGCGCTTTGACTATTCCGGCCACGGCCAGTCGGGCGGCGATTTCCTGGACGGCGCGATCGGCGACTGGTTCGAAGATGCCCGCGACACGATCACCGCGCTGACGCAGGGGCCCCAGGTTCTGGTCGGGTCTTCCATGGGTGGCTGGATCGCGCTGCTGATCGCGCGGGCGATGCCCGAACGGGTGGCGGGCCTGGTCACCATCGCCGCCGCCCCCGATTTCACCGAAGACAGCATGTGGGCCGCGATGGACGCCCCCACCCGCCGCCGGCTGGAGGAGACGGGCCGGATCGAACTGCCCTCGGATTACAGCGATGATCCCTATGTCATCACCCGCCGCCTGATCAACGAAGGCCGCAACCGGCTGGTGCTGCGCAGCCCGCTGTCCCTGCCCTTCCCGGTGCGGATGCTGCAGGGCACGGCGGATGCGGATGTGCCGCAGGATGTGGCGCTGCGCCTGCTGGCCCATGCCGATTGCCCCGACATGCGGCTGACGCTGGTCAAGGGCGCCGATCACCGCTTTTCCGACCCCGGCTGCCTGCGGCTGATCGAAACCGCGCTGGATGAGGTACTGGCCCGTCTGTGATCCCCGTCCCCCCCCCCACTCGCGCCCCCAGCCAGCCAGCCCGCCCGAGGCCCAGATGCGCCCTGAACCGCTGCTGATCCTGCCCGGACTGATGGCCGATGCACGGCTGTTCTGGCACCAGATCGTCACCTTTTCCGCCACCCGCCCGGTGCATGTGGCCACCCTTGCGCAGGGCACCACGATCGAGGAAATGGCCGAGGCGGTGCTGGCCGATGCACCCCCGGCCTTTGCGCTGCTGGGCCATTGGCTGGGCGCGCTGGTGGCGATGGAAATCCTGCGCCGTGCGCCGGACCGGGTGACGCGGATCGCGCTGGCCGATGTCTCACCCCTGCCCGAATCGCCCCAGCTCGCGGCCGCGCGCGAACCGCGCATCGTGCGCGCCCGCGCGGGCAAGCTGACCGAAGCGATGCTGGAGGAAATCCCGCCCGAGGCGCTGGCCCCCGGCCCGGGCCGGATCGAGGTGCAGGCGATGATGATCGACATGGCCGAGGCCCTGGGCGCCGGGGTCTTTCAGCGGCAGTCCCGCGCGCTGATGCGCCGCCCCGACCAACAGCGCGCGCTGCGCAATACCAGGGTGCGGGCGCTGCTGCTGTGCGGCGAACATGACACGATCTGCCCGCCCCGGCGGCATGAATTCCTGGCCGAGCTGATGCCCCATGCCAGCTTCCGGCTGATTCTGGGCGCGGGCCATCTGGCACCGCTGGAACAGCCGGAAAAGGTCACCCAGGCGCTGCGCGAATGGCTGGATGCGCCCCTTCTGCTGAAATGAAAGGCGGCCCCGCAGGGCCGCCGGTCTTGCGGAATTGCGTGCGGGTCAGCCGACCGGGCGCAATGCGGACACCTTGGTGCGTCCCTTGGGCCGGACGCTGCCGCCCGCGTTCTGGTCGATGAAGTCCAGCACCAGCGGGCGGATGTTGTTGCGCCAGCTGGACCCGGCAAAGATGCCGTAATGGCCCGCGCCCGGTTCCAGATGACGCGCCTTCTTGCTGTCCGGCAGGCCGGTGCACAGCCGCAGCGCCGCCACGCATTGCCCCGGCGCGGAAATGTCGTCTTCCGTGCCTTCAACGGTTTTCACCGCGACGGTGGTGATCTTGCCGATATCCACCTGCTTGCCGGCCACGACAAAGCGGTTCTGCGCGACCTCCAGGCCCTTGAAAAGGCGTTCCACGGTGGACAGGTAGAATTCCGCCGTCATGTCCATCACCGCCAGGTATTCATCATAGAAGCGGTTGTGGTGGTCATGCTCGGACCCATCGCCCTTGGCCTCGTTCAGGATCTTTTCCTGGAAGGCGGCGGAATGCTTGTCGAGGTTCATCGAGATGAAGGAGGCCAGCTGCATCAGCCCGGGATAGACCATCCGGCCGACGCCCTTGTATTTGAAGCCCACGCGCTGGATCACCAGATGTTCCAGCTGACCCATCGTCACGCGCCGGCCAAAGTCGGTGACATCGGTAGCCGCGGCGTCGGGGTCGACCGGACCGCCGATCAGCGTCAGCGTGCGCGGCTGGGCGGCGGGCTCTTCCTCGGCCAGATAGGCGGTGGCCGCCAGCGCCAGGGGCGCGGGCTGGCAGACCGCGATCACGTTGATGTCAGGGCCCAGGTGGCGCAGGAATTCCACCAGGTAGAGCGTGTAATCCTCGATGTCGAACTTGCCCGCCGACACCGGAATGTCACGGGCATTGTGCCAATCGGTCACATAGACTTCGCAATCGGGCAGCAGGCTGGCCACGGTTGACCGCACCAGCGTCGCGTAATGGCCCGACATCGGCGCCACCAGCAACACCCGGCGCGCCATCGGTTCGCGGCTGGAGACGTTGAAATGGATCAGGTTTCCGAAGGGCTTTTCCACCAGCGTCTCGACATCGACCAGATGGTCGCGCCCGTCGGTGCCGGTGATCGACCGGATGCCCCAGTCGGGTTTGATCACCATGCGCGCGAAGGACCGTTCCGTCACCCGCCCCCAGGCGGACATGACCTTGAACATCGGATGTGGCACCATGCCCCAGACCGGGTAGGACGCCATCGCGCGGGCCGAGGCCCCCATCCATTCATTGGTATTTCTGATGGTTTCCATCAGGTCGTATCGCATCATGCCCTTCATTCAGGTCTCCTTCGCGAGAGGCACTATTAACCATTTCGCCGCTTTACCCCCCCGCGCATGCGACGGTATGATTCACGGAAGATAGGGAGGATTCATTACCATGACAACAAGTGACAAGTCTCCGCCCGCTGCATCGCAGCAAATGATCGGAAATCTGGCGAAAATCGAGGCTTTGTCGCAACGCCTTGTCGCCGCGCTGTCCAACAAGCGCAGCCCGAACCCCGCGCTGGAAGGTCCGGGTGCCGACCTTTACCTTACGGCAGGGGCGGCGATGATGAAGGAATGGATGGATCATCCCTCGCGCATTCTCGAATCACAGGTGAATTACTGGGGCCAGGCGATGAAGCACTACCTTGAGGCCAGCCAGGCGCTGGCCCAGGGCCCGATGAAGCCGCCCGCCGACCCCGGCCCCAAGGACCGCCGCTTTGCCAACCCGCTGTGGGACAGCCACCCCTATTTCAACTTCATCAAGCAGCAATACCTGATCTCGGCCCGCGCGCTGGAGGAAACGGTTTCAAAAATCGACGGGCTGGAAGAAAAGGATCGCCGGCGCGTCGATTACTTTACCCGCCAGATCATCGACATGCTGGCGCCGACGAATTTCCTGGCGACCAACCCAGACGCGCTGGAACGCGCCATTGAAACCGAAGGCGCAAGCCTGGTGAAGGGGCTGGAAAACCTTGTGCGCGACATCGAGACGAACAAGGGCGACCTGGTCGTGACCCTGTCCGACAAAGAGGCCTTTCAGGTCGGCGGCAACATCGGTACGGCCGAAGGCGCGGTGGTCTATCGCAACCGCCTGTTTGAACTGATCCAGTACAGCCCCACGACCGACAAGGTCCACAAGACCCCGCTGATCATCTTTCCGCCGTGGATCAACAAGTTCTATATTCTGGACCTGAAGCCGCAGAACAGCCTTGTGCGCTGGATCGTCGATCAGGGGTTCACGCTGTTCGTCGTCAGCTGGAAGAACCCCGATCCAGGCTATGCCGACACCGGCATCGACACCTATATCCAGGACGGATATCTGGCCGCGATCGATCAGGTCAAGGCGATCACCGGCGAGCCAAAGGTCAACGCCGTCGGCTATTGCATCGCCGGCACCACGCTGGGCCTGACGCTGGCGTTGCAGGACAAGCGGCGCGACAAGTCGATCAATTCCGCCACCTTCTTCACCACCCTGACCGATTTTTCCGATCAGGGCGAATTCACTGCCTTCCTGCAGGATGATTTCGTCGACGGGATCGAGGCGCAATGCCAGGCCGATGGGATGTTGTCATCCTATTTCATGACGCGCACTTTCAGCTATCTGCGCTCGAACGACCTGATCTATCAGCCCGCGATCCGCAGCTACATGATGGGCGAACCGCCGCCCGCCTTCGACCTGCTGTTCTGGAACGGCGACAGCACCAACCTGCCCGCGCGCATGGCGGTGGAATATCTGCGCTGGCTGTGTCAGCAGGACCGCTTCACGCGCGAGGGCGTGGATATGATGGGCGAAACGCTGCATGTGTCGGGCGTCAAGGTGCCGCTGTGCGCCATCGCCTGCGAAACCGATCATATCGCGCCCTGGATCGCATCGTTCAACGGGGTGGCGCAGATGGGATCGACGGACAAGACCTTCATCCTGTCGGAATCAGGCCATATCGCGGGCATCGTGAACCCGCCCAGCAAGGGCAAATACGGCCATTACACCAGTACCGCGCCCATCGAAAATCCCAACGAATGGAAGGGGATGGCCGATTACCACAAGGGCAGCTGGTGGCCGCGCTGGGGCGCCTGGCTGGCCGAACGGTCCGGGCGCATGGTCGCGGCACGCAAACCCGGCGGGCCGGATCATCCGGTGCTGGCCCCGGCGCCGGGCACCTATGTCGTGGAACAGGTCCAGGTCTGAACCCGATCCGGGTTTTCATGAATTTTCTGCGGTGCGGCATACGGGCCTTGAATTGCTGCGCCGCAGCATGTATATGATGTGCAGAGCGACACGGGCCCCTCGCCGATCTTCTTCCGGGCCCACAGCAATTCGGAGAGAGCACATGGCCAAGACCCAAGACTTCACCAAGATCATGCAGGACATGATGGCGTCCTTCCCGGTGGATACCGCAAAATTCCAGGACGCGTTCAAATCGCAGGCCGCGCTGGGCGAAAAGATGACCAAGGTGGCGCTGGACGCCGCCGAGAAATCGACCGAGATTTCCTCGAAATGGGCCAAGGAAACCCTGACCAAGGTCGGCGCGCTGGCCAAGTCCAAGGAAGAGCCGGCCGATTACGCCAAGGCGATGAGCGATTTCGCCTCGTCCGCCGCGGAAATGGCGGCCGAAAACATGGCCGCCTTTGCCGAAGTGGCGAAGAAGGTGCAGATGGAAACCGTCGAGCTGATGCTGGCCGCCGGCAAGGACATGTCCGACGACGCCACCGCCGCGGTCAAGAAAGCGACCGAGGAAGTGACCGCCGCCGCCAAGAAGGCGACCGCCGCGAAATAAGGTTTCCGCAACCCGGCTTCCTCCTCCCTGCCGGGTCGGACCTGGAAGGGCGAGCCCATGGCTCGCCCTTTTTTTCTTGTGTTGCTTTTGCCGCGCCGCGGCCTAAACATTGCCGCGCTGCCAACAGACCCCGGGAGGACAGGATGGCCGAAACCGCGAAAGACGCGAAACCCCTGCTGATCAAGCGCTATGCAAGCCGCCGCCTCTACAATACCGAAACCAGCGACTATGTGACGCTGGAAGATATTGCAGGTTTCATCCGCGACGGGCGCGAGGTGCAGATTATCGATCTGAAATCCGGCGACGACCTGACCCGGCAATATCTGCTGCAGATTATCGCCGAACATGAAAGCCGGGGCGAAAGCGTTCTGCCCATCGACGTGCTGACCGATCTGGTGCGCAGCTATACCACATCCGCGCAAAGCGTGGTGCCGCAGTTCCTGGCCGCCAGTTTTGAAATGCTGCGCGAAGGCCAGTCGAAGATGATGGAGAATTTTTCCTCTTTCCCCAATCCGATGGCCTCGATGCCCGGTTTTGACGCGCTGCAACGCCAGCAGCAGGCCTTTCTCAAATCGATGATGAGCGGCTGGCCCGGCGCGACCGAAGACACCGATGATGCCAACCAGCCCGCATCGGGCGACCGCGATGATCTGGCCGCAATCAAGAAGCAGCTGGCCGAACTGCAATCGAAACTGTCCAAACTCTGACACGTTGGCGCAAGCCGGGGCCCCCGGGACGGCGGCGCGCACGCCCGGCCGCGGTGCGGGGCGCCGCATTGACTTTTGCCCCGAAAGCCCCGATAGCGGCGCGACCATAACCCGCAACCGGGCGTTCCGTGGGCGCCAAACCGACGAGGAGGACGACATGTCCCAGATCACCCTCACCTTTCCCGATGGCAATCAGCGCAGCTATGACGCGGGCGTGACACCTGCCCAGGTCGCGGCCTCGATCGCGCCCTCGCTGGCCAAGGCCGCCATTTCGGCCCAGATCGACGGCAAGCACTGGGATCTGGCCTGGCCGGTCACCGAAGATGCCGCCATCGCCATCAACACGATGAAGGACGACGCCCCGGCGCTGGAACTGATCCGCCACGATCTGGCGCATGTGATGGCGCGCGCGGTGCAGGAAATCTGGCCCGATGTGAAGGTCACCATCGGCCCGGTGATCGAAAACGGCTGGTATTACGACTTCGACCGCAAGGATCCCTTCACCCCCGAGGACCTTGGCCAGATCGAAACGAAGATGAAGGACATCATCAACCGCCGCGACCCGGTGACGACCGAGATCTGGGACCGCGACCGTGCGATCCGGTATTATGAGGCCAACAACGAACCCTACAAGGTCGAACTGGTCGGCATGATCCCCGAAGGCCAGCCGATCCGCATGTATTGGCACGGCCACTGGCAGGACCTGTGCCGCGGCCCGCATCTGCAGCACACCGGCCAGCTGCCGGCCGATGCCTTCAAGCTGATGACCGTGGCCGGCGCCTACTGGCGCGGCGACAGCACCCGCCCGATGCTGCAACGCATCTACGGCGTGGCCTTCAGGACCCGCGACCAGCTGAAGGCCCACCTGACCATGCTGGAAGAGGCCGCCAAGCGCGACCACCGCAAGCTGAGCCGCGAGATGGACCTGTTCCACATGCAGGAAGAGGCGCCGGGCCAGATCTTCTGGCACCCCAACGGCTGGAACATCTATGTCACGCTGCAGGACTATATGCGCCGGATGCAGCGCACGGGCGGCTATGTCGAGGTGAACACCCCCCAGGTGGTGGACCGGCGGCTCTGGGAAGCCTCGGGGCATTGGGAAAAATATCAGGAAAACATGTTCATCGTCGAAGTGGACGAGGAACATGCGCGCGAAAAGTCGATCAACGCGCTGAAGCCGATGAACTGCCCCTGCCATGTGCAGATCTTCAACGTGGGCCTGAAATCCTACCGCGACCTGCCGCTGCGCATGGCCGAATTCGGCTCGTGCAACCGCTATGAACCCTCGGGCGCGCTGCACGGCATCATGCGGGTGCGCGGCTTCACCCAGGATGACGCGCATATCTTCTGCCGCGAGGATCAGATCGAATCGGAAACCAAGCGGTTCATCGAATTCCTCTCGACCGTCTATCGCGACCTGGGTTTCGAGGCGTTCAAGATCAAATTCTCGGACCGTCCCGACACCCGCGCCGGATCGGATGAGGTCTGGGACAAGGCCGAAGCCGCGCTGATGCAGGCCACCCGCGCCGCCGGTTACGACTTCATCATGAACCCCGGCGAAGGCGCCTTCTATGGCCCGAAGCTGGAATTCGTGCTGACCGATGCGATCGGGCGCGACTGGCAGTGCGGCACCCTGCAGGTCGATTTCGTCCTGCCCGAACGGCTGGATGCCAATTACATCGGCGAAGATGGCGCCAGGCACCGCCCCGTCATGCTGCACCGCGCCACGCTGGGGTCGTTCGAACGCTTCATCGGTATCCTGATCGAAAGCCACGCGGGCAAGCTGCCCTTCTGGCTGGCCCCGCGCCAGGTGGTGGTGGCCTCGATCGTCTCGGATGCGGATGACTATGTGCATCAGGTCGTAGCCGCCCTGCGCGCCGCCGGCATCCGCGCCGAGGCCGATGCGCGCAACGAAAAGATCAACTACAAGGTCCGCGAACATTCGGTGGGCAAGGTCCCGGTGATCCTGGCCATCGGCATGAAAGAGGTCGAGGACCGCACCGTTTCCGTCCGCCGCCTGGGCGAAACCCGCACCGAAACCGCCGCGCTGGACGCCATCATCGCCGAACTTGGCGCGCAGGCCACACCGCCCGACCTTCGGTGACGCTTTTGTGAATCCAGGCCCGGGGCCGCAGCGCGGCCCCTTTTTCTGTTGATTTTTGGCGCGCTTCGGGCATCCTTTCCCGCGCGTGACCTGCGACTTTCCTACCGCCTCCCTATCTGGGGCAGCCGGAAGACCCGAAAGACCTGGCTGCACGGCCCGTGGCAATCCCGCCCGGGATGACTTGACGGAGAGACGGAATGGCCACTGGCACCGTGAAATGGTTCAACACCACCAAAGGTTATGGCTTCATTGCGCCCGATGACGGCGGCAAGGATGTGTTCGTGCACATCTCGGCGGTCGAACGTGCAGGGCTCAAGGGGCTGAACGACAACCAGAAGATCGCCTATGAACTGCAGTCCGGCCGCGACGGCCGCGCCTCGGCGTCGGATCTGAAGCTGCTCTGATCACAGCCCGAAACACCCGAACGGCCCGGCATCGCGCGGGCCGTTTTCGATTTCTTCTTGGCAAAAATACTCGGATTCCGCCGTGGCCACCGGCGCGCCGTCAGATCCCCTGCGCGACCTGCGCCGCCTTGTCCCAGCCCAGCGTCAGCACCCCGCCACGGATCACCGGCCGTTTCATCAGCGTCGGATGGGCCGCCAGCAGATCCGCCATCGGGCGGGCCCGCGCCGCCTCATCCAGGCCCCGCCAGGTGGTCGAGGCGCGGTTGATCAGCCGGTCGCCGAAGGCTTCGACGAATTCGCCAATCTCGGCCGGGCTCAACGGCTCCGCCCGCACATCGCGCAGGCGCACCGCATGGCCCGCCGCCTCCAGCGCCTTCACCGCCTTTTTCACCGTATCACAGGTCTTGATCCCATAAACGATCATCTCAGCCCCCGCTTTGCTTGCCATCCGCCAGTCCCCTGTCTGCCGTCGTCTCATCCGTCAGCCGACCCTCTGCCAGCCGCACCACCCGGTCCATCCGCGCGGCCAGCTCCATGTTATGCGTGGCGATCAGGGCCGACAGTCCGGTCTCGCGCACCACCTCCATCAGCACCCCGAACACCTGGTCCGAGGTCGCCGGATCCAGGTTCCCCGTCGGCTCGTCCGCCAGCATCAGCCGCGGGGCATTGGCCAGCGCCCGGCAAAACGCCACGCGCTGCTGTTCCCCCCCCGACAGCGCCGAGGGCCGGTGATCCATCCGCGCGCCCAGGCCCACGCGCGCCAGCAAGGCCCGCGCCCGCACCCGCGCCGCCGCCCGGCCCACGCCATTGGCCAGCTGCGGCAGGATGATGTTTTCCTCGGCCGAAAACTCGGGCAGCAGATGGTGGAACTGATAGACAAAACCCAGATCGCGGCGCCGCGCTTCGGTCCGGCGACGGTCCGGCAGCCCGGTCAGATCCTGCCCCGCCAGCACCACCCGCCCCGCATCGGGCGTATCCAGCAGCCCCGCAATATGCAGCAAGGTGGATTTCCCCGCCCCCGATGGTGCCACCAGCGCCACCACCTCGCCCCGCGCGATGGTCAGGTCGACCCCGCGCAGCACCGGCACCGCCGTCGGCTTGCCCCGGTTATAGGCTTTCTCGATGCCCGCAAGGCGCAACACCTCATTCATAGCGCAGCGCCTCCACCGGGTTCATCCGCGCGGCCCTGCGCGCGGGAAAGATCGTCACCACGAAGGACAGCCCCAGCGCCAGGATCACCGCACGCGCCACATCCCAGCCCTGCAGCTTCGCGGGCAGCGCATAGATGCCGCGGATCGCCGGATCCCAGGCCCCGCCCCCGTTCAGCCAGTTCACGAACGACATGATCTGGTCGATATGGACCGCCATCGCACTGCCCAGCGCCACCCCGGCCACCGTGCCAATCACCCCGGTGAACGCCCCGCACAAAAAGAATACCCGCAGGACCGACCCTTCCGTCAGCCCCATGGTCCGCAATATCCCGATGTCGCGGCCCTTGTTCTTGACCAGCATGATCAGCCCCGAGGTGATGTTCATCGCCGCGATCAGCACCAGCACCGCCAGGATCACGAACATCACGTTATCCTCGATATCCAGCGCCCGCAGAAACCCGGACGAACTGTCGCGCCAGCTCCACAGCAGCGTCCCCGCGCCCCCCGCCGCCAAAAGCGGCCCGGCCCAGTCATCCACCCGCTCGGGATCGGTCACGAAAACCTCGATCTCATCGGCCGCGCCTTCGCGGTTGAAATAGCTCTGCGCCTCGGCGAAAGGCATGTAGATCCGCGTGCGGTCGATATCCCAGCGCCCGGCGGTAAAGATATAGACGACCTCATAGGCATTGACCCGCGGGCTTGTGCCAAAGACCGTACGCGCCCCGTTGGGCGAGATCACCCGCACCCGGTCCCCCAGACTTACCCCCAGTTCGCGCGCAAGGCCCGACCCGATCGCGATACCCTCGCCGAACCGTGCCAGATCGCCATAGGCGGTTTCCGGGTTCGCCACCCGCGGGATCGTCGCCAGATCCCCGGCCGCGATGCCATAGACCTCGGCCACATTCGACCGCTCACCCATCGTCACCATGACCTGCCCGCGCACCAGGGGCGCAGCCCGCGTCACCCCCCCGACCGCGCGCAGCCGCGCGGCCCGCGCCTCATAATCGCGCATCAGGGGCGACATCACACCGCTGCCCGCCACCACCTCTTGCGGGGCGGAATAGACGGTGACATGGGCATTGGCCCCCAGGATCGTATCAACGAATTCCGCCCGGAACCCCGCCCGCACCGCCAGCGTCAGGATCAGCGCGGCCACCCCCAGGGTGATGCCGATCAGGCTGATCCAGGTCATCACGCTGACGCCGCCCTCGGCGCGGCGCGCGCGCAGGTAGCGCCAGGCGATCATGAATTCAAACGCGGAAAAGGGCGCGGTGCGGCTGGCCATCAGATCTATCCCTCAAACGCGCGCAACGTGACCGCGCCCCGAACCAAGGTCAAGGCCGGCCCGCCGCCGCCCCCTGACAATCGCGCGAGCCCTTTCATCTTGCCCGAAATACCTCGGGGGGGAAGGGCGAAGCCCGAAGGGGGGCAGCGCCCCCCTGCCCGCCCGGCACCCCCGGGCGCGCGCTCAGATCCCCTCGTAGATCGCGGCCACACGCGCCACCGCGGCCTCGGGCGACATTTCCTCGGCCGCGCCGGTGCGACGGCAGGTCAGCTCGACCATGTTGTTCGCAATCCCCCGCGGCCCGACGGTAATCCGCCAGGGCAGGCCGATCAGGTCCATCGTGGCGAATTTCGCGCCCGCGCGTTCGTCACGGTCGTCATAAAGCGGGTCCAGCCCACGGGCCTTCAGCGCGCCATAGATCGCCTCGCAGGCGCTGTCGGTGGACACGTCGCCCTGTTTCAGGTTCACGATCCCCGCGTGGAAGGGCGTCACGCCCTCGGGCCAGATGATGCCCTTGTCGTCATGGCTCGCCTCGATGATCGCGCCCAGCAGGCGGCTGACGCCGATGCCGTGACTGCCCATTTCCACCGGCACGCGGCTGCCATCGGGGGTGACCACGGTGGCGCCCATCGCCTCGGAATACTTGGTGCCGAAATAGAAAATCTGGCCCACCTCGATACCCCGGCCCACGCGGCGGCGGTCCTCGGGGATCTGGTTGAAAACCGCCTCGTCATGGGTTTCGTCGGTGCGGGCATAGGCGCTGGTGAATTCCTCGCAGATCTTCGCCACTTCGGCGCGATCATCGTAATCCACCTGCCGGTCGCCCAGCTTCAGTTCGGGCACCCTGGCATCATAGAACACCTCGGATTCCCCGGTCGAGGCCAGCACCAGGAATTCATGCGTATTGTCGCCCCCGATCGGGCCCGAGGCCGCGCGCATCGGAATCGCGGTCAGGCCCATGCGTTCATAGGTGCGCAGATAGCTGACCATGTGACGGTTGTAGGCATGCAACGCATCTTCGCGCGTCAGGTCAAAGTTGTAGCCATCCTTCATCAGGAATTCCCGGCCCCGCATCACGCCAAAGCGCGGGCGCACCTCATCGCGGAATTTCCACTGGATATGATACAGCGTCAGCGGCAGGTCCTTGTAGCTGTTCACATGGCTGCGGAAGATGTCGGTGACCATCTCTTCATTCGTGGGCCCATACAGCATGTCGCGGTCATGGCGGTCCTTGATGCGCAGCATTTCCTGGCCGTAATCGTCATAGCGGCCCGACTCGCGCCACAGGTCGGCGGGTTGCAGCGTCGGCATCAGCAGCGGGATATGGCCCGCGCGCTGCTGTTCTTCATGCACGATCTGCTCGATCCGGCGCAGCACCCGATAGCCCAGCGGCAGCCAGGAATAGATACCCGCGGCCTGTTGCTTGATCATGCCCGCGCGCAACATCAGCCGGTGGCTGACGATCTGCGCCTCGGCGGGGTTTTCCTTCAGGACGGGCAGGAAGTAGCGGGACAGGCGCATCGGGACCTCTTGGGCGGAAATGGGCGGAAATGGGCTGAAACTTGGCCCCGTCCTAGTCGATCGGCCGCCTTCAGGCAAGGGTGGCGCCCTTGCGCAGCCGGGGGCCATGCGCCAAGTATGGCACAGGCTGGGAAAGGGTTTTCATCATGGCGCTGCCGGTTCGGCAACAGGTTGGCTATTGGGGCGTGGCGGCGGCGGGCCTTGGGCTTGCGCTGTGGGGCCTGGGCGATGTGATCCTGCCGTTTCTGGTGGGCGGCGCGATCGCCTATTTCATGGATCCCGTGGCCGACCGGCTGCAACGGCTGGGCCTGAGCCGGGTCGCCGCCACCACCACCATCGCGCTTCTGGCGATGCTGGGCTTCGTGATCCTGGGCCTTGCGGTGATCCCGGCGCTGGTGTCCCAGCTTGCCGATCTGGTCGCCATCGCACCTGAGATGACGGGCCGGCTGCGCGCTTTCCTGACCGCGCAATTCCCCTCGTTGATGCAGGAAGGCCCGGCCATCAACGAAACCCTGGCCGCGCTGGGCGAGGCGGTAAAGGCACGCGGCGGCGAACTGGCGCAGACGCTGCTCAGCTCGGCCATGGGCGTGGTCAATGCGGTGATCTTCATCGTCGTGGTTCCGGTCGTGGCCTTCTACATGCTGCTGGACTGGGACCGGATGGTGGAACGGATCGACGGCTGGCTGCCGCGCGATCATGCCGACACGATCCGCCAGATCGCGCGTGACATCGACAGGGTTCTGTCGGGCTTTGTGCGCGGGCAGATCTCGGTCTGCCTGATCCTGGGCACCTTCTATGCGGTGGCCCTGATGGCGGCGGGGCTGAACTTTGGCCTGGTCGTGGGCGCGATCGCGGGGGCGGTGACCTTCATCCCCTATGTTGGCGCGCTGTTCGGGGGGGTGCTGGCGATCGGGCTGGCGCTGTTCCAGTTCTGGGGCGACTGGCTGTCGATCGGCATCATCGCGGCGATCTTCGCCGTGGGCCAGTTCCTGGAAGGCAACATCATCACGCCGAAACTGGTGGGCAGCTCGGTCGGGCTGCATCCGCTGTGGCTGATCTTTGCGCTGTCGGCCTTTGGCACGCTGTTCGGCTTTGTCGGCATGCTGGTGGCGGTGCCGGTGGCAGCGGTGATCGGGGTGGTGACACGCTTTGTGCTGGACCAATATCTTGCGGGGCGGCTTTACAAGGGGCAGAGCGCGCTGCAAGAAACGCCACCCGACAGCAAAGCCGATTGAACGCCCGTGGAACGCCAGCTGATCCTTGACCTGCCCTGCCGCAGCGCGCAGGGGCGCGATGATTTCTTTGTCGCGCCCGCCAATGCGCTGGCGCTGGCGACGCTGGATCGCCCCGACACCTGGCCGCAGCGCAAGATGCTGCTGATCGGGCCCGAAGGCGCGGGCAAAAGCCATCTGGCACAGATCTGGGCCGATGAACGGGGCGCTGCCGTGATCGCGGGGGGGGCGCTGACCATCGCCGCCGCGCCCGCACTGGTGGCCGCGCGGGCGGTGGTGGTCGAGGATGCCGAAACCATCGGCGGCCACCCCGAGGCCGAGGCCGCGCTGTTTCACCTGCACAACCTGGCCCTGGCCGAAGGCACGGATCTGCTGATTTCCGCCCGCACCCCACCGCGCGACTGGGGCCTGGCGCTGCCCGATCTGAAAAGCCGGATGCAGGCCACCGCCAGCGTGCGAATCGAACCGCCAGATGAGGCGCTTCTGGCCGCCGTTCTGGTCAAGCTGTTCGCCGACCGACAGCTGATGGTGGCGCCCGCGCTGATCCCGTGGCTGGTCCTGCGCATGGACCGATCGCTGGCCACCGCCCGGCGGGTCGTGGCCGCGCTGGATGCGCGCGCGCTGGCCAAGGGCACCGCGATCACGCGCCAACTGGCCGCCGAGGTGCTGGACAGTCTGGGCTGAGGGGCGCAGTATGACTGTCGCAAAATCTTTACAGATCGACAGCATAAGCGCATCATGACACAGGCAGATTTCCTCAAGACCCCCTTCCCCGACCCCGTCGAGATGCCGCCCGAGGTGATCGCCGGGCCGGGCCGGTTCTTCAACCGCGAGCTGAGCTGGCTGGCCTTCAACTGGCGCGTTCTGGAAGAGGCGACGAACCCCCGCGTGCCGCTGCTGGAACGGCTGCGCTTTCTGTCGATTTCGGCCACCAACCTGGATGAATTTTATACCGTCCGCGTGGCCGGCCTGCGCGAACTGGTGCGCGAAGGCAATACCAACACCTCGGACGACGGGCTGACGCCATCCGAACAGCTGGTGCTGATCAATTCCGACGCGCGCCGCCTGCTGGAAAAGCAGCAGACCACCTGGAACCGCCTGCACCGCGAGATGGAGGGGGCAGGCATCCATCTGCTGACCCGCGCCAAGCTGACCCGCCGCGATGAGGCCTTTCTGGCCGATCACTTCCTGAACAAGGTGTTCCCGGTGCTGTCGCCGCTGGCGATCGACCCGGCGCACCCCTTCCCCTTCATCCCCAACACCGGCTTTTGCCTGGCGCTGGAACTGGAACGGCGTACCGACAAGCGCCGCTTGCAGGCGCTGTTGCCGATCCCGCAGCAGATCGACCGCTTCATCCGCCTGCCGGGCGAAGCGCGGTTCCTGCCGCTGGAAGAACTGCTGCTGCTGCATCTGGGCTCGCTCTTCCCGGGCTACAGCGACACCGGCCACTGCGCCTTCCGCGTGCTGCGCGACAGCGACCTGGAGGTCGAGGACGAGGCCGAGGATCTGGTGCGCGAATTCGAAACCGCGCTGAAGCGGCGCCGCCGCGGCCAGGTGATCCGGCTGAAAATCACGGCAGGCGCGCCCGAAACGCTGCGGTCGCTGATCATGGAGGAATTGCACGTCAGCCCCGATGAGGTGGTCGAGGTGCGCGGCCTTCTGGGCATGGCCGATCTGAAGGATCTGGTGCTGTCCTCACGCCCCGATCTGCTGTGGCCGGCCTTCGCCCCGCGCGTGCCCGAACGCGTGCAGGATCATGACGGCAACATGTTCGCCGCCATCCGGCAAAAGGACATGCTGCTGCACCATCCCTATGAAACCTTCGACATGGTGATCCGCTTCCTGAACCAGGCGGCGGCGGACCCCAATGTGCTGGCGATCAAGCAGACGCTGTATCGCACCTCGAAGGACAGCCCGATCGTCGATGCCCTGTGCGAGGCGGCCGAGGCGGGCAAATCCGTCACCGCGCTGGTGGAACTGAAGGCGCGTTTTGATGAGGCCGCCAATATCCGCCAGTCGCGCCGGCTGGAACGGGCGGGCGCGCATGTGGTCTATGGCTTCATGCATCTGAAGACGCATGCCAAGATTTCCACCGTGGTGCGGCGCGAAGGCGACCAACTGGTCACCTATACCCATTACGGCACGGGCAACTATCACCCGATCACCGCGCGCATCTATACCGATCTGAGCTTTTTCACCTGCGATCCGGCGCTGGGGCGCGATGCGACCAAGGTGTTCAATTACCTGTCCGGCTATGTGCAGCCCGAGGGGCTGGAAAATCTGGCAATCAGCCCGATCACGCTGAAACCCCGCCTGCTGGACCTGATCGCGCGCGAGGCCGAATTCGCCCGCAAGGGCCAGCCGGCCGCGATCTGGGCCAAGATGAACAGCCTGATCGAACCCGAGGTGATCGACGCGCTTTATGCCGCATCCAACGCGGGGGTGAAGATCAGCCTTGTGGTGCGCGGGATCTGCGGCGTGCGGCCGGGCATCAAGGGGCTGTCGGAAAACATCCGCGTCAAGTCGATCGTCGGACGGTTTCTGGAACATTCCCGCATCGTCTGTTTCGGCAATGGCCACGGCCTGCCGTCGAAAAAGGCGCGGGTGTTCTTTTCCTCGGCCGACTGGATGGGCCGCAACCTGAACCGCCGGGTCGAAACCCTGATCGAGGCGCAGAACGACACCGTAAAGGCGCAGATCGTCAGCCAGATCATGGCCGCCAACATGGCCGATGAGGCGCAAAGCTGGATCCTGCAGCCCGATGGCAAGTTCGTCCGCCCCCTGCCCGAGGATCGTGAGGATCTGTTCAGCTGTCACCGCTTCTTCATGGAAAATCCCTCGTTGTCGGGGCGGGGATCGGCGGGGGCGAAGGATGTTCCCAAGCTTGCCCACAGCATGGACTAACGGTTAGGTTCGCGCCGCGCCGCAGCGGCGACTCGCAACCGGGGTGGAACGATGGACGGATGGACCGATACCGAAGGCGACGACTTCGACCCCTTCGGCAAACCGCTGTTCGACGACCCATCCGCCCGCGCGCTGGAACGCGTGGGCGTGGTCGATGTGGGATCGAACTCGGTTCGGATGGTGGTGTTTGACGGCGCGGCGCGCAGCCCGGCCTATTTCTACAACGAAAAGGTCATGGCGGGGCTGGGCCAGGGGCTGGCCGAAACCGGCCGGCTGAACCCGCGCGGGCGCGAACGCGCGCTGGCGGCGCTGAAACGCTTTTCACTGCTGGCGCGCGGCATGGGCATCGACCTGGCCTGCGTCGCCACCGCCGCGGTGCGCGATGCCGCCGACGGCCCCGAATTTCGCAAGCTGGCGGAACGCGAAACCGGACTGCGGCTGCATGTGATCGACGGCCCCGAAGAGGCGCGCCTGTCGGCCCAGGGCGTGCTGCTGGGCTGGCCCGAGGCCGAGGGGCTGGTCTGCGACATCGGCGGCAACTCGATGGAACTGGCCGAGGTGCGCGGCGGGCGCGTGGGGCGGCGGATCACATCGCAGCTGGGGCCGTTCCGGCTGCAGCAGATCAAGGGCGGGCGCAAGGACGTCATCGCCCATATCGGCGCGGTCATGGCCGATCTGGCCGACCGGATGGGCCGCGATCACGACCGGATCTATCTGGTCGGCGGGTCCTGGCGGGCGATCGCCCGGCTGGACATGGAACGGCGCGATTATCCGTTGCTGGTGCTGCACGAATACCGGATGGATCCCGACAGCATCGCCCGCACGGTGGATTGGATCGAAAAGAACGACATGGCGGCCCTGCGCGCGCGCACCGGCACCTCGGCCGCGCGGATGGACCTGGTGCCGCTGGCCAGCCTGGTGCTGCGCGCCCTGGTTCAGGAATTCGCCCCGAAGGAAATCGACGTGTCGTCCTATGGCATCCGCGAGGGGCTGCTGTATGAACAGATGCCCGAAAAGCTGCGCCGGCGCGATCCGCTGATCGAGGCCTGCCGCCATGCCGAACGCACGATGGCGCGGATGCCCGGGTTCGGAAAGAAGCTGTTTGCCTTCATCCAGCCGCTGTTCAAGGATGCCCCGCCCGACCGGGTCCGGCTGATCAAGGCCGCCTGCCTGCTGCATGACACAACCTGGCGCACCCATCCCGATTACCGGGCCGAGGCCTGTTTCGACAATGTGACCCGTGCCAACATGGCCGCGCTGTCGCATGCCGAACGGGTGTTCCTGGGGCTTGCGCTGCTGCACCGCTACAAGAATTCGCGCGCGGGGTCGCGGATGGAACGGGTCTTCACCCTGCTGCCCCCCGATCAGCAGCAACAGGCCGAGGTTCTGGGCAAGGCGATGCGCTTTGGCGCGATGTTCGCCATCAGCTCGCCCCAGGATGCGGGCGCGCTGAAATTCCATGCCAGGCGGCGGGTGCTGGAACTGCAGCTGACAAAACAGGGCGCGGGCCTGTTCGGTGAGGTGGCCGAGGCGCGGTTGCAATCGCTGGCCAATGCGATGAAGGCCGAGGCCGCCGTGATCCGCCCGGGCGCACCCGGGGCGTAGGCCTTCAGATCTCGATCTCGGGGCTGCCGGCCCCGTCAGCGGGCGGCGCCGGCGCATCCGGCTTGCGGCGGATGATGATATCGCCATTGGGCAGGCGTTCCGGCGCCTGATAATGCTGCAGATCGTCGATCAGGCGCACCATTTCGGCCAGAAGCGGCCCAAGTTCCGCACCCGCATCTTCCAGGCTGCGCTGCATGTCTTCCAGCGCGGGGCCGATTTCGCCCATCAGACCGCGCAGCATCAGCTTTGCCCCCTCTTCCAGCAGGCTGAAGCCTTCCTCAACCTCGCTTTCGGGCGCGGGATCGGGCGCGGAATCGGGATCGGGGGCTTGCGCCCCGGCGGGCGCCACGGCCAACGCCGCGGCAAGGATCATCGCAAGATGTTTCATGGTGCCAATATAACCTTTCCGCCACGGTTGTTCAGGGGGGCCGATGATCCGGCGCATCACAGCGCGATATCCACGCTGACCGGAAAATGATCCGACGCCTGCAACAGGGCCTCGCGCAGTTCGGGCGTGGCATAGCAGGCCGGGTCATCGAACGGATGCCAGATCCGCCAGCGGGGATTTGCCGCGCACAGATCGGGCGAAAGCATCACGAAATCCAGCATCGCCGAGAAATACTGTCCCTCTTCGGCCAGATAGAACCGGGCCGAGGCGGGGGCGGCGGCACCGCCATGGACCATGTGGATGCGCGCATGCGGATCGCGCAGGCGCAATTCAGGTGGCGCATCCTCACCCAGAACGATCTCGACCCCGGACCGGCCGAACAGCTTTTCATATTCGTCAAGGCCCGGACCATCGTTGAAATCGCCCAGAACGATCAGGCTTTCATGGGCGGCCAGATGCTCTTCGACCCGCGCGCGCAGCCAGATGCATTGCGCCAGCTGCGTGCGGCGGTTGTCGATGGCGATGCGAATCGCGGCTTCGGGCGTGGTGGCGCCATGGGGGGCCTTGGATTTCACATGCACCCCGATCAGCCGCAGCTGCCGCCCGCCCGCGGTTTCCAGCACCACCTCCAGCGGCGGCTTGGAAAACACCACGGTATCCGGCTTGGCATCGATATCCAGATCGATCCGATAGCTTTGATCAAAGCGCGGGCTGTCCTCGCCGCCGCCGCGCGGATCATGGCCGGCGATCAGCACATCCGGATCATACATCAGCGCGATTTCCTGCTGGGTGTCGTTGGAAAACCCCAGAAGCGCGCGGCGCTGGCGCAGACCGAATTTCTGCGCAAAGGTCTCCAGCATGGTCACGGTCTGGCGGCGGCGGTTGTTGTCGGGCGCCTCGATCACCATCACCGCATCGGCATCCAGCGCGGTGAACACGATCCCAAGCGCCCCCAGCTGCTGGGCGCGTGTCACCTGATAGCGCGACGAGGGCGCATCATCATCCAGCATCTCGCCATTGCGGTCGAACAGGTTGGAAAACCACTCGATATTATAGGTGGCGATGCGCATTGCGGGCCTCCCTCAGGCTGCCTTGTTCCGACTGACCTCTTCCCAGGCACGGTTCAGCGCGATCACCCGTGCCTCGGCCAGCTTCACCGCCTCTTCGGGCAGGCCCCGGGCGATGGCGCGGTCGGGATGGGCCTCACGCACCAACCGACGCCAGGCGGCACGCGCCTCATCCAGCGGGGCGCCCGGCGCGACCTCCAGCACCGTCCAGGGATCGGGCGCGGCATCGGGCACGAAAGAAGCGCGCAGCGACAGGAAACAGCATTCCTCCAGCCCGAAGATCCGCGCCACTTCACGCAGGAATGCATCCTCGGCATCGTGATAATCCCCATCCGCCACGGCGATGAAGAACAACCCCTCCAGAAGGTCCATCAGCGCCGGCGTGCCGGTGCCGAACATCGCGGCAATCTTGCGGGCATAGGCGTCGAACCCGGCCACATCGGTGCGCGCCAGGTTGAAGACGCGCGCGGCATTGGCCTCTTCGCCGGGCGGGATCTGGAACACCTCGCGGAAGGCCGCGACCTCATTGCGGGTCACCCGGCCATCGGCCTTGGCCATCTTGGCCCCCAGCGCGATCACCGCGATGGTAAAGGCAACGCTGCGTTCGGGGCTGCGTTCGGGCGCGCCGCGCAGATGATCGAACACGGCTGAAAGCCCCTCGCCCCGGCTCAGGGCGGCCAGGGCCTGCGATACGCGGGTCCAAAGGGAAAGCGGCTTGTCCATGCCCGCAACCTTAACGGGTCAAAGCACCTTTTGCATCAACACAAGATCAAGCCAGCGCGCAAATTTCCGCCCAACCTGCGTCATCCGCCCGGTTTCGACATAGCCAAGTGCGGCATGAAAGGCGATCCCCGCCCGGTTTTCGACCGATACGCCGGCCACCATCACATGCGCCCCGCCCTGGCGGGCATGATCCTCCAGCGCAGCCATCAGCGCCCGCCCGATCCCGCGCCCGCGCGCCGCCGGCGCCAGAATGATCGTATGTTCCATCGCATGGGCATAACCATTACCAGCACGAAACTGACCGTAAAGCGCCACCCCCAGCACCGCCCCTTCCTGTGCTGCCACCAGAACCGCACGCCCCTCGGCCCGGCGCCGGGCAAACAGCGCCGCCACCCCCGGCACCGTCTTTTCCTCGGATGAAAAGGTGATCGTCGTCTCTCGGATCACCGGGTTCCAGAACGCCACGATCGGCCCGATGTCATCCGCACATGCCGGTCGGATCGTCACACGTCCCACGCCCACCCCCTGCTGCTGCTGCCCGCACCAGCTTGCGCAAGCCGCAATCCGCACGCAAGATCAAAGCAAAGGGGCAGGCCCCCCCCTGCCCCCTTCGGTTTTGCAAAAATATCCCGGGGGTCCGGGGGCAGCGCCCCCGGCTGCCGACCTCAGGCCCCGCGCGCGGCGCGGATCAGGTCAAGGATTTCGCGCGCCGCAGCCGGGATATTGGTCCCCGGCCCAAAGATCGCCTTCACCCCGGCCGCCTTCAGGAAGTCATAGTCCTGCTGCGGGATGACGCCGCCGCAGATCACCAGGATATCGCCCGCGCCCTTTTCCTTCAGCGCCTCGATCAGCTTCGGCGCCAGCGTCTTGTGCCCCGCCGCCTGGGATGAAATGCCAACCACATGCACGTCATTGTCCACCGCATCCTGCGCGGCCTCTTCGGGCGTCTGGAACAGCGGCCCCACATCGACGTCAAAGCCGATGTCGGCAAAGGCGGTCGCGATCACCTTGGCGCCGCGATCATGGCCGTCCTGCCCCATCTTGACCACCAGCATCCGCGGCCGGCGGCCTTCTTCCTCGGCAAAGACCTCGACATCCTTCTGGATCTGGGCAAAGCCCTGATCCCCCTCATAGGCCGCGCCATAGACCCCGGCCAGCGTCTTGACCTCGGCCCGGTGACGGCCGAACACCTTTTCCATCGCCATGCTGATTTCCCCCACGCTTGCCCGCGCCCGCGCGGCCACCACGGCCGCTTCCAGAAGGTTGCCGCCCCCGGCGGCGCGGCGGGTGATCTCGGCCAGCGCGGCCTGGCAGGCGGCCTCATCCCGGGTCCCGCGCATCGCGTTCAGCCGGGTGATCTGCGCCTCACGGACCTTGACGTTGTCGATGTCGAGAATGTCGATCGGGTCTTCCTTGGCCAGGCGATACTTGTTCACCCCCACGATCACCTCTTCGCCACGATCGATCATCGCCTGGCGCCGCGCCGCCGATTCCTCGATGCGCAGCTTGGGCATGCCGCTGGCCACGGCCTTGGTCATGCCGCCCATCGCCTCGACCTCTTCGATCAGCGCCCAGGCCTTTTCGGCCAGCTCGTGCGTCAGGCTTTCAACGTAATAGGACCCCGCCAGCGGGTCGACGACCTTGGTGACGCCGGTTTCTTCCTGCAAGATCAACTGGGTGTTGCGCGCGATCCGGGCGCTGAATTCGGTGGGCAGCGCGATCGCCTCATCCAGCGCGTTGGTGTGCAGCGACTGCGTACCCCCCAGCGCCGCCGCCAGCGCCTCATAGGCCGTGCGCACGACGTTGTTGTAGGGGTCCTGTTCCTGCAATGACACGCCCGAGGTCTGGCAATGCGTGCGCAGCATCAGGCTGCCGGGTTTCTTCGGCTCGAACCCGGACATGATGCGGTGCCACAGCAGACGCGCGGCGCGCAGCTTGGCGGCCTCCATGAAGAAATTCATGCCGATGGCGAAGAAGAACGACAGCCGGCCCGCGAAGGCATCGACATCCATTCCCCGCGCGATCGCGGCGCGCACATATTCGCGCCCGTCGGCCAGCGTGAAGGCCAGTTCCTGGACCAGGTTCGCGCCCGCTTCCTGCATGTGATAGCCGGAAATCGAGATGCTGTTGAACCTGGGCATCTCATTGCTGGTGTATTCGATGATGTCCGCGATGATCCGCATCGAGGGTTCGGGCGGATAGATATAGGTGTTGCGCACCATGAATTCTTTCAGGATGTCGTTCTGGATCGTGCCCGACAGAAGGCTGCGATCGACCCCCTGTTCTTCGCCCGTCACGATGAAATTGGCCAGGATCGGGATCACCGCGCCGTTCATCGTCATCGAGACCGAGACCTTTTCCAGCGGGATGCCGTCGAACAGGATCTTCATGTCCTCGACGCTGTCGATGGCCACGCCCGCCTTGCCGACATCGCCCACCACGCGCGGATGGTCGCTGTCATAGCCACGGTGGGTGGCCAGGTCGAAGGCGACCGACACGCCCTGCTGGCCTGCGGCCAGCGCCTTGCGGTAAAAGGCGTTCGATTCACCGGCGGTCGAAAAACCGGCATATTGCCGGATCGTCCAGGGCCGGCCGGCATACATCGTGGCGCGCACGCCACGGGTGAACGGCGCGGTCCCCGGCAGGCTGCCCATATGCGGCAGGCCCGCCACGTCATCCTGCGTGTACAGCGGCTTGACGGCGATGCCTTCCAGCGTCTGCCAGGTCAGGTCGTCCAGCGGCCTGTCGCGCAGTTCCTTCTGCGCAAGCTTAGCCCAGTCCTCTTTTCTGTTCGTCATGGGGTGGTCCTTCTTCCTCTGCCGCCGTGCCCACCTGTGTCCCCGGGCTTTCGGCAACCGTTTCGGTATATATCACGCCCGCCGCGCCAGCGCGCAGCCAGGCCAGATCCTGTTCATAGCGGGCGCGCAGCGCGGCCCGCTGGGCGGGGGCAAAGGGCACCCGCGCGCCCGCATCCGCCGCGCTGCCCCCCGGCAGCGCCCGCAGGCGGGCATTGCGGGCCCGCCGCTCATCATAAAGGCCCGCGGCGGGCAGGGCTGCGCCCCCGGTCAGCAGGCGCAGCTGCGCACCATGGCGGCCCACCAACGCCTCAAAGGGCCAGACGATGCGGCGCGCATCGGGAAAGGCCTCGGCCAGGGTGGCGATGATGCGCTGCCAGCCGCGCGGATGCCTGGCCAGGCGGTGCAGAACATCCGGCTGCGTCACGCCGCCGCCAGACCCGGTCGCGGTGGCCAGAACCGAGGCCCACCAGTCATCATAGCTGCGCAGCGCCAGCCCCACCCCGGTCACCGCGCCATCGAAGGCCGCCGCGATCCGGTCCAGCCGCGCGCGCGCATCGGGGTAGATCGTCGCATGTTCCAGACAGATCGGCATCGTGCCGATCATGTTTTCCTCGGACACGATCAGCTGGCGCATGCCTGCCCCGGCCAGGCGGTCCAGTTCATCGCGGATGCGCGTGGCCGATCGCCGCGCCAGCAGGTCATCGGCCAGGGTCACCGCATCGGGCCGCTTCATCAGCCCCGCGAACAGCCCGCCACGGGTCCGGTCCGGGCCCCAGACCGCAATGCCCGCGGCTTCCAGCGTGTCGGCATTCTGCAAAAGCCAGCTTTGCAGCGATGTGGTACCGGTACGATGCGCGCCCACATGCAAGATCACTTCAACCGGCCCAGCCATTCCTGTCTCCGTCGCCACTGCCGCGCCGGGGCACGCAGACAGCGCCGCCCCGATCTGGCGCCAGTCTGCGCGACAATCCCTGGCCAAGGGCTTAATGGCCGGATTTTCTGAAAATGCCGGACTTCCGGCTTTGCCCCGCGCGCCCCGCATCCCTATATGAACAACAAAGGAGGATCCGATGGTGCAAACCCCGATGCTGGTGCTTGCCTTTGTTCTGGCAGGATTTTCGGCCCTTGCCGCCAGTGCGCAGGGTACCCCTGTGCCGCCCCCGGCCCCCGCGCCCGAAGCTGCCGTGGCGGCGCCGGACCCGATGGTTTTCGCGCCCATTGCCGCCCAAGACACCGATTTAAACGAATTTGTCTGGAAAAAACGCCCCATCGTCGTCTTTGCCAATACGCCCGAAGACCCCGCCTTCATCGAACAGATGCGGCTTCTGGCCGCGCGCTGGCCCGAACTGGCGGCACGCGATGTGGTGGTGATCACCGACACCGCGCCCGTGCCGATCAGCCCGGTGCGCCGGGCGCTGCGTCCACGCGGCTTTGCGCTGGTCATCGTGGAAAAGGACGGCTCGGTCGCGCTGCGCAAGCCCCTGCCCTGGGACGGGCGCGAGATCATGCGCGCGATCGACAAGATGCCGATCCGGCGCGATGAAATCCGCAACCAGTCACTGGGCCTGGCGCCGGACGCCATTGCCGGCCCCGAAACCGGCACCGGGTCCGCCATCGGGGGCTGACCCCGGCGGCAGCCCTGCACCGCTGGCGCGGCAGATCCGAACGTTTGCGCCGCTGGCGCGACATGCCGGAACGTTTGCGCCGCTGGCGCGGCGCGGGCCATCCGGCCCGGGCAGCGGTCCTGCGGCGCAAGCATGATCATTCGAATTCCATGATCACGTCATCGACCTTCAGGCTGGCGCCCGCGGCCGCGTTGATCTTTTTGACGATGCCCTTGCGTTCCGCGCGCAGGATGTTTTCCATCTTCATCGCCTCGACCGTGGCCAGCGCCTGGCCTTCCTGCACCTCTTGCCCCTCTTCGACGCTGATCTTCACGACCAGCCCCGGCATCGGGCACAGCAGGAATTTCGACGTGTCCGGCGGCAGCTTTTCGGGCATCAGCCGCGCCAGTTCCGCCTGACGCGGGGTGCGCACATGCACCCTCAGATCCGCGCCCCGGCAGCGCACGCGGAAGCCCATCGGGATCTTGCCGACCTTGAGCACCAGCCGTTCGCCGTCGATTTCCAGCGCCGCCAGCGGCTGGCCGGGCACCCAGTCCGAGGTGACGCGGTGCTTGCCGCCGCCCGCGAAATGGATCGTCGATCCGTCGCGGTCCGCCTCGATCCTGACGGCATATTCATGGCCCTGCAGCGCGACCACCCAATCTTCGCCGACGTGGCGTTCGTGGTTGCCCAGCCGCCCCGAGATGCGGGTCCGCCGGATTTCCGCCACGCGGTTCATCGCGGCGGTGGCGGCGGCGATGCGGCGCAGCAATTCTTCGTCCAGCACGTTGCCCTGGAAACCTTCGGGATATTCCTCGGCGATGAAGGCGGTGGTGATGTTGCCGGTGATGAAGCGCGGATGTTCCATCACGGCGGCGACAAAGGGCAGGTTGTGGCCGATGCCTTCCACCTCGAATGTGTCCAGCGCCAGCCGCATTTCCTCGATCGCCTCGGCGCGGGTCGGCGCCCAGGTGCACAGCTTGGCGATCATCGGGTCGTAATACATGCTGATCTCGCCGCCTTCATAGACGCCGGTATCGTTGCGCACGATGCCGCCGCCCTTGGTGGGGCCTTCGGCCGGCGGGCGATAGCGCGTCAGCCGCCCGATCGAGGGCAGGAAATTGCGATAGGGATCCTCGGCATACAGCCGGCTTTCCATCGCCCAGCCGTTGATCTTCAGATCGGCCTGCGCAAAGGGCAACTTTTCGCCCGCGGCCACGCGGATCATCTGTTCCACCAGGTCGATGCCGGTGATCAGTTCGGTGACAGGGTGTTCCACCTGCAGACGGGTGTTCATTTCCAGGAAGTAGAAATTCTTTTGCCCGTCGACGATGAATTCCACCGTCCCGGCGCTGGTATAGCCCACCGCGCGGGCCAGCGCGCAAGCCTGTTCGCCCATCGCGCGGCGGGTCGCCTCGTCCAGGAAGGGGCTGGGCGCCTCTTCGATGACCTTCTGGTTGCGGCGCTGGATCGAACATTCGCGTTCATGCAGATAGACGGTGTTGCCGTGCTTGTCGGCCAGCACCTGAATTTCGATGTGGCGCGGTTGCGTCACGAATTTCTCGATGAAGATGCGGTCGTCGCCAAAGCTGTTGGCGGCCTCGTTCTTGCTGGATTCAAAACCTTCGCGCGCCTCGGTCGCGTTCCAGGCGATGCGCATGCCCTTGCCGCCGCCGCCCGCGCTGGCCTTGATCATCACCGGATAGCCGATCTGATCGGAAATCTTCACCGCCTCATCCGCATCCGCGATCAGGCCCATATAGCCCGGAACGGTGCTGACCCCCGCCTCCTGCGCCAGCTTCTTCGAGGTGATCTTGTCGCCCATCGCCTCGATCGCGGGGGACGGCGGGCCGATGAAGACAACGCCCTCTTTTTCCAGGGCTGCGGCGAAGTTCATGTTTTCCGACAGGAATCCATAACCCGGGTGAACCGCCTCGGCCCCGGTCTGGCGAATCGCGTCCATGATCTTGTCGATCACGATATAGGACTGGTTGGCCGGCGCGGGGCCGATATGCACCGCCTCATCGGCCATCTGCACATGCAGCGCATGGGCATCGGCATCGGAATAGACGGCAACCGTCTGGATGCCCATCTTGCGTGCCGTCTTGATGACGCGGCAGGCGATCTCGCCCCGGTTGGCGATCAGGATTTTCTTGAACATGTCAGTCCCTTCCCATCGGGCGGGGATTGCCCCGCCCGCCCTTCGTGTTGGCAGTCGTGTCGATGACCGTTTCGGTGAAAACGAAAACGCCACCGGGGCACGGGGCCCCGATGGCGCGATCAGTCAGGCCCGCCCCGATGGGGGCGGCCAGCCGGATGTCAGTAGTATCTGGGGCGCGGCGTGCAGCCGGGCACGTTGAGATCGTCGCAATAGCTGCCCGCAAGCGCGCCAAGCGCGGCACCGGCGACCATGTTTTCATCGGTCGCATCCGCGATAAGCGCGCCGGCCGCGGCGCCGACCAGGGCGCGTTCGCCATCGGTCTGCATGCAGCCCGCAAGGGTGCCAGCCGCCAGAAGGGCAAGGATGAAGGGGGATTTGCGCATATGGAACTGCCTCCGCACAGGGTTTTTGTCTGTGCCGAGTCTAGCGTAATTACGACCGGGGGAAAGCCAAGAAGACGTGATCCGGTCCGCCCTTCGGCAAAGTCCTGCCGAAGCGACCGCCCTGCCCCGCGACCCCGAAAAAGCGACCCGACCCGCAAGGGACCGGGCCGCAGGGGAAGGGAAGGGGTACGGACTAGACAGATGCGGCGCCCCCGGGCGCGGCCCGGATACGCCACGCCCACAGGATGCGCCCGCAGGACCGATGTGGCAAAGCTTTCCTTGGCCCGCGCGGCGGGCTCGGCAACAAGCTGCCAATTCTGCGGATGCATCGGCCAGATCATGCCCAGTCGTCCTCATCCTCATCGGCATCGTCCCAATCGAAGGCCTCGGGTTCGGCAAAGACTTCGGGAAAGGCGGCCTGGGCGCGCTTGACGTCGATCTTCAGAATCGCGTCATAGGAACAGGGGTCGAACGGTTCTTCGGCGGGCACGACCTCGCGGCCGAACAGCCACGACAGGCGGCCGGCATCCAGGTTGCCGCGTTCAAACGGCTCTTCGCCGAAATGCGCCCACAGCGCGGCCATGAAGCCCGCATCGGCACGCCGGTCGGCGGGCGCGCGGTCCTTGTAACGTTCGCGGCGGATGATCCTGGTGGCGCCGGCCTTGTTGGCGCGGCGGATGACGAATTGGAAATCGGTTCCGGGCAGGCGCCCGGGGAACCCACGGTGCTTCAGCATGACGGGCCTCGTGTCCTGAGGGCCGGGGCCGGGCATCGGGCGGGCCGGGGGCGTTCGGGCCGCAAGGGCACGCCCGCAGCGTGACCCATCCAGCCCCGACGCATGAACCCGGACCAAAGGCGCGCCCCGCAGGTTGCGGCGGGCAGGGACCGGGCGAAGGAAGGGTGGATCGGGGCGGAAAAGCGATCCCGCCCCGCGCCGGTATCAGAGCTTGCCGGTGTAGGTCGGCTCGACGCTGACTTCCGCGGGCGCTTCGGCTTTCGGGGCGCAAGCGGCAACAAAAGCGACCATGGCGATCGCGAGCAGGGCTTTCTTCGACATTTCAATCTCCTGTCCCGGCGAGAAAGGTCGGAACCCTGAGGGCCCGAATCCCGCCGCATGTCTGCAAAACGAAACGGCATCATCCGTTCCAACCGCAATTTATCCCGCAACGCAGGCGCCTTACAGGGGGCACCATCACGATGGCAAAGCTGTGGCAAAGGCGCATCACCCTGCCCCGCCATGCCCCGGAAAATCGCGCGCGGGACCATCACAGATACTCCGGCTCACAGGCGCCATCGGCGATACGGAAGGCCTCGAAATACTGCACGGCCTCTGGGTCGGTGGCGCCGAAGTCCACCGCCCGGTCGGACAGCGAGATCACCACCTCGGCAGGCTGCGGCCCCGGATCGGGCAGCCGCGGCAGGACAAAGCTGTCGCACAGGTAAGCCATGTCTTCCAGCGCCTCCTCTGCACTGATGTTGCCTGCCGCACCGATCTGCGGCGCCAGAAACCGGAACCGCAGGGTCAGGCCCATCGGTCCCGCCGCATCCTGCACCGTTTCGACCCAGGCGACCGCCTGCCCCGAGGGCAGGACGATCTGATCGGCGGCGCGGGCCGTGACCGGCAGGCCCAGCGCGACCAGAACCGCCAATCGAACCTGCCCGCCGCGCATCGCCCGTTCCCCTTACAGCGGAATGTTGTCGTGCTTCTTCCAGGGATTCGACTGCTTCTTGGTGCGCAGCGAGGCAAAGGCCCGCGCGACCCGCTTGCGGGTGGACCGCGGCTGGATCACCTCGTCGACGAAGCCCTTTTCGGCGGCCACGAAGGGGTTGGCAAAGCGCGTTTCGTAATCGCGCGTGCGCTGCGCGATCTTGTCGGCATCGCCCAGTTCGGAACGGTAGAGGATTTCCACCGCGCCCTTGGCCCCCATCACCGCGATTTCGGCGGTGGGCCAGGCATAGTTGAAATCGCCCCGCAGATGCTTGGACGCCATCACGTCATAGGCCCCGCCATAGGCCTTGCGGGTGATCACCGTGACCTTCGGCACCGTCGCCTCGCCATAGGCGAACAGCAGTTTCGCGCCGTGCTTGATGACGCCGCCATATTCCTGGCTGGTCCCCGGCAGGAAGCCCGGCACGTCGACGAAGGTCAGGATCGGAATTTCGAAGGCGTCGCAGAAGCGCACAAAGCGCGCCGCCTTGCGCGAACTGTCAATATCCAGGCAACCCGCCAGCACCATCGGCTGGTTGGCCACCACGCCCACGGTCTGGCCCTCGATGCGGATGAAGCCGATCACGATATTGGCGGCGAAATCTTTTTGAATCTCGTAGAAATCGCCCTCATCCGCGACCTTGGCGATCAGCTCTTTCATGTCGTAGGGCTGGTTCGGGTTCGACGGGATCAGCGTGTCCAGGCTTTCCTCGATCCGGGCGGGATCGTCGAAGAAGGGGCGCACCGGGGCCTTGTCGCGGTTGTTCAGCGGCAGGAAGTCGAACAGGCGCCGCGCCTCGGCCAGGGCCTCGACGTCGTTTTCAAAGGCGCCGTCTGCGACCGAGGATTTCCGGGTATGGGTCGAGGCGCCGCCCAGTTCCTCGGCGGTGACAATCTCATTCGTCACGGTCTTGACCACATCGGGGCCGGTCACGAACATGTAGGACGTGTCCTTCACCATGAAGATGAAGTCGGTCATCGCCGGGGAATAGACCGCACCGCCCGCGCAGGGGCCCATGATCAGCGAAATCTGCGGCACCACGCCCGAGGCCATGATGTTGCGCTGGAACACCTCGGCATAGCCGGCAAGGCTGGCAACGCCTTCCTGGATGCGCGCGCCGCCCGAATCGTTGATGCCGATCACCGGGGCGCCGTTCTGCACCGCCATATCCATGATCTTGCAAATCTTTTGCGCATGGGTTTCCGACAGCGAGCCGCCGAAGACGGTGAAGTCCTGCGAAAACACATAGACCATGCGGCCGTTGATCGTGCCCCAGCCCGTCACCACCCCGTCGCCCGAGGGGCGATCGCCCTGCATCCCGAAATCGGTGCAGCGGTGGGCGACGAACATGTCGAATTCCTCGAACGAGCCTTCGTCAAGCAACAGTTCGATGCGTTCGCGCGCGGTCAGCTTGCCGCGGGCATGCTGCGCATCGATCCGGCGCTGGCCGCCGCCAAGGCGGGCCTGGGCGCGGCGGTCTTCAAGCTCGTTCAGGATGTCTTTCATGGTCCCCTCCGACGGTTTGGGGCACCCTATACCCACGCAAGATTGTTACAAAGCGGATTTGCGTAAATTTGCAAATAGTTGGCACGCCGCGCAGTGCGAATTGCAATACTGCAAATTCCGCCCGGGATCACGCTGGATCGCCGGGCGTGGCGGCGCTAGGCAGGCCGCGCGCGTCACGGAGTTCGCCATGCCGATTTCTGCCCCGATTCTGACCATTCTGCTGCTTGTGGCCTCAAACGTGTTCATGACCTTCGCCTGGTATGGACACCTGAAATTCAAGACCGCGCCGCTGATCACGGTGATCCTGGTCAGCTGGGGCATCGCCTTTTTCGAATACATGCTGCAGGTGCCTGCGAACCGGATCGGGCATGGGCATTTTTCGGCCGTGCAGCTGAAGACGATTCAGGAGATGATCACCCTGTCGGTCTTTGCGGTGTTTTCCTGGGCCTGGCTGAAAGAGCCGGTCACCTGGCAGCATGGCGTGGGTTTCGCGCTGATCGCGGCGGGGGCGTGGTTCATCTTTCACGACTGGGGCTGAGCGGGCCAGGGGGCGCTGCCCCCTCGGCGCGTTCCGCGCCTCACCCCCGGGATATTTTTGCAAAGCCGAAGGGAAACGGGCGGGGAAAATGCTACCGATACATTTCTTCGATGGACAAGACGGCGGCCCGGGCCTAGCGATTTCGCATGCATACGACCTTTCTTGACCGGCGCAGTCCGCCCCATATCGTGACCCTGGTGCTGATCGCCGGGCTGGCGGCGTTGTCGCTGAACATCTTCCTGCCCTCGCTGCCGGGGATGGCGGCGCATTTCGGCGTGGATTATGCGGTGATGCAGCTGTCGGTATCCGCCTATCTGGGGGTCTCGGCGATCATGCAGCTGCTGGTCGGACCGATTTCGGACCGCTTCGGGCGGCGGCGCGTGGCGCTGACGGTGCTGGTGATTTTCCTGCTGGCGACGCTGGGCACGCTGCTGGCCCCCAGTGCGGGGGTGTTCCTGGCGTTCCGGCTGGTGCAGGCCGTGGTCGCCACAAGCTTCGTTCTGTCGCGCGCGGTGGTGCGCGACATGGTGCCGGGGCCCGAGGCGGCCTCGATGATCGGTTATGTGACGATGGGGATGGCGCTGGTGCCGATGGTCGGGCCGGTGATCGGCGGGGCGCTGGACGAGGCGATCGGCTGGCAGGCGAATTTCGTCTTTCTGCTGTTGTTTGGCTGCGCGATCCTGGCGCTGGTCTGGGCCGATCTGGGCGAGACGACGCGGGGGGGCGGCGTGCCCTTTGCCGAACAGGCGCGGCAATATCCGATCCTGCTGCGATCGCGCCGGTTCTGGGGGTATTGCCTGTCGTCGGCTTTCGCCTCGGGGCTGTTCTTTGCCTATCTGGGGGGCGCGCCCTTTGTCGGCACCCAGGTCTTCGGGCTGAGCCCGGCGCAGGTGGGCTATTACTTTGCGCTGCCCGCGCTGGGCTATGCGGGGGGAAATTTCCTGTCGGGGCGGTTTGCCACGCATGTGGGGACCGACCGGATGGTGCTGGCGGGCACGCTGGTGGCCACGCTGGCGCTGGGTCTGGCGATGGCGTTCGAGGCGGTGGGCCTGTCGCATCCGCTGATCTTTTTCGGTGCGGTGGGGGTGACCGGGATCGGCAACGGACTGGCGCTGCCGTCGGCCAATGCGGGGCTGATGTCGGTGCGGCCGGAACTGGCGGGAACGGCCTCGGGGCTGGCGGCCACGCTGACCATCGGCGGCGGCGCGGGGCTTTCGGCGCTGGCGGGGGCGATGCTGCGGCCGGGCAGCGGGGCGATGGCGCTGATCGTGCTGATGACGCTGTCATCGGCGGCCTCGGTGCTGGCGATCCTGTGGGTGATGCGGCGGCGCGCGCAACTGGGGGTTTGACGCGCGCGCTTTGCAAAGATTAGATGCGCTTTGCAAAGGGGACGCATCATGGCCACGCAGAAACTGTATGCCGGGATGAAACTGCGCGAGACGCGGGCGCGCCTGGGGCTGACACAGAAGGTCTTTGCCGACCGGCTGGGCGTATCGCTGCCCTATCTGAACCAGATGGAGAACAACCACCGCCCCGTTTCCGCGGCGGTCGTTCTGGCGCTGGCGGGGGAATTCGGGCTGGATGTGACGGAACTGTCCACCGGCGATGCCGAGCGGCTGGTGTCGGACATGCGCGAGGCGCTGGCCGATCCGGTCTTTGCCGATGCCGCCCCGCCGCTGGCGGATCTGCGGCTGGCGGCGTCGAACGCGCCGGCGCTGGCACGGGCCTTTCTGGAACTGCACCGGGCCTACAGCCAGGCGCATGAACGGCTGGCCTCGCTGGATGAGGCCCTGGGCCGTGAAGGGGCGCAGACGATTGTCAGCCCCTGGGAAGAGGTGCGCGATTTCTTTCACTATTGCGACAATTACATCGATGCGGTGGACCGCGCGGCCGAGCATTTTTCCTGCCCGGGCGGTCAACGGCTTGACCCGGTACAGCGCGCCACCGAGGCGTTGCAGGCCCGCGGCTATGAGGTGCAGTTTTCCAGCATCGACGGGCTGCGCGCGCGCGACGGCACGCAGATCCGCATCTCTGCCCGCGCCGACCGGGCAAGCCAGTCGTTCCAGCTGTTGCATCAGGTGGCGTTGCTGACCCAGAACGATCTGCTGGAGGCCACACTGGATCTGGCGCGGTTTCAATCCGACACCGCGCGCGCCATCGCCAAGATCGGGCTGGCCAATTATTTCGCGGGCGCGGCGCTGCTGCCCTATCGCGCGTTCCAGCAGGCCGCGCTGGACACCCGCCACGATCTGGAACGGCTGACTGACCTGTTCGGCGCATCCTGCGAACAGGTGGCGCACCGCCTGTCTACCCTGCAGCGGCCCGGTGCCAAGGGCATTCCCTTCTTCTTTGTCCGCGTCGATCAGGCCGGCACCATCACCAAGCGCCATTCGGCCACGCGGCTGCAATTCGCCCGCTTCGGCGGCGCCTGCCCCTTGTGGAACGTGCATCAGGCCTTTGAAATGCCGGGCCGCTTCCTGCGCCAGCTGGCCGAGACCCCCGATGGCGTGCGCTATCTTTGCATCTCGCGCGATGTGTCGAAAACCGGGGGGTCATTTCACGCCCCCGTGCGCCGCTTTGCGATTTGCCTGGGATGCGAGATCAGCCATGCCAAGGGCCTGGTCTATGCCGACGATCTGGATGTGACCAACCCGCGCGCCTATCAGCCGATCGGCATTTCCTGCCGGATCTGTGAACGCAAGGATTGCCATCAGCGCGCGGTACCACCGCTGGAACGCAGGCTGCGCGTGGACCCCGACCATCGCGGCACCCTGCCCTATGAGATCGCATGAAAAAGCCCCCGGTTTCGGGGGCTTGATCAGCGATCTTCATCTGCGTGACGATCCCGTGCGGCGGGGCCGTTCAGGCCGACAGCATCCGCGCGATTTCGTCCTTCACATGGGCGCGCTGCTTGCGCAGTTCAACCTCGGCCAGCTGTTCCATCGGCTCGACCAGCGTTTCGGCGCGGTGAACCTTGTCATTCAGTTCGTCATATTCTTCCAGAAGCCGGGCGAAATGCGCATTGGACACTTTCAGTTCATGAATCTTGTCCATCTGGGTCGGAAATTCATCCTGAAGCGTATGCGGCGTATTGGACATGTCTGTCTCCCTTTCACTGTTCGGCCATAACCTAGCGGCGGGAATCGCCACCGGCTTTGACCCGGATCAAACCGTCCTGTAATTCACCCGCCTGCCGGACGCCAGCCTGCGGCACGCGCTTCGGCCTGTGAACAGAACCAACGCTCGCCGCGGGCCTCGTTGATGCGGGTCGCGGCATAGGCGCGGGTGCCCGGCAGGTGATACAGCCGGCCACGCTCGGAAATGTTGCCCTTGATCGTGCAGCCCCCCGCCGCCGCGGCGCCCCCCGGATCGCCCCCCGCCCGGGCACGCGCCAGATGCGGGCGTTCGGCCCGGCCAGACCAGATGCCCCGGCCCGCGGCGCGCGCGCGCGCCTCGGCACCCAGATAGTCGCGCGAATAGCGTTCATAGGCAAAGGCCGCCCCTTCCGCGACCAGCGCGCCGGCCAGATCCGCCCCGCCCGCCGTGCAGCGCGCGACAAGCCGGCCATAGCGGTCCTGGTCGTGCACCTCGCACCGCACCTGTCCCTTGGACAGTGCCCGCAGCCGCGCGGTGGCATGGCCGCCGCAATCCCACACGCGTCCGGCCGCATCCTGACAGGCCTGCCCCGCCTCGGGCGCGTCAATGCCGAACAGGCGGATGCGCTGACCCGCGACATCCAGCGTATCGCCGTCAACGACCCGCGCGGGGCCCGAAAGGCTTTGCGCCGCAACCGGCGCCGCCAGCAGAACGAGAAGTGAACATATCCTTAACATGCCCAAGATATGGTAGATCGGGCAGCATCAGGCAAGCGATTTTGTGAGCCAGCCTTAACGCTGCGCGACCTGCCAGCGCGGGTGCAGCCAGGGTTCGGCCGGGTCCGGCGCCAGCATGCCCCGCCCCAGAATATGATCCGCCGCCTTTTCCCCCACCATGATCGCGGGCGCATTCAGATTGCCATTGGTGATGCGCGGAAAGACCGAACTGTCCGCCACCCGCAGGCCCTTGACCCCGATCACCCGCAACTCGGGGTCGACCACGGCCATCGGATCATCGGGCCGCCCGATCCGCGCCGTGCCGCAGGGGTGATAGGCGCTTTCGGCGTGATCGCGGATAAACGCGTCGATCTGGTCATCCGCCTGCACGTTCACACCGGGCTGGATTTCCCGCCGGACATGGGCCGCCATCGCGGGCTGGGCAAAGATATCGCGCGTCAGGCGCACACAGCGGCGGAACTCCTCCCAGTCATCGGGATGGGACATGTAGTTGAACCGGATCACCGGCGCCGCGCCCGGATCGGCGCTGCGCAACGTCACCGCGCCGCGCGATTGCGACCGCATCGGCCCGACATGGGCCTGAAAGCCATGCCCCTCGGCGGCGGCCCGGCCATCATAGCGCACGGCGATGGGCAGGAAATGATACTGGATGTCGGGATAATCCACCCCCGCAGCAGACCGGATGAAGCCACAGGCCTCGAACTGGTTCGACGCCCCCAGCCCCCGCCCCGTGAACAGCCATTGCGCCCCGATCAGCGCCTTGCCCCACAGGTTCCAGTATCTGTAAAGCGTCACCGGCTGCACGGCGGCAAACTGCATGTAGATTTCCAGATGGTCCTGCAGATTGGCCCCGACCCCGGGCCGGTCGGCCAGCACCCCGATCCCATGTTCGGCCAGATGCGCCGCAGGACCGATCCCCGACAACATCAGCAACTTGGGCGTGTTGATCGCGCTGGCCGCCAGGATGACCTCGGCGCGGGCGCGCACCACCTCTGCCGCGCCGCCGCCGCCCCGCGCGATCTCGACCCCCACCGCCCGGCCCGCCTCGATCACCACGCGCCGTGCAAATCCGCGCCGGATGGTCAGGTTGCCACCCTTCAGCGCGGGCCGCAGATAGGCATTGGCCGCCGACCAGCGCCGCCCGCGCCAGATCGTGGCCTCCATCGGGCCGAACCCTTCCTGCTGATGGCCATTGTAATCCGCCGTCACCGGATAGCCCGCCTGCCGCCCCGCCGCGATGAAGGCGCCGAACAACGGGTTCGCCCGCGGCCCGCGTGTCACATGCAGCGGCCCGCCTTGCCCGCGCCAGGCCGGATCGCCGCCATCGCGCGCACCATGCCAGTGCTCCATCCGCCGGAAATAGGGCAGCACATCGGCATAGGCCCAGCCCGCCGCCCCCATTGCCGCCCAATGGTCGAAATCGCGTGCATGACCACGCACATAGACCATCCCGTTGATCGAGGACGACCCCCCGATCACCTTGCCCCGGGGCGTGGCCAGCCGCCGCCCGCCCAGATGCGGCTCGGGCTCGGTCCGAAATCCCCAGTCATAGATCCCCATGTTCATCGGATAGGACAGCGCCGCAGGCATCTGGATGAAGGGCCCCGCATCGCTGCCCCCGTGCTCGATGACGATGACCCGGCGCCCGGCCTGTGCCAGCCGATAGCCCAGCGCCGACCCGGCCGAGCCCGCACCCACGATCACATAATCCGCTTCCATCGTTTCACCTTGCCCAAATACCTTCGGGGGTCCGGGGGCAGACAGCCCCCGGCTGTGCCGCCCGGCGGCCTCAGTAGGGCGCCGCGACCGGCCCCATCCCCACATAGACCGCCTTCAGCTGGCTGTAATGTTCCACCGCCGCGCGGGAATTTTCCCGCCCCAGTCCCGAGGCCTTGACACCCCCGAAGGGCATTTCCACCGGCGTCAGGTTATAGGCGTTGATCCAGCATGTGCCCGCCTGCAACCGGCCGATCACCCGGTGCCCGCGGGCCAGATCGGCGGTAAAGACCCCCGCCGCCAGCCCGAATTGCGTGGCATTGGCCCGCGCGATCACCTCATCCTCGGTGTCGAAATCCAGCACCGCCATCACCGGTCCAAAGACCTCTTCACGCGCCAGGGTCATGGTGTCGGTGACCTCGGCAAAAACCGTGGGCTGCACGAAATTCGCACCTTCCCGGCCCGCCGCCCCGCCACAGATCAGCCGCGCGCCCTCGGCCTGCGCGATACGGATATAGTCCATGACCTTCGCGTGCTGGGCCGGGCTGACCAGCGGACCGAATTGCGTATCGCGGTCCAGCGGATCGCCCGCGCGGATCATTGCCGTCCGTTCGGCCAGCCGCGCCAGAAACCGCGCCAGAAACCGGCCCTGAACCCCGCGCTGCACGAAAACGCGCGTGCCATTGGAACAGACCTGCCCCGAGGAATAGAAATTCCCCAGCATCGCCGCGCCCACCGCGTCTTCAAGATCTGCATCGTCGAAGACGATCAGCGGTGACTTGCCGCCCAGTTCCATCGTGACATGTTTCATCCCCGCCGCCGCCGTCGCATAGACGCGCGCGCCGGTGGCCACCGACCCGGTCAGCGACACCTTGGCGACCCGCGGATCGCCGGCCAGCCGCCCCCCCACCGCACCGCCGCCCTGCACCACGTTGAACAGCCCCGCCGGCAGGCCCGCCTGATGCAGGATCTCGGCCAGCTTCAGCGCGCCAAGGGGTGTCAGATCGGACGGTTTGAATACCATCGCATTACCCATAGCCAGCGCGGGCGCGGCCTTCCAGCAGGCGATCTGGCTGGGGTAGTTCCAGGCGCCGATACCCAGGCAGACACCCAGGGGCTCACGCAAGGTATAGGCGAAATCGCCCCCCAGCGGGATCGTCTCACCCGTCACGGTGGGGGCAAGGCCCGCGAAATATTCCAGCGCATCCGCGCCCGAGGGCCAGTCGGCCACCTCGGTTTCCTGGATCGGCTTGCCGGTATCGAGCGTTTCCAGCCGCGCCAGTTCCCCCCCCCGGTCACGGATCAGATCGGCCGCGCGGCGCAGGATGCGGCCACGTTCGACCGGGCGCAGGGCCGCCCATTCGGCCTGCGCGCGCGCCGCGCTGGCCAGTGCCAGATCGATCACCGCAGGCGTGGCCGCATGCAGCCGCGCGATCACCGCGCCGGTATGGGGATAGATCACCTCGATCCCCGCGCCGGTGGCGTCTTCGTGGTAACGGCCATCGACGAAATGGCTGGCGGTCGGTTGGGCGGTCAGCATCGGAGCCTCCGGCGGGAGTATTTGGTCCAAGAAGAAACGGCAGTCAGCGATCCTGTCCCGGTTCGCCGGGCCCCGGTTCGCCGGGTCCCAGTTCGCGGGCCAGCAGTTCCAGCACGAGGGCAATAGCCCCGGCGCGGTCGGCGGCGCCCTGCCCCGGGGCGGACAGCGCCGCACGCAGGTAAAGCCCGTCGATCAAGGCGCCCAGACCATCGGCGATGCGCGCCGCGCGCGGGCCTGCCAGCGGGCGCAGGTCGTGGATCAGGTTGGATCGCAGCCGGTGATGATAGACGCGCAGCAGGCGCCGCGCCTCGGGGTCGGTCTGGGCCAGGACGTAGAAGTTGAGCCAGGCGGACACCACCTCGGGCCGGAAGGAACCGGGCGCGAAGGAAGCGCGGATGATCGCCGCAAGGCGCGCGCGCGGGCCCCGGGCGCTGGCCAGCGCGCCGCGCACCTCGGCGCCGAACAGCGTCAGCACATGGCGCATGGTGGCGGCAAAGATCGCCTCTTTCGAGCCGAAGTAGTGATGCGCCAGTGCCGGGCTGACGCCCGCGCGCCGCGCGATCTGGGCCACCGTCACCTCAAGCGAGCCGCGCGCGCCGATCTCGACGATCGTCGCTTTCACAATGTCCGCCCGTCGTTTAGGTTCTGCAGAGATCCTGGCCATGTTTCCCCGGAAAATGATTGCGCCAGGGACTTTGGCGCGAGTTAATTGACTCGTCAATCAAGAAACCGGCCGCGCCCGCGCGCACCGCCATGGAACAGATGCAGGAAGTGCCCGATGAAACTGACCACGACCCTTTCGATCCTTGCCCTGCTGGCCGCGACCGGCGCCGCCCGGGCCCAGTGCGACAAGGTCACCTTTTCGGATGTCGGCTGGACCGACATCACCGCGACCACCGCGGTGGCCACCACGATCCTGGGCGCGCTGGGCTATGACACCGATGTCAAGACGCTGTCGGTGCCGGTGACCTATTCGGCGTTGTCCACGGGCGATGTGGATGTGTTCCTGGGCAACTGGATGCCGACGATGGAGGCCGACATCGCCCCCTACCGCGAGGCGGGCAGTGTGGAAACGCTGCGCACCAACCTTGTGGGCGCGAAATATACGCTGGCCACCAATGCCGCGGGCGCGGCCCTTGGCATCACCGATTTCGCCGCCATTGCCGCGCATAAGGACGCGCTGGACGGCCGGATCTATGGGATCGAACCGGGCAATGACGGCAACCGCCTGATCGAGGACATGATCGCCGCCGATGCCTTTGGCCTGTCCGGGTTCAGCCTGGTGGAAAGTTCGGAACCGGGGATGCTGTCGCAGGTCGAACGCGCCGATACGGCCAATGCGCCGGTGATCTTTCTGGCCTGGGAACCCCATCCGATGAACAGCGCCTATCAGATCACCTATCTGGCGGGGGGCGATGACTGGTTCGGCCCCGATTTCGGCGGGGCCACGGTGGCGACCAATGTGCGCAAGGGGTTTGCCACGGATTGCCCCAATGTGGGCCAGTTCCTGCAGAACCTGGAATTTTCTCTGGCGCTGGAAAATGAGATCATGGGTGCGATCCTGAATGACGGGGCCGAGCCCGATGCCGCCGCCCGCGCCTGGCTTGCCGCCAATCCAGACGCGATCGCGCCCTGGCTTGCCGGCGTGACCACGCGCGAGGGCGGCGATGCGATGGCCGCGGTCAGCGCCGCGCTGAACTGATCCGGGCGCCGGGCCGGATTGCCCCATCGGGTTTTTGCAGCGAGGCAAGGGCGACAGGATGGATCGGCTGATTGCCAGCAAGATACCCGTGGGCACCGCGGCACAGGCCGTGGTGAACTGGCTCAAGGCGCATGCCCAGGGCCCGTTCGACGCCCTGTCGAAGGCGATGGGCGGGCTGATCGAGGGCACGCTGTGGCTGTTGCAGGCGCCCCATCCGCTGATCCTGATCGCGGCCTTCATGGCGCTGACCTGGGCCTTGCAGCGCAGCTGGAAGAAATGCCTGATCGTGGCGCTGGGGATGCTGTTCATCCTTAATCAGGGCTACTGGAAGGCCACCACCGAATCGCTGACGCTGATCCTGGTGTCCTGCGCGCTGTGCATGGGGCTGGGGGTGCCCGCGGGCATTCTGGCGGCGCGCAAACGCTGGGTCTATGGTGCGATCGAGCCGGTGCTGGATCTGATGCAGACGCTGCCGACCTTCGTCTACCTGATCCCGGCGGTCATCTTTTTCGGGCTGGGCATGGTGCCGGGGCTGATTGCCACGGTGATCTTTGCCCTGCCCGCCTCGATCCGGCTGACCTATCTGGGCATTTCCTCGACCCCTGCCGCGCTGGTCGAGGCCGCGACCGCCTTTGGTGCCACCCCGCGCCAGCTGCTGATCAAGGTGGAACTGCCCTGGGCCTTTCCGCAGATCATGGTGGGGCTGAACCAGACGATCATGCTGTCGCTGTCGATGGTGGTGGTGGCCACGCTGGTGGGCGCCGATGGCCTGGGCAAGCCGGTGCTGAACGGGCTGAACCGGATGCGGCCGGATCTGGGCTTTGAATCGGGGCTGGTGATCGTGGCACTGGCAAGCGTGCTGCGCGTGATGCTGGAGGTGCGCCGGAAGCCATGACAGAACAACCGCCCCCCGCCGCCGCGATCGAATTCGACCGGGTCAGCATCGTCTTTGGCGACCATCCCGGCCGCGCCCTGCCGCTGATGGATGCGGGGGCCAGCCGGGCCGGGGTAAAGCAGGCCACCGGCCAGGTGCTGGGGGTGCATGACTGTTCACTGTGCGTCAATCAGGGTGAAATCGTCGTTCTGATGGGGCTGTCGGGGTCAGGCAAGTCCACGCTGCTGCGCGCGGTCAACGGGCTGAACGCCGTCTGCCGGGGCGAGGTGCGGCTGCGGCTGGACGGGGCGATGACCTCGGTCACCCATGCCGATGGCGCGACATTGCGCCACCTGCGGCTGCGACAGGTGGCGATGGTGTTTCAGCAATTCGGTCTGCTGCCCTGGCGCAGCGTGCGCGACAATGTGGGGCTGGGGCTGGAACTGGCGGGCCTTGGCCCCGCGGCGCGGCGCGCGAAGGTGGATGAACAGCTGGCGTTGGTCGGCCTGTCGGACTGGGCGGACCGGAAGGTGGGCGATCTGTCGGGGGGAATGCAGCAGCGCGTGGGCCTGGCGCGGGCCTTTGTCACCGAGGCGCCGGTCCTGCTGATGGATGAACCTTTCTCGGCACTGGACCCGCTGATCCGTGCCCGCCTGCAAGATGAGCTGCTGGAACTTCAGGCGCGGCTGCGACGCACGATCCTGTTTGTCAGCCATGATCTGGATGAGGCGTTCAAGCTGGGCAACCGCATCGCGCTGATGGATGGGGGGCGGATCGTCCAGACCGGCACCGCGCGTGACATCATCGCAGCCCCCGTCAACGATTATGTGGCGGATTTCGTGGCGCATATGAACCCGCTGGGTGTGCTGACCGCCGCCGATGCCGCCGAACCCGACCCCGACCCGGGCGCGACACCGGGCCCGCCCCTGCCGCCGGACACCCCGATCCGGGTGGTGATGGACCGGCTGCGCGGGGTAGCGGCCTTGCCGCTGGCCGACGGGCGGCGCGTCACGCGCGAAGGCGTGCTGGCCCGGCTGATCGCCCCGCGCGGCTAGGCGGCGCCCCCGCCGCCCTGCGCCCCGTCAGACCTTGGTCTGCGGGGCGGTAGGGGTCAGCGCCATGGCGGTGATCAGGGCCCGGCGCTTCAGCTGCGCCTCACGCCAGGTCATGTAGCTGATCGCGGTGATGATCAGCGCGCCCCCCGCAAAGACCCAGGGGTCCGCCGGTTCCCCGAACACCGCCATGCCCAGCAGCATCGCCCAGACCAGTTGCAGAAAGGTCACCGGCTGGGTCACCGTAACCGGCGCGGCGGCAAAGGCCCGGGTCATGCAGTAATGCCCCACGGTCGCGAAGAACGCCACCAGCGCCAGCCAGGCCAGCGCCACCAGCCCCACCGGCACCCAGACCGCCACCGCAAAAGGTGCCAGCGCGATGGCGACGGTCAGCGACATCATCGCCACCACCGCGCCTGCGGGCATGCTATCGGACAGGCGCTTGGCGATCAGATAGCTCAGCCCGAAAGACACCGCCGCGCCAAGCTGTGCCAGATGGCCCACCGAAATCTCGCGCAGGCCCGGGCGCAGGATGATCAGCGCGCCAACCACCGCAACCCCGATCGCCACCAGCCGCCGCGCCGCCAGACGTTCCCCCAAGAGCAGCGCCCCGCCCAGTGTCACCACGATCGGGTTGATGTAGCCGATCGCCGTGACCTCGGCCACCGGCAGGCGCGCCATGGCAAAGAACCACAGCGTCACCGCCACGGCATGCAGCCCCCCCCGGCCCAGGACCAGCGGCATCGTCCCGGCCGGAACCCCGCGCCGCAGCGTCACCACCAGCGCCGGCCCCAGAAAGGCCAGCCCAAAGACAAACCGCAAAAACGCCCCCTGAACCGCCGGCAGATCGGTGCCCAGATAGCGCACGATCCCCGTGACCGCCACGAAACACAGCCCCGAGGCCAGCATCCACAGCACACCAGTCACCGGGCCGGAAAGCGCCTGCAGGGAAATATCGGTCGTCAAACGGCTCATGCCCGCACAAGGCCCCAGCCGGGCCGCCGGATCAAGGGCTGAATTGTATCGGACACACAGGGAATTGCGCGCGGAGGGCCAAGGCCTCAGGCGGTGGCGCCCTGCAGCGCGCCCTGCGCCAGCCGCCAGGCGATCGACCACATCATCACGCCGATCCCCCCATCCACCGCCCGCCAGGCCCAGGGCCGGGCGAAAAACGGCGCCAGCCCCCGCGCGCCAAAACCCAGCGCGAAGAAAAAGCTGAATGATGCGCTGACCGCGCCTGCCGCAAAGGCCGCCCCCTGCCCCGGAAACTGCGCGGAAATCGCGCCCAGCAGCACCACCGTATCCAGCCAGACATGCGGATTGGCCCAGGTGATCACCACCAGCATCCCCAGCGTGGCGCCCAGGCTGGCCCCGCCGCCCTGCGCCGCCGCCAGCGCCCCGCCGCCGCGCCAGGCGGACAGAAAGGCCCGCGCGCCATACCAGATCAGAAACGCCACGCCCCCCCACAGCATCGCCAGCCCGAACCCCGGCGCCAGCGCGCTGATCCGGGCAAAGCCGGTGACGCCCAGCACGATCAGCACCGCATCCGAGGCCGCGCAGAACAGCACCACCGCCAGCACATGTTCGCGCCGCAGCCCCTGGCGCAGCACAAAGGCGTTCTGTGCCCCGATCGCCATGATCAGCCCCAGCGCCAGCTTCAGTCCTGCCCAGTAGGCCACCATGATCACCCCCTTTTGCGTCGGGTCTAGCCGGGTGGCGCGGTTCATGGCAAATTCATTCAGGTTATCTGGATTAAGGAAAACTAATGCTGGACTATCCCGCGCTGGCCGCCCTGGCCGAGGTGCTTCGCCGCGGTTCGTTCGAGGCGGCGGCGGCGGCGCTGCATGTCACACCTTCGGCCATATCCCAGCGCATCCGCGCGCTGGAAGACCGGATGGGCTGTGTGCTGGTGCGGCGGGGCACGCCCTGCACGGGCACCGAAACCGGGCTGCGGCTGGCGCGCCACCTGCAGCAGGTGCGCCTGCTGGAACGCGACCTGGCCACGCCGGACGGGGCCGACACCACCCCCGTCATCCGCCTGGCGGTCAATGCCGACAGCCTGGCGACCTGGGTGCTGCCCGCGCTGGCCGCCTGCCCGGGGATGCTGTTCGATCTGGTGATCGACGATCAGGACCATTCCGACGACTGGCTGCGCCGGGGCGAGGTTCTGGCCGCCGTGACCGCCGCCCCCGGCCCGGTGGCGGGCTGCGACAGCATGCCCCTGGGCCGGCTGCGCTATATCGCCACCGCAAGCCCCGCCTTTGTCGCCCGCCATTTCCCCGATGGCCCCACCGCCCGGGCGCTGATGCAGGCGCCGGCGGTCACCTTCAACCACAAGGACCGGCTGCAGATCGACTGGGCCCGCCAGATCGGCGGCGCGGCATCCGGGCCGCCGATCGCACCGCCCACGCATCAGATCGCCTCATCCCAGGGTTTTGTCGAGGCCGCCCTTCTTGGGCTGGGCTGGGGGATGAACCCCGAACCGCTGATCCGCGAGCACCTGGCCGCCGGCCGGCTGGTCGCGCTTGCGCCCGCGCCGCTGGATGTATCGCTGCACTGGCAGGCGTTGCGCCGGATGCGCGGGCCGCTGGCGCCGCTGACGCGGGCGATCCGCGCCGCCGCGGGCCGGATCCTGCTGCCCCCCTGACGCCCCCGGCAATCAAAGGCCCCGCCATCCGGCGGGGCCAAAGGTCTTGCACGGCAGGCCCCGCAGGGGCCGGTGTGCCGGAATTACAGCTGCGCCGCGACATCCTCGGGGACGTCGAAATTCGCGGTCACGGTCTGGACATCGTCATCTTCTTCCAGCGCGTCGATCAGCTTCATCAGCTTTTGCGCGGTGTCCAGATCGACATTGGTGCGGTTCTGCGGCTTCCAGACCAGTTTCGATTCGGTCGATTCGCCCAGCACCTTTTCCAGCGCCTCGGACGCCTCATTCAGCGCGGTATCGGCGCAATAGATCCAATGCCCCTCATCATCGGATTCCACGTCATCCGCGCCCGCCTCGATCGCGGCCATCATCACCGTGTCGGCATCGCCCACGCTGGCGGGATAGGTGATTTCGCCGACCCGGTCGAACATGAAGCTGACCGACCCGGTGGTGCCCAGATTGCCGCCATGCTTGGTGAAATAGGACCGAACGTTCGACGCGGTGCGGTTCAGGTTGTCGGTCATCGCCTCGACGATCACCGCGATGCCATTGGGGCCATAGCCTTCATAGCGGATTTCAGTATAGTCAGCCGCATCGCCAGCTTGCGATTTCTTGATCGCGCGGTCGATCACGTCCTTGGGCATGGATTGCGACTTTGCAGCCTTCACCGCCAGACGCAGGCGCGGGTTCTTTTCGGGGTCAGGGTCGCCCATTTTCGCGGCGACGGTGATTTCCTTCGCCAACTTGGAAAACAGTTTCGAACGAAGCTTGTCCTGCTTGCCCTTGCGGTGCTGGATGTTCGCCCATTTCGAATGCCCGGCCATGAGCCCCCCATCGTTATGTGTTGATCGCCGCCTCTATATGCCAGCGACGGGCCTGCCCGCAAGCGGGGCGCGCATGTGGGCGATGCGACCTTAGCGGTCGATGCGGCGTTCGGGCGTGCGCCAGGTCCGGCGCCGGCCGCGGTCGTCGCGCAGCGTCACCGTGGCATAGGGCGAAAACAGCGGGTCCAGCGCCTGCAGATAGCTTTGCCGTTCGATCGCCACCTCATAGCGGATCGGATGGGCACAATCGGTCAGCCGCCCCGCGGGCACCGCGGCAATATCGGCCCGGCAGGTGGTGCCATCGGTGAACACCACCGTCAGCACCCGCGCCGACAGGCTGATGCGGTCGGGCACGGCATGGGGCTGCGGCCAGGCGCAGGCCGCCAGCAGCGGGACAAGCAGCGGGACAAGCAGCGCCGGGGAAAGGCGCGGAATCAGCGGGGGCATGGCACGGCTCCGGGCGTCACGGAAATACAGGGTAGCGCGCTTACAGCGGCCAAAGCAACGGGATCACAAGGCTGACCGTTACCGCCATGATCACATTCAGCGGCACGCCGATACGCAGGAAATCGGTGAAGCGATAGCCCCCCGGCGCATAGACCAGGGTGTTGGTCTGATAGCCGATGGGCGTGGCGAAACTGGCCGAGGCGCCGAACATAACCGCCACGACCAGGCCGCGCGGATCAACCCCCAGCTGCGCCCCCAGCCCGATGGCGATGGGCGTCAGGATCACGGCGATGGCGTTGTTGGTCACGACCTCGGTCAGGAAAGAGGCGATGGCATAGATCACCAGCACCAGCATCCAGGGCGGCAGATTGGCCAGCGCGGGGCTGATCCCCTCGACGATCAGGCGCACCGCGCCGCTGGCATCCAGCCCCGCCCCCACGACCAGCATGGCAAAGATCAGCGCCAGCAGGCGGCCCTCGACAAAGCCGAAGGCCTCATCTGCATCGATACAGCCGGTCAGCAGCACCACCGCCACGCCCAGGAAGGCCAGCACCAGAATCGGTGCCAGATCCAGCGCCGCAAGCCCCACCACCGCCGCCAGCACCGCGATCACGATGGGCGCATGGCGGCGCCGGTAGGCCCGTTCCGAGGGCTGCGAGATATCGGCCATTTCCATGTCGGCCGCCAGGCGCTGGATATCGGCGGGCGCGCCTTCCAGCAGCAGCGTATCGCCCACCCGCACCTCCAGATCATCCAGCTGGCGGCCGATGTTCTGGTTGCGGCGATGCGCGGCCAGAACATAGACGCCATAGCGCCGGCGCAGGCGCATTTCCCCCAGCCGCCGCCCGATCATGCGGCAGCCGGGGGTGATCAGCACCTCGACCGTGTTGGTCTGCACCGAGCTGAGCTTGTCGATCAGCCGGATTTCCTTGTTGTTGGCAAGGCCCAGAACCTCGGACATGGGGGTGCGCAGCACCACCCGGTCGCCCGGCGCGATGATCACCCCCGCCAGATCGCGGCGCAGCGACGCATCGCCGCGCAGCACGTCGATCACGCGCATGTTGTCGCGCTTGAACAGGTCGACCTCTTCCAGGCGCTTGCCGGTCAGGGCCGAATCCTCGGGCACGGCCACCTCGGTGAAGAATTTCATCTGCGACCGGCCGCCCAGAAGGTTGGACATGGAATAGCGGTCGGGCAGCAGCCGCGGGCCCAGCAGCGCCAGATACACCCCCCCCACCGTCGCGACCACAAGCCCCAGCGGCGCGATTTCGAAGATGCCGAAATGCGCAAGCCCCGCCTGCCGCGCCACCCCATCGACCAGCAGGTTGGTCGAGGTGCCGATCATCGTGACCGTGCCGCCGAAGATCGACAGATAGCTGAGCGGGATCAGCAGCTTCGAGGGCGCCTTGCCCAGCGAGCGCGCCAGCGCGATGAACACCGGCATCATCACGATGACGATGGGCGTGTTGTTCATGAAGGCCGACAGCGCCACCACCAGCACCCCGATCGCGGCCAGCGTCAGGCGCGGCCGGTCGGTGACATGGCGCGCCGCGCGCTGGGTCACCCAGTCCAGCGTTCCGGTGCGCACCAGCGCCCCCATGATCAGGAACATGAAGGCGATGGTCCAGGGCGCGGGATTCGCCAGGGTGCGCGTGGCCTGATCCACCGGCGCCAGCCCCAGCGCCAGCATCGTCCCCGCCCCCCCCATCGCCACCACCTCGGGCGGGACGCGTTCGCGCAGGAACATCATGAACATGCCCAGAACGATCAGCAGGGCGGCAAAGGGTGCGGTGTCCGGCGAAAGCAACGGCTCTGTCATGATCCCTCTTTGGGTGGGCGCAACGGGAAGGCGATTTTACGGCACGGCGGCGCACAGGCAAGGACCATGGCAGCGATCACGGCTGGGATCACGGCTGGCCCCGCCCGATCAGACCGGACGGGCCGGGATCAGCCGGCCGCCCACCCGCACCGGCACGCACAGCCGCGCCTTGCCGGTGCGGTCATCGGTTTCGGTGTAAAGACCCGACAGCGTTGCCTCGCCATTGGCCGGGGTGAAACGTTCCTTGCCCATGCCGGTGATGAAACGGCGCATGGGTTCGGCCTTGTCCATGCCGATCACGGAATGATAGTCGCCGCACATGCCCGCATCGGTCATGTAGGCGGTGCCGCCCGGCAGCACCATCGCATCGGCGGTCGGAACATGGGTATGGGTGCCCACCACGACGCTGGCACGCCCGTCGCACCAATGGCCCATCGCCATTTTCTCGCTGGTCGCCTCGCAATGCATGTCGACCAGCGCGGCCTGCGCCAGACCGCCCAGCGGGTGTTTGCGCAAAACCGCATCCACCGCCGAAAAGGGATCGTCGAAGGGACGCTTCATGAAGACCTGGCCCAGCACCTGCGCCACCAGGATCTTGCGCCCGCGCGCATCCGAAAACAGCCGCGCGCCGCGGCCCGGCGCCTCTTTGGCGTAGTTCAGCGGGCGGATGATGCGCGGCTCGGTGTCGATGAAGCGCAGCATGTCCTTCTGGTCGAAGGCGTGATCGCCCAGCGTGAGGCAATCGGCCCCGGCATCGAGCAGCAGCCTGGCGTGATCCGCCGTCAGCCCCATGCCGGACGAGGCGTTTTCACCATTGACCACGACGAAATCCAGGCCCCAGTCGGCCCGCAGCTTCGCCAGCTGCCCGCTGATCGCCGCGCGCCCCGCACGCCCCACCACATCGCCCAGAAACAGGATCTTCATGCGCCGAGGCTTAGGCCCTGCGCCGGCGAAGCGCAAGAGCAAGCCCGCAGGATGCGGGTGGCGCGCGCCGGGGGCGCCGCCCCCGGACCCCCGAGGTATTTTCGGCAAGATGAAGGGGGTCTGGCCCGCGATCAGGGCCGGATGGTTTCGGACTCGGTCACGATCAGGTCGAGCGGCTGATCGGTCGGCTCGGTCGGGAGGGCGTCGGTTTCCTGGGCGGCGTAGGCAAAGCCGATCGCGGTGACGGGGCCCAGCGCGCGCAACCCGGCCAGGGTGCGGTCGTAAAACCCGCCGCCATAGCCCAGCCGCAAGCCGCGGCGGTCAAAGGCCAGAAGCGGCACGATCAGCACCCGCGGGATCAGGGTTTCGCCGGTTTCGGGGATTTCGGCGCCGAAAACCCCGGGGATCATGCGGGCCTGCGGGGTCCAGCGACGGAAGGACAGCGCCTGGCCCGGCCCCTTGATCACCGGCACGCAGACGGGGCCGTCATGGGCCGCCATCGCGGGCAAGGGGTCGATTTCGGTCCGCATCGGCATGTAGCCGGCCAGCACCGCGCCCGACCAGGGCGCCAGTTCGCGCGAAAGCCGCCGCGCCGCATCGCCCTGGCCACGGGAAAAGGCCGCCTTGCGCCGCACCGCCGCATCGTGGCGCGCCTGGGCCTTTGATCCGGCCATGGTCACAAAAGCACCGCCGCGGCCAGCCCCAGGAAGGCGAAAAAGCCCACCACATCGGTCACCGTGGTGACGAAGGTTCCCGAGGCCAGCGCCGGATCGGCGCCCAGTCTTTCCAGCGCAAGCGGCACCAGAATGCCCGCCAGCGCGGCGATCAGCAGGTTGACCACCAGCGCCGCCGCGATCACCAGCCCGAGCAAGGGCTCGCCGAACCAGAGCATGGCGACCAGCCCCATCACCGTAGCGAAGGTCAGACCGTTGACCAGCCCCACCACCGCCTCGCGCCGCACGACACGCCAGACGTTCGATTCGGTCAGGTTCTTGGTGGCCAGCGCCCGCACCGCCACCGTCAGCGTCTGCGTGCCCGCATTGCCCCCCATCGAGGCGACAATCGGCATCAGCACCGCCAGCGCCACCAGCCGCTCGATCGTTCCCTCGAACAGCGCGATCACGGCGGCGGCAAGATTCGCGGACAAAAGGTTCACGAACAGCCATGGCAATCGCTGGCGCGCGGTTTCCAGCACCGTATCGGACAGCGAGCTTTCCTCGCCCACCCCGGCCAGACGCAGGATGTCTTCCTCATGTTCCTCATCCAGCACCGACATGGCATCGTCGATGGTGATCACCCCCACCAGCCGGTCGTCGTCATCCACCACCGGGGCCGAAATCAGGTGATACTGGTTGAAGGCATAGGCCACGTCAGCCTCTTCCTGATAGACGGAAATGGTGCGGAAACTGTCTTCGGTGATGGCGCGCAGGGCCACGTCGCGGCGCGAGGACAGAAGCTTGCCCAGCGTCACATAACCCACCGGGTGCATGCGCGGATCGACCAGGATCACATGGTAGAACTGATCTGGCAGCCACTCCTCGGCGCGCAGGAAATCGATCGCCTCGCCCACGGTCCAGTGTTCGGGCGCGGTCACCACTTCGCGCTGCATCAGGCGGCCCGCGGAATATTCGGGATAGGTCAGCGACTGTTCGACCGCGGCGCGGTCGGCCTCATCCAGGGCGTCCAGGATAGCCTCTTGCTGGGGCTCTTCCAGATCCTCGATCAGATCGACCACATCGTCGGAATCCAGATCGCGCACGGCTTCGGCCAGAACCTCGCGCGGCAGCGCCCCGATCACCTCTTCGCGGATCGATTCGTCGATTTCCGACAGGATCTCGCCGTCGATCTCGCGGCCCCACAGGCGCAGGAAGGCGCGCCGGTCGGCCCCGCCCACCTGTTCCAGAAGATCGGCGATGTCGGCGGCATGCAGCGGTTCAAGCAATTCGGTCAGGCGCGCGGCATCGCCCGCCTCGACGGCATCGAGAACCAGATCGACAAGCGCACGGTCAAGCCGGTAATCCTGTTCCTCGCGCGTCTCGTCCTCTGCCCGGTCTTCCGCCATGATACCCCCGTCGTTGTCGCGCGCACCATAGCGGCGAACCGGGCCGGAATACAGGGGGCAAAGGGGATGTTCGGCAGGGGCCGCAGGGAATTTACCTTGGCCCGCGGCGGGCCTAGCATGGGGCAAAACGGAAAGGACGGATGATGGCGGAACTGCTTCTGGGTCAGGTGATCAGCTATGCGGGCGACCCCTTCGCCAAAGGCCCCGGGGCGGCACGTCACCTGTCACATGGCGCCGTCCTGATCGAGGGCGGGCGGATCGCGGCACTGGGCGAGGCCGATCGCTTGCGCGCCGCCCATCCCGGCGCCCGGGTGCACGACCACGGCCGCAAGCTGATCTCGGCAGGGTTCATCGACGCCCATGTCCACTATCCCCAGACCGGGATCATCGCCAGCTGGGGCAAGCGGCTGATCGACTGGCTGAACAGCTATACCTTCCCCGAAGAGGCGCGTTTTGCCGATCCCGACCATGCCGCCGGGGTCGCCGCGCGCTATTTCGACCTGGCGCTTGCGCATGGCACGACGACGATGTGCAGCTATTGCACGATCCACCCCGCCAGCGTCGAGGCCTTCTTCGCCCAGGCCCGGGCGCGGGGGGTGCGCGCGCTGGCGGGCAAGACCTGCATGGACCGCGACACCGCCCCCCCCTTTCTGCGCGACACCGCCCAGACGGCACATGACGACAGCAAGCGCCTGCTGGATCGCTGGCACGGGGTCGACCGGCTGTCCTATGTCATCACGCCGCGCTTCGCGCCCACCTCGACCGAGGCGCAGCTTGAGGCGCTGGGGGCGCTCTGGGCTGCGCATCCCGATTGCCTGATGCAAACCCATCTGAGCGAACAGATCGATGAAATCGCCTGGGTCAAGGGGCTTTACCCAAAGGCCCGCGATTATCTGGACATCTATGAACGCCACGGCCTGCTGGGCCCACGCGCGGTCTTCGGCCACGCGATCCACCTGGAGCCGCGCGAACGCGCGCGCCTGGCCGAGGTGGGCGCGGCGCTGGTGCATTGCCCCACCTCGAACACCTTCATCGGATCGGGGCTGTTCGACATGGCCGGGCTGATGTCCCAGGGCCAGCGCATCGGACTGGCCACCGACACCGGGGGCGGGTCAAGCTTTTCCATGCTGCGCACCATGGCCGCCGCCTATGAAGTCGCACAGCTGCGCCACACCGCGCTGCACCCTGCGCAACTGTGGTGGCTGGCCACGCAAGGCGCGGCCCGCAGCCTGCGCATCGAAGAACATGTGGGCAATATCGCCCCGGGGATGGAGGCGGATCTGGTGGTGATCGACCTGGCCTCGACCCCCGCCATCGCGCAGCGTGCCGGACGGGCCGGGGATTTCTGGGAAGAACTGTTCCCCACCATCATGATGGGCGATGACCGCGCCGTGGCTGCCGTCTGGGCCAATGGCCGGCAGCTGATCTGATGGCCCTCGTGAAGCGGGGGGCTGTCTGCCCCCCGCACCCCCCGAAGGTATTTCGGGCAAGATGAAGGAACGCTGCTTCTTCTTGGCCGAAATACTCCGGGGGGGCGCCGCAGGCGACGGGGGCAGAGCCCCCTTCAGCCCCGCAGCAGATCCAGCGCCGCGGCGTGGATTTCGGCATTGGCCGCGGCCAGGATACGCCCGCCGTGATGGGCGGGGCGGCCCTGCCAGTCGGTGACGACACCGCCCGCCGCCTCGATCACCGCGATCGGTGCCTGGACGTCATAAGCCTGCAGACCGGCTTCGACGACCAGATCGATCTGGCCTGCGGCGACCAGGGCATAGGCGTAGCAATCGGTGCCGTAGCGGGTCAGCTTGACCTGTTTCGACAGGCGCTGGAAGGCGGCGGCTTCCCCGGGCGTGCCGATTTCGGGGAAGGTCGTGAACAGGATGGCCTCGGCCAGCGGCCGCGGGCCGCGGGCCGTCAGGGGCTTGTGGCCCATGGGCCCGTCCACCTGCGCCAGGCCGAAGCCGCCGGTGAAACGTTCGCCGATATAGGGCTGGTCAATCACGCCCAGCAGCGGCCCGCGCGCATCCGAGAGCGCGATCAGCACGCCCCAGGTCGGCGTGCCGGACAGATAGCCGCGTGTGCCGTCGATCGGGTCCAGCACCCAGGTCAGTCCGCTGCGGCCCTGGGTGGTGCCGAATTCCTCGCCCAGGATCGCATCCTGGGGGCGGCGTTCGGCCAGGATTGCGCGCATTGCGGCCTCGGCGGCGCGGTCAGCCACGGTGACGGGATCGAAGCGGGTGGTTTCCTTGGTGTCCGCGGTCAGCCCATCGCTGCGAAAATGGCGCAGCGTCTCGACACGGGCGGCATCGGCCAGCGCGTGGGCGACGGCGCGCAGTTCGGCCTGTTCGGCCGGCGTGAGGGGATCGGCAGGGGGCATCGCGGGCTCCGGAAAAACGATGGGGGGAGCGGTATCCGCCCCCCCGTCATGGGTCAAGCCCGGTTGCAGCCGGGACCTGGCCGGGCGGCGATCAGGCCGCGTCCGAGAGCACCTTGGCCAGTTCGAACAGCCGCCGGCGCTGCGCCTCGGGGATGGCATAGTAGGACCGCACCAGCGCCAGCGCCTCCTTGTCGGCCAGGATGTCGCCCGACACTTCGGACGACGCCCCGACCGGATCGGCCAGACCTTCGAAGAAGAACGAAATCTGGACTTCCAGCGCATCGGCAATGTCCCAAAGACGCGATGCCGAGACCCGGTTCATCCCGGTTTCGTATTTCTGGATCTGCTGGAACTTGATGCCGACCTTGTCTGCCAGTTGCTGCTGGGTCATGCCGATCATCCAGCGGCGGTGTCGGATACGCTTGCCGACATGTACGTCAACGGGGTGTTTCATTCGTTACTCCCAAGGCACGGTTTTCGCCCAAGAAATACCATGTGATCGTGGCCGCAGGCCCGTAAAATCTGACCAACCTGTCCAAAAATACAGGGCGCCCCATCCTTTTGCCGCAGTCGGAGGTAAGGTTTTTCATACCTGCTCCGCAGAAAACAGCGTCCGGGCGTCTGCGAAAGGACAGAATCACCCTGTGCGTGTTTCACATCCGGCAACGGTTGCATCGGCGCACCGCAACAATACCGCAGGAATACCGCAGGTCGCCGGGTCTGGCCCGCGCGCGGCCTCTGGCGGGGTTGCTGCGCTGCGGCTATTGTCGCGCCGAAGGACCGCCAGGGGACCGGCGCCGCAGGCGCCACCCGCCGCAACAGGAGGCAACGACATGCGCGCCTATCAGATCGCCGCCGCCGGGCAGCCGCCGGAACTGACCCGGATCGACCTGCCCGCCCCCGGCCCGGGCGAGGTGCGCGTGCGGATCGCGGCCTGCGGGCTGAACTTTGCCGATCTGCTGATGATCGAGGGCCGCTATCAGGATACGCCCGCCGCCCCCTTCGTGATGGGGATGGAACTTGCCGGCACCGTTGAATCCTGCGGGCCGGGCGTCGCCGCGCCGCCCCCGGGCACCCGCGTGGCGGTATTCGCCGGTCAGGGCGGTCTGGCCGAGGCGGGGAATTTCCCTGCCGGGCGCTGCACCCCCCTGCCCCGGGACATGGGCTTTGTCGATGCCGCCGCCTTTCAGATCGCCTATGGCACCTCGCATCTGGCGCTGGATCACCGCGCGGGGCTGCGCCCGGGCGAAACGTTGGTGGTGCTGGGCGCCGCGGGCGGGGTCGGGCTGACCGCAGTGGAAATCGGCAAGCGGATGGGCGCGCGCGTGATCGCCTGCGCGCGCGGCGCCGACAAGCTGGCGGTGGCCCGCGCGGCCGGGGCGGATGAGGTGCTGGACAGCGACACCCCCGATCTGCGCGCGGCCCTGCGGGCGCTGGGGGGGGCGGATGTCGTCTATGACGCGATCGGCGGGGCGGCGGGCACGGCAGCGGCGCGCGCGCTGCGCCCGGGCGGGCGGTTTCTGGTGATCGGCTTTGCCTCGGGCAGCGTGCCCGAGCTTCCGCTGAATCACCTGCTGGTCAAGAACATCACGGTGCATGGGCTGTATTGGGGCGGCTATCTGAAACTGGACCCCGCCGTGCTGCGCCAGTCGATGGAAACGCTGTTTCGCTGGTATGCCGAAGGCGGACTGCGCCCCCATGTCAGCGCGACGATGCCGCTTGGGCGCGTGGCCGAGGCGCTGGAACTGGTGCGCAGCCGCCGGTCCACCGGAAAGGTCGTGGTCACGATTGCAGGAGCCGGGGCCGATGCGGCGGGGCAAACCGCGGGAAACCGGACCGGAAACGCTTGAAATCCGGTGACAAGCCCCCAATATGAAGCGGTGACGTGTGGCGGCCTGTCCGCCGCAGGGGAGACGTTCAACTGGAGGCTTTGATGGCTGACTACAACACTTTGCGCGCCAGCCAGGCCGGCGCCCGTGCCGCCCTGATCGATGAGGGTTTGCGCGCGCACATGAACAAGGTCTATGGGCTGATGTCCATCGGCATGCTGGTGACCGGCGCCGTGGCCTGGTTCGTGGGCACCAACGACCAGCTTCTGGCCGCGATCTGGGGATCGGGGCTGAAATGGGTGGTGATGTTCGCCCCCCTCGCCGTGGTCTTCGCCTTTTCCGCGATGCTGCACCGGATGTCGGCGGCCACCGCGCAGCTGGTGTTCTTTGGCTATGCCGCGCTGATGGGGCTGTCGATCAGCTTCATCTTCGCCGCCTATACCGGCGTGTCGATCGCGCAGACCTTCCTGGTGACCGCGATCGCCTTCGCGGGGCTGTCGCTTTATGGCTACACGACCAAGCGCGACCTGTCGGGCATGGGCACCTTCCTGATGATGGGTCTGATCGGCCTGATCGTGGCCTCGATCGTGAACATCTTCCTCGCCTCTTCGGCGATGGCCTTCGCGATTTCGGTGATCGGCGTGCTGATCTTTGCCGGCCTGACCGCCTATGACACGCAGAACATCAAGAACACCTATCTGCAACTGGCGCAGACGGATGCGGATTTCCTGGGCAAGGCGGCCATCATGGGCGCGCTGCAGCTGTACCTGGATTTCCTGAACATGTTCATGTTCCTGCTGCAATTCCTGGGCAACCGCGAATGATCCGGCCCGGCCAGACCACGGCTGGCCGGAACCTGCAGTGACCCTTGACCCCGCCAGCCCCGCTGGCGGGGTCTTTCATTGCGCCAGCGGCCCCCGGATGACGGCGCAATGAAAGACCCCGCCCCCGGCCCCGGGCGTGTCAATAGGCGGCCGTCACCTCATACATCACCGGCTCAAAGCCGCGGCAGAGCGTGGCGATGTGGCGGTTGCGTTCGCGCATTTCGGGGGTGCGCAGCATGGCCTTGTAATCCTCGCGCCCGCGCCACTTGGAATAGGTGGCGATGCGGGTCTGGGCGTCGTTCATGTGCAGGCCCGCGCCGATGAACCCGGGCTGATGGCGAATGCAGTGTTCATAGGCATCCTGCAGCGCCTCGATCAGGTCGGCGGCGGTGGCGGGGGTCATCTCGAAGGTGCAGATCACGGTCTGGCCGCTGAAATCGGGGGTAATCTGGGGCATGGCGGGTCCTCCTGCCGCAAGGATGCCACAGGCGGGCGGGAAAATCATCCCTTGCGGCGCCTTGCGCCCCCGGTCCCGGCGCGCCACACTTGCCCAAAAGCACGGAGCATCATGATGACCGCCCCCCCGAAGGGTTACTGGATCGGCCATGTCACGGTCAGCGACCCGCAGGCCTATGAGGCCTATCGCCAGGCCAATGCCGCCGCCTTTGCCAGATACGGCGGACGCTTTCTGGTGCGCGGCGGCCCGCAGGACGTGGTCGAGGGCAGCCTGCGCCCGCGCGCGGTGGTGATCGAATTTCCCTCGGTCGCGGCGGCGCGGGCCTGTTATGACAGCCCCGAATACCGCGCGGCCCTGGCGCTGCGCGCGCCGGTCAGCCTGGCGGATCTGTGCATCGTCGGGGGCTGGGCGGGCTGATCGACCCCGCTTGCCGCCCCCGCTTGCCGCCCCCGCTTGCCCCTGCCGCGCGGGGCCCTATAGTCGGGGCATGCTGAGCACGCTTCTCCGGCGCCTGCGCGCGCCCACCCCCGACCCGCTAAGCGCGCCCGACGCCGAACTGGCGCTGGCCGCGCTTCTGGTGCGCCTTGCGCGCGCCGATGACCACTATGAGGCCGCCGAACAGATCCGCATCGACCGCGTTCTGGCCGCCCACCGCGGTCTGAGCCTGCCCGAAGCCACCCGCCTGCGCCATGAGGCCGAACAGGTCGAGGCCGAGGCCCCCGATACCGTGCGCTTTACCCGCGCGATCAAGGCCATGATCGCGCATGACGACCGCATCAGCATCATCGAGGCGCTGTGGGATGTGGCGCTGGCCGATGGCGCGCGCGCCGCGGCCGAAGATGCGCTGATCCGGCTGGTCAGCAGCCTGCTGGGCATCAGCGACCGCGATTCGGCCCTGGCGCGGCAACGGGTCGCCGCCCGGCTGGGCTAGCGCGCGGCTTGCCAAATCGGGCAATCTGACCGGACAATCTGCGAAGCGCCCCTGCGTAAAGCGTTACACAGGCGTTGCAATCCGCCGGAAAATCGCGCCAACTGACCTGAACGGACAAAGAGAAGCCCAAGTGACCGAAAGCCCGCCCGTCATCGAAATCCGCAATCTGCACAAGAGTTACGGCCCGCTGGAGGTGCTGCGCGGCGTCTCGGTGGCTGCGCGCCGCGGGCAGGTGATCAGCCTGATCGGATCGTCCGGATCGGGCAAGTCGACGCTGCTGCGCTGCTGCAACCTGCTGGAGGACAGCCAGGCGGGCGAGGTTCTGTTTGAGGGCGAGGCGGTGAAATGGGCCGGCACCGGCCTGGCCCGCCACCCCGCCGACCGCGCCCAGGTCACGCGCATCCGCACCAACCTGTCGATGGTGTTCCAGCAATTCAACCTGTGGTCGCACATGACCATCCTGCAAAACGTGATGGAGGCGCCGGTCACGGTGCTGGGCCAGTCGCCCGCCACCGTGGAACCGCGCGCACGCGCGCTGCTGGACAAGGTGGGGATCGGCGACAAGGCCGATGCCTGGCCCGCGCAGCTGTCGGGTGGCCAGCAACAGCGCGCCGCGATCGCGCGCGCGCTGTGCATGGAACCCAAGGCGCTGTTGTTCGACGAACCCACCTCGGCGCTGGACCCCGAGCTGCAGCAAGAGGTGGTCCGCGTCATCAAGGACCTGGCGGGCGAACATCGCACGATGATCCTTGTGACCCATGACATGCGGCTGGCGGCGGATGTGTCCGATCAGGTGGTGTTCCTGCATCAGGGCCTGATCGAGGAACAGGGCCCGCCCGCCACCCTGTTCGGCGCCCCGAAATCCGAACGCCTGCGCCAGTTCCTGTCAGCGACCGCACCGGCCTGACGCCCCATCACAACAAGATCCCGAAAACAGCGGAGAACCCCCATGAAGACAGTCATCCTTGCCACTGCGGCCCTTGCGCTCGGCGCGGGTCTGGCCACGGCCAACACGGTGCGGATGGGCACCGAGGGCGCCTACCCCCCCTACAACTTCATCAACGACAAGGGCGAAATCGACGGGTTCGAACGCGAACTGGGCGATGCGCTGTGCGCCAAGGCCGAACTGACCTGCGAATGGGTCACGAATGATTGGGATTCGATCATCCCCAACCTGCTGTCGGGCAATTATGACACGATCATCGCCGGCATGAGCATCACCGACGAGCGCAAGGAATCGATCGACTTCAGCCACAACTACTATCCGCCCGCGGCTTCGGCCTATCTGGCGCTGGAGGCGGGCGCCGATCTGGCCGGTGGCGTGGTCGCGGCGCAGACCGGCACGATCCAGGCCGATTACGTCGCCCGATCGGGCGCGACGCTGCTGGAATTCGCCAATCTCGACGACACCGTCTCGGCGGTGAAGAACGGCGAGGCCGATGCGGTCTTTGCCGACAAGGACGCACTGGTGCCCTTCTCGGCCGATCAGGGCGGCGATCTGGTCTGGGCAGGCGAGGATGTGGCGCTTGGCGGCGGCATCGGCATCGGCCTGCGCAAGTCCGACACCGAATTGCGCGACAAGTTCAATGCCGCGATCGACGCGATGAAGGCCGACGGCAGCCTGAACGTGATGATCGTCAAGTGGTTCGGCGACGAAGCCGCCACCTTCTGATGCGAAGGGCGGCCCCGGCAACGGGGCCGCTGCACCCCCATGTTTGACACCTGTGCCGATCCGGCCTCACTTGAAGGGCTAAACTGGCTTCTGTGCTACCTGACCTCGGGCAAGCACATGATGTTCTATTGGTCCTTCCTGATCGTGCTGGCGCTTCTGGCGGTCACGGCACCTGTGGCGCTTGCACTGGGGTTTGCCGGCGCGCTGGCCGCGCGCGCGCGCAACGCGCCGCTGCGCTGGCTGGGCAAGGGCTATACCGCGATGGTGCGGGGGGTGCCCGACATCGTGTTCTTCCTGTTCGTGCCGGTGGCGCTGGATCAGGGGCTGGAATGGCTGCGGCATAAATGGAAATGCCCCGACTGGGACGCGCCGATCCGGCAGGGCAACGATTTCCTGGTCTGCGCCCAGGCCAAGCTGCCGCTGTCCTCTTCCCCGCAGATCTGGCATGAGGTCTATGGCTTTACCCTGGCGGTGGTGGCCTTTGCGGTGGTGTTTGGCGCCTTCGCGGCCAATGTGCTGCATGGTGCCATGGCGGCCGTGCCGCGCGCGCAGCTGGAAACCGCCGAGGCCTATGGCATGACGCCCCGCCAGGTCACACGGCGCATCCTGATCCCGCAGATGTGGGCCTATGCGCTGCCGGGCCTGTCGAACCTGTGGATGATCCTGATCAAGGCCACGCCGCTGCTGTTCCTGCTGGGGGTGGCCGACATCGTCTATTGGGCGCGCGAACTGGGCGCCACGAAATCGGCCATCTACGACTATCCCCACCCCGACTGGCGGGTCTGGTATTTCCTGGTTCTGCTGGCCTTCTACCTGGGCATGACCAGCCTGTCCGAACGCGTTTTCCGCCATGTCTCGACACGGCTGGCGCGCGGTCAGGCCACAATGGCGGGCGAGGCGATGCGAAAGGCACAGGCATGAGCTGCTGGGACATCATCGCCGACTATGGCCTGCGCTCGATCGGCATCGGCGAACGGCTGCTGCCGCGGTCCGATTTCACACTGTGCCATCAGTTCACCCTGATCGGTTCGGGGCTGATCTGGAACATCTACTTCGGCGTCCTGGCGCTGGCCTTCGGCTTTGTGCTGGCCACGGCGCTGGCGCTGGCCAAGGCCCAGGCCAATCCCTGGCTGCGCAAGCCGGCGGACTGGTTCATCTACATCTTCCGCGGCAGCCCGCTGTTCATCCAGTTCTTCCTGGCCTATGAGGCGCTGGTGATGCTGCCGCGCGCGGGCATCGACATCTTCGGCATCACCGTACAGACCGCCTGGACCACCAAGGCCTGGGCAGGGGCGCTGTTCGTGCTGTTTTTGAACACCGCCGCCTATTCCGCCGAAATCTTCCACGGCGCGCTGCGGTCCGTCCCCAGGGGCGATCTTGAGGCCGCCGATGCCTATGGCCTGACCGGCTGGCGCAAGTTCCGCCGGATCGTCTGGCCCACGATGCTGCGCCTGGCATGGCCCGCCTACACGAATGAGGCCATCTTCCTGTTCCACGCCACCACGCTGGTGTTCTTTTCCGGTTTCCCCGCCTTCCAGCAACGGGGCGATGCCCTTTACTACGCGAAATTCTTCGCGGACAAGACGTTCAACCCTTTCATCCCCTACCCGATCGCGGCCTTTTATTTCATCGTGCTGACCCTTGCCCTGATCGGCCTGTTCGGGGTGGTCAACCGCCGCCTGAACCGACATCTGCCCGGCGCCCGGCGCGCCCGTCTGAAGGTCAGGCCACAAATCATCAGGTGAGGAAATGGACTGGCTGAAAGAGCACCCCGAGGTGCGCACGATCCGCGTGGCAGCCGCGGATCTGAACGGTGTGGCGCGCGGCAAACGCATCCCCGCGCGCTTTGCCCACAAGGTGTTCACCGAAGGCACGCGCTTTCCCTTTTCGGTCATGAACCTCGATATCTGGGGCGAGGATATCGAAGACAGCCCCCTGGTCTTTGAAACCGGCGATTGCGACGGGCTGTTGATGCCCACCGAACGCGGCTTTCTGCCGATGCCCTGGCTGGCGGCCCCCACCGCGCTGTTGCCGATCTGGATGTTCCACATGGATGGCCGCCCCTATGAGGGCGATCCCCGCCAGGCGCTGGCGCGCGTGGTCGAACGCTATGACACGCGCGGCCTGACGCCGGTGGTGGCGACGGAACTGGAATTCTTCCTGATCGACGATTCGGGCAAGACGCTGCGCGTTCCGCCCAGCCCCCGGTCGGGCAAGCGCCGCACGGGGGGCGAAATCCTGTCCCTGCGCGCGCTGGATGCCTTCGACAATTTCTTCACCGCGCTCTACGACGCCTGCGAGGCGATGGATATCCCCGCAGATACCGCGATTTCCGAAGCCGGCCCCGGCCAGTTCGAAATCAACCTGATGCATCAGGGCGACGCGCTGAAGGCCGCCGATGATACCTGGCTGTTCAAGATGCTGGTCAAGGGCCTGGCGCGCCAACACGGCTTTGCCGCCAGCTTCATGGCCAAGCCCTATGACATCTGGTCGGGCAACGGCATGCACACGCATTTCTCGGTGCTCGACGCCCAGGGCCGCAACATCTTCGACGACGGCACCGATCAGGGGTCCGTGGCATTGCGCCATGCGGTGGCGGGCTGCCTCGCGGCGCTGCCCGGATCAACGCTGATCTTCGCCCCGCATGAAAACAGCTATGACCGGCTGGTGCCCAATGCCCATGCCCCTACCGGCATCGGCTGGGCCTATGAAAACCGCACCGCCGCGCTGCGCATCCCGGCCTCGGGGCCCGCCGCGCGGCGGATTGAACACCGCGTGGCGGGGGGCGATGTGAACCCCTATCTGATGATCGCCGCGATCCTCGGCGCCGCGCTGACCGGGCTGGAAGACCACGGCGATCCGCCCCCCCCGATCATCGGCAATGCCTATGAACAGGGCCTGCCGCAGCTGCCCGAAACCTGGAACGCCGCGATCGGCCGCTTTGCCGGCTGCCCGCTGGTCAGGCGGATCTTCCCGGCCGAACTGATCCAGAACTTCCTGATGACCAAGCGCCAGGAAATCCATTACATGGCCGAACTCTCCGAACAGGAGCAGACAGAACTCTACCTCGACACCGTCTGACCTTCGGCGGCTTCTTCTTGGCCGCAATACTCTCGGGGGGTGAATTGGCGCACCGCGCCAAGAGGGGGGCAGACAGCCCCCCGCCCCGCCCCCAGGCGCCCCACAGCGCCTCTTGCGCCCGCCCGCGCCCCCCGGCTACCCTGCCGCAACCCAAGACATGAGAGCCCCATGCTGATCGGCATCCTGCAAACCGGCACAGCCCCTGATGAGCTGCGCAGCCAGTCCGGCGATTACCCTGACATGTTCGAACGCCTGCTGGCCGGGCGCGGCATGACCTTTCGCACCTTCCACGTCGAGGCGATGGATTTTCCCGCCGATGTCCACGCCTGCGATGGCTGGCTGATCACCGGCTCGCGCCACGGCGCCTATGAAGACCACCCCTTCATCCCGCGGCTCGAAGCCTTCATCCGCGCGGCGGTGGCGCAAAAGGTGCCGCTGGTGGGGATCTGCTTTGGTCATCAGATCATCGCCCAGGCGCTGGGGGGCAAGGTCGAACGCTTCCCCGGCGGCTGGTCGGTGGGGCCGGTCGACTATGATTTCGGCGGCGAAAAGATCACGCTCAACGCCTGGCACCGCGATCAGGTCACCCGCCGCCCCGAAGGCGCCCGGGTGATCGGCTGCAGCGATTTTTGCGAAAATGCCGCCCTGGTCTATGGCGACAGCGCCCTGACCGTTCAGGCCCATCCCGAATTCCATGACGATTTCATCGACGGGTTGATGCGCACGCGCGGCAAGGGCCTTGTGCCCAACGCCCTGATGGCGACCGCCCGCGCACGCCTTGGCCAGACCAATTCCGCAGCCGCGATCGCAACCCGGATCGCGGATTTCTTTCTTCAACCGCGCGGCACCGCCCGCCCGGCCACTGACCTTTGAAAGGCAGACCCATGGCAAGCCCCATGACCCAATGGATGGAACATATCCCCCAGGCCGCGCGCGACTATATCGCGGGCCGGCGCCTGGATGAGGTGGAATGCATCGTCGCCGACATCGCGGGCGTGGCCCGCGGCAAGGCCATGCCCGCCTCGAAATTCGCGTTTCAGGACCGCTTCTTTCTGCCCAATTCGATCTTCCTGCAGACGATCACCGGCGAATGGGCCGACAACCCGATGGGCGCATTTACCGAACCCGACATGATCCTGACCCCCGATTTCAGCACCGCCACCGCCGCCCCCTGGACCGCGGATGTGACGCTGCAGGTGATCCATGATGTGAACGACCAGCAGGGCAACCCGGTGCCGATCGCGCCGCGCAACGTGCTCAAGCGGATCGTCAGCCTTTATGAGGCCGAGGGCTGGCGCCCGATCGTGGCCCCGGAAATGGAATTCTTCCTGGTCGCGCGCAACCTGGACCCGAACCAGCCGATCATCCCGCCGATGGGCCGCTCGGGCCGGCGCGCGGCCGGCAAACAGGCCTATTCGATGTCGGCGGTCGATGAATACGGCAAGGTCATCGACGACATCTATGACTTTGCCGAAGCCCAGGGCTTTGAAATCGACGGCATCTTGCAGGAAGGTGGCGCGGGCCAGGTGGAAATCAACCTGGCGCATGGCGATCCGGTCAAGCTGGCCGATGAAATCTTTTTCTTCAAGCGCCTGATCCGCGAAGCCGCCCTGCGCCACGATTGTTTCGCCACCTTCATGGCCAAGCCGATCGAGGGCGAACCGGGCAGCGCCATGCATATCCACCAGTCGGTGGTGGATGTGGCGACGGGCCGCAACATCTTTTCCGAACCCGATGGCGGCGAATCCATCGCCTTCCTGCATTGCATCGCGGGGCTGCAGAACCACCTTCCGGCGGTGATCGCGCTGCTGGCGCCCTATGTGAACAGCTATCGCCGCTACGTTCCCGATTTTGCCGCCCCCATCAATCTGGAATGGGGCCGCGACAACCGCACCACGGGGCTTCGGGTACCGATCTCGGGGCCGGCGGCGCGGCGGATCGAAAACCGGCTGGCGGGGATGGATTGCAACCCCTATCTGGGGCTGGCGGCGTCACTTGCCTGCGCCTATCTGGGGCTGAAGGAACAGAAGATGCCGCGTCCGGAATGCCTGGGCGACGCCTATATGGGCGATACCGACCTGCCCTATAACCTGGGCGACGCGCTGGACCTTCTGGCCGACAGCGCGCCCGTGCGCGACGTGCTGGGCCCGGAATTCTGCACCGTCTATGAGGCGGTGAAGCGCAATGAATACAAGGAATTCCTGCAGGTCATCAGCCCCTGGGAACGCGAACATCTGCTGTTGAACGTATGAACCTGCTGTTTGCCAACGACCGCCGCGGCGAACATGCCGCCAGCTGGTATGCCGCCACCGCCGCCCATGACCGGCGCTGGCCCACGCTGAAAGGGCGCGGGCGGGCCGATGTCTGCATCATCGGCGGCGGCTTCACGGGGCTGTCGGCGGCGCTGCACCTGGCGCAGCGCGGGATGGATGTGGTGCTGCTGGAGGCGCATCGCATGGGCTTTGGCGCCTCGGGGCGCAATGGCGGGCAGGTGGGGTCGGGCCAGCGGCTGGAACAGGACGATCTGGAGGCGATGGCCGGGCGCGACACCGCCCGCAGGCTGTGGGATTTCGGGCAAGAGGCCAAGGCGCTGGTGCGCGATCTGATCGCGGCGCACCGGATGCCGGTCACCTTTCACCCCGGCATCGTCCATGCCTGCTGGAAGGATGCCGAGGTCGCCCATGCCCGCGCCAATGCCGAAAAGCTGGCACGCGATTACGGCTATGACCAGATCACCCCGCTGTCGCGCGACGCGCTGGCCGCCATCGTGCCCAGCCCCGTCTATCGCGGCGGCGACATCGACCGCGGCGCGGGTCATCTGCATCCGCTGAACTTTGCCCAGGGCCTGGCCCTTGCCGCCGAGGCGGCGGGCGCGCGGCTGCATGAAGGGGCGGTTGTCCATGCGATCCGCCATCCGGGTGCGGGGGCCACGGCCAGAACGCTGGTGCAGACCGACCATGGCGCGATCGAGGCGGACCATGTGATCCTGGCGGCCAATGGCTATCTGGGCGGGCTGGATGGCAAGGTCGCGGCCCGCGTCATGCCGATCAACAATTTCATCATCGCCACCGAACCGCTGGGCGACCGCGCGGCGCAGGTGTTGCGTGATAACGTGGCCGTGGCCGATACGAAATTCGTCGTGAACTACTGGCGCCTGTCCGAGGATCGCCGGCTGCTGTTCGGCGGCGGCGAAAGCTATGGCTACCGCTTTCCCGACATCGTCAGGACCGTGCGCAAGCCGATGCTGCAGGTCTATCCCGATCTGGCCGACATCCGCATCGATTACGCCTGGGGCGGCACCCTGGCGATCACCATGAACCGCATGCCCTGCTTTGTCCGGCCCCGGCCCAACCTGTGGTCGGCCTCGGGCTTTTCCGGGCATGGCGTGGCGATGGCAACGCTGGCGGGCAAGATCATGGCCGAGGCGGTGGCAGGCCAGGCCGGGCGGTTCGATCTGATGGCGGGCCTGCCGCAGCCACGCTTTCCCGGCGGCACCCTGCTGCGCTGGCCACTTCTGGTGGCGGCGATGACGTGGTATGCCATGCGCGACCGGATCGGCATCTGACGGCCCCCGGTCCGACACGAAACTTTCACTTGGCCCGGCCCCGGGCAGCGGGCCTAATGACCGGGCCCGAATGACCGGACCCGAATGACCGGACCATGACGATCAGGAAAGCCGCAATGCCCCGTGACGGCCACAGCGCCCCGAATGTCTATGATGCCGAACCGATCCCCGAGACCGCCCGGGCCGAGATTGACTGGCTGCTCGCGTCAGGGGATCTGTTTCGATACACCTCGGACGATGCCCCCGTCGCCCTGCTGGAGACCGAATTCGCCGCCCTGATGGGCACGCGCCATGCGCTGGCGGTGGCGTCCTGTTCGGCGGCGCTGTTTCTGGCGCTGAAGGCGCTGGACCTGCCGCGCGGCGCGCGGGTGCTGGTGCCGGCCTTCACCTTCGCGGCCGTGCCCTCGGCCATCGTGCATGCCGATTGCACCCCGGTTCTGGTCGAGGTGGGGGCCGATTACCGCATCGACCCGGACGATTTCGCGGCAAAGCTGGATGACAGCATCGCCGCAGTGATGATCAGCCACATGCGCGGGCACACCTCCGACATGGACCGGATCATGGCACTGGCGCAGGCGCGCGCCATCCCGGTGATCGAGGATGCGGCCCATTCGCTGGGCACATTGTGGAACGGGCGCAAGATCGGCACGATCGGGCGCATCGGCTGTTTTTCCTTTCAGTCCTACAAGCTGGTCAACGCGGGCGAAGGCGGCATCCTGATCACCGATGACCCCGAAATCGCCGCGCGCGCGGCGATCATGTCAGGGGCCTATGAACACAACTGGAAAAAGCATCCCGGCCTGCAGAACAGCTTTGTCCACTGGCAAAACCGCCTGCCGCTTTACAACACGCGGATGAATAACCTGTCGGCGGCGGTGATCCGGCCGCAACTGCCCGAAATCGCGCGCCGGGTGCGCGACGGGCGCGCCAATCACGACCATGTGGCCGCGCGTCTTGCGGCAAGCCCCTGGATGGCGGTTCCCCCCGCCCTGCCCCTTGAGGAGCGCGCCCCCGATTCTCTGCAGTTCAACCTGACCGGCGGCTGGACCGATGATGAGGCGCGCCGCTTTGAACAGGCGGCCGGCGCGCGCGGGGTCAATGTGCAGATCTTCGGGCTGAGCCGGGACAATGCCCGCGCCTTCTGGAACTGGCAGTTTCTGGACGATCTGCCCGACCTTCCCAAGACGCGCGCCATGCTTATGCGGGCCTGCGACCTGCGCCTGCCCGCCCGGCTGACACGGCCCGATCTGGATTTCATTGCCGATGCGCTGATCGCGGCGGCGCAGGCGGTCAAGGGCTGATCCCCGCCCGCCCCCAGCCCTGGTCCGCACCGCCCCGATCTGCCGGTCCCCGATCTGCCGGGTCTAGCCGCGCATCACACGCGGATAGTCGATCTTGGGGCAGCGATCCATGACCACACGCACCCCGCGCGCGCGCGCCGTGGCGGCGGCCCCCGGATGGATCACGCCCAGCTGCATCCAGATCGTGCGCAGGCCGGGCAGATGGTCCAGCGCGGCGGCGACCACCTCGGGCACGGCCTCGGATCGGCGGAAGATGTCGACCATGTCGACCGCGATATCGCCCGGGATCGCGGCCAGATCGGCAAAGACCGTTTCGCCCAGGATCGTGTGGCCCGCATGGCCAGGGTTGACCGGCACGATCCGATAACCCTTGCGCTGCAAATACGCCGCCACCTCATGCGAGGGGCGATCGGCCTTGGGCGAAATCCCCACCACCGCGATCACCCGGGTGGTCGAAAGGATCTGTCGCAGATCGGTGTCGGTGATGTCGGGCATGGCCATGTCCTTCGCCTGGGTATCCTGGCCCGGGCGCCTGTGGCGCCGGGCAATCAAGGCTTGCAGAAAAAAGCGCCCGAGCCAAGGGCCGGGCGCATAAGTGCGGAACGAGGGACAGTGAACGGAAGCAGGGCAGTTCCGGTGCCATGCCTCTGTACCTCAAGATAGGAAGGCGGGCGCGCGATTGCATCCCCCTCGCGCAAGGCTCGCGCCTTTGTGAGGCGCGTCAGCGCGCGCTGATCGCGGCCCAGCCGGCCTCGGCGCGGGAAATCCAGCCATCGGGATCGGCCAGAAAACGCGCCCGCGCCTGCGCCGATCGCATCAGATACAGCCGCCCCTGATGCAGAACGAAGACGCCGGGCGATCCGGGGGCCAGTTCCTCCTCGGCCAGGGCCATCACGCAATAACCGCGAAAGCGGGGGGCGAAACGGGCCGGATCGGCCTCAAAGGCGGCGCGGTTTTCGGGCGTGGTGAACAGCCAGACCTGGCCGCGCCATTTCAGCGCCTGATCGGCCCGCCCCGCCTGCGCCGCGCCATCGCGCGCGATGGCCACCGCATCATGGCCCGCCAGCGCCCAATTGGCATGGGCGGGCGGCGGCGGATCGGCGGCCAGCGGCAGCGCCGCGACCAGCAGGATCGCAATGGGGGCCAGGAAACGCACAGCCATGACGCAGGGGGAAGCCTTTCGTGGGAAACCTTTTGGGGAACCTTGTGTCGTGCCAGCCCTGATCCTGCCAGAAAGGCAGCCCCCGGACCAGTGCGCCCCGGCCCGGCTGGCGCAGTTGTGACCTCAGCCCGCCTTGGGGCCCGTGCCACCGGGACGCGCGGTTGCCGCATAAAGCGCCACCGCCGCGGCATTGGACACGTTCAGCGACCCAAAGCCGCCCCCGAAGGGGATCCGCACCAGCGCATCGCAGGTGTCGCGCGTCTTTTCGCGCAGGCCCGGTCCCTCGGCCCCCAGCACAAGACCCACGGGCCGGGTGCCCGCCTGCGCCAGCCCCTGGTCCAGCGTCACATCGGCCTCGCCCGCAAGGCCCAGCAGCACATAGCCCATATCGCGCAGCGCCTCCATCGCCTCGGACAGATTACCCACGCGCAGATAGGGCTGACGTTCCAGCGCCCCGCTGGCGGTTTTCGCCAGCGCCCCGGTTTCGGGCGCGGAATGGCGCGCGGGCGCGATCACGGCGCGCGCACCGAATACCTCGGCCGATCGCAGGATGGCGCCGACGTTATGCGGGTCGGTCACCCGGTCCAGCAGCACCACCAGCGGCGCGCCCGCGCCGGTCAGGCAGACCTCTTCCAGCTTGCCCCAGGCCAGTGGCTTGACCTCCAGCGCGGCGCCCTGATGAACTGAATCGGGCGACAGCGGCACGATGCTGTCGAATTTGCGCGGATCGGCGATCTCGGGCGCAAGGCCGCCCGCCGCGATCGCATCGGCCAGCTTGTCGGCGGCGTTGCGCGTCAGCACCAGCCGCAGCTTGACCCGCGCGGGGTTCATCAGCGCATCGCGTACCGCATGCAGGCCGAACAGCCACACCGTTTCGGCCGCGGCCGCCCGGCGCGCGCGTTCCTTGTCGATCACCCAGGCCGGTTTCTTCATCGCAGGTCCCTTTTCCGTTCGCCCCTTCCTGCGCCGCGCGTCGCAGTTTGGCAAGAGCGGCGGCAAAGGCATTTTCCCGCTTGACGCCCCCCGACCCCTTCGGTATCCACCCGCCAGCGTCGGGCGACGTGCTGCAAGGTGCGGCAGCGGACTGTAACTCCGCCGGGGAGACCCATGCCTGGTTCGATTCCAGGGTCGCCCACCATTTCCCCAAGGTTGGTGTTTATTCAAGGGCTTCGGCCCTGTGGCGTGGCATTTCGCCCCCGTGGCGCGGCCCAATCCTGACGCTTCCGCTTGCCCCCCGGCCCCGGTATGGTGCGCCCGTTCCCGCAAGGCCGCTGGCCCGGCGGGGGGTGTTTCGTGTAATGGGGATGATCGGTGTCGGCACAAGTATTCAACCTGGTCTGCGTGGCCCAGGCCGGGCGGCTGGAATATGAGGCGGCGCTGTTCGCCCTGTCCCTGCGCGCCAGCAATCCCGACTTTTCCGGCCGCCTGATCGTGGCCGAACCCCGGCCCGGCCCGCTGTGGCAGGACGAAACCCGCATCTCGGGGCCAGTGCGGGCGCTGCTGGACGATTGCGGCGCGGAAATCCTGCCCTTTGACGCGCACCATTTCGGCCAGTCCTATCCGCATGGCAACAAGATCGAGGTTCTGTCCGCCCTGCCCGCGGGGGAACCTTTCGTCTTTTTCGACACCGACACCCTGTTCACCGGCCCGCTGTCATCGGTCGATTTCGATTTCAACCGTCCCGCGGCCTCGATGCGGCGCGAAGGCACCTGGCCGGAACCGCCGCTCTACGGTCCCGGCCATGGCGGCATCTGGGGCGCGCTTTACAACCGCTTCGGGCTGGATTTCGCAAGTTCGCTGGACCTGTCGCATCCCGATGAGCATTGGGAACGCTATCTTTATTTCAACGCGGGCTGGTTCTTTGGTGCCGATCCGGCCGAATTCGGCGCGCGGTTCCTGCGCTTTGCCCTGTCGATCCGCGACGACACGCCCGATGAACTGGCCTGCCAAAGCCTGACCCCCTGGCTGGATCAGATCGCCCTGCCGCTGGTGATCCATTCGCTGGGCGGCGGGCGGCCGGGGCCGGGGCTGGATGGGCTGGATGGCGATGTCAGCTGCCACTGGCGCGCGCTGCCGCTGCTTTATGCGCGCGAAAGCGATGCGGTGGTGGCGATGCTGGAACAGGTCTGCGCGCCCAATCCGGTGAAAAAGGTGCTGAAGGGATACCAGCCGATCCGCAAGCTGGTCTATCAGGGCAAGGGACGCCGCCTGCGCGCGATGTTCGACCGCGCCAACCTGCCCCGGCGCGAACAGGCCCTGCGCAACGCGATCCGGCGCGAGGGGCTTTGGCTGCGCTAGGCCGCGCCCGCCTGCCACATGCGGCGAAACGAATATGTTTGAAGCGCCCCCGGGGCGCCGCTAGGCTCCGCCCGATTTCTTGACAGGAGCCGCCCATGTCCGACTATTCCTTCGACACCCTTCAGATCCATGCCGGGGCCGAACCCGACCCCGCCACCGGCGCGCGGCAGGTGCCGGTCTACCAGACCACGGCCTATGTATTCAAAGACGCCGATCACGCCGCGCGGCTGTTCAACCTGCAAGAGGTGGGCTACATCTATTCGCGCCTGACCAACCCCACGGTCGCCGCGCTGGCCAATCGCGTGGCCGCGCTGGAAGGCGGCGCGGGCGCGGTCTGCTGTTCCTCGGGGCATGCCGCGCAGATCATGGCGCTGTTCCCGCTGATGGGACCGGGCTGCAACATCGTCGCCTCGACCCGGCTTTACGGCGGCACGATCACCCAGTTCAGCCAGACCATCAAGCGGTTTGGCTGGTCGGCGAAATTCGTCGATTTCGACGATCTGGCAGCCCTTGAGGCGGCGGTGGACGACAATACCCGCGCGATCTTTTGCGAATCGATTTCCAACCCCGGGGGCTATATCACCGACCTGCCGGCGGTGGCGAAGGTCGCCGACAAGGTCGGCCTGCCGCTGATCGTGGATAACACGCTGGCCACCCCCTATCTGTGCCGCCCGATCGAACAAGGCGCGACGCTGGTGGTGCATTCGCTGACCAAATACATGACCGGCAACGGCACCGTGACCGGCGGCGCGATCGTGGATTCGGGCAAGTTCGACTGGTCCGCCTCGGGCAAGTTCCCCAGCCTGTCGGACCCCGAGCCCGCCTATCACGGCCTGAAATTCCATGAGGCGCTGGGGCCGATGGCCTTTACCTTCCATTCCATCGCCGTGGGCCTGCGCGATCTGGGCATGACGATGAACCCGCAGGGCGCGCATTACACCTTGATGGGGATCGAAACCCTGTCGCTGCGCATGGAACGCCACGTCCAGAACGCCCGCGCCGTGGCCGAATGGCTGGAACGTGACCCGCGCGTCGAATTCGTGACCTATGCGGGCCTGCCGTCTTCGCCCTGGCATGGGCGGGTGGCGACCGTCTGCCCGAAAGGGGCGGGCGCGCTGTTCACCGTCGGCGTCAAGGGCGGGTATGAAGCCTGCGTGAAGCTGGTCGACAACCTCAGGCTGTTCAGCCATGTGGCGAACCTGGGCGATACGCGGTCGCTGATCATCCATTCGGCCTCGACCACGCATCGGCAGCTGACGCCCGAACAACAGGTGGCGGCAGGCGCCGCGCCCAATGTGGTGCGCCTGTCGATCGGGACCGAGGATGCCCGCGACATCATCGCCGATCTGGATCAGGCGCTGGCCCAGGCCACGGCCTGACCGGCGGGGCGGGGCCGGGGCCTGCGCGCCCGGGCCCCGGCCATTCCCCCTGCCCACTCACGCCAGCGTGACACGCTTGCGGGCGGGGCCGGGGCCTGTGCGCTTTTCATGCGCGGAAAACTGCTTTACCAAGGGCCCAGGCGCCACAGCCGCTTCGATGCCACCGATGCTTGTGCTAGACCCCCGGTATGAAACCCAGTTTTGCGCTAAATCTTGCCCATGACGAAATCGACCTGCTGCATCGTGCCGGGCAGGGCTGGGTCACCGTGGGCGCGGTTTCGCTGGACGATCCCGACCTGACGGCGGCGATGGCGCGGCTGCGGGCCCGCGCGCGGACGCTGGAACCCAAGGGGATGACCAGCAAGCTGATCATTCCGGCCTCGCAGATCCTGTATGCCCGGGTTCATGCCCCCGGCCCCGATGCCGCCAGCCGCCGCAGCCGGATCGCGCAGGCGCTGGAAGGCATGACGCCCTATGCCGTGGCCGATCTGGTCTTTGACTGGTCCGGCACCGGCGAAGAGGTGCAGGTGGCCGTCGTCGCACGCGACACCCTGGCCGAGGCCGAGGCCTTTGCCGAAACCTATGGTTTTTGCCCGCTGTGCCTGGTCGCAAGCCCCGACCCGGGGCAGTTCGGCGGCGAGCCGTTCTTTGGCCTGACCACAGGCGCGGCGCAGCATCTGCCCGAAGGCGCGCGGCTGGACCGCGATCAGGATCCCGTCCGCCTGCCCGCGCCCCCGATCGCCCCTGCCGCACCGGATGTGGATCTGGCCGCCAGCCCCGATCCCACGCCAGCCCCCCCGGAACCAGCGCCGCAAGCGACCCCCGCGCCGGTGGACACCGCAGCACCGATGGGGGCAATCGGGCCGCACACGGCCGCACACGACGATGCCTTGCCCGAAACCGCACCGCCAGAACCTGCACCGCCAGAACCTGCACTGCCGGAATCCGCGCCAGCAGAATCCGCGCCACAGCCGCCGGAACCAGTCGCCCCGCCGGTGATCACCTTCGCATCGCGCCGCCCCCCGCCAGAAGGTGACGGGACCGCCGCCCCCGCCGCGCCGCGTCTTGGCGCGGCAACCCGGCCCATGGGCACGGGTGCCGACGCCCCCTTGCCGCGCCTGCGCAAGGATGCGGGCAGCCCTGCCGTGCTTGCCCCCGCGATCGATCTGCCCGATCCCGTACCTGCGCCCAGCCTGCGCCCCGAGAAACCCGCCAGCGCCCCGCGTCTGGTCACCACTGCCGCGCGCGCGGCGACCGGGGCGGCCGCCGACAAGACCCCGCGCCCCGCCGCCCCCCGGCCGGCCGCCCAGATGCCGCCAGCCCCGCCGTCCGCCACATCGGACCGCACCGTCTTTGGCGGGCGCCGCACGGCCCCGCCCGCCGCGCGCAACCGCCACCTGGGGCTGATGCTGACGCTGGGGCTGGTGCTGTTCCTGCTGATCGTGGCGATCTGGTCGATGTTCCTGGGCGACCCGCGCCCCGATGGGCCCACCCCGATCGCCGCGGCGACCGACAGGCTGCCACCCGCCCCCCCGGCCGACCCCGGCCTTGCCCAACCCGAAGCGCAGGCCAACGCCGCGCCCCCCCCCGCGCAAACGGGCCTTGCCGATGCGGCGACGGACGAAACGGTCCCGGTCATCGCGGCGACAGAGACCGGGGGGCGCGGCGCGCCCGGCGTACCCCCCCTTGCCCCGGAACCGGCAACGGTTGCCCCCGCAACGGTTGCCACCGCGGCTGCGGGCACGCCGGATGATGTCTGGGGCGATCGTGACGCGCCCGAGCCCGCCCTGCGGCTGACGGCGATCTCCAGCGCCAATCCCAGGCCACTCAGCGACACGGACGGCGATCTGGCCGCGCTGACGCCGCCCCCACCGGATGCCCGGCCCGATCCGTTGCCCACGCCCGCCCCCTTCGGCCAGCTGGCCCGGCTTGGCCCCGGCGGCGAAATCATCCCCACCGCACAGGGCGTGGCGATGCCGGGTGGCTTCACGCTGTTCGCGGGCCGCCCGCCCGTAATCGCGGCCCCCCGGCCCGCGTCGATCCTGCGCGCCGCGCTTGCCCCCGAAGCGGGAACCGACACCGCGACGCCCGCCGGGACCGGCACGGAAACCCCGCCCGCACCCTATGCCGATCCCGCACTGGCCGGGTTCAAGCCGCAAGGCCGCCCCGCCGCCATTGCCAACCGCGCCCCGGTCCAGCCGCCCCCCGCGGCCACAACCGACACCGAAGCGCCCGCCACGACCGGGGATGGCGCGGCCCTGCCCGCCGACGCGCCGGTCGATCCGCGCCTGGCTGCGCGGGCCCCAAGGGCGCGCCCGGCCACCGTCACCAATGCCGCCGCCGAGGCGCTGGCCGCGCGACAGGCGACCGAGGCCGCCCTGCGCGCCGCCAGCCCGCAGGCGGTGACACTTGCGCGCCGCCCCGCAGACCGTCCCCGGGGCATCGCCGCCGCAGCCGCGGCCGCAGCCAGCATCCAGACCGCCGCGGTCGAGGCCGCCGTGGCCGCCGCCGTGGCAACCCCGGTCGCCGCCCCCGCCCCCGCACCAGCCCCGCGCGCCGCCGCCACCACCGCCCCCGAGGAAGCGGATGAGCTGGACGAGCCCGAGGTCACATCGCCCGCGCTGAAACTGCCCACCAGCGCCTCGGTGGCGAAGCAGGCGACCCAGGCCAATGTGCTGAACCTTGGCAAGATCAACCTGATCGGGCTTTACGGCGCCACCAAGAACCGCCGCGCGCTGGTGCGGATGCCCAATGGCAAGTTCGTCAAGGTCGGCATCGGTGACCGGCTGGACGGTGGCCGCGTCACCGCCATCGGAACGAACCAGTTGACCTATCAGAAGAACGGTCGCAACTACGTTCTGGAACTGCTGAAGGGCAGCTGATGGCACCGGGCCGGCAGGACGCGCGCACCGCTGGCCGGACGAAAGAGGCGGAATAAGACCGGATGGAAAGTTTCCTGCTGCAGGCAACGCTGTTCCTGTTTGCCATGGTGGTCGCGGTGCCACTGGCAACGCGGGCGGGACTGGGATCGGTTCTGGGATATCTGATCGCGGGTATCCTGATCGGGCCGGTCTTCGGGCTTGTGGGGGCGGAAATGCACGACCTGCAGCATTTCGCCGAATTCGGCGTGGTGATGATGCTGTTCCTGATCGGGCTGGAGCTGGAGCCGCGCGCGCTTTGGGCGATGCGCGACAAGCTGCTGGGCCTGGGCGGGTTGCAGACGGTGCTGACCATGACGGCGGTGGCGGTGCTGGCCATGCTGTTCGGCCAGACCTGGCAGGTGGCGCTGGCGCTGGGGATGATCTTTTCGCTGTCCTCTACCGCGATCGTGCTGCAAACGCTGAACGAAAAGCGCCTGATGCAGACGGCGGGGGGGCGGTCGGCGTTTTCGGTGCTGCTGATGCAGGACATCGCGGTGATCCCGATGCTGGCGCTGCTGCCGCTGCTGGCGCTTCCGGGTGCGCGGGCGCTGGCCAAGGCGGAACAGGGCGATGCCAATCCGGCCGCGCATCTGATCGATTCGCTGCCCGCCTGGGGGGTCACGCTGATCACGCTGGGGGCGGTGGCGGCGATCGTCCTGGCCGGGCGCTATCTGATCCACCCGCTGTTTCGTTATGTCCAGGCCGCGAAACTGCGCGAGGTGAACACCGCGATGGCGCTGGTCATCGTGGTGGGCATCGCCTCGCTGATGCTGCTGGTGGGGCTGTCGCCTGCGCTTGGCACCTTCCTGGCCGGGGTGGTTCTGGCCGACAGCGAATTCAAGCACGAACTGGAAAGCGATATCGAGCCGTTCAAGGGCCTGCTGATGGGGTTGTTCTTCATCACCGTCGGCGCGGGTATCGATTTTGCCGTGATCACCGGCGCGCCGGTCCAGATCCTGGCGCTGGTGCTGGGGCTGGTCGCGGTAAAGGCGGCGATCCTTTATCCGCTGGGGCGGCTGTTCCGCCTTCAGGGGCGCGACAAGTGGCTGTTCACGCTGGGGCTGGCGCAGGCGGGGGAATTCGGGTTTGTGCTGGTGTCCTTCGCGGTGGCGCAGCGCATCCTGCCGCAGGCTGTGGCGCAGACCACGCTGGTGGTGATCGCGCTGTCGATGCTGCTGACGCCGCTGCTGTTCATCCTGCACGATGTGCTGGCGCGGCGCCATGCGCGTCCCGGCACCGGCCCCGATGCCGACACGATCGAGGATCAGCAACCGATCATCATTGCCGGGGTCGGCCGCTTCGGGCAGGTGGTGAACCGCATGGTGTCAATGTCAGGATTCCGCACGACGGTTCTGGACAATGACCTGAAGACGATCAACCTGATGCGCAAGTTCGGGGTCAAAAGCTATTTCGGCGATCCCACCCGCCCCGAGCTTCTGGCCGCCGCCGGCATCACCAAGGCGCGGGTGCTGGTGGTCTGCCTTGACGATCGCACCGCGACGACCCGCCTGGTCAGCTATGCCCGCCGCATCCGCCCCGATCTGCACATCATCGCCCGGGCCCGCGACCGTGGCCATGTCTTCGAACTGTACCGCGCCGGCGCCAATGACATCATCCGCGAACTGTTCGATTCCAGCCTGCGGGCGGCACGCTATGTGCTGGAAAACGCAGGCCTTTCCGAATATGAGGCCGCAGAGCTGGAAAAGATCTTCTTCAAGCTGGACCGGGTCGCGCTGCGTGAACAGGCCGAGGTATGGAAGCCCGGCGTGCCGCTGGATGAAAACCCCGAATACATCGCCCGCACGCGTGAACTGAACCGCGAACTGGAAAACGCGCTGATGGAACGCTTTGCCGTGCCCCCCGACGCGACCGCGCCCGACGAACCGCTTGGCTGAACGAAAAACCGCGCGGGCCGGGGCCTGCGCGGTTCGTCTTTGCCAGCGCGGCGCGCCCCTGTCAGGCGGCGCGGCCCAAAAGCACATCATCGACGGTTTTCGCGGCCCCGGCCTCATCCGTGCCGGAAACGGCGGCAACCTCACGCGTCAGCCGTTCCAGCGCCGCTTCATACAGCTGGCGTTCGGAATAGGACTGTTCGCGCTGGTCGTCATTGCGGTGCAGGTCGCGCACCACCTCGGCGATCGACAGCAGGTCGCCCGAGTTGATCTTCTGTTCATATTCCTGGGCGCGGCGCGACCACATGGCGCGCTTGACCTTGGCCTTGCCCTTCAGCGTTTCAAGCGCCTTCGACACGACCTCGGGCGTCGAAAGCGAACGCATGCCCACATCGGTGGCCTTGTTGGTCGGGACGCGCAAGGTCATCTTGTCCTTCTCGAAGGAGATCACGAACATCTCCAGCCGCATCCCGGCGATTTCCTGTTCCTCGATCGAGATGATCTTGCCCACGCCATGCGCGGGATAAACGACGAAATCGTTGGGGTGGAATTCGGTCTTCTTGGTCTTGGTCATTTCGCTTCCTTGAGCAGCGGGCACCGCAGGCAAGGCCCCTTGCCCGGTTTCAGCGGACAATCCACACCGCACGGAAGCCTTGGTTTCCGCACGGGTGCAAATCGTCGTTGAAAAAGCCCCCACAGGTGAATGGCCTGCGGCGGCGCGGGGGTCTGGGACCTTTGTCATACATATGTAGCACGAAAAAGCGGCATTTCAAAGCGCGGCGCCATGACGCAAAGCCAATACCCTTTGAAATCAGAGGCTTGGCACCATTTCCGATGCCGTTTTCGATGCAAATACGGCAGAAATACTGCCGAATCAGGGGAATCAGTCCCCCGCGCCGGGTTTTTCGCTGAAATATTTCTCCAGCTTGCCGGTTTCGCCGTCGAATTTCTCGGCCTCGGGCATCGGGTCTTTCTTCTGCGTGATGACCGGCCACAGTTCGGAATATTTCCGGTTGAATTCGACCCAGGGTTCCATCCCCGGCTCGGTATCGGGGCGGATCGCATCGGCGGGGCATTCGGGTTCGCAGACGCCGCAATCGATACATTCGTCGGGGTGGATCACCAGCGTATTCTCACCCTCGTAGAAACAGTCCACCGGACAGACTTCGACACAATCGGTGTATTTGCAGTTGATGCAGTTGTCGGTGACGACATAGGTCATGAAGAACCCCGAAGGCTGATCGTTTGACCGTTACCTAGCCTTGCCCGCGCGATCATTCAAGCCGCGCATCGGCCAAAAGGCCGGGCTGCGGCGATCTGGCCGCAGCTCAGGACGGCTGTTCCGGCTGGACGGCCCGGGGCGGAACGGGGGTTTCGCACGGGGCCGGATCGGGCGCGGTGTCCTGATAAAGGGTGGCGGCCTCGGCCGCCGGGCCACGCCTTGTGCCGCAGGCCAGGATGCGCAGCGCGCGCCCCTGCCCCGCCCGGACCAGCGTCACCACATCACCCGGCCGGACGCTGCGGCCCGGCTTGTCGATGCGCTGGCCGTTCACCCGCACCCGGCCCGCCGCGACCAGTTCGGCGGCAAGGGCGCGGGTCTTGCAGAACCGCGCCTGCCACAGCCATTTGTCGATCCGGATCCGGTCGGACCCTTCCGCCATCGTTCAGGACTTGCCCTTCAGCGCGGCCAGCACCGCAAAGGGGCTGTCGGGATCGATCGGGCGTTCCTTGCGCGGGGGGCGCGCCTCGAAGTTGCGGGGCTGGTCCTCGCGCCGGGGGCCCTTGGCGCCCTTGTGTTCGGGCTTGCCCTTGCCACCCTGCGGCTTGCCGCCGGGCTTGCCGTCGCGCCGACCCTCGGGCTTGGCGCCGTCGCTGCGCTTGCCCTCGCCCTCGCGGCGGGGGCCGCGTTCGGGGCGATCCGCGCGTTCGCCGCGATCCCCGCCCCGTTCCGGGCGCTGGCCACGCGGGCGCGGGGCCCAGGTGAAGGTAAAGAACACTTCGGTTTCCGGCGCCGCCGCTTCGGCCTGCGCCTCGGCCTCGGCCAGGGGCGAGGCTTCTTCGGGGATCGGGTTTTCCGCACCCTCGACCGGCGCCTGCGGTTCGGGCGCGGGCTTGACCTTGGCACGCTCACCCCGCTCGGCCTTGTAGCCCAGCCCGCCCATCAGATCGGCGAATTGTTCCAGCGTCATCCCGGTGATCGACAGCATATCCGGCGTCGCCTCAAAGCCTGCGCGGCTGTCCTGCCCGCGCAGCAAATCGGCCAGGCGTTCCAGCATGTCGATGCGGATCGCGCGCGCGCCCGCCGGGCGATAGCCCGACTGGGTGTAATGCGCCACCGGCACCTCGGTCAGGTAGGGAATCGTCACCAGACCGGGCGGCGGGCTTTCGGGGAATTCGGCCAGCCCGTCCCAAAGCGAGGCCAGCACCAGCCGCAGCCGCGTCGGCGCGGGCTTCAGCAGGGCCTGCTGGAAGATCGTGTATTGACCAAAGCGCACACCGTGCTTGCGCAGCGCGCCGCGCGCTTCCTGATCCAGATCCTTGACCTCGGCGGCCACGCCTTCGCGCGGCAGTATGCCCAGGCCCTCGACCAGACGGAAGGCAAAGCCGCGCGCCAGCCCCGTCAGCGCCTCATCCCGGCTCATGGCCAGAAGCGGCTCGAACAGGGTGGCAATCTTGCGGTCGATGAAATGCTGCAGCCGGCGCTTGACCTTTTCGGCCACATCCGCCCCCGCCTCTTCGTCGACAAAGGCCTCGACCACGGGTTTCAGCGGGTCCGCGCCCTTCACCAGCTTGCCCACCGCCGAGGCGCCCCACATCAGGCCCCCCTGTTCGGTGAAATCCATTTCCGTATCGGGGGCATTGTAGAACCGGTCCGCCCGCAGATGGAATTCCGGTCGCAGCGCCTCATAGGCGGCGCGGGCCAGCATCTTCGCCTCGTCGGGCGAAGACGTCGTGTCCTGCCGGAAGCGGAACCCCTCAAGCCGCCCGGCGAATTCGCCCTCGACCATCACTTCGCCCTTGTCGTTCACCTCGGCCACGAGGGTCTCCTTCTGCTTGAGCCGGCGCAGCAACACCGAAGTGCGCCGATCCACAAATCGTTGGGTCAGCGCGCCATGCAACGCATCCGACAGCCGATCTTCTACAGCGCGCGTTTCCCCGCGCCAATGGCTTTCATCATCGACCCAGCCTTTGCGCTGCGCGACATAGGTCCAGGTGCGGATGAAGGCCAGCCGCTTGGACAGCGCATCGATATCGCCATCGGTGCGGTCGATGCGGTCGATCTGCTTGGCCAGCCAGTCTGTGGGCACGCCCTTGCCGGTCTGCAGAAAGCCGAAGATCCGCGCCAGAAGCGTGGCGTGTTCACTGGCCGAGATCGAGCGGAAATCGGGGATCCGGCAGACATCCCACAACAGCCGCACATCGGACGGATGCACGACCCGGTCGATGATCTCGGGGGTGTCGGCCAGCATCTTCAGCGCGCGCAGGTCATCAGCCTCGCGCCCGCGGGTCAGCCACTGGTCCCTGGGGCTTTCCTCGAGGCTCTGGATCAGCCGCGGCAGGGTTCCGAATTCCAGCCGCGGATTGCGCCATTGCAGACGCTGGATCGGGGCAAAGCGGTGCTCTTCGACCGCCTCGATCACCTCGGGCGGCAGGGGGCCTGCTTCGCCCGTCACGCCAAAGGTGCCGTCGGCGGTATGCCGCCCCGCCCGCCCCGCAATCTGGCCCAGTTCATGCGGGAACAGCGCGCGCATCCGGCGGCCGTCGAACTTGGCGGTGGCGGAAAAGGCGACATGGTCGATATCCAGGTTCAGCCCCATGCCGATGGCGTCGGTGGCGACCAGATAGTCCACATCGCCATTTTGATACATCGCCACCTGCGCATTGCGCGTGCGCGGCGACAGCGCGCCCATCACCACCGCGGCACCGCCCTTTTGCCGGCGGATCAGCTCGGCAATCGCATAGACATTATCGACCGAAAAACCCACGATCGCGCTGCGCGGGGGCATCCGGCTTGTCTTTTTCGAACCTGCCCAGCGCAATTCCGAAAACCGTTCCCGCCGTGTGAACTGAACCCGCGGCACCAGCGCCGCAATCGCCCCCTTCATCGTCTCCGCGCCAAGGAACAGCGTCTCGTGCAGGCCGCGCGCATGCAGCAGCCGGTCGGTGAAGATATGCCCGCGTTCGGGATCGGCACACAGCTGGATTTCATCGATCGCCAGGAAATCGGTGCCCATGCCGTCGGGCATCGCCTCGGTGGTGCAGACCCAATACTGGGTGCGCTCGGGCACGATGCGTTCCTCGCCGGTGACCAGCGCCACGACCGATGGCCCCCGCGCCTTGACGATCCGGTCATAGACCTCGCGCGCCAGCAATCGCAGCGGCAGGCCGATGATGCCGGTGCGATGCGCCAGCATCCGTTCGATCGCGTAATGCGTCTTGCCCGTGTTCGTCGGCCCAAGGACCGCCGTGATCCGCCCATCCGCCATCGTCATCCCCGCTTCAGAGCGCCACGCCCGCCAGCTGGCGTTCCAGCCTGTCGATCGCGTCTTTCACATCCTGCTGATGCGGGTGCAAGGCGTAAGAGGCCCGGAACGCCCGCAGCGCGCCCTGCGCATCGCCCATCTCATCCAGAATCGCCCCCAGCCCCGCCAGCGCGCCCCAGTGTCGCGGCTCAAGCTCCAGCGCGCGGGCAATATCGGACAGGGCCGGGCCGTAAAGCCCCGCCAGGAAATAGGCCGTGGCGCGCGCATTCCAGCCTTCGGCGAAATCGGGCGCATGATCGGTCAGCGCGGTCAGATGTTCGATCGCGGCGGCGGTGTCACCCGCATCCATCGCCTCTTCGCCGCGCTTCAGCAACAGATCCATCCCCGCCGACCCCGACCGCGACCAGGCCCGCCGGATATCGGCCTCGGCCCGCGCCCAGGCCCCCGATCCCGGATCCGCCAACTCTTCGAAATACGGCTCCAGCCCCTCGGTTTCGGCCAGGATGGGCGCGGATGTCATCAAAACGGCGCAAAGTGCCGTGACGATACATTTGGAAATGACGGAACGCTCACGCATAACGCAGATGTAATCAGAAGCCGGCCAGATGCGATAGCCCGGCGATCACAATCGGAGGATATCATGAGCGATGTGCTGAACAAGGCCCTGACCGCGCTGCAGGCCAAACTGCCCGACGGATTTTCGTCCACGGCGAAATTCGTCATCACCGGGGAAGGCGCGATCATCGCCGATGCCGACGGCGTGCGCATCGGCGATGAAGAGGCCGACGTGACACTGATCGCCTCGGCCGAAACCTTCCGCGGCATTCTGGAAGGCGATGTGAACCCGACCATGGCCTTCATGACCGGCAAGCTGAAGATCGACGGCGCGATGGGGCTGGCGATGCAGCTGGGCTCTGCCCTGTCCTGATGCAGGACGCGCCGCTTCACGACGCGATTGCCCGCGCCCCCCGGGGGGGGCGGGCCTTCTGGCTGAAGGCCGCGGATGGCCTGCGCCTGCGCATCGGACATTGGCCCGGCCCTGCGGCGCCGCGCGGTACGGTTTTCCTGTTGCCCGGGCGCACCGAATATGTGGAAAAATACGGCCCCACCGCCGCCGCCTTCGCCGCGCGCGGCTATGGGTTGCTGGCGATCGACTGGCGCGGGCAGGGCCTAGCCGACCGGCTGCTGGATGATCCGCTGAAAGGCCATGTCGGCCGGTTCAGCGATTATCAGCTTGATCTGGCCGCCGTGGAACAGGCCGCAGCGGCGCTGGACCTGCCGCGCCCCTGGTTCCTGCTGGCCCATTCGATGGGCGGCACCATCGGCCTGCGCCGGCTGATGTCACCCCATCCCTATGCCGCCGCGGCCTTTTCGGCACCGATGTGGAACATCAATCTGCCCGCGCCCCTGCGCCCGATTGCGCGGCGCCTTGCGCAGATCCTGCCGGCCCGGGCCTATGTGCCCTCGACCCGGGCCACCACCTATGTCTTCGCCGAAAGCTTCGCCGCCAACCAGCTGACCGGCGACCCCGCCGGCTGGGCCTTCCTGATCGACCAGCTTGCCGCCGTACCCGGTCTGGCCCTGGCCGGCCCCACCTGCGGCTGGCTGGCCACCGCGCTGGCCGAATGCGCGGCGCTGGCGCCCCTCGCCTCCCCCGCCCTGCCCGCGCTTTGCGCGCTTGGTACGCGCGAAACCGTCGTGCAACCCGCCGCGATCCACGCGCGCATGGCCCGCTGGCCCGGCGCCCGGCTGGACCTGCTGCCCGATGCCCGGCACGAACCGATGATGGAAGGCGCCGCGATCCGCGCGCGCTTTCACGACGCCTGCGCCGCCCTGTTCGACGCCGCCCGCCCCCCTTCGGATTTGCCGAAATATCCTCGGGGGTGAGGCGCGGTACGCGCCGAGGGGGCAGACAGCCCCCTATTTCATCCGCCGGAAGAACCGCGCCCGGGCGTAAAGCTCCTCCAGCCGCTTCATCCGCGCCGCCGTTTCCTGCCAGGTCAGGCTTTGCACCGCCGCCAGCAGCGTTTCCACCAGCACCTCGATCGCCACGGTCGAATCCCAGGCCGAGGGCACCTCGATCTGCGCCGAAAAGCGATAGCGCGCATGGGCCGCGGCGGGGCTGACCCAAGGGTCGGTGACCAGCACCACCTCGGCCCCCTGTTCAGCTGCTATTTCAACCAGTTGCAGCACGTTGTTCTCATACCGCCGGATGTCGAAGGCCAGCAGCACATCGCCCGGGCGCATCTCGATCAGCGCGGGCGGCCAGGCATTCGACATTTCCGATATCAGCGACACGCCGGGCCGGATCACCTTCATATGGGTGACGAAATAATCCGCCATCGCATGGGTGATCCGCCCGCCCGTGGCATAGACCTGACGCGCAGGATCGGCCATCAGGGCGGCCACCGCGTCGAATTCGGCATGGTCGATCTGCGCCAGCGTGGCCTGCAGATTGCCCAGCACCGCATCGGCAAAGCGGTTCAGGATATGCGTATCGGGCACCCCGCCCGCCCAGCGGTCATGCTTGACAAGCGGCGACACCAGCCGCTCTTCGACCTCGGCGCGGATGCCCGCCTGAAAATCGGGATAGCCCCTGAACCCCAGCTTCTGCACCAGCCGCACCACCGTGGGCGAGGACACCGCCGCCCCCCGCGCCAGCGCCGTGACCGAGCCCAGCGCCGCCACCGGGTAATGGCGCAGCAAATGGCCGGCCAGCTGGCGTTCGGCCCGCGTCATCCCGTCGATACCCGCGCGCAGGCGTTCCTCGATCGTCTTGGTCATGGCTTTCCATCCGCCCCGGCGCCGTGATTCGGGCCCGAAGAACAGATTGTAACAGTTTTTCGATTTGTGAAATGATCTTGACAGAACGCCGCCCGCATTGGACCCTTCGATCAAAAGAACATACAGAATCGACAGGGAAATGACGGATCAGCCAGCCACCGGGCCCGCGCCAGGGCCTGTGCCTTCAGGTGCGGATTTGCCGGATGCGGTAACGGTCGAGCGCGCGGATGCGCCGGGACCGTTCCTCATCGTCTGTGAACATGCCGCCAATGCCTTTCCCGCGCCCTGGGGCGATCTGGGGCTGGATGACGCGCAACGGCGCGCGCATGTCGCCTGGGACCCCGGCGCGCTGGGGCTGGCGCGGGGGCTGGCGCGGCGGCTGGATGCGCCGCTGATCGCGGCCAGCCTGTCGCGGCTGATCTATGACCTGAACCGCCCGCCCCATTCGCCCGGCGCCATGGCCGAACGGTCGGAAATCCACATGATCCCGGGCAATGCGGGCCTGACCGCGGCGCAGCGGGTCGCGCGGACCGAAGCCGTCTATCTGCCCTTTCACGCCCGGCTGCGCGCCGAAATCGCGCGGCGTCTGGCGCGCGGCCAGCGCCCGGTGCTGGTGACGGTGCACAGCTTTACCCCTGTATACAACGGCATCGCGCGTACGGTGGAATTCGGCGTGATCCATGACGCGGATGCACGCCTGGCGCAGGCGGTTCTGGCCGAGGCGGCGGCGCGCACCACGCTGGATACACGGTTGAACGAGCCCTATTCCGCCGCGGATGAGGTCACCCATACCCTTGCGCTGCAGGCCACGCCGATGGGGCTGGCCAATGTCATGCTGGAAATCCGCAACGACCTGATCGCCACCCGGGCCGCGCAGGACGCGATGGCGGAAACGCTTGCCCCGGTGCTGACCGGCGCGCTAGGCCGGATCGGGGGGGCGTGATGCCGGGCTGGGCCAGGGCCTATGTGCGCGCGGTCGAGGCGGTGAATTACCGCGTGGGCCGGGTCGCCATGTATCTGCTGTTCGTGATCATGGGCATCCTGCTGTGGTCGTCGATCACCAAGATCGGCCGGGTTCCCGCGCTGTGGACGCTGGAAATGGCCCAGTTCACGCTGGTGGCCTATTACCTTCTGGGCGCGCCCTATTCGCTGCAGCTGGGCACCAATGTGCGGATGGACCTGCTGTATTCGCGCTTCAACCCGCGCACCCAGGCGATCTGGGATGCGGTCACGGTGTTCTTCCTGATCTTCTACATCGGGGTGATGCTGTATGGCGCCTTCGGGTCCACCGTCTATTCCTTTGAAACCGGCGAGCGGAACCCGACCGCCTGGCGGCCCTATCTGTGGCCGATCAAGGTGATCATCACCACCGCCTTCTTCCTGATGCTGCTGCAGGCCATCGCCCTTCTGATCCGCGACATCGCGGTGATCCGCGGAGAGGAAATCTGATGGCCCACGAAACCATCGCCATTTTGATGTTTTCGACCATGCTGCTGATGATGATCACCGGGCAGCGGGTGTTCGGCGCGATCGGTTTTGTCGCGGTGGTGGCGGCCATTGCGCTTTGGGGGCCGGGCGGGTCGGACATGGGCTTTTCATCAGTGATGAAGCTGATGAAATGGACGCCGCTGCTGACGCTGCCGATGTTCATCTTCATGGGCTATGTCATGTCCGAAAGCCGCCTGGCCGAGGACCTGTATCGCATGTTCCACGTCTGGTTCGGGCCGCTGCCCGGGGGGCTTGCGATCGGGACGATCTTCCTGATGGTGATGATCTCGGTGATGAACGGGCTGTCGGTGGCGGGCATGGCGATCGGGGCCACGATCGCCCTGCCAGAACTGGTGCGCCGGGGCTATGACAAGGTGATGATTTCAGGCGTCATTCAGGCCGGGTCAAGCCTGGGCATCCTGATCCCGCCCTCGGTGGTGCTGGTGCTGTTTTCGCTGATCGCGCGCCAGCCGGTCAGCCAGCTGTGGCTGGCCGGGCTGATGCCGGGGCTGTTGATGGCCGGCCTGTTCGTGATCTACATCCTGGTGCGCTGCGGCCTGAACCCGATGCTGGCCCCCGCCATGGACGCCGGGGAACGCGCCGCCATCACCTGGGGCGAACGGTTCCGGCTGCTGCGCGCGGGGCTTTTGCCGCTGGCCATATTCGCGGCGATGATGGTGCCCTTCCTGAAGGGCTGGGCCAGCCTGACCGAGGCTTCGGTGATCGGCGCGGTGGCCTCGGTAATCGCCGCCGTGACCAAGCGCCGCTTCACCCGCGCGGTCTTTGAAACCGCCACCCGCAACACGCTGGCAATCACGGTGATGTTCATGCTGATCATCACCGCCGCCCTGTCCTTTGGCGCGGTCTTCGACGGGCTTGGCGCGGGCCGCGCGATCGAGAATTTCTTCCTGAAGGATCTGGGCCTTGGCCCCTGGCAGGTGCTGATCCTGATGCAGCTGAGCTTTCTGGTCATGGGGATGTTCCTGGATGACACCGCCATGCTGGTGATCGTGGCCCCGGTCTATGTCGGCCTGGCCAAGGCGCTGGGGTTCGACCTGATCTGGTATGGCATCCTGTACACGATCACTTGCCAGATCGCCTACCTTACCCCACCCTTCGGCTACAATCTGTTCCTGATGCGCGCCATGGCGCCAAAGGAATTCGATCTGCCGGTGATCTACCGTTCGGTCATCCCCTTCGTGGGGGTGATGGTTCTGACGCTGATACTTGTGATGATCTTCCCCCAGATCGCGCTGTGGCTGCCGCAGACGGTGCTTGGATGACAACAGACCCCGACAGGGGCGCAACCAACAAGGAGATGACACGATGACCACCACCAGACGGAAATTCCTGACCACCGGCGCGCTGGCCGCCGGGGCCTCAACCCTGGCCGCGCCGGCCGTGCTGGCGCAAAGCCCGATCAAATGGCGGATGCAGACCTATGCCGGGGCGGCGCTGGGTGAACATGTCGCCAAGCCGGCGATCGAGGCGTTCAACACCATCGCCAATGGCCAGATGGAGATTGAACTGTTCTACGCCGACCAGCTGGTGCCGACGTCCGAACTGTTCCGCGCGATGCAGTCGGGCACGATCGACGCGGTGCAATCGGATGACGATTCAATGGCCTCGCCCACCGAAGTCACCGTTTTCGGCGGCTATTTCCCGCTGGCGCTGCGCTATTCGCTGGATGTGCCGGCGCTGTTCAACACCTGGGGCCTGAATGAAATCTGGGCCGAGGAATATGCCAGGGTCGGGGTCAAGCACATCTCGGCCGGGGCCTGGGACCCGTGCCATTTCGCCATGAAAGAGCCGGTCAACACCCTGGCCGACCTGCGCGGCAAGCGCGTCTTCACCTTCCCCACCGCGGGCCGCTTCCTGGCGCAGTTCGGCGTGGTGCCCGTCACCGTGCCGTGGGAAGATGTCGAGGTCGCGATGCAGACCGGGGAACTGGACGGCATCGCCTGGTCGGGCATCACCGAGGATTACACCGTCGGCTGGTCCAAAGTCGCGCCCTATTTCCTGACCAACAACATCTCGGGCGCCTGGATCGGGCATTTCTTCGCCAATATGGACCGCTGGAATGAGGTGCCCCCGCATCTGCAGGAACTGATGCGCGTGTGCTTTGAACAGTCGCATTACTACCGCCAGCACTGGTACTGGGCGGGCGAGGCCAAGCTGCGCGTGGAAGGCGCGGACATGCAACTGACCACCATCCCCGACGCCGAATGGGCCCAGGTCGAAGAGGCCGCCAAGGTCTTCTGGGATGAAATCGCCGCGGAATCCGAGGTCAAGGCCAGGGTCGTCGACATCATCAAACGCTATAACGAGGCGATGGGCAAGGCGGGCCGCCCCTACCGCTATACCTGATCGCCGTGCGCAATCACCGGGGCCGGGGCGCATCGCCCCGCCCACCCGATACCGGTTCCCCGCAGTCCGGCTGCGGGGAACCCTTCCCCCGGAACAGGACATAGGACATGCCCGCGAACCTGAGCTTCGAGCAACTGAAAGACGCCGTGCAGCGCGGCGAAATCGACACCGTGATCGCGGCCATGGTGGACATGCAGGGCCGCCTGCAGGGCAAGCGCTTTCATGCCCGCCATTTCATCGAAAGCGCATGGCAGGAAACGCATTGCTGCAACTATCTGCTGGCCACCGACATGGAGATGAACACCGTTCAGGGCTATCAGGCGACATCCTGGGCCGCGGGCTATGGCGATTATGTGATGAAGCCCGACATGGCGACCCTGCGCCGCCTGCCCTGGCTGGAGGGCACGGCCTTCGTGATGTGCGACATGCTGGACCATCACAGTCATGAACCCGTGCCCCATGCGCCGCGATCGGTGCTGATGCGCCAGGTGGAACGCGCCCGCGCGATGGGCTTTGAACCGATGATGGCGACCGAACTGGAATTCTACCTGTTCGAGGAAAGCTTTCCCGAATTGTTCGATATGGGCTATCCTGACCCTACGCCTATGGCCCGCTACAATGTGGATTATTCGATTTTTGGCACTGCGCGGGATGAACCGATCATGCGCGCGATCCGCAACGGGCTGTGGGATGCGGGGATTCCCGTCGAATGTTCCAAGGGTGAGGCCGAAGCCGGCCAGGAAGAGGTCAACGCGAAATATTCCGACGCGCTGGACACCGCCGACATGCACAGCCTGATCAAGCAGGGCGTGAAGGAAATCGCACAACAGCACGGCGCATCCGTCACCTTCATGGCAAAGTATGACCATCGCCGCGCGGGATCGTCGTCGCATGTGCATCAGTCGCTTTGGCGCGACGGGCGCAACATCTTCCACGATCCGGCGGCCCCGCACGGCATGTCCGCGCAGATGCGCCATTTCCTGGGCGGCCAGCTGGCCCATGCGCGTGAAATCACCGCCTTTCTCGCGCCTTTCGTCAACAGCTACAAACGCTTCTGCGTGGGCATGTTCGCCCCCACCAAGGCGGTCTGGAGCCTGGACAACCGCACCGCCGGATTCCGCGTCTGTGGTGAAAATACCAAATCCGTGCGCGTCGAATGCCGCATCGGCGGGGCGGATCTGAACCCCTATCTGGCCTGCGCGGCGCTGCTGGCGGCGGGGCTGGAAGGGATCGAGAAGATGATCGAACCGGGCGATCCGGTCAAGGGCGACCTGTATCAGGCGCGCGATGCCGTCCTGATCCCGCGCACGCTGGACGAGGCCGCCGAAGCGATGGCAGACAGCGACATGCTGGCGCGCGCCTTCGGGCCCGATGTCGTCGCCCATTACCTGCACGCCGCCCGCTGGGAGGTGTCCGAACACAACCGCGTCGTGACCGATTGGGAACGCAAGCGGGGCTTTGAACGCGCCTGAGGGCGCCAGATCAGGGGCGCGCGCCGCCCGAAGGAAGGACAGATGAGCAAGATCATCCAATGCATCTCGCCGGTGGACGGGCGGGTCTATGCCGAACGCCAGGCCCTGACCCTGGCCGAGGCGCAGGCCGCCGCCGCCCGCGCCCGCGCCGCGCAAGGCGCCTGGGCCGCGCGGCCCCTGGACGAACGCATCGCCCTGGTCAAGGCGGGCGTGGCCAGGCTGAACGCGATGAAGGACCGTATTGTCGAGGAACTGGCCTGGCAGATGGGCCGCCCCACCCGCTATGGCGGCGAATTCGGCGGCGTGAACGACCGCACCGATTATATGGCCGGGATCGCGGCGGATGCGCTGGCACCGATGGTGGCCGAGGCCTCGGACAGGTTCGAACGCCGCATAACGCGCGAACCCGTGGGGGTGGTCTTTATCGTCGCGCCCTGGAACTATCCCTACCTGACCACGATCAACACGCTGGCGCCCGCGCTGATCGCGGGCAACACCGTGATCCTGAAACACGCCACCCAGACCATGCTGGTGGGCGAACGCCTGGCCGAGGCCTTCCACGCCGCCGGCATCCCCGAGGATGTGTTCCAGAACGTCGTGCTGACCCATGACGTGACCGAGGATCTGATCCGCGCGCGCGCCTTCAACTTCGTGAACTTCACCGGCTCGGTCGCGGGCGGTCAGGCGATGGAACGCGCGGCGGCCGGCACCTTTACCGGCATGGGGCTGGAACTGGGCGGGAAAGACCCCGGCTATGTCATGAACGACGCCGATCTGGACGCGGCGGTGGACAGCCTGATGGACGGCGCGATGTATAACGCGGGCCAGTGCTGCTGCGGGATTGAACGGATCTATGTCCACGAAAGCCTGTATGACGCCTTTGTCGAAAAGGCCGTGGCCTGGGTCAAGGCGCTGAAACTGGGCAATCCGTTCGACCCGGAAACCACGCTGGGCCCGATGGCCAACCGCCGCTTTGCCGAGGTGGTGCGCAACCAGATCACCGAGGCCCTGGCCGAGGGCGCGACCGCGCTGATCGACCCCGCCCTGTTCCCGGCCGATGACGGCGGGGCCTATCTGGCGCCGCAGATCCTGGTCAATGTGAACCACGAAATGCGCGTGATGCGCGAGGAATCCTTTGGCCCCGTCGTCGGCATCATGAAGGTCGCCAATGACGATGAGGCCGTGGCCGTGATGAACGACAGCCCCTATGGTCTGACCGCCTCGCTGTGGACACGCGATGCCGAACGCGCGGCGGCCATCGGCGCGCGGCTGGAAACCGGTACGATCTTCATGAACCGCTGCGATTACCTTGATCCGGCGCTGTGCTGGACCGGCTGCAAGGACACCGGGCGCGGCGGCAGCCTGTCGGTGCTGGGCTTCCATGCGGTGACCCGGCCGAAATCCTACCATCTCAAGAAGGTGACGAAATGAACCTCAGGGCGAACTGGTCCTATCCCACGGCGGTGAAATTCGGCGCGGGCCGGATTGCGGAACTGGCCGAACATTGCAAGGCGGCGGGCCTCACCCGCCCACTGCTGGTGACCGACCGCGCACTGGCAAGCCTGCCGATCACCGCCGCAGCACTTGACCTGCTGGCGGCCGCGGGCCTGGGCCGGGCGGTGTTTTCCGAAGTCGATCCCAACCCGAACGAAGGCAACATGGCCGCGGGCATCGCCGCCTATCGTGCGGGCGGGCATGACGGGGTGATCTGCTTTGGCGGCGGATCGGCGCTGGATCTGGGCAAGATGATCACGCTGATGGTCGATCAGCCCGAAAGCCTGTCGGTCTGGGACCTGGAGGATATCGGCGACTGGTGGACGCGGGCGGATGCCAGCAAGATCGCCCCGATCATCGCCGTGCCCACCACCGCCGGGACGGGGTCCGAGGTCGGGCGCGCGGGCGTGCTGACCAATTCGGCCACCCACAAGAAGAAGATCATCTTCCACCCGAAGCTGCTGCCCACGGTCACGATCTGCGACCCGGAACTGACGGTGGGCATGCCCGCCTTCATCACCGCGGGCACCGGCATGGATGCGCTGGCCCATTGCCTTGAGGCCTATTGCAGCCCCTTCTACCACCCGATGAGCCAGGGCATCGCGCTGGAAGGGATGCGGCTGGTGTTTGAAAACCTGCCCCGCGCCTATGCCAACCCCGCCGATCTTGAGGCGCGCGCCCATATGATGTCGGCGGCGGCGATGGGGGCGGTGGCGTTCCAGAAGGGGCTTGGCGCGATCCATTCGCTGTCGCATCCGGTGGGCGCGGTCTATGGCACGCATCACGGCACCACCAATGCCGTTGTGATGCCGATGGTGCTGGCGTTCAACCGCCCCGCGATTGAAGACCGCATCACCCGCGCCGCCGCATATCTGGGCATCGCGGGCGGGTTCGACGGCTTTTGCGCGCGGATCATGGCGCTGCGCACGGAACTGTCGATCCCGGAAAACCTGACCGCGATGGGGGTCGATCCCGCACGCCTGGACGAACTGACCGAGATGGCGCTGGAGGATCCGTCCTGCGGCGGCAACCCGGTCGGGATGACGCGCGAAAACACCCGCGCGCTGTTTGACGCCTGCATGTGACAACGGGGCCCGGGCGGGTCAGCGCGACCCGCCCCGATCCCCCGCCCCAATCCCCCGGCCCGCCCCTGGCGGATCGGCAACCCCTTGCCCGCGAAATGCATTCGCCCGCCCATTGGCACTCGCCCCGGGCACAAAAACGGGTATAAAGGCGAAAAGCACGGCAGGAGGGACGCGCGTGACAGGCAAGCGCAAGACGGCAGTCAAAATCGCAACCCTGGCGCTGGCGACCACGGCGGCGGCGCCGGCGGGTCTGGCCGAACCGATGATCGGCGAAAGCCGGGGCACCTTCGGCATGCCCGGGCTGATCGACATGCCCACCGCCGAAGTGCGCCCCGATGGCACGCTGGGCGGGTCGGTCTTTCGCACGGGCGGCACGCAGCGCAATACCTTCACCTTCCAGATCGCGCCCCGCGTCACCGGGGCCTTTCGTTATTCGCGCGTGCCGGGGCTGTTTTCCGATGGCACGGCGCTTTACGACCGGTCCTTCGACATCCACTGGCAATTCCTGGATGAGGCGGCGGGCTGGCGCCCGGCGATGGCGGTTGGCCTGCGCGATTTCATCGGCACCGGCGTCTATTCGGGCGAATATGTCGTTGCGACCAAAACCATCACCCCGCGCCTGCGGGCCACGGCGGGCCTGGGCTGGGGCCGGCTGGGGTCCGAAGGCGGCATCGGCGCGCCTTTTGGCGACCGCCCGTCGCTGGATTTCGGCAAGGGGGGCAAGGCCAACACCGACCAATGGTTCCGCGGCGAGGCCGCGCCCTTCTTCGGCCTGGCCTGGCAGGCCACCGACCAGCTGACGCTGAAGGCGGAATATTCGTCAGACGCCTATGAACGCGAGGTCGCCGAAGACGGGTTCGACCGCAAATCCGGCGTGAACCTTGCGCTGGATTACCGCATCAACCCGACGGCCAGCGTCTCGGCCTATTACCTTTACGGGTCGGAAGTCGGGTTCCAGTTCAACCTGAACATCGACCCGCGCAAGCCGCCCTTCCCGTCCGGCATCGAACAGGCCCCGCTGCCGGTGCGCCCGCGCCCCGCGCGCGCCGCCGACCCCGAAGGCTGGTCCGGGGCCTGGACCGCCGATCCGACGGTGCTGCCCGGCGTTCAGGCGGTGCTGGCCGAAAGCCTGGCCAGGGACGGGCAGGTGCTGGAATCGATGTCGCTGTCGGCCACCCGGGCCGAGGTGCGGGTGCGCAACGAAACCTATGGCGCCCAGTCGCAGGCCATCGGCCACACCGCGCGCATGCTGACCCGCGCGCTGCCCCCCTCGGTCGAGACGATCGTGATCACCTCGGTGCAGCGCGGGATGCCGGTGTCCTCGGTCACCTTCCGCCGCAGCGATCTGGAGGCGCTGGAAAACCGCAACGCGAACGAAATCCTGCGCCGCGCCAGCATCACCGATGCCGCCGCCGCCCCCGCGCAGGGCCTGCGCCCGACCGAGGATCTGTTCCCGCGCTTCCAATGGGCGCTGACGCCCTATGCCGAAGCCTCGATCTTTGATCCCGACGATCCGTTCCGCATGGATGTGGGCCTGTCGCTGTCGGCGAAATACGAATTTGCCCCGGGGTTCATCCTGTCGGGCAATCTGCGCCAGAAGGCCTTTGGCAATCTGGACGAAAGCACCCGCGTGTCCGATTCCACCGCCTGGACCGACGATGGCTGCACCGTGCTTGATCCGCCGCGCTGCACGCATGTACGGTCCGATCTGGTCGAATACCAGAAGAACAGCGATCTGGCGATCCAGCATCTGACGATGGGCTGGTATGCGCGGCCAGGCGAAAACCTGTACAGCCGCGTCACCGTGGGCCTGCTGGAACGGATGTATGGCGGCGTGTCGGGCGAATTGCTGTGGAAGCCGGTGGACAGCCGCCTGGCCCTGGGCCTTGAGGCGAATTACGTCCGCCAGCGCGATTTCAAGCAGCATTTCGGCTTTCACGACTATGAGGTGCTGACCGGCCATGCCTCGGCCTATTACGACATCGGCAAGGGCTTTACCGGCCAGCTGGACGTGGGCCGCTATCTGAACCAGGATTGGGGCGCCACCATCACCATCGACCGCGAATTCGCCAATGGCTGGAGCGTGGGGGCATTCGCCACCTTCACCGACATGTCCGAGGAAGAATTCGGCGAAGGGTCCTTTGACAAGGGCATCCGCGTCTCGATCCCGGTGGCCTGGACGACGGGCAAGCCGTCGGTCAACAAGGTCAGGACGACGATCCGCCCGCTGACGCGCGACGGCGGCGCCCGCCTGGAACTGGACGGCCGCCTGTATGAAACCGTGCGTGGCAACCACATGGGCGATCTGTATGACGGCTGGGGGAGGTTCTGGCGATGATCGGGGCACGCGCGGCGTTTCTGGCGGCGGGGCTGGCGCTGATCGCGGGCTGCGGCAGCGATACGGGCCAGGCCGAAAAGGCCCAGATCGCGGGCGGTGTGGTGCGCGGGGTGATCGCCACGCTGATGCCCGGCAAGACCGGGGCCGCCCCGGTCGATACCGGGGCGATGGCGCGGTCTGCGCTGGCGTCCAATCGCGGGCCGCTGATTCTGGCCACGCTGGAAGCCCAGGGCCTGACCACCGTTCTGGGCCTGAGCGGACAAAATGGCGCGATGCGCAGCTATATGACGCCGAACCAGCAGGGCCTGATCCTGCGCGACGGGATGCTGGCGGGCACCCGGGGGCTGGGCCATGACCTGATGTCATCCGAACTGGCCGCCGTTTCCGCGCTGGTGCGCGGCCGGCGCGCGGGCAGCGCCGACAAGCTGCACCGTTATCTGGATGGCGAGGGGATCGAACGCCCGCTGCCGCTGCGCTGCACGGTCAGTCTGGGCGCAAATCAGGCCTTCGAAATCGCCGGGACGCCGCATAACGGACAACAGGTCAGGGAAGCCTGCACCGGCGCGGGTCAGCGCATTGAAAACAACTATCTGGTCAACGGCGCGGGCGATATCGTGCTGTCGCGGCAATGGATCGGCCCGCAACTGGGCCATGTCACGATCCAGACCCTGCGCCCCTGAGCCTTTGACACCCAGCAGGCCAAAGACCCGTCGCATCGCGGCGGGTCTTGTCATTCCTGCAGGGCGCATCCCATCGGCCAGCCGACACCGGAACATGCCGCCCGCCAAAATGAAATGACCGGAGAGCCAAGCTCTCCGGCCATTCCAAATCCTTGCGGATCGGTCGGATCAGGAATTCGACGAAGCCGCGGCGATGATGCCCAGCAGCAGCAGCGCCGGAACGATCAGACCCGGGTTCGACGAGGAGGATTCCTCGACAACAACCGGCTCGGCTTCCACGACAGGAGCCGAATAGCCGCCAGCGAAAGCGGTCGAGGCGGTCAGGCCGAGGGCCAGCGCGAGAGTAGCAATTTTCTTCATGATATTCTCCGTCATTACTGTAGAGAGCCGCCGACGCCGACAGCATCGCGATCAACCCTTACACAGATGCGCCACAATGCAAAGAAAAATCCGGTTGCGCTGCACCGCGGCGCACACAACTGTTGCAGAATAGCCAGATCACCCCTGCCCCGCCCGGCCCCCCATCCGTTGACAAGGCCGGGGCTGCGGGCGAATGTGCCCGCGCAACCGGCTTGAGGACTGGCACATGAAAATCGCAATGATCGGAACCGGATATGTCGGGCTTGTCTCGGGGGTGTGCCTGTCCGATTTCGGCCATGAAGTGGTCTGCGTCGACAAGGACCCGCGCAAGATCGACATGCTGATGCGCGGCGAGGTGCCCATCTTCGAACCGGGGCTGGACCAGTTGATGGCCAAAAACGTGGCCGCGGGGCGGCTGTCGTTCACGCAGGATCTGGCGGCCGCACTGGCCGATGCCGAAGCGGTCTTTATCGCCGTGGGCACCCCCACCCGGCGCGGCGACGGCCATGCCGATCTGACCTATGTCACCGCCGCGGCCGAGGAAATCGCCCGCACAATGACCCATTACACCGTGGTCGTGACGAAATCGACCGTGCCGGTGGGCACCAACCAGATGGTGGCCGACACGATCCGCCGGGTGCGGCCCGATGCCGACTTCGACGTGGCCTCGAACCCCGAATTCCTGCGTGAAGGCGCCGCGATCGACGATTTCATGCGCCCCGACCGGATCGTCGTCGGTGTCACCTCGGATCGCGCCAGGGCGGTGATGGGCGAAATCTATCGCCCCCTGTTCCTGCGCGAATTCCCGATCCTTTATACCGATCTGGAAACGGCCGAACTGATCAAATACGCCGCCAATGCCTTTCTGGCGACCAAGATCACCTTCATCAACGAAATCGCGCAGCTGTGCGAACGGGTGGGCGCGAACATCAAGGAGGTGTCGCGCGGCATGGGCCTGGACGGGCGCATCGGCAACAAGTTCCTGCATGCCGGCCCAGGCTATGGCGGATCGTGTTTCCCCAAGGATACCAAGGCCCTGGCACGGATGGGCCAGGATCATGCCGTGCCCATGCAGATCGTGGAAACCGTCATCAAGGTCAATGACGAGGTGAAGCGGCGGATGATCGACAAGGTGGTCGATCTGTGCGGGGGCTCGGTCAATGGCAAGACGGTGGCGGTGCTGGGGGTGACGTTCAAGCCCAACACCGACGACATGCGCGATGCCCCCGCGCTGACGATCGTGCCCGCGCTGGTGGGGGCAGGCGCCAAGGTGCGCGTCGTCGATCCCCAAGGCAAAGCCGAGGGCGAGGCGCTGTTGCCCGGCGTGCATTGGGCCGATGATGCCTACAAGGCCGCCCATAATGCCGATTGCGTCGTGATCCTGACGGAATGGAACGAATTCCGCGCGCTGGATCTGGCGAAACTGGCCCGCAAGATGACGGTGGCGCGGCTGGCGGACCTGCGCAACATCTATAATCAGGCCGATGCGGCAAAGGCCGGCTTTGTCGCCTATACCAGCGTCGGGCGGTAAGGCGCGCGTTCAGCCGCCCACCCGCCCGCGCAACGGCAGCGACAGCACGAACAGCGCCGCCGCAGCCGTTACGATCGAGGGCCCCGCGGGCGTGCCGAACCGCATGGATGCGCCCAGCCCCGCCAGGACCGACACCGCCCCCGCCAGCGTGGCCGCCGCCGCCATCTGTTCGGGCGTGCGCGCCACACCGCGCGCCGCCGCCGCCGGAACGATCAGCAGCGCCGAAATCAGCAGCGCCCCCACGATCTTGATCGACACCGCCACCACCAGCGCCAGCGCCAGCGTCAGCGCCAGGCGTTCATGCCGCGGGTTCAGCCCGGCAGCCTGGGCCAGTTCCTCATTCACCGTGGCGGTCAACAGCCCCTGCCAGCGCCAGACCAGCAGCGCCAGCACCGCCAGCGCGCCCCCCGCCACCACCGCCAGATCGGCACGGCTGACCGCCAGGATGTCGCCAAACAGCCAGGCGCTCAGGTCCACCCGCAGCCCCGACTGGAACGATGCCGCAACCAGCCCCAGCGCCAGCGCCGAATGCGCCAGCACCCCCAGCGTCGTATCCATCGCATGGCCGCGCCCGGCCAGCGTGGCCACCGTGATCGCCATGCCCAGCGCCACCGCCAGCGTGCCGGCATAGACCGACAGGCCAAAGCCAAAGGAAATCGCCACCCCCAGGATCGCGGCATGGGCCGTGGCATCGCCGAAATAGGCCATGCGCCGCCACACCACCAGCGCCCCCAGGGGGCCGGTCGCCAGGGTCAGGCCAAGCCCCGCCAGCGCGGCGCGCGTCAGGAAATCGTCAAGCATGATCGTGCCCCGCGCAGGTGTCGTCGTGGGAATGCGGATGGGCCTGATGCGGATGGGCCGGATCATGGCCGTGGCCCGCAGCATGATCATGATCATGGTCATGGTCATGGTCATGGCGATACAGCGCGAACGCCCCGCCCGTGCCCAGCCCGAACAGCGCGCGATATTCCGGCGCGGCGGACACGACCCGCGGCGTCCCCTCGCAGCAGATATGGCCGTTCAGACAGATCACCCGGTCCGAGGCCGACATCACCACATGCAGATCGTGGCTGACCATCAGCACGGCGGCGCCGGTTTCGGCCCGCACCTCTTCGATCAGGCGATAGAAGGCCGCGGTGCCGGGCTGGTCCAGGCCCTGCGTCGCCTCATCCAGGATCAGGATATCGGGCCGGGCCAACAGCGCGCGGGCCAGCATCACGCGCTGAAACTGCCCGCCCGAAAGCGCCGCCATCTGCCGCGTCTCCAGCCCCGCCACGCCGGTCCGCGCCAGCGCCTCGCGCGCGGCGGCATCGCTGACCCGGCGGGGCAGCGACAGAAAGCGGCGCACCGTCATCGGCAGGCTGGCATCCAGATGCAGCCGTTGCGGCACATAGCCGATCCGCAGCCCCAGCGCGCGCGTCACACGGCCCCCGGCCAGCGGCTGCAAGCCGATCAGCGCCCGGATCAGCGTCGACTTGCCCGAGCCATTGGGCCCGACGATGGTCACGATCTCGCCACGGTCGATGGTGAAATCCACCCCCTGCAGCACCGCCGCGCCACCGTGGCGCACACCCAGGCCGCGCGCGTCGATCAGGCTCATGCCGCGGTCCCCCGGGCACAGGCGGGGCACAGGCCCAGCGCCTCGATATTGGCGCGCTCGACCCGGAAACCAACCGCCGCCGCCGCCATATCCAGCGCGGCGCGCACCGGCTCACCCGCGGTTTCGGCGACGCTGTCGCAGGCCCGGCAGATCAGGAAGACCGGGGCATGCGCCAGCCCCGGGTGCATGCAGGCGGCAAAGGCGTTCAGCCGCCGGATGCGATGGGCCAGCCCATGTTCCACCAGAAATTCCAGCGCGCGATAGGCGACCGGGGGCTGATGGCCAAAGCCATCGGCTGCCAGCCGGTCCAGCACCTCATAGGCGCCCATGGCGCGATGCGCCTCCAGCAGGATTTCCAGCGCGCGCCGCCGCACCGGGGTCAGCCGGGCACCGCGTTCGGCGGCGACCGCCTCGGCCCGGGCCAGCGTGTCGCCCGCGCAATGGCTGTGGTCATGGCGGGCAAAGGCCAGCCTGGCCGGATCTGGCTGCGGGTCTGGCGGCGGGGGGACATCCTGCATTTGGTTATCTTATCACATTTCTCTTGACCTGTTACGCTATAACATAAATAACACCCGCCGAAGCTACAAGCCATAACGGAGATCCCATGTCCCGCCTTCCCCTGCTGGCGCTTGCGCCGCTTGCCCTGGCACCGCTGTCCGCGCTGGCCGCCCCCCCCGCGGTGGTGACCGACATCCCGCCTGTGCATGCCCTGGTGGCCGATGTGATGGGCGATCTGGGCACGCCCACATTGCTGCTGGATCGGGGCGCGAATGCGCATGACTATCAGATGCGCCCCGCCGATGCGCGCGCGCTGCAGGATGCGGATCTGGTCTTCTGGATGGGCGCGCGCATGACCCCCTGGCTTGACCGCGCGCTGAACGGGCTGGCCGCTGATACCCGTGCCATGGCCCTGCTGGAATCCGAGACCACCTTCCGCCGCGATTTCGGCGATGCCAGTGCCCATGATCACGGCGATCATGAGGATCATGACGCCACAGGACACGAAGCCGGGGATCACGCCGCCGGGGACCATGACGATCACGCCCATGACGGGCTTGACCCCCATGCCTGGCTTGACCCGGCCAATGCCCGCGCCTGGCTGGCGGTAATCGCCGCGGAACTGTCGGCCGCCGATCCCGAAAACGCCACCCGCTACAGCGCCAATGCCGAAGCCGCAGGCGCGCGGATCGCGGCGCTGGATGCCCGCCTTGCCGCCGGCCTGGCCCCGGTTCGGGATACGCCCTTCATCGTCTTTCACGACGCTTACGGCTATTTCGCGGGCCATTACGGGTTGAACGTTGCCGGTTCGGTCAACCTTGGCGATGCCACCGCGCCGGGTGCACGCCATCTGGCCGATCTGCGCGATCGCCTTGGCGCGCAGGGCGTGCGCTGTGCCTTCCCCGAGGCGCAGCACGACCCCAAACAGCTGGCCATCGTGATCGAGGGCACCGATGTGCGGCTGGGCGGCACGCTTGACCCCGCGGGCAGCCTGCTGGATCCGGGCCCGGCGCTGTATGACCGGCTGCTGGCGGGCATGGCACAGACCCTGCTGGACTGTCTGGCCCAAAACTGATCCCCGCGATCGGTTGATCGCCGGGCGAAAGCGTGCTTTCTGCGCCGCCAGACCGGGTAAAACGGGATAGGCGCCATGAACAGCACAATTTCCTGGATCGCGCTGGCGGCAGAGGGGGCCGATCTGCGCGCCTTTGGCGTGGATGCGGCGGGCCGGATCCGGCAGGACTGGCATGCCCCCCTGGCCGAGGCCCCGGCGCGTATCGCAGGCTGGCGCGGCAACCCCGGCCTGGGGGGCCTGCCGGCGGCGGCGGCGGGGCTGGACCATCCGGCACCGCGTGCCCTGCCCTGCCCGCCCCTGCCGCAGGCGCCCGACCTGCCGCGCCCCGATGCCGCCGGTGTCACCCATCTGCCGGGGCTGATGCAGACAAATCCGCCCCTGGCCCTGCCCGCCGCCGCCACCGCGCGGATCGGCGGGGTGCTGGCCGCCGATCCGGGCTTTGACGGGGTGATCTGCCTGCCGGGGCCGCGCTGCATCTGGGCGCAGATCAGCGCAGGCGAAGTCGTCAGCGCGGTTGCCACCGCCGATGCCACGCTGGCCACGGCCTTTGGCCTGACCGCGCCCGCCCCCGATGACCCGCAATTTCTGACCGCCCTGTCCGACACCCTGTCGCGCCCCGAACGGATGCTGCGCCATCTGGGCGCGCCCGAGGCCAGCGCCGCCACCCAGGCAGGCAGCCTGATCGGCGCCGCGCTGGCCGCGACCCGGCCCTGGTGGCTGGGCCAGCCGGTTCGGGTGCTGGGCCGGGGCGACTGGCCGGGGCTGTACGCCGCCGCGCTGGCCGCACAGGGCGTGGCCGCCGTGGCAGGCGATGGCGATGCGGCGCTGGTCGCGGGGCTGGCGCGGATTTTACCCCGCGCCGGGGCGTGACGGGCGCCAGACGCGCCCGCCGCAGGGACAAACCTGCGCTCAGGCCTTCCTGCGCTCAGGCCTTCATGTCAAAGCCCAGATGACGGGCGACGGTGAAGATGTCCTTGTCGCCGCGGCCACACATGTTCATCACCAGCAGGTGATCCTTGGGCAGGTCGGGCGCGATCTTGATGACATGGGCCAGCGCATGGCTGGGTTCCAGCGCGGGGATAATCCCTTCCAGCGCGCAGCACAGCTGAAACGCCTCAAGCGCCTCGGTATCGGTGATGGCGACATATTCCGCCCGGCCCATGTCATGCAGCCAGGCATGTTCCGGCCCGATCCCGGGATAATCAAGGCCCGCGGAAATCGAATGGCCTTCCAGGATCTGGCCATCGTCATCCTGCAGCAGATAGGTGCGGTTGCCATGCAGCACACCCGGACGCCCGCCGGTCAGGCTGGCGCAATGTTCCATCTTTTCGTTGACACCCCTGCCCCCGGCCTCAACCCCGATGATGCGCACCGAGGCGTCGTCCAGGAACGGGTAGAACAGGCCCATCGCGTTCGACCCGCCGCCGATCGCGGCAATGATCGTATCGGGCAGGCGGCCTTCGCGTTCCAGGATCTGTTCGCGGGTTTCCTTGCCGATGATCGACTGAAAATCGCGCACCATCGCGGGGTAAGGATGCGGCCCCGCGACCGTGCCGATGCAATAGAAGGTGTCGCGCACATTGGTCACCCAGTCGCGCAAGGCATCGTTCATCGCATCCTTCAGCGTGCCCCGGCCCGACGTGACCGGCACCACCTCGGCGCCCAGCAGCCGCATGCGAAAGACGTTGGGCGCCTGGCGTTCCACATCGGTCGCCCCCATATAGACCACGCATTTCAGCCCGAACCGCGCGCAGACGGTGGCGGTCGCCACGCCATGCTGGCCCGCGCCGGTTTCCGCGATGATGCGGGTCTTGCCCATCCGCATCGCCAGCAGGATCTGGCCCAGCACGTTGTTGATCTTGTGCGCGCCGGTGTGGTTCAGCTCATCGCGCTTGAGGTAGATCCTGGCGCCGCCCAGATGTTCGGTCAGGCGCTCGGCGTGATACAGCGGGCTGGGGCGGCCGACGTAATGTTTCCACAGATCGTCCATCTGCGCCCAGAAGCTGGCATCGGTCTTGGCGTGTTCATACTGCGCCTCAAGCTCCAGGATCAGCGGCATCAGCGTTTCGGACACGAACCGCCCGCCAAAGATGCCGAAGCGGCCGTTCTCATCCGGCCCGGTCTGGAAGGAATTGATAAAATCTTCGGCCATGCTGGTCCCCTGTCAGTCCAGATCGCGTTTAAAGCCAATATGGCTCGGGGTAAAGCCAAGCCGCGTGTAGAAATCCTGCGCGCGGGCACGCGCCTTGTTGGTGGTCAGTTGCAGCAGCCGGCAGCCGGCGGCGCGGGCGCGGGCCTCGGCATCGGCGATCAGCGCCGCACCGACGCCCTGCCCCCGCAGGTCCGCCGCCACCCGCAGCGATTCCAGCTGCGCCCGGCGCGCGGCGCGCAGCGACAGCCCCGAAATGAAGGTGATCTGATAGGTCGCCACGATCCGGCCCGCCGCATCCTCGGCCACGATCAGATGATTGGCACCTTCGGCCCGCATCGCGGCAAAGGCGGCGTGATAGGGGGCCAGATCCGTCCCCTCGCGCGCCTGGCCCAGCATGTCATCGGCCAGCAGCGCCACAACCGCGGGCACATCATCCGCGCTGGCCGCGCGCCAGCGGATCATGCCGACGCCGCCGCGACAAAGGCGCGGATCAGCGCGCCGTCCTTGACCCCCGGCGCGCTTTCCACGCCCGACGACACATCCACCTGCCGCGCGCCCGTCAGCCGCACCGCCGCAGCGACATTGTCCGGCGTCAGCCCGCCCGCCAGCATCCAGGGCTTGTCCCATGTCCGCCCCGCGATCAGCCGCCAGTCAAAGGCCAGCCCGTTGCCGCCAGGCAGCGCCGCCCCCTTGGGGGCCTTGGCATCGACCAGGATCTGATCGGCCACCGCCTCATAGGCGGGCAGCCGGTCCAGATCGGCGGCTTCGGCAATGCCCACCGCCTTCATCACCGGCAACCCGAACCGGGCGCGCACCTGGGCGACGCGATCGGGGCTTTCGTGGCCATGCAGTTGCAGCATGTCGATGGGCACCTGATCCAGGATCGCCCCGATCGTGGCGTCATCGGCATCGACGACCAACGCCACCTTGGCCACGCCCACCGGCACCTCCAGCGCCAGCGCGCGGGCCTGCGCGATGGTCAGGTTGCGCGGCGATTTCGGGAAAAAGACAAAGCCCAGATAGGCCGCCCCCGCCGCGACGGCCGCGGCGATGGCAGAGGGCTCGGTCAGCCCGCAGATTTTCACACGGATGGTCATGGCCCCGATCTAGGCCTTGCGCGCCGAATTATCCAGAAGCGCCAGTACATCATCCTGGGGGCCCTGCGTATCCTGGCGCAGCTTCTTCACCTCACGCGACAGGCGCTCCGCCTCGCGACGGGTCTGGGCGGCTTCGGCCCGCAGGCGGTGTTCGCGCATCCATTCCCAGACAAAGCCGATCAGCAGCCCCAGCAACACCCCGCCCAGAATCACCAGGAACAGCGGCACCTGCACCGCCCAGTCGACGCCCAGGAAGGCACCGGCCTCGGGCGGCAGCGCGCGCAATTCCACCGGCGCGCGATTCGACAGCGCCAACGCGATCATCACCACCGCAAGCGCGGCCAGGAACAGGTAGCGCAGGGCGCGGATCATCAGCCGTCCTCACCGTTCAGCCGGTCACGCAGCAGCTTGCCGGTCTTGAAGAAGGGAACGTGCTTTTCCTCAACCTCGACCGTGTCGCCGGTGCGCGGGTTGCGGCCCGTGCGCGCGTCACGTTTCTTGACCGAGAACGCCCCGAACCCACGCAGTTCCACCCGGTCGCCCCGGGCCATGGCCTCGACGATTTCCTCAAAGATCGTGTTCACGATCTTTTCGACGTCGCGCTGGAACAGATGCGGGTTTTCTTCGGCGATCTTGGCGATCAGTTCCGATCGGATCATGTGGCAAATCCCCCCAGAGTCCCCCGGGCGATCCCCCGGGCGTTATCTGCCCGACTATAGGCAGAAAATCGCGCGGCACAAACAGCAAAGGCTTGGAATAAAGCGGATTTCCGCCACTCCTTCGCAGGGGGACGGGTTTTTTGCGCATAGCGCGCCGGCCCTGCGGGCGGCAAACCGCGCCAAGGGGGCGAATCGGGGCAACGAAAACGGCCCCGCCACGGGGGCGGGGCCGTCGGAAGATCAGGGCCACCACAGCGGCGGCCCCACAGGCTTAGCGGTCGCCCGAGCCTTTCAGCGCGGCGCCCAGGATATCGCCCAGCGAGGCACCCGAGTCGGAAGAACCGTACTGTTCCACGGCCTCTTTCTCTTCGGCGATCTCGCGCGCCTTGATCGACAGGCCCAGACGGCGGGTCTTGGCATCGACATTGGTCACGCGCACGTCGACCTTGTCACCAACCTGGAAACGCTCGGGGCGCTGGTCGGCACGGTCGCGCGACAGGTCCGAACGACGGATGAAGGACTTCATGCCGTTGTATTCGACCTCGATGCCGCCATCCTCGATCGCGGTCACTTCGACCGTGATCACCGAACCGCGCTTCACGCCGTCAACCGCATCCGAGAAGTTGTCGGCATCCAGCGACTTGATCGACAGCGAGATGCGTTCCTTCTCGACATCGACCTCGGTGACGACGGCCTTGACCACATCGCCCTTGCGGTAGTTCTGGATCGCATCCTCGCCACGCTGTTCCCACGACAGGTCGGACAGGTGAACCATGCCGTCGATGTCGTTTTCCAGGCCGATGAACAGACCGAATTCGGTGATGTTCTTGACTTCGCCCTCGATGACGGTGCCGACCGGATGCGTTTCCGAGAACACTTCCCACGGGTTGCGCATGGTCTGCTTGAGACCCAGCGACACACGGCGCTTGGCGGTGTCGATCTCCAGCACCATGACGTCGACTTCCTGGCTGGTCGAAACGATCTTGCCGGGGTGCACGTTCTTCTTGGTCCAGGACATTTCGCTGACGTGAACCAGACCCTCGACACCGGCTTCCAGTTCGACGAAGGCGCCGTAATCGGTGATGTTGGTCACGCGGCCCTTGTGGACCGAACCGATCGGGTAGGACCGTTCCACCGAATCCCACGGATCGTTCTGCAGCTGCTTCATGCCCAGGCTGATGCGGTGGGTTTCCTTGTTGATCTTGACGACCTGAACCTTGACGGTCTCGCCGATCGACAGGATCTCGGACGGGTGGTTGACGCGGCGCCAGGCCATGTCGGTGACGTGCAGCAGGCCGTCGACACCGCCCAGATCAACGAAGGCGCCGTATTCGGTGATGTTCTTGACCACACCATCCACAACCTGACCTTCGGACAGGTTGCCGATGACTTCGGCGCGCTGTTCGGCGCGGCTTTCTTCCAGGATCGCACGGCGCGACACGACGATATTGCCACGGCGACGGTCCATCTTCAGGATCTGGAACGGCTGCTTCAGCCCCATCAGGGGGCCCGCATCGCGCACGGGACGCACGTCAACCTGGCTGCCCGGCAGGAAGGCCACGGCGCCGCCCAGATCGACGGTGAAGCCACCCTTGACGCGGCCGAAGATGGCGCCATCGACGCGCTCTTCGCTGGCATAGGCTTTTTCCAGACGGTCCCAGGCTTCCTCGCGGCGGGCCTTCTCACGGCTGATGACAGCCTCGCCACGCGCGTTTTCGACGCGGTCCAGGTAAACCTCGACCTCATCGCCAACGGCGATCGCGGGGGCCTCGCCGGGATTGGCGAATTCCTTCAGATCGACGCGGCCTTCCATCTTGTAGCCGACGTCGATGATGGCCTGGCCCGCCTCGATGGCGATGACCTTGCCCTTGACCACCGAACCTTCGTTCGGCGTGTCGATTTCCAGGCTCTCGTTCAGAAGGGCCTCGAATTCTTCCATAGTCGCTTTAGCGCACATGCGTGTCAGTTTCCTTTGCGTGTGTTTCACAGGCCATGCGGTTGGCTCCGCCGGTCTTTCGTTGCAATGCCACGACCGGGCCACGGCAACGCCGGGCCCTTCGGACCGGGTCCGTATAGGGACGAATCCCCGACCCGGCAAGCATGGAATCGCACAGCCCCCGGTTTCAGCCCGCCTGCGGCAGCTTTTGGCGGATCACCGCGGTCGCATGCTCGACCGCCTCGTCGATCCCCATCTCCGAGGTGTCGATCACCACCGCATCCCCGGCCGGCCGCATCGGCGCGGTGGCGCGGTCACTGTCGCGCCGGTCGCGCGCGATGACCTGAGCCAGCACCTCGGCCTCATCCCCGCCGACCTCCAGCCAGCGCCGGTGCGCGCGCACCGGCGCGCTGGCGGTCACGAACAGCTTCACCTCGGCCTCGGGGCAGATCACCGTGCCGATGTCGCGCCCGTCCAGCACCGCACCGCCCTGGCCCCGGGCAAAGCGACGCTGAAAATCCACAAGCGCCGCGCGCACCTCGGGCATCACCGCGACTTTCGAGGCCGCCTCGCCCGCGGCCAGGCTGCGCAGATCCGCACGCGCCAGATCCGCCGCCGAAAGCCCCCGCGCCGCCGCGACCGGATCGGCGCCCTCGGCCACAAGCGCGCCCACCGCACGATACAGCAGCCCCGTATCCAGATGCGCAAACCCGAACCGCGCGGCCAGCGCCCGGCTGATCGTGCCCTTGCCCGCCGCCGCCGGCCCGTCGATGGCTACCGTGAACCGCATCCCCGCCCCCGTGCTTCAGGCCGCCGCTGCGTCCTGAGTATTTTTGCCAAGAAGAAACAGCATTTTCATCTTGCTCCAAATACCTCCGCCGGAGGCTCCCGCACCCTGCCTCAGGGGCGCCGTTCGATCCGCGCGCCCAGGCCCGCCATCAGGCCTTCGAACGTCGGGAACGAGGTCGCGATGGGCGAACCGTCATCGACCGTGATCGGCCCCTGCGACACCAGCCCCAGCACCAGAAAGCTCATGGCGATGCGATGGTCGATATGGGTGGCGCAGGTGGCGCCGCCCGGCACGCCATCGGGACCCAGGCCATGCACGATCAGCGTGTCTGGATCTTCCTCGACCCGCAGGCCGCAGGCTTCAAGCCCGCGCGCCATCGCGTCGATCCGGTCGCTTTCCTTCACGCGCAGCTCCTTGACCCCGCGCATCACCGTAGTGCCGCTGGCACAGGCGGCAACCACCGCCAGCACCGGATATTCGTCGATCATCGAGGCCGCGCGCTCGGCCGGCACCTCGATCCCCGTCAACGCCGAATGGCGCACGCGCAGGTCGGCCACCGGCTCACCGCCCTCCTCGCGCGGGTTTTCAAAGGTTATGTCGGCGCCCATCTCGACCAGCGTGGTGAACAGGCCGTTGCGCGTGGGGTTCTGGCTGACGCCCGGCACAAGGATGTCCGAGCCCGGCACGATCAGCGCCGCGCAGACCGGAAAGGCGGCCGAGGACGGATCGCGCGGCACCGCCACCACCTGCCCGCGCAGATCGGGCTGGCCCTGCAGCGTGATGACACGGCCCTCGGGCGTTTCCTCAACGCTCAGTTCCGCACCAAAGCCACGCAGCATGCGTTCGGTATGATCGCGCGTCGCTTCCTTCTCGATCACCACGGTCTGGCCCGGCGCGTTCAGCCCCGCCAGCAACACCGCCGATTTGACCTGCGCCGAGGGCATCGGCACCGCGTAGCGCACCGGCACCGGGTCCGCCGCGCCCACCACCGTCATCGGCAGCCGCCCGCCCGCGCGCCCATAGGCCCGCGCCCCGAACAGCGCCAGCGGATCGGTCACCCGCCCCATCGGCCGCTTGCGCAAGGATGCGTCGCCCGTAAAGGTCGCGCTGATCGCCGAGGTCGCCATGCAGCCCATGATCAGCCGCACGCCCGTGCCCGAATTGCCGCAATCGATCACATCGGCGGGTTCGGCAAAGCCGCCCACGCCCACGCCCTGCACCACCCATTCGCCGGGGACCACCCGCGTGACCTCGGCCCCGAAGGCGCGCATCGCCTTGGCGGTGTCCAGCACGTCCTGGCCTTCCAGCAGGCCGGTGATCCGCGTCTCGCCGACCGACAGCGCGCCCAGGATCAGCGCCCGGTGCGAGATCGACTTGTCGCCCGGAACCTCGGCCACGCCGCGCAGCGGCCCGCCCCTGCGGGACATCATCGGAATCGGATCGCCGTGGCCGGACATGGGTGCCTCCCTCTTGGTCGCTTCCCTGTTAGCCCAAGGCTTGGGGGGCGTAAATCACTCTTGGCCGCCGATCCGGACAAAGGTCGCGTAATCGGGCACCCGGCCTTCACGCAGGGCCTTTCGTTCATAGCGGGTGGAAATCCAGTCATCCCAGGGCGCACCGGAATGGGCCACCAGCGCAAAGCCCGCCTTCGGCACCTCGCACAAGGCCTGGCGCATGTAATCGGGAATGTCGGTCGCCACGCGGAATTCGGCCCCCCGCGCCATGCAGCGCGCCAGCGGCACCAGATGATCCTGCGTCACGAACCGGCGCCGGTGGTGGCGGCGCTTGGGCCAGGGATCGGGATAGTTCAGGAAGGCCTTCGCGATACAGCCCTCGGGCAACACATCCATCAGATCGCGCGCATCGCCCGGATGCACCGCCAGATTCGTCACCCCCGCCGCCCGGATCTTGCCCAACAGCATCGCCACGCCGTTGATAAAGGGCTCGCAGCCGATGATGTTGATCCCCGGATAGCGGGCCGCCATATGCACCAGATGCTCGCCCCCGCCAAAGCCGATCTCAAGCCAGACCGGATGGTCGTTGCCAAAGATCGTGGCCGGGTCGATGATCTCGCGCGCAGGGTTTTCCTCGCGCGAAATTCCGCGCGGGCGCAGCGTCTCCAGATCCTCGGACAGATAGGCCTTCTGGCTGGGGCGCATGGTCTTGCCCGACCGGCGCCCATAGAAATTGCGCCATTCGGGGCCGGCATCGGGCCCGGTCTCGGGTTTGGGGGTGTTCTCGCTCATGGCCGCGGGCTCTAGCGCCCCTGCCGGCCCAAGGTCAAGACCAAGCCGCCGACAGACCCGGCGCGGCGGCCCTTTCATCTTGCCCCAAATACCTCCGCCGGAGGCATCCGCCCCACCCGCCCGCGACCGGGCAGGCCCCGGCACCGCCGGCGACGCACGGGGGCGCGCCATCGGCGCGCCCCCGTTTGCCGGGCCAGGTCCGGCACATCTGCGATCAAATCGCCTTTTTCAGCACCTCGGTCAGATCGGTGCGTTCCCAGCTGAAACCGCCATCGGCCTCGGGCGCGCGACCGAAATGGCCATAGGCCGCGGTGCGGGCATAGATCGGACGGCACAGATCCAGATGGGTGCGGATGCCACGCGGCGTCAGGTCCATGCATTGCGCAACGACCCGTTCGATCTCGGCATCGGGCACCACGCCCGTGCCTTGCGTATCGGCATAGATCGACAGCGGCCTGGCTACGCCGATCGCATAGGACAGCTGGATCACGCATTTGCGCGCCAGCCCCGCCGCGACCACGTTCTTGGCCAGATAGCGCGCCGCATAGGCGGCCGAGCGGTCCACCTTGGTCGGGTCCTTGCCGGAAAACGCCCCGCCCCCGTGCGGTGCCGCGCCGCCATAGGTGTCCACGATGATCTTGCGCCCGGTCAGCCCCGCATCCCCGTCCGGCCCGCCGATCACGAAGGTGCCGGTGGGGTTGACCCACCATTCGGTCTGGCCGGTGATCCAGCCCTCGGGCAGGACCTCGCGGATATAGGGTTCGACGATGGCGCGGATGTCGGCGCTGGTCTGGCGGGCATCGGCATGCTGGGTGGACAGCACGATCGAGCTGACCCCGACCGGGCGGCCGCCCTCATAGCGCACCGAAAGCTGGGATTTCGCATCGGGACGCAGCGTCGGCTGTTCGCCGGATTTGCGCACCTCGGCCAGGCGACGCAGGATCGCATGGGCATACTGGATCGGCGCGGGCATCAGTTCGGGCGTCTCATCGGTCGCATAGCCGAACATGATGCCCTGGTCGCCCGCCCCGTCCTTGTCGACGCCCTGCGCGATATGGGCCGACTGGCGGTGCAGAAAGTTCTGCACGTTCAGCGTGTTCCAGTGGAATTCGTCCTGTTCGTAGCCGATGTCGCGCACACAATCGCGCACGATCCCCTCGACCCGGCCCATGAAGGCATCCAGCGCCGCCGCGCCGGACAGCCCGACCTCGCCGCCCACGATGACACGGTTTGTCGTGGCGAAGGTTTCACAAGCGACGCGGGCATTGGGTTCCTCGGTCAGCAGCGCGTCCAGCACCGCATCGGAAATCCGGTCGCAGACCTTGTCGGGATGCCCCTCCGAGACGGACTCGGAGGTGAAGATGTAATTCTGTCGTGTCATCGGGAAGTGCTCCATTGATATGATCCCCGTCACGCCAGGAAGCCGTTGTGACGGTTCGTTGCGCCTGCCTAGACCGCGCCCCCGCGCGGGTCAATGGCTTTTGACCGTCGCGCCCTGCGTCCGTGCAGCGCAAGCCCGGCGACCAGCGCCAGGATCGCGCCCGCCACCGGCCCGTCGCCCCAGATCCAGTAGGGCGTGACCGGCAGGGCCGCGGGCAGCTCGGCATCGACCACACCCGCCTGATCCAGCCCCAGCGCCGCCACCACCCGGCCGCGCCCGTCGATCACCGCCGACACGCCGGTATTGGCCGCGCGCGCCAGCGGCAGCCCCGTCTCGATCGCACGCAGCCGTGCCTGGGCCAAATGCTGCCAGGGGCCGGACAGATTGCCGAACCAGGCGTCATTGGTGACCTGCATCAGCCAGTCGGGCCGTTCGGGCGCCGCGCGCAGATCCTGGGGAAAGACCGCCTCATAGCAGATCAGCGGCTGCACCCGGCCCAGGGGACCCAGATCCAGCACCCGCGCGCCCGGCCCGGGGGTATAGCCATTGCCCTCTTGCGCGGCAAAGGCGCGCAGGCCCAGACGCGCCAGCGCATCGCCAAAGGGGATATATTCGCCAAAGGGCACAAGGTGGAACTTGTCATAGACCGCGCCGGGGCGCGCATCGGCGCCGATCACCGCCAGGCTGTTGAAATAGCGCAGGCCCTCGGCGCGCTGCACGCCCAGCGCCACGGGCACGCCGCCCGCGGCCCCGGCGATCATCGCCAGCCCGTCGCCGGGACGATCCAGCAGGAAAGGCACCGCCGTTTCGGGCCAGATCACCAGGTCGGCGGGCGCATCGCCGGGCGCGGCGGTCAGGTCAAGATGGCGGTAGAAATAATCCAGCCGGTAATCGGGATGCCATTTCAGATGCTGCGGCGCATTGGGCTGCACCAGCCGCAGCCGGACCGGGGCGTCGCGCGCAGGCTCGGGCGCGGCCAGACGCGCCGCCCCCCCCGCCCACAACCCCGCCAGCGCCACAAGCGCCAGCACAGGCGGTCCCATCCGCCGCAAGACCGCGCGTCCGGCCCCCGCGCCGGGCCAAGCCAGCGCCAGCCCCGCCCCCAACAGCGCCGTCACCAGCGACAGGCCCACCGGGCCCACCACCGCCGCCGCCTGCGCCACAGGGGTGCCGACCCAGACATGGCCCAGCAGCACCCAGGGAAAGCCCGTGAACAGATAGCTGCGCAACAGATCCGACAGCGCCAGCCCCGCCGCGATTCCCAGGGCCCGCGCCACCGGCCTGTGCGCCAGCGCCGCGCCCAGCCCCGTGCCCAGCGCCCAGAACACCCCCATCCCCGCCGCCATCAGCACCAGCGCGAAGGGCGCCATCCAACCATGCGCCCAAGGGTCCACCAGAAAGGGTTCCACAATCCAGAACATCGCGGCCAGCGCATAGCCAAAGCCCGCGGCCCAGCCCGCCCAGGCCGCCTGCGCCGCCGAAGGCGCGCCCGCCCCCTGCACAGGCAGAACCCATGCGATCAGGCCCGCCAGCGCGGGCAGCGCCACGAACCACCAGCCCAGCGGCGCCTGCCCCGCGGCCACGCCCGCACCCAGGGCCGCCGCAAGCACCAGCGCCCGCGCGGTCGGGCGCGCCGGGGCGCGAAAATAACGACCCAGCCCCGCGATCATTCCGCCGATCATTCGGCCGGCGCCACGCCCGGCAGCCGCACCCGAAGCCGCTTGATCCGCCGCGGGTCGGCATCGACGATCTCGAATTCGACGCCATTGGCCGCCACGATCACCTCGCCGCGCGCGGGCACGCGGCCTATCTGCATGAAGACCAGACCGCCCAGCGAATCGATTTCCTCATCCTGTTCGGCATCGGCCAGCTTCATGCCGATCTCGGATTCGAAATCATCCAGCGGCGCGCGGGCCTGCACCAGATACTGGCCGGGCTTTTCCTGTGCCCAGAAACCGCCCTCGGCCTCGTCATGTTCATCCTCGATCTCGCCGATGACCTGTTCAATCAGATCCTCCAGCGTGACCAGCCCGTCGACCCCGCCATATTCGTCGATCACCAGCGCCATATGCGTGCGCTGCGCCTGCATCTTCTGCAACAGCACCCCGATCGGCATCGAGGGCGGCACATACAGCAGCGGGCGCAGCATCTTGCGCACCGAAAACCGGCCCGTGCCCGCCGCGCCAAAGCCGTGTTCCAGCGCCAGGTCCTTCAAATGGATCAGCCCCAGCGGCGTATCCAGCGTGTCCTTGAACACCGGCAGGCGGGAAAAGCCCTGCGCACGGAACACCTCGACCAGCTCGTCGCGGGTGATGGTGACCGGGACCGCCACGATTTCCACCTTGGGGATGGCGACATCGCCCACGCGCATGCGGCGCAGATTGCCCAGGCCCGGCAAAGCCGGCACGGGCGGGGCGGCGGGGGGCGGGACGGCCCCATCGCCTTCGGATGGGCTCAGCGCATCCAGAATACGGCCAAAGAACCCGCGCGATGCGCCGGGTTCGGGCGAACTGTCCGCCTCATCGCTGCCCGAGGGCGGCTCGGGGGCGGTGGCGGCAGAGCCGTCAACAGATTGTGCCATCAGTCCTTTCCAAATCAGAACCGCGTTGCGCGGCCTCAGTCATATGGGTTTGCGATCCCCATCCGGTCAAGGATGCGAATTTCGGCAGCCTCCATCAAGGCGGCATCGCCATCGCGGATGTGATCATAGCCCAGAAGATGCAAGGTGCCATGCACCAGAAGGTGCATCACATGGCTTTCGAAATCCTTACCCTGTCCGGCAGCCTCGCGCATGCAGGTTTCATAGGCGATCGCGATATCGCCCAGTGTTTCGGGCATCATCGCCGTGCCCGGCTCGGGGCGGTCGGGCGCATCGCCATCGACCGCCGCACCGCGTTCCCCGGACGGCCAGGACAGCACGTTGGTGGGCTGCGGCTTGCCACGGAAATCGGCGTTCAGTTCCGCGATGCGCGCGTCATCGCAGCCCATCAGGCAGATTTCAAAGCCCGCCGCATCCAGCCCCAGATCGGCCAGAACCGCGCGCCCCGCGCGTTCGCCCAGCCCGGCAAGGTCGATCCCGTCCCAGCCGGGCGCCTCGATCAATGTATCAACCAGCATCTCCATCGGCGCGGTCATAGGCCTCGATGATGCGCGCGACAAGGGGATGGCGCACCACATCGGCGGCGGTAAAGTAATTGAAGCTGACGCCCCTCACCCCGGTCAGGATGCGTTCCGCGTCGGCCAGCCCCGAGGCCACGCCGCGCGGCAGGTCGACCTGGCTGCGGTCGCCGGTGATCACCATGCGTGAACCCTGCCCCAGACGGGTCAGGAACATCTTCATCTGCATGGTGGTGGCGTTCTGCGCTTCATCCAGCACGACAAAGGCATTGGCCAGCGTGCGGCCCCGCATGAAGGCCAAGGGCGCGATCTCGATGCGCTTTTCCTCCATCAGCTTGGCCAGCTGCTTGGCAGGCAGAAAGTCGTTCAGCGCGTCATAAAGCGGCTGCATGTAGGGATCGACCTTTTCCTTCATGTCGCCGGGCAGAAAGCCCAGACGCTCGCCCGCCTCGACGGCGGGGCGCGACAGGATGATCTTGTCGACATGGCCGCCGATCAGCATGGTCACGCCCACGGCCACCGCCAGATAGGTCTTGCCGGTGCCTGCAGGCCCGATGCCAAAGGCCAGCTCGTTTTCGAACAGATGGCGCACATAGGCCTTTTGCGCGTCGGTCCGGGGTTCGACCTGCTTCTTGCGGGTGCGGATTTCGTAATGACCGGCGGCGAACATTTCCAGCTGTTCATCCAGCGGCACGGCATCCTGGCCCAGATCGCCCATACGGATCGCAGCGTCGATTTCCTCGGCATTGACCGGCCGCCCCTGTTCCAGCCGCCCGTAAAGCTGGCCCAGAACGGTTGCCGCCCGGGCCTGCGCCTCGGGCGTGCCGACCACGGCCAGCTGGTTGCCCCGTCGCAGGATGTGAACCGAAAGCTTGTGCTCGATCTGCGCCAGATTGCGGTCGAATTCGCCGCAAAGCCCGATCAGAAGCCGGTTGTCAGGGAATTCCAGCAGCGTTTCATGCGCATCCTGGGAACGAGGCGGGGGGGTGATCGCGCTAAAGCCCAAAAGCATCTCCCAAAGCAAGGTTGCCGCAGATATGGTGCCCCCGCTTGGGATTCTACGCAAGCCTTGGTTCACAGTTGCGTGTGTGGCGGGCGTAATTTCACCAAAGTGACAAGAAACCCGCCCCGATCAGCCCGCGATCAGTTCGCCGGCCAGCGAATTGGGCGCGCTGGCGGTGATGCGCACCCGCGCCAGCGTTCCGGGCGCCAGCCCCTCGGCCTTGACGTGGACCGCGTGCAGATAGTCGGACTTGCCAACCCACTGGCCCGGCAGGCGGCCGGGTTTTTCGAACAGCACGCCCACCTCGCGCCCGACCATCGCGGCCTGCGCCGCGCGCTGCTGCCGGGTGATCAGCGCCTGCAGCCGCTGCAGCCGGTCATCGGCGATCTCGGGGGCGACGGGTGCGCGGTCCGCGGCGGGGGTGCCGGGGCGGGCGGAATATTTGAAGCTGTAGGCCATGCCATAGTTGACCGCCCGCACCAGATCCATCGTCGCCTCGAAATCGGCATCGGTTTCGCCGGGGAAGCCCACGATGAAATCGCCCGACATCATCATGTCGGGGCGCGCGGCGCGGATGCGTTCGATCAGGCGCAGGTAGTCCTCGGCGGTGTGGCGGCGGTTCATCGCCTTCAGGATGCGGTCGGACCCGGACTGCACCGGCAGGTGCAGATAGGGCATCAGCCTGGCTTCCTCGGCATGGGCTGCGATCAGATCATCGCTCATGTCATTGGGATGCGAGGTGGTGTAGCGGATACGTTCCAGCCCCTCGATCCGGGCCAGTTCGCGCACCAGACGGCCCAGGCCCCAGTCGCCACCCTCGCCCGCGCCGTGATAGCCGTTCACATTCTGGCCCAGCAGGGTGATTTCCTTGACACCCCTGGCCACCAGCTTGCGCGCCTCGGTCAGGATGCGGGCGGCGGGGCGGCTGACCTCGGCCCCGCGGGTGTAGGGCACGACGCAGAAGGCGCAGAACTTGTCACAGCCTTCCTGCACCGTCAGAAAGGCGGTGGGCCGTGCGCTGGCGGGGCGTTCGGGCAGGTGGTCGAACTTGTCCTCGGCCGGGAAGTCGGTATCGACGGGCTTTTCCCCCGCCTCGACCGCGCGCACCATCGCGGGCAGCCGGTGATAGGATTGCGACCCGACGACCAGATCGACCAGCGGCATCCGGCGCAGGATTTCCTCGCCCTCGGCCTGGGCCACACAGCCGGCCACGCCGATCTTCAGGTCGGGCCTGGCATTTTTCAGCGGGCGCAGGCGGCCCAGATCGGAATAGACCTTTTCGGCGGCCTTTTCGCGGATGTGGCAGGTGTTCAGCAGGACCATGTCGGCCTCGGCCGCGTCCTCGGTCAGGACATAGCCTTCCGCGCCCATCGCCTCGGCCATGCGCTCGCTGTCATAGACATTCATCTGACAGCCATAGGTCTTGATATGGAGCTTTTTCGGCTCGGTCACGTCCGCCATCGGGCCATCCCTTTTGCAATCGCCGCCTGATAGCCCGAAACACCCCCGCCCGACAAGCGCGCCGGCTTGCATTCGGCCCCGCCTCGCGCAATCTTGCGCGTGTTTCGGGCTTGCGCGTGCTTAGGGGGTATCATGGATTACGCGTCGCTGCGGGCATTTCTGGATCAGGGCCGGGCGGTGCTGGCCAATGGCCCGGTCGCGCTGATCCTGATCGAAGACCTGATCGAGGCGGAAAGCACGCTGCGCCACCACCTGAAGGCGGGCTTTCGCGCGGTGCTGGCGCTGGCCCCGCCCGAAGTGCGGCTGCCCCCCGATCTGACCGCCAGGATCCACCGCATCCACCACGATGTGCACCGCCCCGATGCGCTGGTGGACGCGGTCAATGCGCTGATTCCGGCCTGTGCGCCCACCACCTGGCTCTATTACGGCTACAATGCCGAATATCTGTTCCACCCCTTCTGCGAAACCCGCAACGTGCGCGAACTGCTGGCCTTTCACGCCGAAGAACGCCGCGATGCGATGCTGTGCCATGTCGTCGACCTGTATGCCCCCGACCTGGCGCAACACCGCGATGCGGTCAGCCTGGCCGATGCGATGCTGGACCGGGCGGGCTATTTCGCGCTGGCGCGGACCGATCCGGCCACCGGCCAGCCAAAGGAACGGCAGCTGGATTTCTTTGGCGGGCTGCGCTGGCGCTTTGAGGAACATGTGCCCGCGCACCGGCGCAAGATCGACCGCATCGCGCTGTTTCGCGCCCGGCAGGGGCTGGTGCTGCGGCCCGACTACACGTTCAACATCGAGGAATATAACACCTACGCCTGCCCCTGGCACCATAACCTGACGGCGGCGGTGGCCTCATTCCGGGTGGCCAAGGCGCTGAAGCTGAACCCCGGCTCTTCCTATGACATCGCCGATTTCCGCTGGCACAATTCGGTGCCCTTCGACTGGCATTCCCGGCAGCTGATGGACCTGGGCCTGATGGAGCCGGGCCAATGGTTCTGATCGCGCGGGCCTGATCGCGCCCCCGATCCTTTCGGGCGGATCCGGGTATCCGTGCTGCGACATTTGCAGGTCTGGCCCCGGGGCGCGCTTTGCGGCAAGATACGATCGCCAGACAAGGGAAGCCGAAGGGACAGAATGAAACCGGAATATACCGCGCTTGCGCGTCAGTCGCTGTTGTTGTCCGCCGCGCCCGGCAATGTGGTCGAGGCGGTGCTGGCCACCGCGCGGGTGCGCGACTTCGAACGTGGCGCCACGATCTTTCTGCAAGGCGAACGCGCCAGCGCCATCTATATCGTGGCGGAAGGCTGGGTGAAGCTGTACCGCATCGCCCCCAATGGCGCCGAGGCGGTGGTGGGCGTCTTCACCCGCGGTCGCAGCTTTGGCGAGGCGGTAGCCTTTCGCCATGACGTCTATCCCGTCGCCGCCGAAGCCGCCACCGACTGCCGGCTGATCCGGATCGAGGCCGATGCGCTGTTGCGCCAGATCCGCGAAAGCCCCGAAATCGCCGTTTCAATCCTGTCGGCGACCTTCGCCCACCTGCACAGCCTGGTCACCCAGGTCGAGGCGCTGAAGGCCCAGACCGGCGCGCAGCGCGTGGCCGAATTCCTGCTGGAACTGGCGCCCTGCCAGGACGGCGCCTGCGAGGTGACGCTGCCCTACGACAAGGTGCTGATCGCGGGCCGCCTGGGGATGAAGCCCGAAAGCCTGTCGCGCGCCTTTGCCAAGCTGCGCGATCAGGGCGTGGCGATCCGCCAGAACGTCGCCGCCATTTCCGACATCGCCGCCCTGCGCGACTTTGCCGAGGAAGACCCGGCCCAGGCCTGGGGGCGCGGATGACGGACAGGCAGATGACGGACAGGCAGATGACGGACTGGCAGATGACGGGGACACAGATGACGGGGGCACAGATGACGGGGGCGCAGGCCGGGCGGCTGCATCAGGTCCTGGCGGCGATCGACGCGGCCAATGCCGCCGACCCCACGCAGGAAGACGGGCGCCCCGCCGCCGCCCTTTACGGCGAACGGATGAGCGCGGAACTGGCGCGCCTGTTTCCCGACACGGATGAGGTGTTGCAGATCGCCGCGCGCGGCCAGCATATCGAACGCTGGCTGCTGCCCCGCGCAGACTTTCCCCAAGGGCGCACGGGCTATCTGGACTGGCGGCGCGAACAGGGCCGGCGGCATGGTGACCGGCTGGCCGGGCTGATGGCCGATGCGGGCTACCCGGCGCAGGATCAGGACCGCGTCCGCGTGCTGCTGCGCAAAGAGGGGCTGAAACGCGACGCGCAGGTGCAAAGGCTGGAGGATGTGATCTGCTTCACCTTCCTGCGCTGGTATTTCCACCCCTTCGCGTCAGGCCGCGACCCCGAGGGGCTGTTGAAGATCGTGGCCAAGACCGCGCGCAAGATGTCCGATGCGGGCCGCGCCCGCGCGCTGGCCGAATTCGACCTGCCCGAACCTTTCGCCAGCTGTTTCCGCCCCTAGCCAGCTAGGGCGCGGGCGACACGCCGATCACCGGCGCGTGCAGGTGCCAGACCGCCGCCCAGGCGATCACCGTCAGCGCCAGCCGCGCCATCGGCGGCGCGCCGCGTGGCCGCCACCGCCCCGCGATCAGCGCGACCAGCGGCACCAGCGCGGTGCGCGCGCTCAGCGCCTGCCAGCGGGCCGCGCCCATGTCACGCCGGCGCCGGGCCTCGACCATGCGCATGCCCAGGACCGAGAAGACCACGAAAAAGCCGAACAGGATCGCATGGGCCAGATCGCCATTGGCCAGCAGATGCGCCCCCGCCCACAACACCAGCGCCCATAAAAGCGGCTGACGCGTCAGCCCGGCGATGCCGGGACGGTCGGGGTCAAAGCCGGTCTGACGCCCCTCAAAGGCAAAGGGATTGGGCGCGCCGGTGCCAAAGACCGCCAGCGCCACCGCCACCGGCATCACCAGATTGACCGCCCACCGCTGCCAGATCGCAGGGTCCCACAACGGCACGAAGGGCGCCCGCCCCGCCGCCGCGATCACCCAGACCAGCAGCGCGGTTGAAATCAGGCTGAACGCGGCCACATAGCCCCGCGGACCCAGCACCGCCGTCACCCGCGCCTTCAGCCCCAGCATCGCCGGAATGCGGTGCGAGCCCAGAAACAGCCCCATCGCCAGCGCATATTCCACCCAGCCCATCGCTACCCCGCCGCCGCCAATCCCAGCAGGATCAGCATGTAGATCGCCAGCACCATCGAAAAGCCCCGCCGCCAGAAGGGCGCGTGGACCAGTTCCAGATAGTGCCACAGAATAACCTGCGCCTTGACAAAAGCCAGCAGCAGGACGCCCGCCGCCAGCACAACCCCCGACAGCCCGCTGATCGCCAGCAGGGTGGACAGGGCGGACAGGGCCAGAAGGGCAAACCAGGCGCGGGTCAGGGTCATGGCGGGCTCAGTGCAGCAGGTAGATGACAGGAAACAGGATCACCCAGACCAGATCGACCATGTGCCAGAAGGCCGCCCCCGCCTCGACCCCGCGCGGGATGGGGCGGATCGCCAGCAACCACAGGATCACCACACCCGCAATCACATGGGCGGCGTGAAAGCCGGTCAGAAGATAGTAGAAGGTGAAAAAGGCATGGGTTTCGAAATTGATGCCCTGTGCGGCCTTGTCGGCATATTCGACGCCCTTGACGACCAGGAACACCACCCCCAGCGCACCCGCCAGCACCAAAAGCCCGCGCGCCCGCGCGACCAGGCCCCGGCGCACCATTGCCACCGCCAGCGCCGCCAGCCAGCCCGAGCTGACCAGCACGATCGTGTTCACCCCCGCGCCCGCCCGGTGCAGATGGTCCTGCGCCGCGGCAAAGCCCGAAGGATCGGTCAGCCGCACCCCCAGAAAGGCCGCCAGCCCCGCGCCAAAGACCAGCAGCTCGGATACGATCAGCACCCAGATCATCAGATCGCCGGGCAGGTCGTCAAAGACGCTGGGGGGATCGGCCTGTGTCATCAGCCCATCACCAGCTGGCGATAGATCTGTGGCAGGGCCTGGGTCAGCTTTTCGGGGTCGGGGATCAGCGCAAAGCCCCCCTGCCCGAAGATGCGCGGAAACCACGACTTGCCGTCACGATCAACGGTGATGCCAAAGACGGCATGACCCGCGCGCCGTGCCTCCAGCACGGCCTTGTGGCTGTCCTCGATGCCGTGGCGACCCTCATAATGGTCCAGGTCGTTGGGCTTGCCATCGGTGATCACCAGCAACAGCCGGCGTTTGCGCGCCTGTTCGGTCAGCCCCGCCGTGGCATGGCGGATCGCGGCGCCAAGGCGGGTGTAATGGCCCGGGCGCAGCGCGGCGATGCGGGCCTCGACCGGCGCGCCCATCGGCTCGCCAAAGGCCTTGGCGGTCTGCACAAAGACCCGCTGACGCTTCAGCGAGGAAAAGGCGTGGATCGCGAAATCATCGCCGCAGGCGTGCAGCCCCCAGGCCAGCGCCGCCAGCGCCTCGCGTTCGACATCGATCACCGTGCGCCCGCCGTGGCCATGCCCCGGCACCGCCGATTCGGTCGACCGCGACACATCCAGCAGGATCGACACCGCCAGGTCGCGCTTTTCCGCGCGGGTCTGGCGCCAGACGCGATCATCGCCCTGCCCCGTGGCCATCAGTTCGACCCGCGCGCGCACCGCACGGTCGGTATCCAGTTCATCGCCATCGGTGAAGCCGGGGACCGCGATGCGCGACGGGCGCAGCGCCTCGAACTGGCGGCGCACGGCCCGGATGCGCTTTTGCGCCGCCGGATCCGCCTGGAAGGCGGCGATGTCGTCGCTGGGCGCGATGGCCGAGGCCAGCACCCGCGCATGCGCCGGCAGATAGGCCCCGGACCGCACATCCCATTCGGGATAGGTGCAGATGTCCGACAGCGCCTCGCGGTCGACATCTTCGGGCGCCAGGTCCAGATGCAGCTTCAGCCGCGTGGACGGCGCCTTGGAAATCTGCCCCAGGCCGATTTCGTCCTGATCGTCGGCGGCCTTCCTGGCATCGTCATTGTCATCATCCTCGACCCGGCGGTTGAGGTTGATGAATTCCGCCCAGGACAGGATCGCCTCGAACTTGTGCAGGATGAAACTGTCGGTGCGTTCGGCCTGATCGGCCTTGCGGCGCCGCGCGCGGTGGGTGCGCGCGCCCTCGCCTTCCTCGGGCGTGCCCTCGGTGTCGCGGGTTTCCACGGCATTGGCCTCGGACCGGGCCAGTTCGCGCAGATCGGGCCAAAGCGCCACGGGCCGGAACGGGCGATAGCCGCGCGGCGCCACAAGGCCCGCCAGCTGTTCGCCCGGATCGCCCGCGCCAAGCCGGGCCTGCAGCGCCTGCGCGGCATCGGGCAGCGGCGCGGGATCGCCCAGCTGCGCACGCACCAGCGCCTCGACCGCGGCCTCGGTCGCGGGGCGTTTTTCCACGGGGCGCAGCGCCAGAAGGGCTGCGCAAAGATCACGATAGAGGCCGCGAAAACCCGGTGCCTCGTGCAAGGTGCGTGCCACCATGTCGCGCGCGGCGATCAACGCGGCCAGATCGGCGGCCAGCGGATCGGCCTGCGCCACCGGCGCCCCGGCATGGGCGGCCGCCGCGGCCAGCCACAGATAAAGCGCGCCATTGGCTTCGCGCGCGGGAAACACCGCCAGGCTTTCGGGCAGCCGCAGCGCCGCGCCGTCAAAGCTGGCGCGCGGCACGGTTTCGGCATAGGTGCCAAGGCTGCGCCGCCAGGACAGGCGGTGATGGCTGATTTCCTCGGCCACGGGGCGGATCTCGACGGCAGGATTGCCGCCAAGACCCCGGAACAGGACTGCCAGCCGTCCGCCAACCTCGGAAAGGCCGACCCGGGCTCCATCGTGGACGCTTGGGGCGTCCAGACGGCTGGCAAAAGCGTGCCACAGTTTCCCGACACTTTCTTCGGGTTCCCATGGCTCGAAATCGATCCCGGCCATCGCCTGCCTCACCCGAATACGGCGGTGACGAGATCGAGGAGCCCGCGTTTGGTATCGCTGTCGTCGGTCAGCGGTTCGATCATCGCGGTCAGGATGGCGCGTTCGACCGGCATCCCCCCCGCGATCAGGGTTGCAGCATAGACCACAAGGCGGGTGGACACGCCTTCTTCCAGATCCTGGCCCTTCATCGCACGCAGCTTGTTGGCCACGCGCACCAGCGGCTGAACCCGTTCCTCGGACAGGCCGCTTTCGCGCGCCACGACGGGAATTTCATGTTCGGGCCGCGGGAAGGTGAATTCCAGGCTGATGAAACGCTGCCGGGTCGAGGGTTTCAGCGTTTTCAGGATGTTCTGGTAACCGGGATTGTAGGACGCCACCAGCAGGAAGCCGGGGGCGGCCTCAAGTTCCTCGCCGGTGCGGTCGATGGGCAGGATGCGCCGGTCGTCGGTCAGCGGGTGCAGCACCACGGTCACGTCGCGCCGCGCCTCGACCACCTCATCCAGGTAGCAGATCGCGCCTTCGCGCACCGCGCGCGTCAGCGGGCCATCGACCCAGACGGTTTCGCCGCCCTTCAGCAGATAGCGCCCGATCAGATCGGCAGCCGACAGGTCATCATGGCAGGCCACCGTATAAAGCGGCCGGCCAAGGCGGGCGGCCATATGCGCCACGAACCGCGTCTTGCCGCAGCCGGTGGGCCCTTTCAGAAGGATCGGCAGGTCATGGGCGGCGGCGGCGGCAAAGACGTCGCATTCATCGCCCTGGGGCAGGTAGAAGGGGGCTTGCGCCGCCCCCTTCAGGTTCAGGGTTCCATCCATCTGCATCACTCCGCCGCCGTATGTTCGGCCGCGATGCGGGCCTGTTCGACGGGACCGGCCTCGATGATCTCACGCCGGGGGACAAGGATGGCGTAGATGAACAGCACCGCCCCCAGCACCACCGCCACGCCCGAACCAAAGCGCATCGCGTAGAAGATCCACAGCTGGTCCTGCACGTCCATGTAGTATTCGCCATTGACGCGCTGCAGATGGGTCTGCACCGTGCCCGCGAAGGTCAGGGTGAAGGTCATGAACACCATGCCGCCCGACATCAGCCAGAAGGACACCATGTTCAGCACCTGGTTGTAGGGGTCACGCCCGCGCAGCACCGGGAAGGCATAGCTGATGATCGCCAGGTTCAGCGCGACATAGGCCCCGAAGAAGGCCAGGTGACCATGCGCCGCGGTGATCTGCGTGCCGTGGGTGTAATAGTTCACCCCGTGCAGCGTATGCAGGAACCCCCAGACGCCCGCGCCGAAGAAGGCCAGCGTGGCACAGCCCAGCGCCCACAGCAGCGCCGCCTTGTTCGGGTGATCGCGGCGGCCTTTCCAGACCATGATGAAGGCGAATGCCATCATGCCGAAGAAGGGCACCACCTCAAGCGTCGAGAAGATCGAGCCGATCCACTGCCAGTAGCCCGGCGTGCCGATCCAGTAATAGTGGTGGCCGGTGCCCAGGATGCCGGAAAACAGCGCCGTGGCGACGATGACATAAAGCCACTTTTCCACCACCTCACGGTCGACCCCCGTCAGCTTCAGCATCAGATAGGCCAGGATCGAGGCCATCACCAGTTCCCAGGTCGCCTCGACCCACAGGTGAACGACATACCACCAGTATTGCTTGTCCAGCGCCAGGTTGCCGGGGTTGTAGAAGGCGAACAGGAACAGCAGCGACAACAGCCACAGGCCCAGCAGCAGGATGTTGGTGATCGCGGTCTTCTTGCCCGCCAGAACGGTCATCGAGACGTTGTAAAGGAAGATCAGCGCACCGACGACGATGCCCACCTTCACCCAGCGCGGCTGTTCCAGGAACTCGCGCCCCTCATTGCCCAGCAGGAAGTTGCCGTCAAAGAGGTTGAACAGATAGGTGACCACGACGCCCAGCGTGCCCACCACGAAGATCGCCAGCTGCAGATAGGCCAGCATCGGCGAATGGATTTCGCGTTCGGATTCCTCGGGCACCAGGTAATAGGCGGCGCCGAAAAAGCCCAGCAGCAGCCAGACGACAAGGCTGTTGGTGTGCAGCATGCGCCCCACGTTGAAGGGCAGGATTTCGGCCAGGAAGTTCGGGCTGACATAGATCCAGCCCAGAACCAGCCCCATCGAAACCTGGACGGCGAACAACGCCATGGCCACGACGAAATAGGCCAGCGCGATCTTTTGCGATTGATATTTCATGATCTCGTCTCCTCAGCCCGCGTCATTCGGGGGCCAGTCCTGCGCGTTGATCGTGTTCGACCACAGCAGGAAGTCGGACAGCTGACGGTATTCTTCATCCGTCAGGTTGAAGTTCGGCATCTGGCGGCGGCCCTCGATGCCGGTGGGCATGGCATCCATCCAGCCCTTCAGCGCCTCGAAGGCGGCCTGCGGGTCATCCTGGACGCCCCAGCGGGTCATCACATTGGCCAGTTCGGGGGCGAAATAGGCGCCCTCGCCCAGAAGCGAATGGCAGTTCACACAGGAATGCTTTTCCCAGATGTGCTTGCCGGCGACGACGCTGTCGGTCAGCGTCTCGCGATTCGTCGATACATTGACGATGTAGTAGTGGGAATGGACCGACAGGCCCAAGAATATGAGGATGAAGAACAAGGACCCGCCGTAGAAGATGTTTCGGGCCATGCTCTTGGTCATGACTTCGCGCATCGCGCTGATCCTTCCTGGAGCAGTTTACTGTCACCCCCTTCTGCGCGTCCCGGGCGGGGGTGGCCTTAACGAAAGTCAATCGCGCGGTCGTGAAGTGACCGTTACCGCCAATCTCAGGCCAGATGTTCGACCCGCGTGCCGGGAAACTGTGCCAGCGCCGCGGTGATCTGATGATCGGGCATCAGGCAAAAGGCGGTGGACAGCGCATCGCAGACCGCCGCGGACGGCCCGGATACCGACACCAGCGCCCAGCGCGGGGCACCGCCCGCGGGGTGCAGGATGTGGGGCGCGCCCCCGGTCCCGATCCGCGTGCCCAGCGGCGCCGAGGTGGCCAGCGCGCGATCGCGCAGATCGGGCCCGGCCACTTGTGTGCCATCGGGCGCGGCGATCGCCGCCCGCCAGGGCCCACCCCCCGGGCGCGTGCCCAGCGCCATCACCTCGCCCATGTCGATCAGCACGTTCCACAGCCCCCGGCCCCGCATCAACGCCGCGATCCGGTCGGCGGCAAACCCTTGGGCAATGCCGTTGAAGGTCAGCGCCATGCCGGGATCCAGCCGGATGTCATCGCCGCCGATGCGCACGCGCTGCCAGCCCAGATGGCCGCGCGCGGCGGCGGGGTCGGTGCCGGCGGCATGGGCCAGATACAGCGGCTGTACCGTCGGGTCAAAACAGCCCTGCGTCGCGCGATGCACCCGATCGGCCAGCGCGAACAGGTCGCGAATCATCGCGTCGGGATGGGCCAGCCGCCCGTCACGGTTCAGCCGGGTCAGCGCCGAATCACGATACAGCGAAAAACGCGTCTCGATCCCGCGCAGCTCGGCCTCGATCGCGCGGATCAGCCCGCGCGATGCGGCAGGATCCGCCCCCGCCAGACGGATCGACAGATCGGCGCCCAGCGCCCGGCCCTGCCACAAAAGCCCCGCCCCGGCGCGCGCGGGCGCGGCGGCCAGCGCGCTGCCCAGCGCACAGGCCGACAGGGTCAGGAAGCGGCGGCGGTTCATTGCGGTCATGGCGCGGCTCCTTCCGCGGATCGGGCGCGGCGTTTCAGGATCGGGCAGGTGGCGGCGTCATTCATGATCACCTGGCAGCGCAGGCACAGGACACATTCATTGGGATTGATCCGGCCCAGCGGGTCGATCGCGCCGACGGTGCATTTCGTTTCACACAGGCGGCATTCACGGCCGCATTGCGGGCGGCGCTTCAGCCAGTCAAAGATCTTCAGCTTGGCCGGAATCGCCAGCCCCGCGCCCAGGGGGCACAGATAGCGGCAAAAGAAGCGTTCGATGAACAGCCCCACCCCCAGCAGCGCCAGCACGAACAGCACGAAAGGCCAGGCGCGGATCATCCGCATGGAAATCGCGGTCTTGAAGGGTTCCACCTCGGCCAGGACCAGCGCGTCGTGCATCGAATAGAACGACAGCGCCAGGATGCCCACGAAGGCGGTATACTTGATCACCCACAGCCGTTCATGCAGCCCCTGCGGCACCGCGATCTGGCGGATGCCCAGCCGCACCGCGGCGTTGTTCAGCAGTTCCTGCAGCGCGCCAAAGGGGCACAGCCAGCCGCAATAGACCCCGCGCCCCCAGAACAGCAGTCCCAGCGCGACAAAGGACCACAGCAGGAAGATCACCGGCTCGATCAGGAAGGTTTCCCAGCGGAACCCCGTCAGCAACGAATGGACAAAGGCCACCACCTGCACCACCGACAGCTGGCCGTTCAGCCCCCAGCCCAGACCGGCCAGCGTGACGCCCAGAAACACCATCCGCCCGCGCCGCCACAGCGCGGGCCGCCGTGTGATCCAGTCCTGCGCGAACAGGATCACCGTCAGCACCGCCAGCATGGTGGCAACGGCGGCGGTTTCCAGCCGCTTGGCCGCCCAGATCGCGCGCCACAGCGGCTCGGCCTCGGGCGGGGGGGGCAGGCGGAAGACCTCGGGCAGGGCATAATCGGCCGCCATGGTCATGGCGACCTGCCCGCCCGCCGCGGTGGGCCGGGTCGCGGCCACCTCAAGGCGGAAGGGGCGGGCCGGGTCGATCGCCGGCGGCAGGCGGAACAGGCTGATTTCCTTCGCCTCGGGCGCGCCATCGGCGCGCAGGCGCTTGACCATCTGATAGCTGTCGGCGGTCGGCTGATAGCGGGTGTCCCCCTGCACCAGCGTCAGCCGGTCGAAGATGCCGGTCTTGCGCCAGTCGGTGCCGCGGTGCGAATGCAGCCCCGACGAGATCACCACCAGCGCGCTTTCCCCCGGCCCCAGATCGCCGATCGCCTGGGTAAAGACCTGCTGGCCCAGCAGGTTCTGCCCCACGGTCGGCGGATCGATGATCCCGGTCCAAAGGCGCAGAAAGTCGCCCTGCCCGGCAGGCACGGGCACCTTGGCGCCCGCCAGTGCCCCGGCGGCCTGCGCCATCGGCACCCGCAGCTCGGCCAGCGCGCCCATCGCCACAAGCCCGGGCCAGTCGGCGGGCGCAAGGCCCAGCCGGTCGATCCCGCCCGAGGCCGCGATCAGCCCGCGCCCGATAGCCAGCGTGCGCGCGGTGCGCAGGATGCCGTCGCGGATCACCCCTGTCGACACCGTGGCACGGCTGATCACATCGGGCACGCCAGGTGCCGACAGGCCCACCGCGTCGCGGGGCGCCGCCAGGTCATAGCCGCGAAAGCCCGCGACATAGGCGGCGATATCGGCATCCGAAATGCCCAGCGTCAGCACGGGTTCATTGTGGCGCACCAGAACCGCGCCCGCGATCGTGGCATCGGGGGCGATCGCCACCAGAACCTCCAGCGGGCGGCCGGAATAGCCGACGGACCCCGCGATTTCCCAGGTCGATCCGACATGGCCGATAACGGCCCCGTCCGCGCTGACCGTCCAGCCCGGCACGCCCGCCTCTTGCCGGGTCACGGCGACGGGGCCGGCCCGCCCGAACAGCGCCGCCGCCTGTTCGGGACCAGGGGCGGTGGCGGTGGCAGGCGCGCCGCCCAGACCCGCCCCCAAGCCCTGACCTGCCCCCAAGCCGCCCCCCGCGCCCTGCTGGGACCAGGCAGGCAGCGCGGACAGGCAGGCGATCAGGACAAGGGCAGGCAGACGGCGCATGAAGGGGCTTTCGGGCGATGGCATCGGGCGGCGACGGGGGCCGCGCGACCGGGAAACGGGCGACGGGCGATGATGGGGGCGATGATGTCCCGACCCTGCCTGCGCGCCGCTGTCGCAGCCTTAACGAAAGTCAAGGAACACATTCGCGTTACAGCGCAAGGTTCGGCCAGCCTCACCAGCGGAACGGAGAAACCCAATGAAACCCCGAGCCTCCCACGCCAGGCATATGCTCATGAGCAGCGCCGCCCTGGCGCTCGCCCTGATCTCGGCCCCGGCATTCGCGCAGGACGCGACCAAGGAACACGCCAGCGGTCCCGCCGCGGCCTATGAACCCTCGATGACCACGCTGGGTCAGCTTCAGGTCGAGATCCCCGGCCGCAAGGCCGATGATCCGGTCATGACGCAGGATGAATTCCAGCGCGGCACCCAGATCTATTTCGAACGCTGCGCGGGCTGCCACGGCGTGCTGCGCAAGGGCGCGACCGGCAAGGCGCTGACGCCCGACCTGACGCGCGAAAACGGCTATGACTATCTGCACAGCTTCATCACCTACGGCTCGCCCGCGGGGATGCCGAACTGGGGCACCTCGGGTGAATTGTCCGAAGCCGATGTCGACCTGATGGCGCGCTATCTGCTGCTGGAACCGCCGGCACCCCCGGAATTCGGCATGCCCGAAATGAAGGACAGCTGGCAGGTCATCGTGGCGCCCGAAGATCGCCCGAAGGAAAAGCTGAACGACATCGACATCGAAAACCTGATGTCGGTCACGCTGCGCGATTCGGGTGAAATTGCCCTGATCGACGGGGCGACCTATGAAATCCACGCCGTCATCAAGACCGGCTATGCCGTTCACATCAGCCGGATCTCGGCCTCGGGCCGCTATCTCATGGTGATCGGGCGCGATGCCAAGGTCACGATGATCGACCTGTGGATGGACCCGCCCGCCCCGGTGGCCGAAATCAAGGTCGGTTCCGAGGCCCGTTCGGTCGAAACCTCGAAATTCGAGGGGTATGAGGACAAATACGCCATCGCCGGCGCCTACTGGCCCCCGCAATATGTGATCATGGATGGCGACACGCTGGAACCGCTGAAGATCGTCTCGACCCGCGGCAACATCTATGACGAACAGGTCTATCACCCCGAACCGCGGGTGGCGGCGATCCTGGCCAGCCACTACCGGCCGGAATTCATCGTCAACGTAAAGGAAACCGGCAAGATCCTGCTGGTCGACTATACCGACCTGAAGAACCTGAAAACCACCGAGATCGAGGCCGAACGCTTCCTGCACGACGGTGGTCTGGATGCGTCGCACCGTTACTTCATCACCGCCGCCAACGCCCGCAACAAGCTGGTCGTGATCGACACCAAGGAAGGCAAGCTGGCCGCCATCACCGACACGGGCGGGGCCACGCCGCACCCGGGCCGGGGCGCGAACTTTGTCCACCCCGATTACGGTCCGGTCTGGGCAACCTCGCACCTGGGTGATGAATCGGTCGCGCTGATCGGCACCGACCCCGAAGGCCATGCCGACAGCGCCTGGAAGATCGTCGACAGCTTCTATGCGCTGGGTGGCGGGTCGCTGTTCATCAAGACGCACCCGAATTCGAACCACCTTTACGTCGATGCGACGCTGAACCCGGATGCCGAAATCTCGGCCTCGGTGGCGGTGTTCAAGATCGACGAAATGAAGGCCGATGCCGAACCCGAGATCGTCACCCTGCCGATCGGCGAATGGGCGGGGATCGCGGATGGCCAGCCGCGCGTGGTGCAGCCCGAGTTCAACAAGGAAGGCACCGAGGTCTGGTTCTCGGTCTGGAACGCGAAGGACAAGGAAAGCGCGATCGTGGTGGTCGATGACAAGACGCTGGAACTGAAGCAGGTGATCAAGGACGAACGCCTGATCACGCCGACCGGCAAGTTCAACGTCTTCAACACCCGCGGCGACATCTACTGATGCCCCCGGCGCGGGCGGCCGGGCCGCCCGCGCCCCCCCCTTTCCTTTCAAAGCCATCCCGACGGAGACCGCCATGAAAGACCTGTCGCGCGACCGAACCCTGGGCAAAGTCTTTCTGATCGGCGCAGGACCCGGCGACCCCGAGTTGCTGACCCTGCGCGCGCTGCGGCTGCTGCAAAGCGCCGATGTGGTGGTCCATGATCGCCTGGTCAGCCCCGAGATCATGGCCCTGATCCCGCCGGGCCGGCGGCTGATCGACGTGGGCAAGCTGCCGCGCTGCCACAAGGTCCCGCAAGAGGCGATCAACGCCCTGCTGGTCGACCTTGCCCGCGAGGGCCTGACGGTGGCGCGCCTGAAGGGCGGCGATCCGCTGATCTTCGGGCGTGGCAGCGAAGAGGCCGCCGATCTGCGTGCGGCCGGCGTCAGCGTCGATTACGTCCCCGGCATCACCGCGGCGCAGGGCTGCGCGGCCAGCACCGGCGTGCCGCTGACGCATCGCGGCCTTGCCACCGGCGTGCGCTATGTCACCGGGCATCGCGCCCGCGACGCGCGGCTGGATCTGGACTGGGCCTCGCTGGCCTGCCCGGACACGACGCTTGTGGTCTATATGGGCGTGTCCAACATCGCCGAAATCGCCGCCCGGCTGATGGCCCATGGCCTGCCCGCAACCCTGCCGGTGCTGGCGGTGGCTTCGGTCACCACCCCGCGTGAGATGCGCATCCTGTCCACCCTGTCGGGGATCGCCACAGCCGTCGCGCAGGCCGAACCCGAGGCGCCGGTGCTGTTCGTCATCGGCCATGTCGTGTCGCTTTATGACGATGTCGCACTGGTCCCGGCCCGCGCCTTTCAGGCCATGGCGGTGGCCGCCCATGCCTAGGCTGCCGGTCGCGTTTCTGCTGTCCCTGGCCCTGCCCCTGGGTGTGGCGCTGCCTGCGGCGGGGACCGGGATCGCGCCTGACCGCGCCGCCGCGCTGGAACATATGGTGATCCAGGATTGCGGGTCCTGCCACGGGCTGACGATGAAGGGCGGCCTTGGCAGCCCGCTGACGGCGCAGGCGCTGGACCATGCCGAACCCGAGGGGCTGGCGCTGATCATCCTGGATGGTGTGCCCGGCACCGCGATGCCCCCCTGGCGCCCGCTGCTGACCGAAGACGAGGCGCTGTGGATCGCCAATTACCTGAAGAATCTGGAGTAGATCATGCCCCGCTTGCCCGGCCCCCCGGCTGACCGCCCCCTGGCTCACACCCGCCCGGCTGGCACCCGCCCGGCTGGCACCCGACTGACCGCGCGCCTTCTGGCGCCGTTCCTGGTCGCGCTGAGCCTGTCCACCGCGCCCGCGGCGCTGGCCACCGAAGGCATGGACAGTATCGGCCACGCAACCGGCGATCTGGGGCTGGTGGTGGAACGCGCCACCGGATCGCTTCTGGTGATCGACCGGTCCGACCGCGCCGCCATCGGCCGGGTGGAAGGTTTGGGCGACATGTCGCACGCCTCGCTGACCTATTCGCCCGACGAACGCTTCGCCTATGTCTTTGGCCGCGACGGCGGCCTGAGCAAGGTCGACATGCTGACCCGGCAGATCGTGGCGCGCACGGTGCAGGCTGGCAATTCCATCGGCGGGGCCATTTCCGATGACGGCCGGCTGATCGCGGTGTCGAATTACGAACCCGGCGGGGTCAAGGTCTTTGACGCGGACAGCCTGGACCTGATCGCAGACATCCCCGCCGCCGGAAAGACGATCGGCCTGGTCGACGTGCCCGGCCGCCGCTTTGCCTGGACGGTCTGGGACACGGGCGAGGTGTTCCTGGGCGATTTTTCCGGGGCGGAGCCCGCGATCACGCTGTTGGGCAATGCCGGCAAGAACCCCTTTGACGCGGTGCTGACCGATGATGCGCATACCTATCTGATCGGGCTGTTCGGCGAAAAGGGCGTGACCGCCTTTGACCTGTGGGACGACACCCCCGAACCGCAGCGGTTCCTGCGCGACTATGGCAAGACCGAAGATGACCTGCCGGTCTACAAGATGCCGCACCTGCAGGGCTGGGCCTTTACCGAGGGGCAGTTCGTCCTGCCCGCGGTGGGGGCGCATGAACTGCTGTGGGTGGACCGTGCCACCCGCCAGGAGGTGGGGCGCACCCCGGTGCATGGCCAGCCGGTCTTCATCATCGCCCAGCCCGCCTCGCCCTATGTCTGGGTGAATTTCGCAACGCCCCTGAACGATGTGGTCCAGGTGGTCGATTCGCGCAGCCATGCGGTGGTGGCGACACTGACCCCCGGCAAGGCGGTGCTGCACATGGAATTCGCCCCCCGCGGCGCCGAGGTCTGGATTTCGCTGCGCGATGACAACAAGGTGGTGATCTATGACACCCGCACCCGCACGGTCACGGGCGAGGTTGCGGCAAACGCGCCCTCGGGGATCTTCTTCACCGCCCGCGCCCACCGCACGGGGCTTTAGGCGATGACCGCGCGCGCGCCCCTTGGCCGACTGGACCCGCTGGATGCGCGGCTGCTGGATGAATTCCAGCGCGACCTGCCGCTGGTGCCGCAGCCCTTCGCCGCCATCGGCGCGGCGCTGGGACTGGCCGAAACCGAGGTGATCGACCGCCTGGCCCGCCTGCGCGCCGCGGGCACCATCGCGCGGGTGGGCGCCACGGTGCGGCCCAATACCGCGGGCGCCTCGACGCTGGCCGCGCTGGCCGTACCCGATGACCGGATCGAGGCGGTCGCCGCCATCGTCGGCGCCGAACGCGGGGTGAACCATTCCTACCTGCGCGAACATCACTGGAACCTGTGGTTCGTGGCCACCGCCCCCGATGCGGCGGCGCTGGCCGCGATGCTGGACCGGATCGGCACCGCGACCGGGCTGCAGGTGCTGGACCTGCGGCTGGTCCGCGCCTTCAACATCGACCTTGGCTTCCGGCTGCGCGGCGCGCGCGCCGCGATGACCCCGGACCGGCCCGCCGACCAGACCGTGCTGCGCGACGATGACCGCCCGATCCTGCAGGCCCTGGCCGAGGGCCTGACGCTGTCCCCCCGCCCCTTCGCCACGCTGGCCACCCGCATCGGCCGCACCGAAGCCGACGTGATCACCCGCATCGGCGCGCTGGCCCAGGCCCGCATCCTGACCCGCGTGGGCGTGATCGTGCGCCACCGCGCCATCGGCTGGGCCGCCAATGCGATGGTGGTCTGGGACCTGCCCGAAGACCGCATCGCCACCGCGGGCCCCGCCCTGGCCGCCCTGCCCGGCGTCACGCTGTGCTATCAGCGCCGCACCGTGCCGGGCCTTTGGCCCTATGGGCTGTTTTCCATGATCCACGGCCAGTCCCGGGCCCAGGCGCTGGCGGTGCTGGACCGCGCCGCCAGCTTGCCTGAACTGGCCGGCGCACGCCATCACGCGCTGTTTTCCACCCGCTGCTTCAAGCAGACCGGCGCCCTTTTGCAGGAGACCGCGGCATGAGACGTTCCCCCCTTCCGCCCGAAGCCCTGGATGCCACCGACCGGCTTATCCTGAACGCCCTGCAGGACGGCTTTCCGATCAGCCACAACCCCTTCGCCGAGGTGGCCGTGCAGCTGGGCCTGACCGAGGACGACCTGATCGCCCGCATCGGGCGGCTGCGCGAAATCGGCGCCGTCACCCGCTTTGGCCCGTTCTACGATGCCGCCGCGATGGGCGGGGCCTTTTGCCTGTGCGCCATGGCCGTGCCCGCCGCCCGCTTTGACCAGGTCCTGACTTTGGTCAATGCACATCCCGAGGTGGCGCATAATTATGAACGCAGTCACCGGCTGAACATGTGGTTCGTGCTGGCCTGCGAAAGGCCCGAAGGCATTACCCGCACCGCCCGCGTGATCGAGGAGGAGACCGGCATCCCCGTGCTGCTTTTCCCCAAGGAACACGAATTTTTCATAGGCTTCCGGGTCGCCGCATGAACATCGACGCCACAGACCGCAAGATCATCGCCGCCACGCAGGGCGGCCTGCCGCTGACCCCCGCCCCCTATGCCGAGGTCGCACGCTGGCTGGCCCTGACCGAGGCCGAGGTGATCGCGCGGATGGCCGCGATGCAGGATGCGGGCGTGATCCGGCGCGTGGCACTGGCGCCCAATCACTACGCCCTTGGCATGACCGCCAACGGCATGAGCGTGTGGGACGTCGATGACACCTGCGCGCTGACACTGGGCGCACAGGTCGGCGCGCTGGATTTCGTGTCGCATTGCTACCTGCGCCCGCGCGCCCTGCCCGACTGGCCCTACAACCTGTTTGCCATGATCCACGGCACCGACCGCGCCGAGGTCGAGGCCAAGCGCGCCATCATCGCCGATCTGCTGGGCCCGGCCTGCCGCGCCCGCGACATCCTTTATTCCACGCGCATCCTGAAAAAGACCGGCCTGCGCCTGAAGAACACGGAAGGCTAGCCCATGTTTCGCCTGACGCAATACATGCACGAACTGGTGGCCCCCACCCCGGTGCGCCTGCGCCGCGGCTTTGGCCAGACCGGCGAAAAGGTCAAGCCGGTGGTGATCTGGAACCTGACGCGCACCTGCAACCTGCGCTGCCGGCATTGCTATACCACATCGGCCGACGTGCCCTTTCCGGGGGAACTGACGCATGATCAGGCGATGGGCGTGCTTGATGACCTGGCAGACTTTGGCATCCCCGCGCTGATCCTGTCGGGGGGCGAGCCACTGTCGCGCTTCGATTTCTTCGAATTGGCCGAACATGCCCGCGCGCTGAACTTCCGCCACCTCAGCCTGTCGACGAACGGTACGAAACTCACCGGCGCCACTGCCGACCGCGTGGCGGAACTGGGCTTTGACTATGTCGGCATCTCGCTCGATGGGATCGGCGCGATGAACGACTGGTTCCGCGGCGTCCAGGGCGCCTTCGCCGATGCGCTGGCGGGCGTGCGCGCCTGCAAGGACCGCGGCGTCAAGGTGGGCCTGCGCTTCACCATCACCGACGACAATGCCCACATGCTGCCCGACATGCTGGACCTGTGCGTGGCCGAAGGCGTGGACAAGTTCTACCTGTCGCACCTGGTCTATGCCGGGCGCGGCGACAAGCACCGCGGCGAGGATGCCGCCCATACCCGCACCCGCCAGGCGATGGACCTGCTGATCGACCGCGCCTGGGCCGCGGTCTCGGGCGGCCAGCCGCTGGAAATCGTCACCGGCAACAATGATGCCGATGCGGTCTGGTTCCTGAACTGGGCCGCGGCACGCTTCGCCCCCGATCAGGTCGCCCATCTGCGCGCCCATCTGGAAGCCTGGGGCGGCAATTCCTCGGGGCTGGGGGTGGCCAATATCGATCCCCAGGGCAAGGTCCACCCCGATACCTACTGGTCCGACTATACCGTGGGCTCGGTCAAGACGACGCCATTCTCGCAGCTCTGGACCGGCGACGATCCGATGCTGGCCACGCTGCGCACAAGGCCCCGTCCGCTCAAGGGCCGCTGCGGCGCCTGCGCCTACAAGGCGGTCTGCGGCGGCAACACCCGCATCCGCGCCCTGCAACTGACCGGCGACCCCTGGGCCGAGGACCCGGCCTGCTACCTCAGCAATTCCGAAATCGGCATCGAGGATGCCGACCGCCTGACCCTCACGCCCTTCCGAGGCAAAAGCCATGACCCGGCCCACCGTTTCCTCTGACCCCCAACCTGCCCTCGCCCCCGCGATGCCGCTTCTTCTTGGCCCAAATACTCCCGCCGGAGGCATCCGCCGGCTGTCCCGGGCGCTGGCGGCCGGTGTCTTCGCCACGCTGATCGCATCCGCATCCGCACCGGCGCTGGCCGGGCCGGATGGCGCGATGATCTATGCCGATCTGTGCGCCTCGTGCCATGCCGAAACCCGGCTGGGCGGCACCGGCCCCGCGCTGATCCCCGAAAGCCTTGGGCGGCTGAAAGGCGACCGGCTGGAAGCGGTGATCGCCGATGGCCGCGCGATGACGCAGATGCCGGGCTTTCGCGGCACGCTTTCAGCCGATGAAATCGCGGCGGTGGCGGCCTATGTCGGCACGCCGCTGGCCAGCACGCCCGGCTGGTCCGAGGCCGATATCGAGGACACGCGCAGCTTGCGCGACGATTACGCCCCCGCCCCCGCCCCGGTCTTTTCCGGCGACCCGCTGAACATCACGCTGGTGGTGGAAACCGGCGATCACCATGTCAGCGTGCTGGATGGCGACAGCTTCGCGGTGCTTGACCGCTTTGAAACCCCCTTCGCGGTGCATGGCGGGCCAAAGTTCAGTCCCGACGGGCGCTTTGTCTTTGTCATGTCGCGCGATGGCTGGGTGCAGAAATACGACATCTGGTCCCTGGCCGAGGTGGGCCGCGTGCGCGCGGGCCTGAACAGCCGCAACATCGCCATGAGCGCGGATGGCAAATGGCTGGCGGTGGCCAATTACCTGCCCGCCACGCTGACCATCCTGTCCACCGCCGATCTGTCGGTCGCCCGCGTGATCTCGGTCGCGGGCCGCGACGGACGCGCCAGCCGGGTTTCGGCCGTCTATCAGGCGCCGCAGCGCGAAAGCTTTGTCCTGGCGCTGAAGGATGTGCCCGAAATCTGGGAAATCGCCACGACCCAGGACGGCGGCCCCTTTCACGATGGTTTCGTCCATTCCAACGAAGCCGGCATGATCGAGGCGCTTGGCGCCGAACAGGGCCTTTTCGCGCGCCGCCGGATCATGGTCGCGGCGCCGCTGGACGATTTCTTCTTCAGCCCCGATTACCGCAACCTGATCGGATCCAACCGCGAGGCCGATACCGGCGTTGTCGTCAACCTGGATGTCGGGCGCGAAATCGCCACCCTGCCGCTGCCCGGCATGCCGCATCTGGGATCGGGGATCACCTGGGAACGTGACGGGCATCGCGTGATGGCCACCCCGCACCTGACCGAGGGCCGGCTGTCGGTGATCGACATGAACGACTGGGACCTGGTCAAGACCATCGAAACCAACGGCCCCGGTTTCTTCCTGCGCAGCCACGCCGACACCCCGTATGTCTGGGCCGATGTCTTCACCGGCCCGCATCGCGACGAAATGCACATCATCGACAAGCAAAGCCTGCAGATCGTCACCACGCTGAACCCGGCACCGGGACAAACCGTCGCACACACGGAATTTACCCGCAACGGGCGCCATGCGCTGGTATCAATATGGGAAGACGACGGTGCCGTTGTCATATATGATGCCAAAACCCTGACGGAGGTAAAGCGCCTTCCGATGCGCAAGCCTTCGGGAAAATACAATGTCTGGAACAAGATCACTTTCGAAGATGGAACATCGCACTGACGCACCGCGCAGCCTGTGGCGGCTGGGCCTGCTGCTTTACCCGTTCACGGCGGCGGCGGTGGCGATCAACCTGTTCCTGGCGGGTCTGATGTTTCAGGCACTGGGTTTTCCGGCCATCGCCCCGGTCACGGCGCTGGTCTGGTCGGTGCCGCTTGGCATTCCGGCCACCTGGGCCGCCGCCATCTGGGTGCGCGGCCTGATCGACGAGGCCGAGGGCCGCCGCTAGGCGCCCGGCCCCCACAACGGATCATCGAACAAAGGAGACAGATGATGATGAAACGCAGCCTGATCGCCGCCTTTGCGGTCGCCACCCTTGCCGGCCCCGCGCTGGCCTCGGGCGATGCCGCAAAGGGCGAGGCCGATTTCAAGAAATGCAAGGCCTGCCACATGATCGTGGACGATGCGGGTAATGAAATCGTCAAGGGCGGCAAGACCGGCCCGAACCTGTGGGGCGTCGTGGGCCGCGCACCCGGCACCGTCGAAGGCTTCAAATACGGCGATTCGATCATCGCCGTCGGCGCCTCGGGCGTGGTCTGGGACGAAGACAACCTTGAGGATTACCTGAAAGATCCGACCGCCTGGCTGAAAGAAACCTCGGGCGATGCGGGCGCCAAGTCGAAGATGACCTTCAAGCTGCCCAAGGGCGCCGAGGACATGGCCGCCTATCTGGCCACGCTGAAGTAAGCGTTTGAACCGAAAGGCAAAGGCCCGGTCCCCGACCGGGCCTTTGTCATGCCCGCCCGGCCTGGTCGGGCAGGCCCCAGCCGCCACCGCCCGGCGTCAGCATGCGAAATGCCGCGCCCGCGGGCAGGTCGCGTTCGTCATTGCCGCGCAGGACATCCTCGCGCCCGTCGGGCCAGATCACCCGGTTTTCACCCAGCCCCCCCGGTGCACCCTCCGCCCCGCCAAAGGGCGGATGGATGCGCGATGACGACAGCACCGTCACCGTCACCGGCTCCAGAAACCGCAGCACCCGGTCCACACCGCAGCCGCCCGGCCAGCGCCCTGCCCCCCCCGATCCGCGCCGGATCGCGAAACGTTCCAGCCGGACGGGAAAGCGGCGCTCCAGCACCTCGGGGTCGGTCATGCGGGTGTTGGTCATGTGGCTTTGCACCGCGTCACACCCCGCAAAGCCCGGCCCCGCCCCGGTGCCGCCCGCGATGGTTTCATAGTTCTGGAAGGCCGCATTGCCCCAGACAAGGTTGTTCATCGTGCCCTGCGATCCCGCCATCACCCCCAGCGCGCCGTAAAGCGCGTTGGCGGCGGCCTGGCTGACCTCGGTATTGCCGGCGATCACGGCGGCCGGATAGCGCGGGTTCAGCATGGATCCTTCGGGCAGGATGATGGTGATCGGCCGCAGGCAGCCTTCGTTCAACGGAATGTCCTTGCCCACCAGCGTGCGGAACACATACAGCACCACCGCCCGCGCGATCGCGGCGGGGGCGTTGTAATTGCCCGTCGCCTGCGGCGAGGTGCCGGTGAAATCCACCACCGCCGCGCCGCGCGCCCGGTCCACCCGTACCGCCACGCGGATCTGCGCGCCGGTGTCCATCGGACAGGTATACGCGCCATCCCGCAACGTGCCGATCACCGCGCGCACCAGCGCCTCGGCATTGTCCTGCACATGGCCCGCATAGGCGGCCAGCACATCGGCGCCCCAATGGGCGGCGGCGCGGATCAATTCGCGCCGCCCGGTTTCATTGGCGGCGACCTGCGCCTTCAGATCCGCGATGTTCTGGTCGATGTTGCGGCAGGGATAGCGCCCCGAGGCCAGCAGCGCGCGCGCCGCATCTTCGCGGAACTGCCCGGCGCGGACCAGCTGGAAGGTGTCGATCAGGACGCCCTCATCCTCGATCACCCGGCTGTCGGGGGGCGATGATCCGGGCGTGCGCCCGCCGATATCGGCATGGTGCCCCCGCGCGCCCAGCCAGAACCGCAGCCGCCCGTCCAGGAACACCGGGCTGACCACGGTCACATCGGGCAGATGCGTGCCGCCCGCGAAGGGCGAATTCAGCATATAGGCATCGCCCTCGGCCACGCCGGGGCCGGCCGCGCGCATCACCTCGCGGATCGCGGCGGACATTGACCCCAGATGCACCGGCACATGCGGCGCATTGGCCACCAGCGCCCCCGAGGCATCAAAGATCGCGCAGGAAAAATCGAAGCGTTCCTTGATGTTGACCGACCAGGCGGTATTGGCCAGCGCCGCCCCCATCTGATCGGCAACCGACATGAACAGGTTCGACATCACCTCCAGCGTGACCGGATCGGCGGCGGTCCCGGCGGCGCTTGCGCGGCTGGCCTGTTCGCGCCGCTCCAGGATCAGGTTGGCCTGCCCGTCCACCCGCGCCGCCCAGCCCGGTTCCAGCACCGTGGTGCCGGTCGGTTCCAGGATGATCGCGGGGCCGTGGATTTCAGCGCCCACACCAAGGGCCGCGCGGTCATAAAGGGGAACATCCTGCCACGCCCCGCCCACATGCACCGGCGCGCGGGCCACAGGCGCGGCCCCGCCCCGCGCCACATCGGGGGGAACAAGGGGGGCAGCGCCGCCCGCCGCCTCGACCGTCAGCATCTCGAAGCGCACCGCGCGGGCGGGATCGGCAAAGCCGAAGCGGGCCAGATGCGCAGCCTCGAAATCCGCCAGCATCGCGGCGGCGGGGCCAAAGGGCACCTCCAGCGGCTGGTGGGAACCGTCATAGCGCAGATGCGCCCGCGCGATCACGCGGATCGCCCCCGGGTCCACCCCCTGCGCCACCAGATCGGCGCGGGCCTCGGCCCCCAGCGCGGCGATGCGCGCGGCCATCGCCGGGGTATCGGACAGGGGCGCATCGGCCTGCGCCTCACGCAAGCTGCGCAAAGCCGCCAGCCCCATGCCATAGGCCGACAGGACCCCCGCGAAAGGGTGCAGCATCACCCGCCCCATCCCCAGCGCATCGGCCACGCGGCAGGCATGCTGCCCGCCCGCGCCGCCAAAGCATTGCAGCGTGTAGCCGGTGACATCATGGCCGCGTTCCACGCTGATCTTCTTGATCGCATTGGCCATGTTGGCGACCGCGATCTGCAGGAACCCCTCGGCCAGACCCTCGGGGCTCTGGTCCTGCCCGGTGGCGGCGGCGACCTGCGCGGCCAGATCGGCAAAGCCCGCCCGCACCGCCAGCAGATCCAGCGGCTGGTCGCCACCCGGACCGAAGACCGCCGGGAAATGGCCGGGGTTCAGCCGCCCCAGCAACACATTGGCATCCGTCACCGTCAGCGGCCCGCCGCGCCGATAGGCGGCGGGCCCGGGATCCGCGCCTGCGCTTTCCGGCCCCACCTGCAGCCGCCCGTCGCGGAAGGACAGGATCGACCCGCCCCCGGCCGCCACGGTGTGAATATCCATCATCGGCGCGCGCAACCGCACGCCCGCGACCTCGGTTTCGAAACTGCGTTCGAAATGGCCCGCGTAATGGCTGACATCCGTCGAGGTGCCGCCCATGTCGAACCCGATCACCCGGTCAAAGCCCGCGGCCCCGGCGGTGCGGACCATGCCAACGATCCCGCCCGCAGGCCCCGACAGGATCGCATCGCGCCCGTGAAAACGCGCCGCATCGGTCAGCCCGCCATTCGATTGCATGAAGAACAGCCGCCCCGTGCCCCGCCCCAGATCCAGCGCCCCCGCGACCTGATCGACATAGCGGCGCAGGATCGGCGACAGATAGGCATCCGCCACCGTGGTATCGCCCCGCCCCACCAGCCGGATCAACCGCGAACAGTCGTGGCTGAGCGAGACCTGCGTGAAGCCCAGCTCGCGCGCGATCTGGCCCGCGCGAACCTCATGCGCGGGGTTCAGATAGCCGTGCAGAAAGGCCACCGCCACCGCGCGGATGCCCCGGTCATATGCGTCTTGCAGCGCGGCGCGCAGGGTGCCTTCGTCCAGCGGGCGGATTTCATCGCCATCGGCATCCAGACGTCCCGGCACCTCGGCCACCCGTTCATACAGCAGATCGGGGCGGCGGATGTGCAGGTCAAACAGCCGCGGCCGGGTCTGATAGCCGATCCGCAACAGATCGCCGAAGCCTTCGGTGATCAGCAACAGCACCCGCTCGCCCTTGCGTTCCAACAGCGCATTGGTGGCCACCGTCGTGCCCATCTTGACCGCGCCGATTGTCCCTGCCGGGATCGGATCGCCTGCCCCCAGGCCCAGGATCTGGCGGATGCCCTGCACCGCCGCATCGTGATAGCGTTCGGGGTTTTCCGACAAAAGTTTGGCCGTGACCAGCCCGCCATCGGGCCGGCGCGCGACGATGTCGGTGAACGTGCCGCCCCGATCGATCCAGAATTCCCAGGCCATGCCCCCCCCTTTTCGCTGCCCGAACCGTGCCGATCCGGGCGGAAATGTCAACGCATCCGCCGGGCACCCATATCCGAGCAAAAGAATCGCCTTTACAATTCCGATTTTTTCACTCACCTTTAGCCCCATCGCCAGTCCCAGACGGACCAGCCCGCCCCCAGACAGGAGACCGGACATGTCCCACCCGCCAGCCCCCGGCCCCGCCGCCGCGCCCCGGGCCGACCATTCCACCACACAGCCGTCGTTTGGCCTGCGGGATATCGTTCAGGCGCTGTGTGCGGGCCTGCCGCCCTCGGCCGAGGGGCTGGAGCTGATCCTTGACCGGCTGGAGACAACCCGATGACCATTTCGCACCGCTTCGAGCAGGCGATCCCCGCCCCGGGTTCTGTCCCGGGTTCCGCGCCGATCCCCGCCCAGACCCCGGTCCATGAGGCCGAGGCCCTGACACATGGCGGCACGACGGCGGCCATCACGCTGAACGGTCAGATCTATACCCTGCGCATCACCCGCGCCGGAAAGCTGATCCTGACGAAATAGGGCGCGATGCCCTATCAGGCGGGCCCGGGTTCGGTCGGTGGGGGGATGGAGCGGGTGATGGGAATCGAACCCACGTCTTCAGCTTGGAAGGCTGCGGCTCTACCATTGAGCTACACCCGCGCTGCGTTCCCTATAAGCTGCAAACCGCCCCGCATGCAAGCCGCTTCGCGCAAGGGCGGCCCGCAGGAACGGATCGCGGCGTCCGGCAAGCGCGCGCGGTCGTGGATATGGACGATATCGGGCCCCGAAAGCGGGGGCGGGATGGCACAGGCGGTCAGACGCCGATCGCCCTGAACCCGATCCTGCCAGATGCCGGCAAAGACCATCGGCGCAGGTCGCATACCGGGGCAGGCGCACCACCCCATCCCCCGCGCGTTCCCCCCCACCACCTGGCGCGGGCTTTGACCTGCCACCGCGAATGTCCTAAAGATCGCCCTGTAACGATTGGCAAGGAGCGGCAATGCCCCCGCATGAGTGTTCCCCCGATGCCGCGGTCGGCGGCCCCCTTGTCACGGGGGATGGCGCCACTGGGGATGACGCCACTGGCGATGGCGGGGCGGCGGGCTGGCTGGATCCGGCCCTGTTGGGGGATGTCGACGCCTGGGATCTGCAGCGCGCGGGCGGCTGGCTGCGCTTTCAGGCCCGCCTGCCCGGTGCGCCCGGCGGGACGCGGCGCTATCTGCGCCCGGTGACCGGCGGCGGAATCGTGGCGGAAACCGGGGGCGCAGTGCTGGGGCTGTTCGGTCTTGGCGGCGGGCGCCATGCCACCACCTTCCCCGGCGCGCCCGCCTTTGCCCATCATGTCGTCACCGCCCCCCCGCCCGAACCGGATGAACCGGACCGGATCCTGCGCAACCTGCGCGAAAGTTCGGGCGAAAGCGCGCTGGCCGATGCGCTGCTGGGCGCGCGCCATGCCGCCTTTCGCGCGCTGCCGCTGATCGTGACCGGGCATGATCTGGTCGCACCCGCCCCGGTCAGCGCGCCGGACCCGGACCATCTGGCACAGCCGCTGGCCGCGCTGGCCGACCGGCTGGACCGGCTGGCGGCACTGGCACGCGCGCTGAACCGGCCAGCGCGGCTGCTGGCGCTGCGCGTGGCCCCCGGCCCCGATCAGGCGCCCGCCGATGCCGATGCCTTCCACCGCGCCGCGCTGGCACAGCTGGATGCGATCGCGGCGCAGGTAGCGGGGCGTGATCTGGGGCGGACGCGCTTTCTGGCGGTGGCCGATTGCGGCACCTGGTGGCAGCATGACGCGGCCGCGAACCGCGCGGCGATCGAAGGGATGCACCGGCTGATCCTGCGCCCGGGTGTGCATCAGCTGATCGTGGCGGCACCGGGCTATATGTTCGCGCAGGACGATCTGGGCCAGCCCACGCCGCAGGCCCTGGCCGCCCGCGCCGCGATCGAGGCCCACGCCCTGGCCGCCGATCTGGCCCGCCAGGATTGGGCCTGCCCGCTGCTGTGTCTGGCGGAACGCCACGATGGGGTGATCCGCGCCACCTTCAAGACGCTGGGTCCGCTGCGGATCGACCCGGCCGACCCGTTCGGCGCGGGCCCCGCGGCGGGCTTTGCGCTGGCCGGCACCGGTGCCGGGATCGCCGCGGTCACGCTGGCGCCCGATGATCCGGGCGCGGTGCTGATCCGGGCCGATGGGCCGCTGCTGCCCGGCCCCGGTGCGAACGAATTGCGGCTGGATTACGCCACCGGCGGACCGCCCCGACCGCGCGGCATCTTTGCCGGCCCCGGCGGCGGCTTTGGTCCCGCCTGCGGCGCGCTGCGCGACGACTGGTCCGCACCCGCGCCGGATGCCGGAACCGGCGCGGCGGGCGGCATGCTGCACCGCTGGGCGCTGCCCGCAAGCCTTGTGATTCGCTGACCCATGCCGCATGCCGCCCCCACCCCCACCTGCAGGAGCCGCGATCATGGCCTTTGACCGGGAAACGATCCGCACCGACAACATCTGCCTGATCTGGGTCGATGACATGATCGACATCTTCACCTGGCGCGATGCCTTCGGGGTGACGATCCAGACCCCAAACATCGACCGGCTGATGGCGCGCGGCGTGCGCTTTGCCAATACCTACGCCACCGTGCCGCTTTGCGCGCCCTGCCGTGCGGAAATCGCCACCGGCCTGTCGCCCTATCGCACGGGGCTGGTCGACCTGAACCGCTTCTGGCGCGATGTGATGCCGCCCGAACGTGCCTGGGCCTATGATCTGCGCCGCGCGGGGTTCTACAATTTCACCACCGGCAAGGTGGACAGCAATTACAAACCCATGCCCGAAGACTATCGCCGGATCCTGTTTCACGAGGAACCCGAGGCATCCGACCGGGGCCGGCGCCGGGGCGTCAAGGAATATCTGGGCGGCAAGGGGCCGGGCATCGCCGGAATCAACCATCCCGATGACGACGGATCGCAGGACGACCGCTTTTATGACTATTGGGTGGCGCAGAATGCCATCGACCATCTGGGCCGCGCCGATCCGTCCCGGCGCCACCTGATTCAGCTGGGGTTCAAGCATCCGCATATGAACCTGGACTGTCCCGACCGCTTCTACCAGATGTATGACGCGGCCGCGATCCGCTGGCCCTCGATCGCCGCGCCCGAGGATTTCCACGGCCCCCAGCCGGGCTTTGCCGTCTATGAGGCAGCCTATATCGCCAATGGCAACTGGACCCCGGAAAAGGCCGGGGATGAAGGCTGGCGCCAGGTCGTGCGCGCCTATTTCGCGGCCTGTTCGCATGTCGACCACGAAATCGGCCGGTTTCTGGATGCGCTGGCGGCCTCGGCCCTGGGCGGCAATACCACCGTGATCTTCCTGTCCGACAACGGCTTCAACCTGGGCAACCACGACAGTTTCCACAAGATGAGCCAGTGGGACAGCGCGGCCCATGTGCCGCTGTGCATCTGGAACCCGCGGATGGCGGCCGGGCAGGTCACCGACCTGCCGGTTTCGCTGCACAACCTGCCCTGCACGATCCTGGATCTGGCCGGCCTGCCGCGCCGCGCCGACTGGGTGTCGGGGCAAAGCCTGCTGCCGCTGATCGATGACAGCTTCGGCAGCTATGACCGGACGAAATCGCCCGTCACCTCGGTCTTTGGCACGCTGTCGGTGCGGCCCACGGCGCCCGATCTGTGCCACCTGCGCTATTTCCGCTATCCGAACGGGGAGGAACATGTCTATGACATCGTGGCCGACCCCGGCGAGACGCAGAACCTGGCGGATACCGCGCCACTGGACCGGCTGCGCGACGAACTGGTCCGCGGCGCGCTGGATCTGGGGCTGGATCTGCGCGGGCATGAAAACCCCGCCGCAGGTGTCAATGCGATGCTGGCGGTTGATGGGTCTGTCGTGCTGGCGGGCGGCGCGGGGGACAATCACTACTGGGCCTATGGGGCGGCTGCGGAAAACATCCGCGAAACCGCCGATGGCGGGCATGATGTGCTGTGGTATCTGGGCGGGCCCGACGATTTCACCCTGCACATGCCCCCCCATGTCGAGGAACTGCGCATCGCCACCGTCGTCGCCCGCACCGAAGGCACCACCCCCCGCGCAGGCAAGACGCTGCGCATCGTGGCCCATCCCGACAGCCCGTTCCGGTTCGAAACCTCGGAACGGGTGGCGGTGCATGTGGTGGGATCAAACGGCGATGATGTGATGACCGGCCCGAAATACGGCGGTGCCACCTTTTTCGGCGGCGAGGGCGATGACCTGCTGGTCGCCACCGGCAAGCGGCCCAAGGATCGCCACGCCTTTTACGGCGGGTCGGGCAATGACACGCTGATCGGCGGGCGGGGCAATGACACGTTGCAGGGCGGCGCGGGCGATGACCTGATCCGCGGCGGCACCGGGCGCAACCTGATCCACGCCGGCCCCGGCAATGACGTGATCGAGGATGGCGAGGGCGCGTCCGAAATTCACACCGGCCCGGGGCGCAACCGGATCACCCTGTCCGAGGGCGACCACCGGCTGCACATCGGCCCCGGTCCCAACCGCATCACCGCCGGCCCCGGGGCGAAACGGCTGGAACTGGATTACGGCGCCACCGTCGCGCTGACCGGCTGGGACCCCGCGCAGCACTATGACCTGACCCGCTGGCCCGCCCGCCCCGACCTGCGCCCCCTGCCCGAGGGCGGCGTGATGCTGTCGCACGGCACATCCTGCCTGATCATCACCGACGCCCCCGAAGACGCGGACATCCTGCGCCAAGTCGAGATGCGGGACTAACGGGGGTCAGTCGGGCTGTGGTTGATCCGGGGCATCCAGATCCAGAACCGGCATGAAATCCGCACGGGCACGGCCACGACCGGGCATTTCGAAAGCCGGCGCGCGCTGACGCAATTCACGCGCCAGCTCAGCCGGCAAAAGCCGCAAGACAGAGCGGTAGGCGCGCATGCAACCGATATCCGCCCGAAACAGGCTGGGCAGATGATAATGCACCAGAGCCCGGTCGGCCTCGATCGGGAATTGTCGCCGATACAGCGAATAATTGAATTTCTCGGGCCATGCTTCCCAACCGATCTGGCTGCGGGCGATTGCGATTGGCAGGGCGATCTGATCAAGCCACGGGCGCTTGTTGGGAATATCAAGCCGGTGATCTATTTCCGCCGCGGTTTCAAGCCAGAGCTTGCCGAACCGCTGTCCGTGCGATCCATGCTCGGGAAAGCTCAGAAAACCGGCATTGAAATAAGGCAACACCTCAATCCGGCGCCCGCGACACAGTCGCACCCGCGCATCGGGAAGCGGCAAGCCGAAATGGGCATAGACCGGTGCCCAGTCCCCGGTGTGGCGGCCCCATGTCGGAACCCCCTCGGGCACGGCGGCAACCAAAGTCTGTGCCTGTTTCCGGACAAGCGGCGCCAACAGGACGGTATCCGTATCCAGGAACACCGTTCGGGCGCCCGAACGCGGCTGCGCGGCGGCAAGAATCTTGTTGCCATGCGGATAGGGTTCGGCAAAGGGCGACGGGCCCGCGGGGATCGGGCTGATCTGGACGCCAAGTTCCGCCATTGCCGCACGGAAAAAGGCGGACAGGGTCTGCGCCTTTTCTTCCGGGCAATAGGCATGAATCGCGGCGGCATCGCCATGTTGCACGCGGATCGACCCGGCAAGGATCACAGCCGGATCTTCAAAGCGCGGCCCATCAGCGACGAAGATGAAGGAGGTATCTGTCATTGGGACCATCTCATGATCGGGTGCACATCGGTCAGACAAGGTTCAGGAAGCGATCGGGGATGCGCACGGTCCACGCCGGATCACTTTGCGGTGGCGGGCGGGTACGCGCCTCGCCGTTTTCGTTCACAGCAAAATCATGACGCGCCGCTGCTGCCACAACGTTGAAATCGCCGACAGGATTACCCGCAGCGGCCTCGATCAGCGCAAGGCGCTCGTCTATATAATTGACATGGGAAGCGTGCTGACCGTCTCCGCCCCGCGCGGTGTGCCGTTCGACCGCGACCGACTGATCGCTCAACGCCAAGTGAAACATGACAAACCGATCCGACATCTTGACGGTACGGTTAATCAGCCGATGCGCCCCGCCGGTCCAATTGTTCCAGCGGCTTATCACGAAGGGCTTTGAATAAAGGCCCGTAATCACCGCGTGCGGACGTTGAAGCAAAGTCGGCCGGCTTCGTTCTATGGGCGGCAAATCCCGACCGCGCTGGACCACGTCCAGACCCAAGGCGAAGATATAGCCATCCTCATCCACTTCATCGAGCGCCTGTGCCCAATCGCCGCCCCAAGCTGGGTCCAGCACGACAAACTCATCGCAATCCATCCGCAAAACATAGCGATAGGACTTGCGAAGCCGATTTGCACGCGCCGACATTTCCTTTGCGATAAAACGATCATTGCGGATTCGCGCCCGTGGCGCACCCTCGACCACCTCGACATTCAGTCCAGTCAGGTCAACCTTGGGTTCCCAGTCCGAACCATCAAGAACGACATGAAGGTTCTTGCGGCCCACGATTGGGGCGTAGTGATCGATCCACTTCTGAAGAAAATAGGTTTCCTGTCGGACATGGGTCACGGCACAGGCAAGTTCTTTTACCATCTAATTTCACCCGCAACCGCAGGCCCCCTCACAAGCTATCCTGTTCCGCCCCGGGCCCCGCCGGGTCGCGTCGATAGGCCCCGCCTGCCGGCGCGTCCCCTGCGCCCCCGCGCCGCAGACCGGCGTCGGACAGCAGCCTGTCCCAGTCGGCCAGCCCCTGTTCACTTGCGCCCTCGGGCAGCAGGATCACGCGGCGCAGCGGCGCAAGCCAGTCGGGCCGAACCATCGCCGCATCCAGCGCGCAGGCCGACAGGCGCAGCACGTCGGGGCGGAAATCGGCCAGGCAATGTGCCAGCCCCCGGGCGCCGCTGGTCGCGTCGTCCCCCGCCAGCACCAACGGGCCGGTGGCATGGCGCAGCCGGTCCGACAGGCCGTTCAGCGCGCCCACCTGGCGGGAAAAGGCGATCAGATCGGCGCGCGCGCCCTGCACCATCGCCTGCAGCCCCGGATGGGCGCGCAGGCCCATCATCGCAACCAGACCAAAGCCCCCCGTCGCATCCAGCAGCCGCGCGCAGCCTTCGATATGGGCGGCGATATGGCGCGCGGCGCGGCGTTCGAACTTGCCCGCGCGCAGCGCCTCCAGCGCGTCGGGGGCGAACAGCCGCGGATCCGCCGGCACGGTGATGCCGCGATTGTCCACCTGTTCCAGCGCCACCGGCAGGCCGAAATCAACCGGGCCGGGCAGAAAGGGGCTGCCGGTCAGATCGCCGAATTCCCCGGACGGTTTGCTGCGCCGTTCCGCGATGGGGCGGGCGCGCGCGCGCTTTTCGACATCGGACATCAGCGCCGCGATCTTCAGCGGATCGCGCGGCTGCGGCGGCTTGGCGGTGACCTGGGTGATCGGCACCTGACCCGCCGCCAGCAGGCCCGCCTTCAGGTCGGCATAGGCCTCGGTCTGCTTGTATTCGGCCAGGCGCGCCTCAACCCGGTCCAGCGCGGCGTAATGCAGCCGTGCCAGCACCGGATCGGCCAGCAATTGCGCCATGATGTCGCCGCGCCGCGCGGCATGGCGCAGGATCTTGTCGTCGCGCACCTCATTGCGGTCCTGCAGCGCCCAGTAATCGGCGTTGTATTTGTCTTTCTTGTTGTTGACGTTGCCGCGGAACTTGCGGATCGCATAGCTGTCCACCGATTTCACCGCATAATGGTTCAGCTGCGCCCAGTCATAGCCCAGCGTGCGCCGGATCGACCGCCAGCCGCGAAAGCGGAAATAATCCTCCATCGGCTGGCCCGATCCATTCAGCCAATGCACCTGATCGGGAAAACCGGTGTCGATGTGCTTGTTGCGGATCTTGGGGCGGTGGATGCCCAGCTTCCAGTATTCGGGGTCGTATTTGAACAGCGTCTTGACGCCCCAGCCCATGCGCCACAGCGGCGGCGCGGCATACAGATATTGCCCGGTCACCGGGTCGCGCGACCAGTCCACCACAAAGCCCGACCCAAAGATGCGCCAGGTGATGACGATGCCATTGGCCCCGCGCGCCACCGCGTCATCCAGCATCCCGTCGATCGTGCCCGAGGGGTGGTTGATGCACAGGAATTCATCGGCATCGAACACCATCACCCAATCGGCCGCCGCCACCAGCGGTTCGGCCTCGGCATGGGCCAGCGCCGAGGGCTGGGGCTTGATCCCTTCGGGGATCACGTTCGGGCGGTGATAGCCCAGGCCCAGTTCCTCAAGGCGCTGCAGCATCTCGACCGTGCCGTCGGTGCAGTCGTTGGTATAGACAAGGATATCGGTAAAGCCCACGGCCAGATGATGGGCGAACCATTCCAGCAGGAACGGCGCCTCATCCTTCATCATCGACACCGCCATCACGGTGCCGTGCGGGCTTTGATGCCGGGCCAGCGCCATCGGCCCTAGTCTTCCAGCGCCGCTTCCGGGGTGATCCCGACCTCGGCGCACATGCGCGCGACGTAGGAATTGGGCAGCGGCGGGTTCTTGCGCCACCAGGGCTTGGTGCCGTTGGTATACAGGTGCACGCTGACGGTCTGGTCGGTGAAATGCCCTTCAACCCGGCCATGGGGGTCAAAGAACACATCGTTCAGCTGAAATGGAACAGGGTACAACACATCCGGCGTCATCGCCTTTTCGATATCGCCGGTCTGCTGGGCAAACCAGGTGAAGGCCTGCGGTCCAAAGGCGGTGCGCTCGGTTTTATAGATCATCTCGCCATGGCTCATGCCGCCCTTTTCACGCAGCTTGTCCATCTGCTTGCGCTGGCGCTTGTTCCACCAGGCGGGATAATCGGGCAGGTTGTCATAGTAATCCAGCAGCTGATCCATCAGCGCGCAGTGCTGCGGCAGCCCCACGACCCCGCAGTTCAGCGCCCCGCGCATGCCGTGCCCGGCAAAGACAAAGTCCCATTCATCGGGAAAGGGCTTGTGGCAGAAGGCATCGCAATCGATCCACAGCGCGCCGGTCTTGCGGATCATCTTGTAGCGAAACACATTCGACAGGAACGAGGCCGAGGTCGCCGCAACCAGGGTCATGTCGATATCCATGATCTCGGTGGCGGGGCGGATCTGCACCCCCTCGGGCGCATTGTCGACCGCGTCGGTGCAATACAGCGTGACCGGATGACCGTGCCGCAGATGTGATTTCAGGCAAAGCTGGTTAAGATAGTGAAGCTTCGGCCCGATCCAGAGCGAGGCGACAGGACGGCGGGACATATTCATGCGCAGGTACCCGGATAACAGCGCCCAAAAGCGGCGCAAATACGACAGACGCCGCAGGCATAGACCAATCGGGGCGCCCGGAAAAGGCTTGTGATGGGGCCATCAGCCCGCCATCGGCACAATCTGCGTGCCAAGCCGCGCGGCCAGGTCGTCGCGTTCGGCGGCGATCGCGCCGGGCGGCAGCGGTGCCCAGCGATCAGGACCGCCGATGAACCCCCGCGCGGCCAGATCGCGGCCCAGCGCGGGAAAATCCAGTTCGGAATAGATCTCGCTTTTCTGCGACGGCTGGGCGCCTGCGAACTGGTAATAGCGCCCCGACAGCGCATCGATGACATCGGGTTCCAGCCCGGCGAAATGGCGATACTGGGTCAGGTAATCCTCGATCGTGTCACCGGGCCGGCGCAGGATGATGCCCACGCGATCCTGTGGCCCGGCGAAGAAGGCAGCCAGATGCAAGGCGGATGAATCGCTGGACACGATCACCCTGGCGGCCTTGTACTGCGCGATCTGCGCCTCGACCGGATGTTCCTGGGGGTGATAGATGCTGTAGCCCTCGGCCTGGAACAGGCGTTCCAGATGCGTCTCGCCGAAATAGCGCCCGCGCTTGGAAAACAGCCGCGTGCGCGAGATATAGATGCACTCGGGGCCATCGGGCGCGATAGTGCGGCCCAGATGGCGTTTGACATGGGCGCGGAATTCCGGGCAGGCGGCGATCATGTCGCCGGTGCCAAAGCCCTGCGGTGCCAGCACCAGCCGTTCCACCCGCACCGGCGCGATCACGCCCTGCGCGCGTTTGTGGCGCGCCCCGAACAGCGACAGCATCGGGCGCATCGGCCGGATGAAGCGGTTGGGCCGCGTGACCTGCTTTTTCAGCAGGAACAGCTCGCCCCGGACCTTTTCATCCACCATCCCCGCCGCCCACAGCCGGCCGGTGGATTCCAGCAAGAAATGACCAAAATGATTGTAAAGCATCCCACCGTAAAGCCACAGGCCCGGCAGCGTGTCGCCATCCGGCACGGGCGGCGGGCCTGCCGGTTCGATCGTGGTGGGCTGGCGCGAATTGCGAAAGCACTGACCATCCGCCAGATAGGCGCCATCGGCGTCATAGACGCCCGCGGGGCGGCGGATGCCGCCGGCCTTGCCGGCGCCAAAGGGCACGATCAGCGCATTTTCGACGATGCGAACACGCGCGGCCAGCGGAAGGTCGGGATCAAAGCGCATGCGGGCTCCGGGATAACAGGGCAACGTTTACGCCCCCCTTGTGCCCGATCCGGCCCCCGCGCTCAATCCGCTTTGGCAGCGGATCACAGATCGCGCCCGCCCCCGCCGGTCGGCCCGGACTGCCGCGTCAGCCACCCAGCAACGCCGCCAGCACCGGCGCGGGCGCGCGGCCCAGATCCTGCGCCAGCCCGCCGATCCCGCGGCGGATCGCATGGAACATCGGCCCGCCCCGCCAGCGCGGGAAGCCATAGCCGTGGATCTTCACCAGATCGATATCCGCGGCCTTGTGCGCGATGCCTTCGGCCAGGATCGCGGCGCCTTCCTCGGCCATTTCGGCCACCAGCCGTGCCGCAATCGCCGCACGGTCCAGCGCCGCGCCGGGGGCGATCTGCGTGGCCAGCAACCCTGCCACCGTATCCGAGGCCACAGGCTTGCGTTCACCCGGCGCATAATCATACCAGCCACCGCCGGTCTTTTGCCCCTTGCGGCCCGCGCGCACCAGAATGTCGCCCAGCATTCCGGGCACGTCCTCGCCGCGCGCGCGCGCGCCTTCACGTTGCAGAAAGGCGATGTCGAGCCCGCCCAGATCCTGGGCCTCGAACGGCCCCATCGCCAGGCCAAAGCCGCGCATCGCCGCATCCACCTCGGCAATGGCGATACCCTGGCGGACCAGCGTCTCGGCCGCGGCACGATAGCGTTTCAGGATGCGGTTGCCGATGAAGCCGTCGCAAATCCCCGCCTGCACCGGCATCTTGCCCAGGCTGCGCGCCAGCGCGAACCCGCTGGCCAGCACCTGCGGCGTGGTGTCGGGCGTCGGCACGATTTCCAGCAGCTTCATCACATTGGCCGGGCTGAAGAAATGCAGCCCCAGGAAGCGTTCGGGATGGGGCAGGCCTTCGGCAATGGCGCGCGGGTCCAGATAGGATGTGTTGGTCGCCAGGATCGCATCGGGGCGGCAAACCCGGCCCAGTTCGGCAAAGACCGCACGCTTGACGCCGATTTCCTCGAACACCGCCTCGATGACCAGGTCGATATCGGCCAGTGCGGCGTAATCGGTGCTGCCGGTCACCCCGGCCATGCGATCGGCGGCCTGCGCCTCGGTCAGGCGGCCGCGCCTGACCGCGCCGTCAAAGATAGTGGCCAGATTGGCCAGACCGCGGGCAACCGCCTCGTCATCGCGTTCGATCAGCACCACCGGCAGGCCGGCATCGCGCAGGGCCGCGACGATGCCTGCGCCCATCGTCCCGCCGCCGATCACCGCGCTGGTGGCAATCACGCGCGCGGTCACACCGGCCAACGCCGCCGGGCGCGGTGCGGCACGTTCGGCAAAAAACACATGGCGCAGGGCTGCGGCCTGATCCGATCCGCGCAGGTCAAGGAAAGTGTCCCGCTCATGCGTCATGGCGGCGGCGAAATCGCCCGTGACGGCGCGTTTCACACATTCAAGCGCCCGCAGCGGCGCCACCGCGCCCTTGGCGCCCTTGGCCACGGCCGTCTCTTGCGTCGTCCAGAAGCCTTCGGGGGCCGGCGCAGGGTCGCGCGCGCAGACCGGCGCGGGCAGCGGCGCGTTCAGCGCCGCTTCGGCAAAGGCCACGGCACCTGTGCGCAGATCGCCCTCGATGATCTGGTCGATCAGGCCGGTCACCAGCGCCCGGGCCGCCTTGACCGGCTTGCCCGTGGTCGCCATGGCCGCCGCCTCGACGGCGCCGACAAGGCGCGGGGTGCGCACCGTGCCCCCTGCGCCGGGCACGATACCCAGCGTCACCTCGGGCAGGCCCAGCGCCGCCGACGACACGGCGACGCGGAACCGGCAGCCCAAGGCGACCTCAAGCCCGCCACCCAGCGCCGATCCGTGGATCGCCGCGATCCATGGCTTGCCCGCAGCCTCGATCCGCGCGACCAGATCGGGCAGATACGGTTCCATCGGCGGCTTGCCGAATTCGCTGACATCGGCGCCGGCGATGAAGGTGCGCCCCGCGCAAATCAGCACGACCGCGCGAACATCCGGGTCCGCATCCAGCGCGCCCACCGCATCCCACAGCCCCTGCCGCAGCGCCTGCGACAGCGCGTTGACGGGCGGGTTGTCGATGGTGACGACAGCAATGGCGCCTTCGCGCGCGATGGATACGGTCATGTCAAATCCCCAGATAGGCTTCGCGGATACGCGGATCGGCGATCAGGTCGGCCGCCGGTCCTTCGATGCTGATGCGGCCCGTCTCCATGACATAGCCGCGATCGGCAATCTTCAGCGCCCCGAACGCGTTCTGTTCGACCAGAAGCACGGTCACGTCAAGTTGTTTCAGCCCGCTGACCACATCGAAGATCTGCTGCACCAGGATCGGCGCCAGCCCCATCGAGGGTTCATCCAGCAAAAGGCACGACGGCCGCCCCATCAGCGCGCGCGCGATTGCCAGCATCTGCTGTTGCCCGCCCGACAGGCCGCCCGCCGCCTGGTTGCGTTTCTGTTTCAGGATCGGGAACATCTGGAAGGCGTCTTCCATGTCGCGTTCTACCCGGTCATCGGAAAACAGGAACGCGCCCAGCCGCAGATTTTCCTCAACCGTCAGGTTGGTAAAGATCTGCCGCCCCTCGGGCGATTGCGCAAGCCCCCGGCGCAGGCGCTTGAAGCCCGGCACCTGGGTGATGATCTCGCCCCGGAAGGTGACCGACCCGCCGGTGACCGGCTGCACCCCGGAAATGCAACGCAAAAGCGTGGTCTTGCCCGCACCGTTGGCCCCCACCACGGTGACGATTTCGCCCGAATTCACGGACAGATCGATGCCATGCAGCACCTCGATGCGGCCATAGCGCGACCGCAGCCCCTCAACCGTCAGCATCGGCAGCCTCCTGCGTTCCAAGATAGGCCGCGATCACATCGGGGTTGCGGCTGACCGTGGCCGGGTCGCCCTCGGCGATCTTCTCGCCATGGTCCAGCACCACGATATGGTTGGAAATGCGCATGACCATTTTCATGTCATGCTCGACCAGCAGGATCGCCACGCCCTCGGCGGCGACCTCGGCGATCAGGTGGTCGATTTCTTCGGTCTCGACCGCGTTGCAGCCCGCCGCCGGTTCATCCAGCAACAGCACCCGCGGCTTCAGCGCCAGCGCGCGCGCGATTTCCAGCCGCTTGAGCGCGCCATAGGACAGGTTTCCCGCCTCATGCTCGGCGGCGCGGCCAAGGCCCACGCGGTCCAGCAGTTTCTGCGCACCTTCGCGCGCGACCTGCGCCCGGCGCCGCGAGGCGGGCAGGTTCAGCAGATCAGCCAGCAGATGCCCGCTTTCCTGCAGGTGATAGCCCGCGATCGCATTTTCCAGCACCGTCATCTGCTGAAAGATCTGCAGATTCTGGAAGGTACGCGACAGGCCCCGGCGCGCCAGCAGATGCGGGCTCATGCCGGTCACGTCCTCGCCGTCCAGCCTGACCCGGCCCGAGCCGGGCAGGTACACGCCCGAAATCATGTTGAACAGCGTGGTCTTGCCCGCGCCATTGGGCCCGATGACCGAGACGATCTCGCCCGGTTTCATGGCGAAGCTGACATCGTGGACGGCACGCACGCCGCCGAATTCGATGCCCAGCCCCTCGACTTGCAAAAGGCTCATTCCCCCCTCCCCCGGATCAGGCGCAGGACCGACGGCAGCAGCCCATCGCGCATGAAGATCATCACCAGCATCATCACCAGACCCAGCATCAGCTGTTCATATTCGGCAAAAACCGTAAGCACCTGCGGCAGCATCGTCAGGATGCCGGCACCGAAGATCGCGCCAAGAACCGATCCCGCGCCCCCCAGAACCGCCATCGTCACCATTTCGATCGAGTGCATGTAGCCCGCGACATCGGGGGTGATGAACTTGTTCTGCAGCGCCAGCAGCGACCCCGAGACCGAGGCATAGACCGCCGAAATCACGAAGGCCTGCAGCTTCAGCCGGGCCACGTCCACGCCCACGGTGCGCGCGGCGATTTCCGATCCGTGCAGCGCGCGCAGCGCCCGGCCCGTGGGGCTGTTGTACAGGTTCAGCGCAAGCCAGGCCCCCAGCAGCAGCGCAAGACCGGTGAAGGCATACCAGAATTCAGAATTGTTCAGGTTCAGGCCCATATCCTTCAACAGGCCCCGCAGGCCCAGATCGGCCACCTCGATCCCGTCGGGACCACGGGTGATGTCGCGTTCATTGGCCAGAACCATCGACACCAGAATGCCAAACCCCAGCGTCGCCACGCCCAGGTAATAGCCCCTCAGCCGCAGGATCGGCCGCCCGATCAGCCAGGCCATCGCCGCCGAAATCGCCGCCCCCAGCACCAGCGCCAGCCCCGGATGCAGGCCCAGATGCACCGGCGCCAGCGCGCAGGTATAGGCGCCGATCCCGGCAAAGCCCGCATGGCCCAGGCTGATCTGGCCGGCATAGCCGATCAGGATGACCATCCCCGTCACCGCGATGCCGTTCACGAAGATCAGTGATCCCACGCGGTAATAGTAGGATGAGGGGAAGAAGAACGGGGTGATGGCGATCAGCAGGGCCAGCACCAGAAGGGTCGCTTGCTTGTTGCTCAGCTTCATGGTCACACCCGATCCGTGGATTTCTTGCCAAACAGGCCCTGCGGCATGGCAAACAGTACCGCAAGGATCACGATGAAGGCCGCGGCATCCTTGTACTGGCTGGAAATGTAGCCCGCGGTCAGCGCCTCAAGCAGGCCCAGCAGGATGCCGCCCACCAGCGCGCCCTTGGGGTTGCCCATGCCGCCCAGCATCGCCGCGGCAAAGCCCTTCAACGCCAGCGCGATGCCCACGTCATAGCTGACCAGCGTGATCGGCGTCACCAGAACGCCCGCCAGCGCGCCGATGCCCGCCGACATGGCAAAGGACAGCGTCATAACCCAGGCGGTGTTGATCCCCACCAGCTGCGCCGCCAGCCGGTTGTTCGACGTAGCCAGGATGGCCTTGCCCATCAGCGTGCGGGTGAAGAACAGCCACAGCCCCACGAACACCGCCAACGCCCCCGCGATCACCCAAAGGCTTTGCGGCAGGATCGTCGCCCCCAGCACCCGGATCGGATCATCGCCCGAAAAGGCCGGAAAGCGGTGCAGCTGCTTGTCAAAGACCAGCTGCGTCACGCCCCGGATGAAGATCGAGGCGCCAATCGTGATGATGATCAGCGACACCACCGGCGCACCGCGTGCCGGCTCGATCGCCAGCTTGTTCAGCGCCACCCCGATCGCCGCCGTCACCGCGACCGCGATCAGCGCCGCCAGCGGCAGCGGCAACCCCGCCTTGAAGGCGAAGACGGTGATCATGCCGCCCAGCATCACGAATTCGCCCTGGGCGAAGTTCACGACGTCAGAGGCGTTGTAAATGATGGTGAAACCCAGCGCGACCAGCGCGTAGACCGCGCCGACCGTCACACCGGACAGTAGGAATTGCATCAGTTCGGGCATCGGGAGGCTCTCCGGCGATGGCGGGACAGGGGCGCGCGGGCGGCGCGGAAAGGCCCGGCCCGCACGCGGCGGGCCGGGCCGTCATGAATTACTCAACCAGGGTCCATTCGCCGTTGCGGATTTCCAGCATCCGGAAGGCAGACAGGTCCAGGCCCAGGTGATCCCCGGACGACATCGTATAGATGCCGGTGGTCCCCACCAGCCCCGAGGTCGCCTCGATCGCGTCACGGATCGCCACGGGCTCGGTCGAACCGGCGCGGGTGATGGCATCGACCAGAATGCGCAGCCCGTCATGGGCATAGCCGCCAAAGGTGCCGACCGGCGTGCCGGTCTTGTCCTCGAACATGGTCTTGTAGGCGGTCACGACCGGCTTTTGCGGGTCATCCCCGGCCAGCAGGTCGGGCACCAGAAGGGCGTTGCCCGGCAGGCGCACGCCCTCGGCGGCCGCGACCCCCGCCAGCTCGATGAACCCTTTCGAGGCGACGCCATGCGACTGATACAGCGGCAGGTCTATCGCCAGCTGCGCATAGTTGCGCGTCACGATCGAGGGACCCTGGCCAAAGCCCGGGTTCAGGATCGCCTGGATACCGTCGCTGCCCTTGATGTTGGTCAGCTGCGGGGTCATGTCGGCATCCTGCGGCCCATAGCTTTCGTCGGCCAGCACCTCGATGCCGTAATCGCCCACGATCGACAGGCACTGGTTGCGCATCGAGGCGCCAAAGCCGTCGGTCCCCGAAATCATGCCGATCTTGCTGATCTGCCGCTTCTGCATGTCTTCAAAGATCTTGGCACAGGCCATGCGGTCGGTATGCGGGGTCTTGAAGACGAAGGGCTTGACCGGATCGATGATCTCGATCGCGCCGGCCAGCGAGATGAAGGGAACTTCGGCATCCTCGGCCACCGGGATGATCGCCATCGAGGTGCCGGTGGTGGTGCCGCCGACGATGGCGACGACCTCGTCATCCTCGACCAGGCGGGTGGCGAAGGTGCGCGCCTTGTTCGGATCGCCGCCGTCGTCATAGATCACAAGCTCGATCGGCTCGCCGTTGACGCCGCCATTGGCGTTGATGTCCTCGACAAGCATCTTCAGCGTCTTGGCCTCGGGGTCGCCCAGAAAGGCGGCGGGGCCGGTTTCGGACACCGAGGCGCCGATCTTGATTTCGGCCGTGGCGGTGCCGGCCAGGCCAAGGGCCATAAGCGTGGCAAGCGCGGTCGCGCTGGCGGTGGTGGTCAGGGTCTTCATGCTGGTCTCCTCCCTCAGAGAACTCTGGCAGTGGGGCGGCCCGGTCAGGCCGCTTTCGGTCGCCGCCACATCGCCACGCGGAACCGTCCGGTGACGAAGGCGGTGTCGGTCAGGCTTGCGTTACCCGCCGGGTTGGCCCCGGTGACATGGTAGTCGCTGAACGCAGCGCTTTGATTGACAAAGATATTGCCGGTCAGATTGACCGACAGGTTCACGCCCGCCCCGGCAAAGGCATCGGCGGCGCGCAGGATGCGGGATTCGTCGGTGTCATAGAGCGCAGCGGTGATCGCACCCTTGCGCCGCGCCAGATCGGCGGCGGCCTGAATGCCGGCCCGGGCATCGGCCACGGGCACGACAAAGGCGACGGGGCCAAAACACTCGGCCTCATGTGCGGCCGATCCGGCAGTGCCCTCGTCCAGCGCCACAATCAGCGGCGTGGCGCTGCGCCCCTGCCCGGCCAGCGGCGCGCTGTCGCGCACCACACGGCCCTGGGCCCGCGCCGCATCCACCCGCGCCAGCGTGGCCGGGTTGGCGATCGCACCACAGACCCCGGCCGCGCGCGCCGGATCCGCCAGCAGCGCATCGACCGCATCGGCAATGCCCCGGGCCACCTGATCCAGGCTCTTGCGGCCCTGATCCGTGTCGATCCCGTCGCGCGGCACAAAGATATCCTGCGGCGAGGTGCACATCTGCCCGGAATACAGCGACAGCGAAAAGGCGATATTGGCGCACATGCCGCCGAAATCATCGCTGGCGGCGATCACGATGGAATTGACGCCCGCTTCCTCGGTATAGACCTGCGCACCCGGCGCGGCATTGTCACGCACCCATTGGCCAAAGGCGTTTGATCCGGTGTAGTCGATGATCCGAACCGCCGGATCGCGCACCAGATCAGCCGTGATCGGCGCCTGCGCCAGATCAGCGGCCAGCAAAACCACATCGGCGGGCAGGCCCGCCTCGGCCAGAACCTCACGCGCGATGCGCACGGTGATCGCCAGCGGCAAGACCGCGCCCGGATGCGGCTTGACGATCACCGGGTTGCCGGTGGCCAGGCTGGCGAACAGCCCGGGATAGGAATTCCACGTCGGAAAAGTGTTGCAGCCGATCACCAGCGCCACACCGCGCGGCACCACGCGCCAGTGCTTTTCGATCACCAGCGGCGCGGCCTTGCCCTGCGGCTTTTCCCAGATCGCGGTTTTGGGCGTGCGGATCATTTCCGCCCAGGCGGTGGCCACCGCCTCCAGCCCGCGATCCTGCGCATGCGGCCCGCCCGCCTGGAAGGCCATCGCAAAGGCCTGCCCGGTCGTGTGCATCACCGCATTGCCCATCAGGAAGCTGATCCGGTTCAGCCGCACCAGAATTTCCAGGCAGATGCCCACCCGGGTTTCGGGGCTGGCAGCCGCCCAGGGCGCGGCGGCAGCCCGGGATGCGGCGATCAGGGTTTCGGGCGAAGCAGCCGGATAGGTGATTCCCAGCGCCGGCCCCCAGGGCGAAACCTCGGCCCCAAGACGACCTGATTCGGGGTGGCCGGGCAGGTCAAAGGGCGCGCCAAGCGCCGCGGCAAACGAGGCATCACCTTCGGCCCGGGCGGTTTCCCCATAGACCTTGCCGCTTGGAACCTCTGGAAAAGGCGACCAGAATCCGCGGCTTTCCAGCGCGCGCAACGCATCCTTCAACAGCCCATGATGACGGTCAAACAGCTTGCTCATGCCGGTGCCTCCTCCTCAAAACAGCTTTATCATTGACCGGCCGGTCGGACTATGCAACAAATTTTTTACACGCCGCCGGTCAGCCCGCGGCCTGAGGGGGAGATTGCCGATGACCCAATCCGACACAGTCCTGGTGGCGCTGAACGATGGCGTCCTGTACCTGACGCTGAACCGTCCAGAAAAGCTTAATTCCTTCGATGAGGCCATGCACCTTGCGCTGCGCGCAGGATTGCAGCGCGCGCATGATGATGCCGATGTGCGCGCGGTCCTGCTGACCGGCGCGGGGCGCGGGTTCTGCGCAGGCCAGGACCTTGGTGACCGCGATCCGCGCAAGGGCGGCCCGGCCCCGGATCTGGGCCATACGCTGGAAACCTTCTACAATCCCACGCTGCGGCTGCTGCGGGCGCTGGAAAAGCCGGTGGTCTGCGCGGTCAACGGTGTGGCGGCGGGCGCAGGCGCCAATATCGCGCTGGCCTGCGACATCGTTCTGGCGGCGAAATCGGCGAAATTCATTCAGGCTTTCGCCAGGATCGGGCTGGTCCCCGATGCCGGCGGCACCTGGAACCTGCCGCGCATTCTGGGCGAACCGCGCGCCAAGGCGCTGGCGCTGACGGCCGAACCGCTGATGGCCGAACGCGCCGCCGATTGGGGGCTGATCTGGAAGGCCGTCGACGATGATGCGCTGCTGCCCGAGGCCGCCGCGCTGGCGCAATCGCTGGCCGCCGGCCCGACGCTGGGCCTGGGCCTGACCAAGCGGCTGATCCAGGCTGCGGCCACCAACAGCCTGGATGCCCAGCTGGACATGGAACGCGACTGCCAGCGCCAGGCCGGGCGCAGCGCCGATTATGCCGAAGGCGTTACCGCCTTTCTGGAAAAGCGCAAACCGGAGTTCAGGGGCCAATGAAACCCGCAGCCAAAATGACCCCGCAGGAATTGGCCGAGGCATCGGCCCGCGCGATGTGGAACGACGATTCCGCCAGCCAGCGGCTGGGCATGGCGCTGGACCAGGTCGCCCCGGGGCAGGCCACGCTGTCGATGACGGTCACCGCCGACATGTCGAACGGGCACGGCAATTGCCATGGCGGCTATATCTTCACGCTGGCCGATTCGGCCTTTGCCTTCGCCTGCAACAGTTACAACGACGTGGTGGTCGGGCAGCACTGCTCGATCTCCTATCTCAACCCGGTGCGCATCGGCGACCGGCTGACCGCCGCCGCGCGCGAGGTTTCCCGCCGCGGCCGGTCCGGGATCTATGACATCCGCATCACCAATCAGGACGGTGTGCAGGTGGCCGAATTCCGCGGCCATTCGCGCATGGTCAAAGGCACCCACCTGCCGGTATGACCGGCATCGCATTCCAAAGGGAGGACCCATGGAAGACCTAACCCCCCGCAAGCAGGATCTGGACCCGATCGAGATCGCCTCGCGCGATGAAATCGCCGCGCTGCAGTTCCACCGGATGAAACGCTCGCTCAAGCATGCGTTCGAGAATTCGCCCTTCTACCGCAAGCAGTTCATCGCCCATGACGTCCATCCCGAAGATCTGAAGACGCTGGCCGATATTGCCAGGTTCCCCTTCACCACCAAGCAGGATCTGCGCGACACCTATCCCTTCGGCATGTTTGCCGTACCGCAGACGAAACTGGTGCGGATCCACGGGTCGTCGGGCACCACCGGCAAGCCGACCGTGGTGGGTTATACCGCCAATGACATCGATGTCTGGGCCAACCTGATCGCACGCTCGATCCGGGCCGCGGGCGGGCGCCCGGGCGACATCTTGCATAATGCCTATGGCTACGGCCTGTTCACCGGCGGCCTTGGCGCGCATTACGGCGCCGAACGGCTGGGCTGCACGGTGGTGCCGATTTCGGGCGGGCAGACCGAACGCCAGGTCACACTGATCACGGATTTCAAGCCGCGCATCATCATGGTCACGCCATCCTACATGCTGTCGATCCTGGATGAATTCCGGCGTCAGGGCCTTGACCCGCGGGAAAGTTCGCTCAAGGTCGGGATTTTTGGCGCCGAACCCTGGACGAACGCGATGCGGCAGGAAATTCAGGACGCCTTCGACATGCATGCCGTGGACATCTATGGCCTGTCCGAGGTGATGGGCCCCGGCGTCGCGCAGGAATGCGTGGAAACCAAGGACGGCCTGCACATCTGGGAAGACCACTTCTACCCCGAAATCATCGACCCGGTGACAGGCGAGGTTCTGCCCGATGGCGAGATGGGCGAACTGGTATTCACCACGCTGACCAAGGAAGGCCTGCCGATGGTGCGCTATCGCACCCGCGACCTGACCCGCCTACTGCCGGGCACCGCGCGGTCCATGCGCCGGATCGACAAGATCACCGGGCGCAGCGACGACATGATCATCCTGCGCGGGGTCAATGTGTTCCCGACACAGATCGAGGAACAGATCCTCAAGTGCAAGGGCCTGGCGCCACATTTCCAGCTGGAACTGACCCGTGCGGGCCGGATGGACAATCTGACCGTCCATGTCGAATGCACCCCCGGCCACACCGAGGCCGCCGCACGCGACACCGCGGCCAGGGAACTGGCCCATCACATCAAGGCGGTGGTCGGTGTCTCGACCCGGATCAACGTCTGCGATCCCGAAATGATCGCCCGGTCCGAAGGGAAGGCCAAGCGCGTCATCGACAACCGCCCGAAGGAATGACGCCTGCGTGACATCGCCCGGGCGCGCGATGTATAGGGGGGGGCGGAACCGCCCTCCCATTTTTCTTTCGGGCAGAACGGAACAGGAAAACCATGGCACGGACCCGCGCGAGCGATTTCGAAGAGAAACAGCACAGTATCCTTTTGAGTGCCGCGGCAGTTTTCGCCGAACAGGGAATGGACAAGGCCTCGATGGCCCAGATCGCCACCCATTCACAGGTATCCAAGGCCCTGCTTTACCACTATTATCCCAGCAAGGATGCGTTGATTTTTGCGATCATCCGCACCCATCTGGCCGATCTGGAAGAAGCGATCTCCGAGGCCGACACCCCCGACCTGCCCCCCGACCTGCGCCTGCACCGGCTGGTCAGCACGGTGCTGGAAAGCTATCGGGGCGCGGATAACGAGCACAAGGTGCAGTTGAACGCCACCAGCGCCCTGACCGACGACCAGCGCGCCGAGATCCACGCGATCGAGCGGCGCATCGTCAAACGCTTTGCCGCCGTGCTGCACGACATCAACCCCGCGCTGGACGACCAGGACCGCCCGTTGCTGATGCCGGTCACGATGTCGCTGTTCGGCATGATGAACTGGGTCTATATGTGGTTCCGTGACGGCGGCCCCATCACGCGCGAGGATTACGCCGAAGTGGCGACAACGCTGATCCTGGAAGGCATCAAGGCGGTGCGCTGATTTCCCTGCCCGGCCATCACGCAAGCGGATCTGGCGAAGCCTCCGGCGGAGGTATTTTTCGCAAGGTGAAACAGGCGCCGCGCCCTGCCCCGGGTGCGGCGCCTGTTTTTTGGTCGATCAGCCCCAGGTCTTGGCGACCATGGTCAGCACGTCATATTGCGCGACCACAGCCCCGTTCTGGTTGGTGACCTGGCAATCCCAGCGCACCTCACCGTGTTCGGCGGTGGCGCGGGGGTTGATTTCCTTGCAGGTCAGGCGAACCTGAAGCGTGTCCCCGAAATAGACCGGGGTCAGGAAGCGCAGGTTGTCGACACCGTAATTTGCCAGCACCGGGCCGGGGTTCGGTTCGACGAACAGCCCCGCCGCGAAAGAGGCGATCAGATAGCCATGTGCCACGCGGTCGTCGAAGAACGGGTTGGCCTTGGCGGCCGCGCTGTCCATATGCGCGTAGAAGGTATCGCCGGTGAAATGGGCGAAATGTTCCACATCTTCCTGCGTGACCTGGCGCGCGGCGGTGATCAGCTGATCGCCGATCTTCAGATCCTGCAGCGACTTGCGGAACGGATGTTCGCCCTGCTGCGCATCGGCGCCTTCCATCCAGCGCCCGGTGACCGCCGACAACAGCCGCGGCGCGCCCTGCACCGCGGTGCGCTGCATGTAGTGTTTGACGCCGCGGATGCCGCCCATTTCCTCGCCGCCGCCGGCGCGGCCCGGCCCACCGTGGACCAGCCCCGCCAGCGGCGAGCCATGCCCCGTCGAGGTCTTGGCCGAGGCGCGGTTGCCGATGAGCACGCGCCCGTGGAACGGTGCCATGCCGATCACCACCTCTTCGGCGACGGTCTTGTCATTGGTGAAGACCGAGGCGACCAGCGACCCCTTGCCGCGCTGCGCCAGGTCGACCGCCTCCTCGAGCGTGTCATAGGGCATGACCGTGGACACAGGGCCAAACGCCTCAACATCATGCACGGCGCTGGCGGCAAAGGGCTTGTCGCAATAAAGCAGGACTGGGTTCACGAAGGCGCCCTTTTCCGCATCGCCCGATACGACGCGGACCTCATCGGGGTTGCCGGCGACGATTTCGGCATCGGCCTGCAGGTCCTTGATCCGCGCGCGGACCTCATCACGCTGATCAAGGCTGGCCAGCGGCCCCATGCGGGTGCCATCCACCGCCGGATCGCCCAGCGCGGTCTTGCCCAGCCGGTCACCCAGTGCCGCGACCAGCGCCTGCACCTGTGCGCGCGGCGCGATCACGCGGCGGATCGCGGTACATTTCTGCCCCGCCTTCACCGTCATTTCCCGCGCGACTTCCTTGACGAACAGGTCGAATTCTTCGGTTCCGGGCACCGCATCGGGCCCCAGGATCGAGGCGTTCAGACTGTCGGCCTCCATCGTGAAGCGCACCGAATTGTCCACGATGGCAGGATGGGTCTTCAGCTTGCGCCCGGTCCAGGCCGATCCGGTGAAGGTCACCGCGTCCTGCACGCCGACATGGTCCAGCATGTCGCCCACCGATCCCGATACCAGCTGCAGCGCGCCATCGGGCAGAATGCCCGTTTCGATCATCCGTCGCACCATCAGCTCGGTCAGATAGGCGGTCTGCGAGGCGGGCTTGATCAGGCAGGGCACACCCGCCAGCAGGTTCGGCCCGATCTTTTCCAGCATCCCCCAGCAGGGGAAGTTGAAGGCGTTGATATGAATCGCGATCCCGTGCAGCGGGGTCAGGATGTGCTGCGCCGAAAAGCTGGCATCCTTGGACAGCAGTTCCACATCACCATCGATCAGAACGCGCGTGTTGGGCAATTCGCGCCGCCCCTTTGACGCAAATGTCAGAAGCGTGCCGATACCGCCTTCGATGTCGATCCAGGCATCGGCCCGGGTCGCGCCGGTGGCAAGGCTTTCGGCATAGAATTCCTCTTTCATCTCCATCAGCTTCAGGCCAAGCGCCTTGAGCATCTGCGCGCGATCATGGAAGGACATGGCGCGCAGCGCGCGCCCGCCCTTGTCACGCCCCCAGTCCAGCGCGGTCTTGAAATCAAGCCCGGTGGAATCGATGAACGCGACGGGTTCCCCCGTCGCGGCATTCAGAAGCGGCACGCCTTCCTTCGCGCCACGGGTCCATTCCCCACAGACAAAACTTTCCAGTCGGCGCGGTGCGCGGATCGTGACGGACATCAGGTCTTCCTCATTCAGTTCAGGTTGAGCGCCGCGAGTTTTTCGTCGACGCGGGCGTTCCAGGCCGCCAGAAGGGCCTCATTGGGCTGGCGGCGCAGGCCAAGCCGGCGCAGCATGTCAAAGCGCTGCGATCCGGCGGTGCCGAAGGTCGCGGCAACACGCGGGCGCCAGTAGGCGATGGCGGCGCGGGCCGCTGCCTGACCGTCCGCAGTAGCGGCGATCCGTTCCAGACCTTCCAGGCCCAGATCGGCATGGCGCGCCTCACGCGGGGCGATCTCGCGGAAGATTTCGGCCAGCGGCGCATAGGACAGGCGCGTCAGTTCGGTCATCTGCACCCCGGTCGCAAGGCCCATCAGCACGTTCATCACCACCGCATCGGTCCAGCCGGTGATCGGATAGTGGAACACCGACAGACGCATGTCGCCGCCCTGGCGAACCGCCCCCAGATCGGCATCGCGGGCCACGCGCGCGGCCCAGTCATGCTGGCCCTGATAGCGCGCGGTATCGGTGCCGAAGCTGCCCATCACATCCAGAACGCGTTCGGCGTGATCGGCCTTTTCCAGCGTGATCCGGCTGGCCGCGATGCGTTCCTTGATGCCCGGCGCAAAGTTGATCGCGCTGGCAAAGCCCGCCGATCCGGCCAGTTCGCTGTCCACGAAAGACGCCATCAGCCGCATCAGTTCGCCGCGATAGCGGGCGGGCACATTGGCCGGCGAGGTCAGCACCCCGCCCTGCGCCAGATAGTCGTCGATGTTCATCGTGTCGGAAGTGTTGGTGTCGGACATGGGTTCCTCCCTTTCGCCCTTCATTCGTCGTAGCTGACGACGACCTTGTCGGTCAGCGGGAAGGCCTGGCAGCTGAGCACATAGCCCGCGCGCACCTCATAATCTTCCAGCGCGTGGTTGATCGCCATCTCGACCTCGCCCTCCAGCACCTTGCAGCGGCAGGTCGAACAGACCCCGGCCTTGCAGGAATAGGGCGCGTCCATGTTCGCCCCCAGAGCGGCATCAAGAATGCTCTGCCCCTGGCGCGGCATTTCAAAGCTGCGGGTGGCACCATCCAGCGTGACGGTGGCGGCGGTGCCACTGCCGGGCTGGATGGCTTCTTTCGACACGGCCCTGGCCTTGGCGCGGCCCGGCTGGCTGCTGGCGAACAGCTCGAACTTGATCCGGGCATCATCCAGGCCATGCGCGCGCAGGCTGGCCGCGATCGCCAGCATCATCGGTTCGGGCCCGCAGATGAACGCGGTATCGACCGATTTCGGATCGATCCAGCGGTCGAACAGCGCGGTCATCTTGTCCGCGTCGATCCGGCCGGTGAACAGGTCGATTTCCTGGCCTTCCTGTTCCAGCACATGGATCACCGAGAAGCGCCCCAGATACAGGTTCTTCAGATCCTCCAGATCTTCGCGGAACATGATCGTGTTGATCTGGCGGTTGGCATAGACCAGCGTAAAGCGCGATTGCGGCTCGCGCGCCAGCACCGTCTTGATGATCGACAGCACCGGCGTGATCCCCGAGCCCCCGGCAAAGCCAAGGTAATGCTTGTCGGCCGCGGGGTCGATCTCGGTATAGAACCGGCCCATCGGCGGCATTGCATCCAGCGTATCGCCGGGACGTAGGCTTTCATTCGCCCAGGTCGAAAAGGCGCCGCCATCGACCCGCTTGATCCCGACCTTCAGGATGCCCTCATCCTTGCCGGCACAGATCGAATAGGACCGGCGCAGTTCCTCGCCGTCGAATTCGCCGCGAAAGGTCAGATATTGGCCCTGGGTGAAATCGAAAACGGCGGCGTCTTCGGCGCGCGGCTTCAGCGTGACCACGACTGCATCGCGGGTTTCGCGGCGCACATCGGTGACCTCAAGGGGGTGGAAACGTGCCATGTGGCGTTACCTCCGCATCCTCAGATGCATTTGAAATAATCGAAGGGTTCCAGACAGTCCTTGCAGCGATACGATGCCTTGCAGGGCGTCGAGCCGAACTGGCTGACTTTCTCGGTATGGGTCGATCCGCAATGCGGGCAGGCGATGACCAGGTTCGAGGTTCCGGCCAGCCGGTTCGCCCGACCCATCAGCCGGCCATCGGCAGCGGTGCCGTCAACCGGGGGCGCGATGCCATAGGCGCGCAACTTTTCGCGCCCCTCATCGCTGATCCAGTCCGTGGTCCAGGGCGGCGACAGCCGTCGGTCCAGCCGCAGCTTCGCAATGCCGTGGGTCCGCAGCGCCGTCTCGATGTCCAGGTTGATGATGCTGGTGGCCGGGCAACCCGAATAGGTCGGCGTCACCGTCACCACCAGCGTCTCACCTTCCCAGGCGACATCGCGGATGATGCCCAGGTCGGTCAGGCTGATCACCGGGATTTCCGGGTCCGGCACCTCGGACAGCCAGCGCCAGACCTGCTCGGTCGAGGGCAGGGTCGGGGTGCTCATCGCCCGCCCCCCTTACCAGATCGCGCCCGGATAGGCGCGCTGCAGGAACTGCATGTCCGCCAGGATATAGCCCAGATGCTCGGTATGCACGCCGCGCTTGCCGCCCTTGTGGACATAGCCCGAGGCCGGCGCCTTCAGCGTCGCCTGTTCCAGAACATCGGCCACCACCGTATCCCAGCCCGCCTTCAGCGCCTGCAGATCCGGCGCGATGCCCGCCGCGGCCACGACCTGATCGGCCGCATCGGCCAGGAACAGCTCGCCCGTATAGGCCCACTGATCGTCCAGCGCATCCTGCATCCGGGTGTGGCTTTCTCCGGTCCCGTCGCCCAGACGGATCACCAGATCGGCCGACCGTTCCAGATGATAGGCCACCTCTTTCACCGCCTTGGCCGCAATTTCGGCCACGCGCGGATCGGTGGATTTTTCCAGCGCCTTCAACATTTCCAGATGCCAGGCGTCGAACAGGAACTGGCGCATCAGCGTGTTGCCGAAATCGCCGTTGGGGCGTTCCACCAGCAGCACGTTGCGGAACTGCGCCGCATCGCGCAGATAGGCCAGATTGTCCGCGCTGCGGCCCTTGCCCTCGATCTCGCCGGCAAGACCCAGCCACAGCTGTGTCTGCCCGATCAGGTCCAGCGCGGTATTGGCCAGCGCAATATCTTCCTCCAGCACGGGGGAATGGCCGCACCATTCCGAAACGCGATGGCCCAGAACCAGGGTGTTATCGCCCATCCGGGTCAGGAATTCGAAGAAGGCCGCCTGCAGTTCGGGCACATCGCCCGGGCGCGCGCTGCCCTGCGCGGCGGCGGCACCCACCGCCAGCGTCCCGGCGTTCGGGGGTGTCATGTCAGGAAGCGACGGCATCACATATGCCCCACTTCTTCAGGGATGTCGAAGAAGGTCGGGTGACGGTAGACCTTGGAATTCGACGGCTCGAACAGCGGCCCCTTGTCCGAGGGACTGGAGGCGGTGATGTCGTTCGACTTCACGACCCAGATCGACACACCTTCATTGCGGCGGGTATAGACGTCGCGGGCGTTCTTGATCGCCATTTCCGCATCCGGCGCGTGCAGGCTGCCGACATGGCGGTGGTTCAGGCCATGCTGGCCACGGATAAAGACCTCCCAGAGGGGCCATTCGCTGGACATGAGTTTTCTCCTCCCGAAAACGGGCCTAAGTCTGGCTGTGGATGGGCGGCGGGGCCGCCGCCCGGGATCGGTGTCTTATTCGGCCGCGATCTTCGCGGCGGCGCGGCGCGCATCGGCCTTCTTGGCATGGGCAACCAGACCGTCGCGGAACCATTCGCCGTCTTCCCAGGCCTTGACGCGGGCGCCCAGGCGTTCCTTGTTGCACGGGCCATTGCCGGCAATCACGTCAAAGAATTCGGACCAGTCGGGCTGGCTGAAGTCATAACCGCCCTTTTCCCCGTTCCACTTCAGATCCGGGTCGGGGATCGTCAGGCCCAGGTATTCGGCCTGCGGCACAGTCTGATCCACGAATTTCTGGCGCAGCTCGTCATTGGTGTTGATCTTGATCTTCCAGGCCATGGACTGGGCAGAATGCACCGATTCCGCATCCGAGGGGCCGAACATCATCAGCGCCGGATACCAGAAGCGGTTCAGCGCATCCTGCGCCATCGCCTTCTGTTCGGGCGTGCCCTGGGCCATCTTCATCATGATGTCATAGCCCTGGCGCTGGTGGAACGATTCCTCCTTGCAGATCCGGATCATGGCGCGGCTGTAGGGGCCGAAGCTGGTCCGCTGCAGCGGCACCTGGTTCATGATCGCGGCGCCGTCAACCAGCCAGCCCACCGCGCCGATATCGGCCCAGTTCAGCGTGGGATAGTTGAAGATCGAGGAATATTTCATCTTGCCGCTGTGCAGCTTGTCCAGCAGCTCATCGCGGCTGACACCCAGCGTTTCGGCGGCGCAATACAGATACAGGCCGTGGCCCGCCTCATCCTGCACCTTGGCCAGCAGGATCGCCTTGCGCTCCAGCGTGGGGGCGCGGGTGATCCAGTTGCCCTCGGGCAGCTGGCCCACGATTTCGGAATGCGCGTGCTGGCCGATCTGGCGGATCAGTGTCTTGCGATAGGCCTCGGGCATCCATTCCTTCGGCTCGATCTTTTCGCCGCGGTCGATGCGTTCCTGGAACGCGCGTTCCTCGGGCGACATTTCTTCCGGCGTCTTGACGCGGTCGGCGTCGGTCCTGACCATCTGTGCATACATCGCGGCTACCTCCTGTTCACACGCGTTCAATGATAAGGGCAATGCCCTGGCCCACCCCGATGCACATGGTGCACAGCGCATAGCGCCCGCCGGTGCGGTGAAGCTGATACATCGCTGTCGTCACAAGCCTTGCGCCGCTCATCCCCAGGGGATGGCCAAGGGCGATGGCGCCGCCGTTCGGGTTCACATGGGCCGCGTCATCGGGCAGGCCCAGATCGCGCAGCACGGCCAGCGCCTGGGCTGCGAATGCCTCATTAAGTTCGATCACGTCCATCTGGTCAAGCGTCATGCCGGCGCGGGCCAGCACCTTGCGCACCGCGGGCGCGGGACCCACGCCCATGACCCGCGGCTCAACCCCCGCGGCAGCCATCGCCACGATGCGCGCACGGGGCGTCAGGCCCTGGGCCCTGGCCGCCTCGGCCGAGGCGATGACCAGCGCCGCCGCCCCGTCATTGACGCCCGAGGCATTGCCGGCGGTGACGGTCAGATCGGGACCATTGACGCCGCGCAGCCTTGCCAGCTGTTCGGCCGTGGTCGACGGACGCGGATGTTCATCCGTGTCGATCACCAGCGGATCGCCCTTTTTCTGCGCGATGGTGACGGGGACGATCTCGTCCGCAAAGATCCCCGCCGCCTGCGCTGCGGCCCAGCGCGCCTGACTGCGCAGCGCGAAGGCGTCCTGATCTTCGCGGCTGACGTTGAAATCGGCGGCAACATTGTCGGCGGTTTCCGGCATTGAATGGGTGCCAAAGGCCTTTTTCAGCGCCGGATTGGGAAAGCGCCAGCCGATCGTGGTGTCATAGACCGCATTGGCGCGCGAAAAAGCGGTATCCGCCTTGGGCATCACAAAGGGCGCGCGGCTCATGCTTTCGACACCGCCGGCAATGACCATGTCGCAATCGCCCGCCTTGATCGCGCGGGCCGCCATGCCGACCGCATCCATCCCGGACCCGCACAGCCGGTTCACCGTGGTTCCCGGCACCGCGATCGGCATGCCCGACAACAGCACCGCCATCCGGCCCACGTTGCGGTTATCTTCGCCCGCCTGGTTGGCGCAGCCATAAATCAGATCGTCAACCTGCGACCAGTCCACCTGCGGGTTGCGCTCCATCAGCGCCTTCAGCGGCAGCGCGGCCAGGTCATCGGCCCGCACCTGGGCCAACGCCCCGGCATAGCGGCCGATCGGTGTCCGCACCGCATCGCAGATATAGGCTTCGGTCATTCGATACTCCCCCAGGTTCCCTTGGTCGCGGCGGCCCCGCATCCACATTGACCGACCGTTCGGTCACTGTATAGCGCAAAAGCGTCACGCACAAAACAAAATTCTACATAGCTTCGTGATGCTTTTTGACAAGAGCAACCGCATGATCGGAAAGCACCGGAAAAACGGCCTCTTACCCTGCGAAGGCCAGGGCCTGCAGGGCCGTCAGGCGGGCTCGCGTCGCCTCGGTCGCGGGGGGCAGCGGTCCCTCGGCAGTAGTCAGGCGGGCGCCCAGATACGAATCGGCCCCCGCCGACAACGCCAGATACAGATCGGCAAACAGCCGCTGCGCCACGACACCGGGCCAGTCTGCGGGCAGCGCCGCAACCGGCAGGCGCGGGTCATGCAACAGCGCCAGGCGATAGTCATGCACCAGCGCCAGACGCGCCACCAGACAATCCTGCGCCGCCAATCGCCCCCCCTGCGCCAGCGATGCCGATAGCGGCGCAAAGCGCGCCACGAAATCGCGATAGGCCTGTCCCCGCGCGCCCAGATCCCAATGCGCGGCGGCGAAGGCGGGCAGATCGTGCACGCCCGCGACCAGTTCCGCACGAAACACGACCCCCCCCAGATCCGCGGCCCGGCCCCGGTCGGGACCGATCTGCAGATCATCCCCCAGCGGCACGAACCCGTCGCGCGCCAGCCGCGCCTGCGCCGCCGGGTCCGGCCGGGCGATCAGCACCCAGCCCTGCGCCGGCGCGGGCGGGCCGAACAAAAGCTGTGCCGCGCGGGCAAATTCCACCCGCGCCGCGGATGTCAGGCGGTAATAGCTGCGTCGACCGTCCTTTTCGCCCTGCAACTGCCCCGCCGCCACAAGCCGCGATACGGCGGTGCGTACCAGTGTCTCGCTCAGGCCGACGCAGGCGCAGATCTCGATCAGATTGCCCATCCACAGCACACCGCCGCGCGGTTCGGCCACATCGCCATAGACCGTCACGATGAAACTGGCCGCGCGGGGCGGTTCGGGGCCCAGCACACCGGCGATCCCCCCCCCCAGGGGGGCGGCGGGTCTTGGCCTGCGATGAACCATCCTCGCTCTCCTGCGTTGGCCGGCCGGGCATGGCGCGGCCGCCACCTTCTACCCGCCGCGCCCGCCCGATGTCAGCGCCAAATCACCGCCCCGCGCAGGAAAAAGGCGCGTACCGGCCGGCACGCGCCCCGATTGCCCTGTCAAAACGACTTACTTGCGGGTGATGCGCCCGTCCAGCGCGGGCGTATAGGGCCCGACCCTGGCCATGTATTCCGCCGTCACATCCGCCAGATCCGGGCCATAATCATAGGCGTTCATGCCCTCGGCCCCGAACATGCGATACCCATCGCCGCCCTGGCGGACATAATTGTTGGTGACAACGCCATAGACCTTTTCCGGGTCGATCGGCGCCCAGGCGTCACCCTCCTGCACCATTACATCGGACACGCGGCTGCCCGCAGGTTGCGCCGGGTCAAAGCTGTATTTCAGCCCCGCCACCTGCGCAAAGCGGCCCGCGCCCTCTTCGACCTGGCTTGCGCCGTTTTCCAGCGCGGCCAGGATCGTCGAGCCCCTCGCCTCAAAGGTGGACAGCGTGTTCTGGAAGGGCAGCACGCTCAGCACCTCGCCCATCGTCACCGGGCCCGCATCGATCGAGGACCGCAGCCCCCCGCCGTTCTGGATGGCGATGGTCACGCCCTGATCGCGCACCCGGTCCAGCATCGCATCGGCCACCAGATTGCCCATCGCGCATTCGACCTGACGGCAGGTATCGCGCGACCCGTCGATCTCGGCGGTGCTTTCGGCCACCACCCTTGTCTTCAGCTCTTCGATCGGCGCGCCCATCTCGACCACGCGGGCGGCGATTTCGGGGTCGGGGGTGACGCTGGCATCCAGCACGATCGTGTCGCCCTCGGCAAAGGTCAGCTTGCCCGCGTCATCGAAGGTCAGCACCAGATGGCCCAGGTATTTCGAATAGGCATAGGCCTGCACCACCGGCACCATGACCCCGGCCCCCGCATCGACCCAGGTCGGATAGGCGCCGTGGCGATCCGGGTCCGAGGCCGACAGATAGGTGTGGCTGTGCCCGCCCACCACCGCATCCAGCCCCGGCACGGCGGCGGCAATTTCCTGATCCTTGTGATAGCCGACATGGGTCAGGGCGATGATCTTGCTGACGCCCTCGGCCTCCAGGGCGGCGACATCGGCGCGCAGGCTCTCGATTTCATCCTGGAAGATCACCGACGGCCCGGGGGCCGCGGTATCGACCGTATCGGTCGCCAGCGCCGAGATGATGCCGATCCTTTCGCCGCCAACCTCCAGCACGACATGGTTTTTCACCTTGTCCTTCAGCAGGTTCGACTGGCTCAGGTCAAGATTGCCCGAAATGATCGGGAATTCCGCCTTCTCGACCAGCCCGGCCAACCCCTCGGGGCCGTCGTCGAATTCGTGATTGCCCACCGCCATCGCGTCAAAACCGATGCGGTTCATGAACTCGGCCACCTCGGCGCCCTTGTAGGTGGTATAGAACAGGCTGCCCTGGAACTGATCGCCCGCATCCAGCACGATCACATTCTCACCCGCCGCCGTCAGCCCCGCGCGCAATTCGTTGATCTTGGTGGCGACGCGGGCGATGCCGCCAAAGCATTCGCCCTTGGCCTCGGCTTCCGCGTTGCAGGTGGAATCGGTCCTGCCGATCGATTCGATACGGCTGTGCAGATCGTTGATGTGCAGCACATGCAGCTTGTAATCGGCATGCGCCACGCCGGCCGAAAGCGCCAAAGCGGCAGCCGAGGCAAGGAAACGGGCTTTCATGGGAACCTCCGAAAGGAAACGACGCCCTCAGGTTGCGGCAGCTTGACCAACAAGTCAAAGCTCGATTTGCCCCCCGATCGCGCGCCGCGATCCCACGCGCAGGGCCACAATCCCACGCGCGGGATTGACCAATGCCCGCCCAAAGGGCATGTGGAAGCGATGCTGATCTACAAGATTTTCCGCCGCCCCGAATGGGATGCCTTCCGCGCCGCAGGCGAAACCGCCGGCGCGCCGGTCGATCTGGCCGATGGCTACATCCATTTTTCCACCGGCGCACAGGTGACCGGGACGGCGGCGAAACATTTCGCCACCGAAAGCGATCTGGTCCTGGTCGCAATCGAGGCCGACACCCTGGGTCCGGCGCTGAAATGGGAACCCTCACGCGGGGGCGCGCTGTTTCCCCACCTTTACCGCCCGCTGCGCCTGTCCGAGGTGGTCTGGGACAAGTCCCTGCCGCTGGGCGCCACCGGCCATATCTTCCCCGAGGCAACCCTGTGACCTTTCTGGAACGCGCCGCGCTGGCGGCGATGCACCGCATGGACCCCGAAGCCGCGCATGGCCTGTCGATCCGGGCCTTGCGCACGGGCCTGGCGCCCCTGCCCGGCCCGGTCGGCTCGACGCGGCTGCGCACCCGGCTTGCGGGGCTGGACCTGCCCAATCCGGTGGGTCTGGCGGCGGGCTTTGACAAGAACGCCACCGCCGTCGCCGCGCTGATGCGCGCAGGCTTCGGCTTCATCGAAGTGGGCGCCGCCACCCCCCGGCCCCAGCCCGGCAACCCCAAACCACGCCTGTTCCGCCTGACCGAGGACCGCGCCGTCATCAACCGCTTCGGCTTCAACAACGAAGGCGTCGACCCGATCGCCGCGCGGCTGGCCCGGCGCCCGGCGGGCATCCCCGTCGGCCTGAACCTGGGCGCCAACAAGGACAGCGCCGACCGCGCCGCCGATTTCGCACGCGTTCTGGCCGTGGCCGGCCCGCATGTCGATTTCGCCACCGTCAACGTCTCGTCCCCCAATACCGAAAAACTGCGCGACCTGCAGGGCAAGGACGCGCTGGCCGCCCTGCTGCGCGGCGTGATCGACACCCGCGCGGGGCTGGCCCGGCCGATCCCGGTGTTTCTCAAGATCGCGCCCGACCTGTCGCCCGCGGAACTGGAAGACCTGGCCGAGGTGGCGCTGACCTCGGGCATCGACGCGGTGATCGCCACCAACACCACGCTGTCGCGCGAAGGTCTGCACGGCACCCATCGCGATCAGGCGGGCGGGCTGTCGGGCGCGCCGCTGTTCGAAAGATCCACCCGCATCCTGGCGCAGCTGTCGCGCCTGACGGCGGGGCGCATCCCGCTGATCGGCGTGGGCGGCATCTCCAGCCCTGAACAGGCCTATGAAAAGATCCGCGCCGGCGCCTCGGCGGTGCAATTCTATACTGCCATGGTCTATCACGGCCTGTCGCTGGCCGCCGACATTCCACGCGGCCTCGATGCGCTGCTGGCGCGCGACGGCTTTGATACGGTGGCGGCCGCCGTGGGCACGGGGCGCGACGCATGGCTCTGACGATCTGGCACAATCCGCGCTGCAGCAAATCGCGCGCGACGCTGGCCCTGCTGACGGATCGCGGGCTGACGCCAACCGTGCGGCTTTACCTGCAGGACCCGCCGACACTGGCCGAACTGCGCGTGGCCCTTGCCAGGCTGCGCCAGCCTGCCACAACCCTGATGCGCCGAAAAGACAGCCCCCTGCCGCACAGCGCGACCGGGGATGAAATCCTGGCCGCCCTCGCCGCCGATCCGCGCCTGATCGAACGCCCCCTGGTGCTGACCGATACCGCCGCGGCCCTGGGCCGCCCGCCCGAAGCCGTGCTGGCGATCCTGTAATCTTTCATCTTGCCGAAAATACCTCGGGGGGTGAATTGGCCAAGGGCCAAGAGGGGGGCAGCGCCCCCTTCCCCCTGCGCCCCCGACGGCCCAGGCCGCGCTAACCGTTCAGATCCTTCAGCAAGCGCCCGTGCTTGCGCACCTCGGCCACCAGATCGCCAAAGCTCACAAGCCCCCGCGCCTGCAAGGCCGGCAGCAGCTTCAGAAAGGCGTCGGCCGTGGCGACCGTATCGCCGATCGCGGTATGGCGGGCCTCTTCGGGGATGGTGATCCCCAGCCGATGGGTCAGCGCATCCAGGCTATGCACCTCGCTCTGGCCAAAGACCACCGCCGACAGCAGCACCGTATCCAGCACCGGATGGTCGAAACTGCGCCCGATCACGCCTTCCTTGCGGCGCAGGAATTCCAGATCGAAGGGCGCGTTATGCGCGACCAGCACCGCGCCTTCGGCAAAGGCGTGAAAGCGCCGCCCCACCTCGGCGATTGCGGGCGCGTCGATCACCATCGCATCGGAAATCCCATGCACCTGGGTCGACCCCGGCGGGATGCGGCGCCCGGGGTTCACCAACGTGTCAAACACCTCCTTGTCGACGCGCCGGCCATTGACGATACGCACCGCCGCGATCTGCACGATCTCATCGCCCTCTGACGGCAGCAGGCCCGTCGTCTCGGTATCGAAGACCACATAGGTCAGGTCCGCCAGCCGCGCATCGGCAATGCCCGCGCTGCGTGCCTTGGACAGCAGCTCGAAATCATAGACCACCGCACGCGGCACCGGCGGCGGGCGCCTGGCCGCGCCGCGCGCCTCGCGCAGCGGCAGGCACAGGCCCGTACGGCCCGCAGGCCCGGTCTCGGGCCAGATTTCCGTCGCATGCATCGACAGCACGCGCCGCCCCGTGACATCGGCCAACCCGACCTCCAGCGGCGCATCCAGCCAGCGGTCCAGATCCGCCACCGACACCGGCGGCCCCCGCCAGTCCAGCGTGATCAGCGCGCCCGCGCCCTCGGGCGTGATCGTGATCGCGAAATCGTCGCGCCCCGTGCCCAGCCGCGCCAGCAGCGCCGAAAACAGCGCCACCAGTTCAAACCCGTCGCAGCGCAGGATCAGCGCCGCGGCCTCGGTGCGCAGCGCCACGCCTTCGGCCCCCGCACGCGCCACCAGCGCCTCGGCAAGGTCGGTGGCGCGGATCAGCGACAGCGGCCACCATTCTGCCCGGTCCGCATCGTGGCGCGCGGCCAGTTCCGTGACCGCCCGCGCCAGCGTCTGGACCTCGGCCACCACCGCGCGGTCCAGCGCCTCGGGCGCGCGTCCCCCCTGTTCGGCCAGCACCCCCAGCACCGTCTGCAGATTGGCCGCGGGACGGCGCACCCGGTCGAACAGCTCTTCCAGCAGCGCCTCGCGCGCGGCATGGGCCGCCAGATTGCCCGTCACATCGCGCAGCGTCAGCACATAGCCCGGCCGCCCCCCCGCGTGATGGTCCACCCCCTCGCCCAGAAGCCGCATCCGCGCCGCCAGCACCTTGGCCCGCCCCACCGTGGCGCACAGCAGATCCGAGGCGGCATCGGGATCATCGGTTTCCAGAAGCCGGGCATAGGCATGGCGGATCGGCGCCTCATGCAGATAGTCGAACAGCCGCCGGTCCAGCCCCGGCACATGCGCCGCATCGATCCCGCCCAGCAGATCCACCGCCTGCCCGTTGTAGAACACCAGCTGATGATCGGGCGAACACAGCAGAACCCCAACCGGCACATCCGACAACAGCGCCTCAAGACGTTCCTTTTCGGTGGCCAGGCGGGTGGTTTCGCGCGCCACCGCCTCGGCCAGGGCATTGCGGGTTTCCGACAGGGTCTGCGTCACCGCCGCCGCCGCGGGTGCCAGATCGCCCAGATAGCGGGCAGGCGCCGCGTCGAAATCGGCTTCCACCTCGGCATGGGTGCGCGCGCGCATGCCGCCGGCCAGCCGCTCGATCGGCTTGGCGACGTTTTCATCGAACAGGAACCAGACCCAGGTGATCAGCCCCAGGATCGCAAAGCCCGCCACCGTGCCCCCGATCACAAAGGCATTCAGCACCGCCGGATCGCCCAGCCGCCGATAGCCCAGCCACAACCCCGCCCCCAGCGCCGCCAGATTGCCCGCCGCCAGCGCCGCAAAGAACAGAAACACCCGCAGCCGCAGGCTGAGCCGCTGCATCAGGCGCGCCCCCCCTCATCCAGAAGGCGATGCACCTCGGCGCGCAACTCTTTCAGCTCGAAGGGTTTGGCGATGAAACCATCCGCCCCCAGCGCCAGCCCCTTGCGCCGTTCCAGCGCCGATCCGCGCGCGGTCATCATCAGGATCTTCACATCCCCCAGCCCCGCATCGGCACGCACCTGCTGGCAGATTTCATAGCCCGACACCTCGGGCAGCATCACATCCAGCAACACCAGGTCCGGATGCGTGCGCCGGATCCGGTCTACGGCCTCGGCGCCATTGGCGATGCGGTCGTGGTCATAGCCTTCGCGCGTCATCAGATAATCCAGCGCGATGGCGATGTTGTCTTCATCCTCGACAATCAGAACGCGGCGTTTGCGATCCGCATCGGCCATGGCTCATCCTCCGTTGCAGGCGGCTTGCAGCAGGGCGTCGCCGGGGGGCAGATCCACCCAGACCGCGCCCGACAAGGTGCCATCCCCGGCCAGCGTGCCGCCCTGGAACAGATCGGCCCGCCGCCCGGCGCGGCAATCAAAGACCACCGGCACCCGCGCCGTGGGTTTCCAGCGTTCGACCAGCAGGATCTCGGTCAGGGCCAGGTCGGGATTGGCGCCCGACCGCATCACCGAACCGCGATCCACCGCCATGAAGCGCGTGGTGACCGGCACGACGTAGGACCAGGGCCGCCAGGGCGCGCCCGAAGCGACCGGGTTCAGCACCACCACCCGATCCGGCAGCCGCGCCGCGACACGGTCGAACCAGCTGTATTCGTTCCAGACCGAATAGCCCACCATCGCCGCACCCACCACCGCGGGCATCACCCAGCGCGGCAGCGCCCGCCCGCGCAGGCGCCGCAACAGGTGGTTCAGCGCGAACAGCATCAGCGCCGCGAAGACGCCCACCGCCACCATTGCCAGAATGTCGATCGCCATGCCGCCGCCCCTTCAGCCCAATGCGCCCTTGCCATGCCCCAGCGCCGTCTGCATCGTGCGCACCACCACGAACGCGTCACGCAGGTGCGAGCGTTCGAAATCCGACAGATCGGACGGGGCCAGATAGTTGTCGGGCCTGCGCCCCGATTTCACCAGTTGCGCCTGATTTTCCAGCCGCATCGTCGCGATCAGGTCATAGGCCTCGATCAGGTCGCGCGCGCCCGACGCCGAAATTACGCCCGCATCTTCCGCCGCCAGCAGCCGCGCGCGGGTGTTGGCGGGCCGCAGCCGCCCCTGCAGCGCATAGACCCGCGCCAGATCGGCCACCGGCACGACGCCGTTCAGCTTCATGTCGATGTGGTTGCGATGCTCGCCCGACCGGATCGTGGCAAAGCCCCGGATCAGGCCCAGCGGCGGGGTGTGCTTCAGGCTGTTGGCGATCATATGCGCCACGAAGATGGAATTGCGCGCCGCGTTTTCCAGGGTTTCGGCCTGCAGGTCATGGAACAGCGCCACCGCATTGCCCCCGATGGGGCGCAGGTCGAACATGACCGATGCCAGCATCTGCGCCTCGGGCGAGGGCTTGGCGATCCAGCCGCGGAAATAATCGCGCCAGACGCGGGCGGGCTGGCACCAGCGGTCCGCCGTCGCCATCATGTCGCCCGGGCAATAGAAATAGCCCACCGCGTTCAAGCCGTCGGACACGAATTTCGCCAGCGCGCGGAAATAGGGCATGTCGTCGGCGGTGACGCTGTCGTCCAGGATCAGGCAGTTGTCCTGATCGGACACGCCGGTCTGTTCCTGCCGGCCCTGGCTGCCGCAGGCCAGCCACAGATAGGGCACGGGCGGCGCGCCAAGGTCCGCCTCGGCCAGGGCCAGCAGACGGCGGGTGACGGCATCGGCGATATCGGTGATCAGCCGGGTCACGACCTCATGACTGTGATGCCCGCCCACCAGTTGCGCCAGAAGCCGCGGGATGCGCGCGGTAACGGCGGCCATTTCGGCCACGGTTTCGGCGGTGGCCACATCGCGCACCAGCACCGCCGAGCTGACCGCCTGAAACCGGGTCAGGTCAGTCTGGGTGATCATGCCGACAAAGCGCCCGTCATCGACGATGGGCAGATGCCCGATGCCCCGTTCCAGCATCATGTTCAGCAGATCCGACCCCAGCGCGTCAGAGGGCAACGACAGCGGGTCCGCCGTCATCACCGCGCGCACCGGGGTGGCGGGGTCGCGCCCCTCGGCCAGGACCTTGTTGGACAGGTCCCGCACCGTGACGATGCCGGCCAGCCGGTCACCCTCGGTCACCCCCAGCGAGGAGACATGCAGGTCGCGCATCATCCGCGCCACCTCGGCCACGGCCATGTCGGGCGGGCAGGACAGCGGCTTGCGCGCGATCAGTTCGGACACCTTCAGCGTGGCGATGTCGGGGCCGCGCACCTCTTGCGGGCGACCGCGATTGAAAAAACGCGCGAAAGGCGGGGATTCGACCACAAGCCGGTGGAATTCCGCCGCCGGCAGCATCAGCAGAAGACTGTCTTCCTTGGCGCGCGCGGTGGTCACCGCCACCCCGTCGCGCATCAGCCCACGTTCCCCGAACGAATTGCGCGCCGACAAAAGCGACACCAGCGCGCCATTGCGGTCCAGCACCTCGATACCGCCGCGCTTGATCAGGTAAAGCCCCTCCAGCGGATCACCGATCCCATAGACCTGTGTCCCGGCGGTCGCTTTCCTGCGGCTGAAGCAACCGGCAACACGCACCAGTTCGTCCCGCGGCAGGCTGTCATAGGGATGCACGGCTTCCAGAAAGGAAAGGATTGCCTGAAGATCGGGGTCCATGCGCGTTTTCCCTGTGACATCGGGCGCCCCGGTTCGGGCGTCCCGGGGTGTGGCGGGGGCGGCGCCGCAACGCCGCCCCCGACCGGATCAGTGATGGGTAGCCGCCCCCGCGCCTTTCGGGATGCGGATCGATTCCACCAGGTCCTGCACCTCGACCGGCGGCTCTTTGGTCGTGCCCGACACGATGTAGGCGACCGCAAAGTTCAGCACCGCACCCACCGTTCCGATCGACAGCGGCGAAATCCCGAACATGTAGTTCGCCGGAATATCCGCCAGGTTGTTGGTGCCCGGGATGAAGAACCAGCCCTTGTAGATGAAGATGTAGACGGCGGTGAACACCAGACCCACCAGCATGCCGGCAATGGCGCCTTCCTTGTTGATGCGCTTGGAGAAGATCCCCATCATCAGCACCGGGAAGATCGTCGCCGCCGCCAGACCAAAGGCCAGCGCCACCGTCTGCGCCGCAAACCCGGGCGGGTTCAGGCCCAGATAGGTCGCCACCACGATGGCGAAGGCCATCGAGATCCGCGCCGCCAGCATCTCGCCCTTTTCCGAGATGTTGGGGTTGATCGAGCCCTTGATCAGGTCATGGCTGATCGCGGACGAGATCGCCAGCAACAGGCCCGCCGCGGTCGACAGCGCCGCCGCAAGGGCGCCCGCGGCCACCAGCGCGATCACCCAGCCCGGAAGCTGCGCGATTTCGGGGTTGGCCAGCACCATCATGTCGTTGTCGACCTTGGTCAGTTCGTTACCGGCCCAGCCACGTTCGGCGGCGATGGCGTTCATCGCTTCCGACTTGTCGTTGTAATACTGGATCAGGCCGTCGCCGTTCTTGTCTTCCATCGCCAGAAGCCCGGTCTTTTCCCAGGTGCGAACCCAGTTCAGATCGGGATTGCTGTCGATTTCCGCGCGGCTGATGGCATCACCATCCAGCGCATTGCCGGCCACCGCATTGGGCCACATCGTCGTGGTCAGGTTCAGACGCGCCATCGAGCCCACGGCCGGGGCCACGGTATACAGCAGCGCGATGAAGACCAGCGCCCAACCCGCCGAAGACCGGGCATCGGCCACCTTCGGCACGGTGAAGAAGCGGATGATGACATGCGGCAGACCCGCGGTGCCGATCATCAGCGACATGGTGAACAGGAACATGTTGAACATGTTCATGCTGTCCGAGGTATAGGCCCGGAAGCCCAGTTCCGTCACCACCTGGTCCAGCTTGGTCAGGAAGGCCACGTCACCCCCGCCCGGCGCATAGGACCCGATCAGGCCCAGCTGCGGGAAGAAGTTGCCCGTCAGCTGCAGCGAGATGAAGATCGCCGGAATGGTATAGGCGATGATCAGCACGACATATTGCGCCACCTGGGTATAGGTGATGCCCTTCATGCCGCCGAACACCGCATAGGCGAACACGATCGCCGCGCCGATATAAAGGCCGGTGTCGGTCGACACTTCCAGGAAGCGCCCGAAGGTCACGCCCACGCCGCGCATCTGGCCGATCACATAGGTGACCGAGATCACGATCAGGCAGATCACCGCCAGCAGGCGCGCACCGCCCGAATAGAAACGGTCGCCGATGAATTCGGGCACGGTGAACTTGCCGAACTTGCGCAGGTAGGGCGCCAGCAGCAGTGCCAGCAGCACATAGCCGCCGGTCCAGCCCATCAGGAAGGCGGACTGTTCATAGCCGCCCGCCCCCGCCATCGCGATGATCCCCGCCATCGAGATGAAAGAGGCGGCCGACATCCAGTCAGCGCCGGTGGCCATGCCATTCAGAACCGGGTGAACGCCCTGGCCCGCGGCATAGAATTCCGACGTGGACCCGGCACGGGCCCAGACGGCGATCCCGATGTAGATGGCGAAGGTGATGCCAACCACGATCAGGTTCAGGGTAAACTGATCCATCTGCTCTGCCCCTTATTCTTCGACGCCGTGTTCACGATCCAGTTTGTTCATCCGCGCGGCATAGGCGAAGATCAGGATCAGGAACACATAGATCGACCCGTTCTGGGCCATCCAGAAGCCAAGATCGGCACCGCCGACCGAAATGCCCTTGAGCATTGGCCGCAAGATGATGCCAAGCCCGAAGGACGCGACAAACCAGATCACCAGTGAAATGGTGATGATCCGGATGTTCGCTGTCCAGTAGGCATTGGACGATGATTTGTCCGCCATAAGCGTTACTCCCTTTTTTACCTCCAAGGGGGGCCCGGCATGGGCCCCGCCCCTCCCCGTCACGCCGCAGAAACCCGCGACACGATCGTACCCAGCCCGGACGCGATCGCCTCGATGGAACCCATCGCGTCGATCCGTTCGAGCACACCCAGCTGATCGTAATGCGCGATCAGCGGCGCCGTCTGGGCGTGGTAGGCCTGCAGCCGCGCACGCGCCGTTTCGGCAGTATCGTCGGCCCGGCGCTTGAACGCCGTGCCGCCGCATTTGTCACAAGCACCCGCAACCGCGGGCTGCTTGAATTCGTCGTGATAGCCTTCGCCACAGGCCGCGCAGGTATAGCGCCCGGCCACGCGCGCGATCATCGCCTCGTCATCGACCTCCAGGCTGATCGCGGCGGTGACTTTCTGGCCCGCCTCGGCCAGAAGCCCGTCCAGCGCCGCCGCCTGCCCGTCGGTGCGCGGAAAGCCATCCAGGATCACCCCGCGCGCCACATCCGGCTGGGCCAGGCGTTCCTTCAGGATCGCCAGGACGATGTCGTCGGACACCAGCCCGCCCGCCTCCATCACCGCCCTGGCGGCCAGGCCCGCGGGCGTGCCCGCGGCCACCGCCGCACGCAGCAGATCGCCGGTGGACAGCTGCACCAGGCCGAACGCCTCTTCCAGCATCCGCGCCTGCGTGCCCTTGCCCGCGCCGGGCGGGCCCAGCAGGATCAGGACGGCGGGGGTGGTCGATACCGTGCTTGTCATCGCCATCCCGATCAGCCCCGGTTCATGCGGTTGTTGATCAGCTCATCCACCACCGAGGGATCGGCCAGCGTCGAGATATCGCCCAGCGCGCCAAAATCGTTTTCCGCGATCTTGCGCAGGATGCGGCGCATGATCTTGCCGGACCGGGTCTTGGGCAGGCCCGGCGCCCACTGGATCAGGTCGGGCTTGGCGATCGGGCCGATCTCGGTGCGGACCCATACCTCCAGTTCCTTGCGCAGGGCGTCGGTGGGTTCGACATCGTTCATCAGGGTGACATAGGCATAGATGCCCTGCCCCTTCAGTTCGTGCGGATAGCCCACCACGGCGGCCTCGGCCACGGCGGAATGCGCCACCAGCGCGCTTTCCACCTCGGCGGTGCCCATCCGGTGACCCGAAACGTTGATCACGTCATCGACGCGCCCGGTGATCCAGTAATAGCCATCCGCATCGCGCCGGCAGCCGTCGCCGGTAAAGTAATAGCCCTTGTATTGGCTGAAATAGGCCTCCTGGAAGCGTTCGTGATCGCCCCAGAGGGTGCGCATCTGCCCCGGCCAGCTGTCGGAAACGCACAGCACGCCCTCGGCCTCGGTCTCGCCCTGGCGCACGGCGGTGCTGGCATCCAGCACCACCGGCTTGACGCCGAAGAAGGGCAGCGTGGCCGCGCCCGGCTTGGTGGGCGTGGCATAGGGCAAGGGCGTGATCATGTGCCCGCCGGTTTCGGTCTGCCAGAAAGTATCGACGATCGGGCATTTGCCCTTGCCGACATGCTTGTCATACCAGACCCAGGCCTCGGGGTTGATCGGCTCGCCGACCGAACCCAGGATGCGCAGCGACGACAGATCGTATTTCTCGACCCATTCCGCGCCCAGCCCCATCAGCGACCGGATCGCGGTGGGGGCGGTATAGAACTGCGTCACCTTGTGCTTTTCGCAGACCTGCCAGAAACGGCCCGCATCGGGGAAGGTCGGCACGCCTTCGAACATCACCGTGGTCGCGCCATTGGCCAGCGGGCCATAGATGATATAGCTGTGCCCGGTGACCCAGCCCACATCCGCCGTGCACCAGAAGACATCGCCATCCTGATAGTCGAAGGTGTATTGATGCGTCATCGACGCATAGACCAGATAGCCGCCGGTCGTATGCACCACGCCCTTGGGCTTGCCCGTAGACCCCGAGGTATACAGGATGAACAGCGGATCTTCGGCCCCCATCGGACGCGGCGGGCAATCGGGGCTGGCATGGGCCATCAGCGCCTTGACGTCGACATCGCGCCCCTCGACCCAGGTGGTCTGGTCGCCGGTATGCTTGACCACAAGGCAGCGTACCTTGTCGGAACAATGCAAAAGTGCCGCATCAGCGTTCGACTTCAGCGGCGTGCGCTTGCCGCCACGCGGGGCGGTGTCGGCGGTGATCACCACCTTGGCGCCGCAATCGTTGATCCGGTTGGCCAGCGCATCGGGCGAAAAGCCCGCGAAGACGATCGAATGGATCGCGCCGATCCGGGCGCAGGCCAGCATCGCATAGGCCGCCTCGGGGATCATCGGCAGATAGATCACCACGCGGTCGCCACGCATCACGCCCTGGCTCAGCAGCACGTTGGCAAAGCGGTTCACCCGCTCGGACAGCTGGCGATAGGTGATGTGCTCGGCCGGGGTGTTCGGATCATCGGGCTCAAAGATGATCGCGGTCTGATCGCCGCGGCTGGCCAGATGCCGGTCGATGCAATTGACCGAGGCGTTCAGAACCCCATCCTCGAACCATTTGATCGAGACCTGACCATAGGTGAAATCGGTGTTCTTGACCTTGGTATAGGGGGTGACCCAATCCAGCCGCTTGCCTTCCCGGCCCCAGAACTTGTCCGGGTCCTGAATCGATTCGGCATACATCGCGCGATACGTCGCGGTATCGGCATGCGCCTTGTCATATCCTGCGGGAACGTCACGCAACTGCGGGGCCAATGCCCCCTGATCCTGAGCGGCCATCAGAAATCCTCCTACAAAACGCGGCACCTGGCCGCATCGACCCCCGGCGAAAACCGGGGGCGCTCTACCCCGCAGGAATTGTAAACCAATTACACCATTTCATGTAACCCCATTTGTGCATTTGATTTTTTTGTAAATTTTTTCACAATGGTTGCGATAACTTTGTTAATGTTTCACGCTTTTCGCAAATTTTGACATTTTGTTTCAAACCCTTGGCTGTTCACGCATCGGTGAAGATCGGCCACAACCGCGTGATGCACCCTGTCAGGGGATGACATGTGCGATCGCCGCGCCCGGGCGGCGCGGCGGCGATGCAACACGGCATGGCCTGAAGGGAATCGGGTGATTCGTCCGCCGGATCAGCGGTTGGCGGCGCCATGCGCGGCCTGAACGGCGCCCTCGACGGTGGCGGCATGGTCGCACAACGGCGCACGCAGCCCCTGTGCCAGCAAGGCCCGGTGCAGCGCGGGCCCGGCACCCGCCAGCACCAGCCTGCCCTGGCGGCGGCGCAGCTTTTCGGCCAGCGTCACCAGCATCCGCGCGCCGGTGGAATCGACGAAACTGACCTCGGACAGGTCGATCACCACGGCGCGCGGGCGCTGTGCGATGCGGTCCAGGATCGTGCCCAGCCGCGCGACCGACCCGAAGAACACCGCCCCGCGCAGATGATAGACGACCACGTCCTCATCCTGCGTGGCGGCGGTTTCGGATGCGCCGGTTTCGGCCAGGGCGGGGGGGCTGGCGCGGTCGATCTGGGCCATTTCCGACATGTGACGGATAAAGACCAGCCCGCCCAGCGCAAAGCCCACCACGATGCCCTGGGTCACGTCACGGAACACCACCAGCAGGAAGGTCGCCAGCAACACGATCGCATCCCCGCGCGAGGCGCGCACAAGCGCCGCGAATTCGTGCTTTTCGATCATGTTCCAGGCGACAATGGCCAAAAGCCCCGCCAGCGCCGCCAGCGGTATATAGCTGGCAAGCGGGGCGGCGATGGCCATGAAACCCAGGATGAACAGCGCATGCAGCATCCCCGCGACCGGGCCGCGCGCGCCCGCGCGCACATTGGTCGCGGTGCGCGCGATGGTGCCCGTGACGCAAAATCCGCCAAAGATCGCCGCCCCCGCATTGGCCACCCCCTGCGCGATCAGTTCAGTGTTGGACCGATGCTGCGTGCCCGACATGCCATCGGCCACCATTGCCGACAAAAGCGATTCAATCGCGCCCAGCAACGTGAAGCTGATCGCCCATGGCAGGGCCGCGCGCACCGCCCCGGGGCCCAGATCGGGCAGCGCGGGCACCGGCAGAACCCGCGGCAATTCGCCAAAGCGCGTGCCGATCGTATCCACCTGCAGCCCCATCACCGCCACCGCGGCCGAGGCCGCCGCCACCCCGATCAGCAACGATGGCCAGCGCGGCCGCAGCCGCTTGACCGCCTCGATCAGCACGATGGTTCCCACCGCCACGGCCAGCGCCTGCGCGCTGAAACTGGCGCGCGCGGCCCAAAGCGCCTCGAACTTGTGCAAGATCTCGCCCGGCTCGGGGCCCGTCAGGGTCAGGCCGAACAGGTCCTTGATCTGACCCGCAAAAATGATCACCCCGATACCCGAGGTAAAGCCCACCGTCACCGGATAGGGCATGAAGCGGATGTAACTGCCCAACCGCAACAGCCCCAGCACCACCAGCATGATCCCCGACAGGAACGTGGCCAGGATCAGCCCCTCGACCCCGGTGGCCAGCACGCAGGCCCCCACCAGCACGATGAACGCCCCTGCCGGCCCGCCGATCTGAAACCGCGATCCGCCCAGCGCCGAGACCAGAAAGCCCCCGACGATCGCCGTGTAAAGCCCGCGTTCCGGCCCCACCCCCGAAGCGATCGCGATCGCCATCGACAAGGGCAGCGCGACAATGGCCACCGTCAGCCCCGCCACCGCATCGGCGCGCAGGGCGGACATCGAATAGCCCTCGGACAGGGCGGTCAGAAGTTTGGGACGCAACGGCTCGCGATACTCAGCGCGCCCTTGGCGGCTTGCAGGGATCATGGCAGGATTTTCCGATTGGATGCGCCAACAGAGCGCGCCGCCCACCCGATTGTCAAGCAGGCAGATGTCCGATGTCCCTTCCCCCCTCGCCGATCCGTGAAACCGACGACGCCGCCCGCGCCCTGGCCCGCAGCCTGATCGCCGCGGCGCGGTTTGGCGCGATCGGCACGCTGGCCCCCGAAACCGGCGCGCCGGTGGTCACCCGCATCGCGCTGGGACCGGGGCCGGATGGCGGGTTGTGGACGCTGGTATCGGGGCTGGCGCAACATGCCCGCGCCCTGCGCCATGATCCGCGCGCGGGCCTGCTGCTTGGCGAACCGGGGGCCAGGGGCGACCCGTTGACGCATCCCCGGATCAGCCTGTCGGTGCTGGCCCATCCGATGGCGGGTGATGACCCGGGTCACCCCGCCCTGCGCCGGCGATGGCTGGCCGATCATCCGAAGGCGGCTGTCTACATCGACCTGCCGGATTTCTTCTTCATCCGCTTTCAGATCCTGTCGGGCGCGCTGAATGGCGGCTTTGCCCGCGCCTGGCGCCTGGCGCCCGGGGATCTGGCCTGAACGGGCGGGCGCCAGGACGCCCGCCCACCGCCCCTCGCCGTCAGTTCGGGTTGTCCATCCGGATCTTCATCTGTAGCCGCCCCCTGGCTGCCTGTGCCCAGTGCACCGTGACCTGATTGCGCCCGGTCCCCTGTTCGACATTGACATAGGGCATCTCGGTCAGCCGGGTGCCCGCGGCATTGGTGATCGGCCCCTCGGCCACCAGGCTTTCGACATTGCGCGCCCAGCCGCCAAAGGGCAGGTAGGCGGCGGGGTTCACCGTCCAGACCGTCTGCGCGCTGGCCTGATCAACCTGCAGCATCACCGGGTTCGTCACGAATTGCGTGACCCCGTTGAAGATGTTGCCCTCAAAGCGGATGTTGCGCATCCGCTCATTGTTCAGCGCGGCAAAGGTCGTGTCGACCTTGTCGATCCGGTCCACCGAGCCGTTCAGCGCCTTGAACACATTGTCGCCCACCGTCAGCCCGTGGATGAAATGCCCCGCCCCATAGGGCTTGACCGAAAGCCAGGTGAACCACGGCGCCACGTTGATGCAGACAAAGGTATTGCCGCTGACCGTCAGCCCGCCAAAGGAATATTCGGTGCCGAAATCCGGGCTTGGCGCATATTCATTGGTCCATTCGATCACCGAATTGTCGATGTAATTGCCCGTCACCGCCGATTGCACGTTGGTCTGGGCGAACACCAGCCCCGCAGTGCGCACGCCGGCGGTTTCCTCATCGCCCTGGAACCAGTGGTTGCCCACGATCAGATGCCCCGATCCGTTCAGGATCATCGTCGTGCCAAAGCGCACAAAGCGCGAATCGCGGATCTTGGCATCATTGGCATTGACGTTCAGCGCCACCGACTTGCGGTTCTGTGCGGGCGTCAGCATCTCATCGGACAGGAACTGGCAGCGGTCGATCAGGATGTCCTGGCAGCCCCGCCCGACCGACGTGATGGCCCGGTCCTTGGGACGCACCACATAGCTGTCGCGCAGGTGGAACGCCTCGCCCCCCGGCGACAGCAGGATGCAGCTGGCCATCCCGTTGCACAGGAATTCCACATCGTCGATGTTGAAACGGTCCAGCTTGTCCAGCCCCGCGAAATCCAGCACATATTTATAGCGCCGGAAGCTCAGCGTGCGCGTGCCCGACCCGCCATAAAGCGGCTGCGACAGCGTGACCGTGCCCGCCCCCACATTGACCGCACGCACATAGACCTCACGCCCCACGCCCGCGCCGGTGACATGCGCGCCCACGGGGATGTTGGCGACATTGGCCACATTGCTTAACGTCGTGGGCTGGGCCACCGCATAGGTCGCGGTGGAACTGACCACCGTATCCGCCCAGGCCGGGCCGCCCACCACGTTCAACTGTCCGTTGCGCAGCACGCGGCGGTTGGAAAAGCTGGTCAGATCGGGGGCCAGCGCCTTCACGTCGATCGGCTCGCTCACCTCGACGCGGCGCCCCTTCAGGTCCAGCGTGTTGTGGTCGGTATAGGCAAACAGCGCCTGCAACGCCTTCTTGAAACCCAGCAGCTCATCACCGAACGCCTCGGCATAGGTCGGGAAATCAAAGCTCGACAGCAGCGACAGCCGCGCCGCCGTGGGCATCACCAGCCGTCCCTCGAACCGGATCGGCGCCGCGATGGAAATGGAACCGTCGATCCGGTAATCCCCCGCCGGCACCAGGATCGACCGCCCCCCCGCTGCCGCATCCGCCGCCAGAAACGCCGCCGCGTCATTGCTGACCCCGTCGCCCCTGGCACCGTAATCGCGCACATCGACCCAGTCCATCATGTCACGCAGGAAGGCGGCGGTGATATCCTCGATCTCGATGTCGTCGATGCGCACGATCCCGCCATTGGGCCCGGTCAGATCCAGCCCGAAATGGCCATAGATCGGCGTGGTGCCCCAGGGCATGTCCACCCCGCCGCGGGTGCCGGTGCCCACGATCGCGCTGATCGTCTCGACCCGGCCATAGGCGCTCAGCTGCACCGTGGGGCCGGTCTCGACCAGCCCATCGACATGGCTGCCATTGCTGCGCGCGGCATAGCCTGCGATGCGCACCGCGGGCAGGTTGCCACTGACCGCCTTCACCCGCGCCGTGATGCGCAGATAGCAGCCCGGCAGGATCGGGGTCTGCCCCATCGACCGCAGCTTTTGCGTGGGCGCGATCTTGACCATCTCCAGACAGCTGGCGAAATCCTGATCGCCCGTCACCAGCGCGGCATTGATCGCGCCGGCATAGGTGGACGACCCCGGGGTGCCATCGCCGCTGGACCAGACATCCAGCCCCGGTTCGAAAGCCGGCGGCATCAGCACCAGCCCGTCGGTAATCGCCTTGTTCATCCGCATTTCCCCTTGCTGTTCGCGCCCGGCCGGGCCACCCGGCCCCGGATTGCCCTGCCGTTCGACCGCGCGCCGTGATCCCGGCACGCCAAGGGGTAGCGCCAAAGCCTGAAGAACCGTTCAGCCCACCGCGCGCTGCCCCGCCCGCGCGCGCAACACGCCGTCACCGCCCTGTCACGGACCTTCTGCATCAAGGGCCAAGCCGTGTTATCCTTTCTGCAGGAGTCTGCCATGACCTATGCCTTCCTGCCCAAGGACCGGAACGTTACCCAGGCGCTGCGTCGCATCGCCTGCGCCGAACTTGACGCGGCGATCGCGCTTGCCGCGCAGCCCCCGCATCCCGGCCAGATCCATGCCTTGCGCAAATCGGTCAAGAAGACGCGCGGCCTGCTGCGCCTGGTGCAGCCGCGGTTTGACGCCTTCGCCACCGAAAACGCCGCGCTGCGCGATGCCGCCCACCTGATCGCCCATGCCCGCGACGCCGAGGTGCTGCACGCCACGCTGGCCCGCCTGCCCGCGCACCGCGCCACCGCCCAGCTGGCCAGCACCCTGCCCCCGCCCCAACCCGAAAGCGAACAGGCGCTTGCCGCCTTCCGCGCCGCGTTGCAGCCGATCCGCGACCGCGCCGGGCATTGGTCAGTTGCGGGCAAGGACTTTGCCGCGCTACAGGCCGGCCTGACCGATGGCTGGACCCGCGCACGCAAGGGCCTGCGCAAATGGCGCCGCAGCGGGCGCGACGATGACCTGCACGCCTGGCGCATCCGGGTGAAACACCACTGGTATCACGCCCGCCTGCTGGAACCGATCTGGCCCGAGATGATGGCCCCCCATATCGCCGCCGCCGATGCCTTGGGCGAAATGCTGGGCGATCACCACGACCTGACCATCCTGCGCGCGCAGCTGGAAGGCCAGGGCAAACCCGCCGCGCCGGTGATCAAGGACATCGCCAAGCGGCAAAAGTCCATTGAAAAACAGGCGCTCGCGCTGGGCGAACGCCTGTTTGCCGAACCCGCCGAACCGCTGGTCACGCGCTGGGGCGCGTGGTGGCGCCTGTCGCGTCAGCCCTGAACCAGACCGCCCGCCAACGCGCGTTCCATCAGCGCCACGGTTTCATCCACACCATAAAGTGCGATGAACCCACCAAAGCGCGGCCCCTGGCTTGCGCCCAGCAACACCTCATACAGCGCGGTGAACCAGTCACGCAGCGGATCGAACCCATGTTCGCGCCCGATCGCAAAGACGATGGTTTGCAGCCCCTCGGTCGGGTCCTCGAAGGTCAGGTGCAGATCCTGTTTCGGCAGCGCCTTCAGTTGCGCCACCAGATCCTGCATCGCCGCACGCTCCTTGTCGCCGGGCAGGCGGAACACGCGGGTCGGCGCCACGAAATCACGGAAATAGCGCACCGCGAATTCCGCCGCCTGGTCCAGATCGGGATGCGTTGCAGGGTCGGCCTCGGGCGCATAACGCTTGATAAAGCCCCACAGCCCCGCCTTGCCGCTGGCCCCCGCCACGCTGGCCAGGTTCAGCAGCATCGCGAACGGCACCACCATCTTCGATTCCGGCGGGTTGCCGCCGTGGATATGCCAGACCGGATTGTCCACCTGCTTGTCGGGCGTCTGGTCGGGATAGGCCTTCAGCTGCTGGTGATATTCGTCCACCGCCTTGGGGATCACGTCGAAATACATCCGCTTGGCGGTCTTGGGCTTGAGATACATGAAATAGCTCAGGCTTTCCGTCGAGGCATAGGTCAGCCATTCGTCGATCGACAGCCCGTTGCCCTTCGACTTGGAAATCTTCTCGCCCTTGTCATCCAGGAACAGCTCATAGGTGAAATGTTCGGGCGCACGGCCCCCCAGCACCCGGCAGATCCCGTCATAGATCGGCGTGTTGGTCGAATGGTCCTTGCCATACATCTCAAAGTCGACATCCAGCGCGGCCCAGCGCGCGCCGAAATCGGGCTTCCACTGCAACTTCACATTGCCGCCGGTGACGGGCAGCGTCCATTCGCGGCCCTCTTCGTCGTCAAAGGTGATGGTGCCGGCCTTGGCATCGACATGCTTCATCGGCACATAAAGCACCCGGCCCGTTTCGGGATGGATCGGCAGGAAGCACGAATAGGTCTGCTGGCGTTCCTCGCGCAGCGATTTCAGCATGATCGCCATGATCTCGTCATAGCGTTCCGCCGCGCGCAGCAGGATCGCGTCGAACTTGCCGGATTTGTAATACTCGGTCGCGCTGGCGAATTCATAGTCGAACCCGAACGTATCCAGGAACCGGCGCAGCATCGCGTTGTTGTGATGGCCAAAGCTTTCGTATTCCCCAAACGGGTCGGGCACCGCGGTCAGCGGCTTTTGCATATGCTCGCGCAGCATGTCCTGCTGGGGCACGTTTTCGGGCACCTTGCGCATCCCGTCCATGTCGTCGGAAAAACACAAAAGCTTCGTCGGAATGTCGCTGATCACCTCAAAAGCGCGGCGCACCATCGTCGTGCGCGCCACCTCGCCGAAGGTGCCGATATGGGGCAGGCCGCTGGGGCCATAGCCCGTTTCAAACAGCACATATCCCTTTTCGGGCGGCGCCTTCTCATAGCGTTTCAGCACCCGGCGCGCTTCCTCGAAAGGCCAGGCTTTAGAGTTCATCGCGGCATCGCGCAGGGTTGTCATGGTCTACCTCATTCCGGGCGCCCCTTGCACCCACCGCGCCCCACCTATTGAACGGGGGGGCAATCGTCAATAATTTGCACCAAGGCCGATCCCCGGCGCCCCCAGATCAGGATGACAGACGTGTCCGACACCCTTCCCTCGCTTTCCCCGCAAGACGCGCTGGTTGCCGTCATGGTCGCCGTCTCGGTCTCGGATGAAACGATCCGCACCGCCGAACTGGTGGCAATCGAACGGATGGTCAACCACATGCCGATCTTCGCCACCTATGACATCGACCGCATCCGCGCGGTGGCGCAAACCGTCTATGTGCTGTTTGAAGAAGAAGAGGGGCTGGACGCGCTCTTCGGTCTGGTCCGCGACGCGCTGCCCGAAAAGCTGCATGAAACCGCCTATGCGCTGGCCTGCGACGTGGCCGCCGCCGATGGCCGCCTGCATGAGGTGGAACTGCGCATGCTCGAAGAGGTCCGCCACGAACTGAATGTCGATCGCCTGCATGCCGCCGCCATCGAATGGGGCGCGCGCGTGCGCCATCTGAACCTGTAACGCCGCCGCCCCGGCGGCTCAGGTTCCGTAAAGCGCGCCCCAGCGTTCGATCAGTTGCTGCTGCAGCCGGCGCGACCGGCGCAGCCAGGCCGCATTGCCCTCGGGCTGTTCGGTCTGTGCCGCGCGCGCCCGGCGCGCCAGATCCCCGGTCAGGATCGCAAAGACCAGCTCGGTCCCGTCCGGCGCCGTGATGAACCCCGCAAGACTGGACACAAAGTTCAGCGTGCCGGTTTTCGCCCCGACCCGGATCGGATGGTCCCTGACCTCACGCCCATTGTCATCGCGCATCGTGAAATTCCGAAGGATCGGGCGCAGGCCATGCTGCGGCGCAAGCCGCGCCAGCACCGACACCATTTCGGCCGCGGAAATGCGCGATGCGGCCCCCAGGCCCGAATGATCCGCGAATCTGGCCCCCTCGACCCCGGCCCGCGTCCGCAACCAGGCCGCCATCGCGCGCCCCGAGTCGCCATGACCCGCAGCCGCCCCCAGACGCAGGCTCGCGCTCATGCCGACGGCTTCGGCGGTGATATTGGTGGAATAGCGCAGCATGTCGCGCAGGATCGGGCGCAGCTCGGCGCTGGCATGTTCAACCAGCACCGTGCCCCCGGGCATCGCCGCCACCGGCTGCGGCGCGGGCAGCGGCAGCCCTTGCGCGCGCGCCAGCGTCTGAAACACATCGCCGGCATAAAGTTCGGGGCGCCGCACGGGCAGCCAGCGACTGCCCTGTTTGCCCAGCGCGCCCTGCGCCACGCTCCAGCGTTCCTTGCCGCCCTGTTCGGCATAGGTGAACAAGGGCCCCTTGCGGTTGGCCAGATCCATCGCCGCGGTATAGGCCCTGGGGCGGTGCCGTTCGCCGCGCGCATCCATCGTCAGCGCATAGCCACCCTGGGCGCGGCGCCATTCGAAATGCACCCGGTTGTGGTTCAGGATCAGCCCCGAAACCGACGGGTTGTAGCCCACATGCACCGGCTGATCGTCCGCGATTTCCCGCGCATAGGGCAAGGCCCCGGCCCAGACCAGAAACCGCCCCGCCACCCCGGCAACCCCGCGCGCGCGCAGCTGCGCCGCCATCTGCGCCAGATCATCGGTGTTCAGCGTCGGATCGCCGCCCCCCGCCAGCACCAGATCCCCCTGCACCACCCCGCCCGCCACCGGCCCCGTCGCGATCAGCCGGGTGGCAAAGCGGTGGCCGGGGCCCAGCGCCTCCAGCGCGTAAAGCGCGGTGATCGCCTTGACGGTCGAGGCCGGCGGCATAGGCCGGTTCGCGCCCCGCGATTCAAGCACCAGACCGCTGCCCGCATCCGCGACCAGATAGGCCACCTCGCCGCCCAGATCCGCCGCCCGCACCAGATCCTCGGCCGGAAGCGCCCGCAGCCCCGCCGGCGCCGTCTGCCCCAGCACCGGACGCGCCGCGCCCGCCACAAGCCCCGCCAGAACCATCCGCCGCGATAGTGTCATGCCGGTTGCCCCTTCCCTGGTGACTCGGGCACAGGATACCGCGCGTCCGCGCCCCGGCTCAAGCCTTGGGGCGCCACCCGCCATCGGCGCGGATGCGTGACGAGGAAAGATCGCTCAGCGGGATGTTCAGCAGGCACCATGCAGGCGTGGGCGCGCCGGCCAGCCCTGGCGCCGCCTGCGCGGGCAGGCGCGCCGCGCGATAGATCTGGGCCGCGGGCGACAGCCGCGCCCGCAGCCGCGTCCCCGGCCGCGCCAGCACCCCGACCGGCACCATCCGCAGGATCGATTGCCAGTCGTCCCAGCGATGGAACTGCGCCAGATTGTCCGCCCCCATCAGCCAGACGAACCGCACACCGGGATAGATCGCCTGCAACCGGCGCAGGGTCTGGGCGGTATAGCGTGTGCCCAGATGCGCCTCGATATCGGTGATCTCTACGCGCGGATCTGGCATCACCGCGCGCGCCTGCGCCATGCGCACGGCCAGCGGCGCGGGGCCATGCGCCTTCAGCGGATTTCCGGGGCTGACCAGCCACCAGATCCGGTCCAGGCCAAAGCGCCGCAACGCTTCGCGCGTGACATGGGCATGACCCGCATGGGCGGGATCGAACGATCCACCCAGAAGGCCGATGGCCATGCCACGGAAGGCTATGGGAAAACCCTGTCTCATCCGCGCCAGCCCTAGCCCATCGCCCCGCAAATGGGGAGGGGTAATGTGACATCGGCACGAAGCGCCCCGACCAAAGCCCCGCAGACCACGCCCCCGGGCCACACAGCACCGCGGACGCATCACGCGCCTGCATCATCAGGGACTGCCACGCCGTCCTGCCCCGGCGGCATCACCACCGTGCAGCGCCCGCGCCCGCCGCGTTTGGACCCGTATAGCGCGGCATCGGCATCGGCCAGCATCCGGTCCGGGTCGGGCGCCCGGTAACTGGCCGACAGCACGATCCCGATCGAGCCTGAAATCCGGCAACTGGCCCCCTGGAACAGGCAGGGTTCCTCCAGCCGGGCGATGATGCGCGTGCCCAGTGCCGTCAGCCGCGCCGGGTCAGGGTTGGCACGCAGCAGCAGCACGAATTCATCCCCGCCGACACGCGCCACCACATCGCCCCGGCGCGTCTCGGCCCGCAGCACGGCGGCCACCCGTGTCAGCACATGATCGCCCGCCGCATGGCCAAATGTGTCGTTGACCGCCTTGAAATGATCCAGGTCCAGATGCGCCACCGCAAAGGCCCCCCCGCCACGCGCCAGCGCCGCCACCTCTTGCGCCAGCGCCGCTTCCAGCGCGCGGCGATTGGCCAGCCCCGTCAACGGATCGGTCAGCGCCTCGGCCTCGGCCAGGCGGCGCGCCGCTTCCAGCCGCTGGTTCAGCGCCTTCAGCTCGGCCAGTACGGCATCCTTCGCCTCACGCAGATAAAGCAGTTCCATCGCCAGATCGCTGGGCGCGAAATCGGCCTCGGTCAGGCCAAAGTCGCGCACCGCCTCGGCCAGACCAATGCCGAAGGTCAGGTTCAGCAAAACCCCATGCCCGCCCGCGGGGCCCAGCGCCACCGCCTGCCCGCGCAGCACCGCCGCCGGATCGGCCCGCAAGCTCAGGTGCAGCCGTCCGCGCCGCACCAGGCCTTCGGTCGCCAGCCCCGGCGCCGCGGGCGCCCGGCCCACCCGGAAATGCGCGTCAAACGGGTCGCCTGTCAGCGGCCCGGCACCCACGATCTTGCGCAGCGTCGGGCCCGCCCCCCGGATGCGCCCGTCCCGGCACAGCCACAGGAACATCGGCATCAGACGGCCCAGAACCTCGGGCCCAAGCGGCACCGCAGCGCCCTGGTCGCCATCGTCCCCCCCCGGCGCGCCGCGCCCGGCGCCATCCGGCCCCGCCGCGATCACTGCACCACCGTGGGGCTGGCCAGGTCAAACCGCCGGCCTCGATAAAACTGCGTTTCATGCAGGCTGACCTGCAGCTGCGCATGTCCGCCCGCGTCCTGCTGCACCTCGATGATCGCAAGCGCGCCGTAATCATCCGCCATCGCCCGCAGCAGCCCCGCCAGCACCGGCCCCCAACCCCCGATCGTGGCCCGCACCTTTAGCCCAAAGCGACCGGCGGCGGCGGCGGTCAGGCGGATTTCGGGCAGGTCCAGTTCAGGCAGCGCCATCAACCCGCGGCCCTGCAATTCTTCCAGCGACAGCAGGAATTCACCGTAATCCGTCCCGCCAAACCGCATCAGCCGGCGCAGCGGTTCGCGCGTCACCAGATAGGCGCCCAGATCTTCCAGCAGCGCCGCGCGGGGCTTGCCCAGCCGCGCCGCCGCCGCATCGATCATCGCATCGGTCAGCGGGTCGGGATAGTGCAGCATCGCCTCGAACCCCTCGGGCGGCAGACGCGCGCGCCCCGAGACATCGCGCCACAACGCCTCACCATAGGTGTCGCGCAGGAAACATTGGATCGAGCGGTTGATCAGGCCGTGCATGGGCATCTCTTTCAAGGTCCGCCCAAGCTAACCGCGCCGGGTTAAGAAAGCGCCAATTGCCGCCTTGCCCGGCACGCCCACGGCCCCCCGTCACGGCGCCACGGTAAAGACCTGCCCCCCGGCCTGCACCGCCTGAATCCCCGCAGGCACCAGCGCGATGCCTTCAGCCAGGACCAGATCGATCAGCGCGGCTTCGCCCAGGTCGCCGCCCGCCAGCGCCACGACGGAACCGCCCCGCCGCCAGACCCCTTCGGCCTGGATCAGAACCGGCGCGCTGCGCAGGCCCTGGCCCCAGCGATCCAGCAGCACCACGGCCTCTTCCCCCGGTTGATGCGGCAAAAGATCCGCCAGGATCAGCAGGCAACCGGGGTTGCCTTGCGGCGTGCGGCGGCTGCAGGCGCTGACCCAGCCCTCCAGTTCGGGGGCGGCCACGGCCTCCAGCAGGCCTGCGGGCAGGGCGCGGTCGCGCGGAACCACCGCAAGCGCATCGATCAACGCCTCCATGACGGCTGCGGGGACAGGGTGCAGCGGCTCCAGCGCCGGGTCCCAGGGACCCGCGGCCTGATCCAGCGCCTGCAGCCGCCGCGCCAACGCCTCTTGCCCGGGCGCGCGGGCCTGCGCCTGCAGCCGCGCCAGCGCGGCCAGCCCCGGCTTGCCCCAGTCATGGGCAAACTGCCACAGCGGCAGATCGTCGGGCGTGCTGCGCCCCGCCTCAAGGCGCGCCAGCTGGGATCGCGTGGCGATCGCCTCGGGCGTGACCAGCGGTGTCAGCCACAGCGCGGCCCCCGCCAGCAGCACCAGCGCCATCGCCAGATTGCCGCGCCGCACCCAGCCCATCCAGCCCCGCCCGGCCAGCACCGCCAGCGCGTAAAGCACGGCATAGCCCAGCACCGCCACCACCGCCGCCGCCGCCGCAACGCGGCCCGGGGTCCAGCCCTGTTGCGCCACCTGCAGCGCAAGCGCCCAGCCCGACAGCCCGCCCAGCACCGGCAGCAACAGCGCCAGCGCCCGCGCCGACAGCGTCAGCACCGGCGCATGGGCTGCCTCGACATCATCCTGATCGACCGCGATGGCGATCAGCGAAATCGCCGCCGCCGCCACCGCCAGCAAGATCCCCGCGGGCGAAATCGGCCCGAACAGCGCCGTCAGCCCCCGCATCGGCAGCACCAGCACGAACACCGCCACCACCCCAAGCACCACCGGCAGCAACAGCCGCAACAGCCGCAACAGCAGCTGCGCCGAGATCAGATCGGACATCTCGGTCACGACCGACAGGCCCAGCCCCAGCACCGCCCCGCTCAGGACCCAGGCCACAGGCGCCTCGCCCAGCAAACGTTCCAGCAGGGTGATACCCACCAGGTTCAGCAGCGCCGCAAGCAGCCACAGCACCACCCAGACAAAGCCCAGAAACAGCGCCGCCGCCGCATAGCGCACCACGATGTTCCAGGAATTGACGAACAGCGCCGCATAATCGCGCCAGCCCTGCACGCCGTGCTGGCCCATCGCCATCAGAAAGGGCACCGGCAGCGCGGTCACGATCACGCCGGCCACCACCGGATGCCCCGCACCCAGAAACGCGCCCGCATCGGCAAAGCCGAGGGATTCCAGAACCATCAAAAGCGCCACCGGCACGGCCACCGCCGCCGCCGCCGCCAAGGCCAGCCGCGGGCGCATCTGGCCCACCATCGCCAGCGCCGTGCCAAAGAATGCCGCCGCCAGCACCGTCAGCCCCAGATGCACCCGGCCCTGGGCCAGATCGTCCGACAGGCCGGTCAGGACCCAGAACACCAGCCCCGCCAGCGCGCCCAGGGCGATGTGCTGCAACCGCCCGATGCCCATGCTGCCGTCCATGCGACCTCCGTCGAAAAGCGTTCACCCGAACGCTAGACCCGCGCGCCCGGAATTGCCAGTGGCCCGGAAATGCCAGTGCGGGGGGCCGGATGCGGCAGCGCCCGCTAGGCGCGACGCAGCGCGTCCAGCCAGGCCGGGATCGCGCCGATGTCGGGCAGGACCGCATCGGCCTCGGGCGCCAGATCCTCGGCGCTGGCGGGCCCGCTCAGCACCGCCAGCGCGCGCATGCCCGCCGCACGCCCCGCGCGCAGATCGTGGCGGCTGTCGCCCACCATCACGACGCTGGCCGGCGCAACGCCCACCGCTGCGGCAAAGGCCAGCAACTGCCCCGGCGCGGGCTTGGCGCCATGGCCGCTGTCATAGCCTGCGACGAAATCGAACAGATCCAGCACCCCGGCATGGGTCAGATGCGCGCGCGCCGGGGCCTCGGCATCATTGGTGGCAAGGCCGATGCGCAGGCCGCGGCCGCGCAGATCGCCCAGCAACGGGCGCAGCGGCACCGCCGGGGCCAGCGGGGCGCGGGCGGCGCGGGCGTTCATCTGCGCGATCAGCGCGGGGCGGTCCTGCCCGCGCAGATACGGCAGCAACAGGTCGGCCACCTCTTCGACCGTGCCCGCGATCACCGGCGAATGGGGCGCGAACCGGCCCGCCGCGCGGCGGCCATCGGGCCCGGGCGGGGCAAAACTGTAACCGATCGCACCGGCCAGGGTTTCGGCCAGCCCGGCATCGCCCGCGCTTAACGCCAACAGCTCATCGCGCGCCCAGACGCCCCAGCTGGCATGAAAATCGAACAGGGTGCCATCCTTGTCGAACAGGATCGCGGAAATCTGATGCCCCACAGCCTCCCCCATGGATCCGGTCACGTCCAATGCGCCATGTCGCCGCCGCCCAGCGCCGCACGCGCCTGCAGGGGGGCCTCGGGGGAAACCCCCGCCTCTTGCGCAAAGCCGATCACCCATTCGTCCTGCATCAACAGGAAATCAAGCACCGCGCACAGGAATTCGGGATCTTGCGCGCGGGCGCGCAATTCCGCAACCCCCGCCCCGGTCGCGCCCAGAAAGGCCTGGAACACCTCATCGCGCGCCGCGATCCAGCCCAGCGCCCTGATCGCCAGAACCTGGGCGGATTCCTGCCGCATTTCTGCCATGCCATGCCTCCGGTAAGGATTTGCGGAAAGGGTTTGTTAACCATTTGTCCCGAAAGATGACGACGCGGATACGGAACGTAAAGGGAGCGCGTGGCACCGTGGCAGGAAAAATCCTGATCGTGGACGATGTGGCCACAAATCGCATCGTGCTGAAAGTGAAACTTTCCAGCGCGCGATATGACATCCTGCAGGCCGATACCGGCGCCGAGGCGCTGCGCATCGCCAGCCAGGAACGACCCGATCTGATCCTGCTGAATGTGCAGCTGGCGGGAATGGACGGGCTGGAAACCTGCCGCCGGCTGAAACGCGCACCCGCCAGCGCGGCGATTCCGGTGATTCTGGTGTCCAGCGATGCGCTGCCCGCGATGCGGCTGGCGGCGTTGCGCGCAGGCGCGGATGACCTGTTTGTCAAGCCGCTGGATGAACTGGTGCTGCTGGCGCGCATGCGCAGCCTGCTGCGCGGCCGCGAAACCGATGCGGAACTGCAGCTGCACGAAAGCACCTGCCGCGCGCTTGGTTTTGCCGAGGCCAATCCCGCCTTCGACCGGCCTGCCCGGATCGCACTGGTCGCGCCCGGCCGCGACACCGGCATGGCCTGGCGCGCGGCGCTGGCGCGCCGGATGGCGCGCGACCGGCTGGTGTTACTGACCCGCGAAGAGGCGCTGGCCCTGCCGCAGGACCGTGACATGCCCGATGCCTATGTGCTGGCCGCCGACCTGACCGCACCGGGCGAAGGGCTGCGGCTGATGTCGGAACTGCGCTCGCGCAGCGGGTCGCGCCATTCCGTGATCTGCATCGCCCTGCCCGACAGCGCGCGCGACACCGCCGCGGTCGCCCTGGATCTGGGCGCAAGCGACCTGTTGCCGCTGGATCTGGGCACACCCGAACGCGCCGAAGAGGCGGCAATGCGGCTGCGCGCGCAACTGGCGCGCAAGCGCGTGGCCGATCGCAAGCGCGAAAGCGTGGCCGATGGGCTGCGCCTGGCGGTCACCGATCCGCTGACCGGGCTTTACAACCGCCGCTACGCGATGCCGCATCTGGCCCGCATGGCCGAGCGCGCGCGGCTGACCGGGCGCGGCTTTGCGGTGATGGCGCTGGATCTGGACAGGTTCAAAACGATCAATGACACCTATGGCCATGCCGCGGGCGATTGCGTTCTGGTTGAAATCGCCCACCGCCTTGGCGCCAATCTGCGCGACGTGGACCTGCTGGCCCGCATCGGCGGTGAGGAATTCCTGATCGCCCTGCCCGACACCACGCCCGGGGCCGCGCAGGTCGCGGCGGACCGGGTCCGGCGGCTGGTGCAGGATCGTCCCGCAAGCCTTGGCGCGGGCTGCGGGACCATTCCCGTGACGGTGTCGATCGGTCTGGCGATGGGCGGCCCCGGGGGCGAGCCGGTCGAGGATCTGGTCGCACGCGCCGATCTGGCGCTGCTGGGGGCAAAGGCGCAGGGGCGCAACCGCATCGCCATCTCGTGCCAGCCGGATGCCGCCTGACACAGGGCCCCCAATCCGCCCTGCTCAGTTCCGCCCTGCTCAGTTCCGCCCTGCTCAGTCGCGGCGATCTTTCAGCCGCCCGCGCAGACGCTCGGCGCCCTGTTCCAGCCGGTCGGCAAAGGCCTGCCGCTGCGCCGGGGTCATCGCGGTGATGCGCGCCATCAGCAACCGCCCGCCAAAGGCCGATCGTTCCACAAGCCGGTCGCGATGCGCGTCAAAAACCGCGCGCACGGCGGCCTCATCCCAGGGGTCGGCGCGCAGGGCTTCGACCAGACGGCGATGATCCTCGCGCGCGGACTGGCGCATCGCGCGCAGGCTTTGCCCCTCGGCCTGGGCCGCGCGGCGCAGCGCCTCGCGGTCGGCGGGATCAAGCGCCTGGGTGAACGCGCCGACGCTGACATCGCTGACCACGGGCGGGCGCATGGGGTGGCGGTCACGCGCGATCAGCCCCCCGGCCACCACCCCCGCCACCAGCAGGTTCAGCGTCACCGACAGGATAAAGACCGCCCGCACCCAGCCCCGCATCGGGGCCCGGACGGGGGCGGCCAAAGGCGCCTGTTGCTGATGTTGCGTGCCCATCTCAGCCCTCCTGATCCAGCATCATCGCCAGCACATCCGCATCGGGCAACAGCTCGACCGTGCCCAGCGCATCGGCGCCGCCCAGATAGCCCGCCGCGATGTCGCCCAGTTGCCCCATACCGGCAAAACCGATCCAGACGCCAGTCAAGGCCGCCGTTGCCATGCCGCCAATCCCGCGCCAGCCGCCCAGCATGGCCAGAAGCTGCGCGCGAACGCCACTGCCACTGCCGGGGCCGCGCGCCTGCACCGGCGCGACGACCCGCGCGGGCGGCTGCTGCGCCAGCCCCTCGGCCAGAACCCGCGCCATGAAGGCCGCCGAAGGTTCAGGCGGGCTTTGGCGGGCCGCGGCAAATGCGGCCTCCGGCAGATCCGTCTGCGGATCCGTCTGCGCGTGCATCCGGGGGCCGGCCCCTGCGATCTTGTCATCCATGCCCATACCCCAATTCCCCACGTTGCCCGGCCAGCATCGCCGCCAGGGCCCGTTTGCCGCGCGCCGTCAGGCTTTCGACGGCCTCGACGCCAATATCCATCGCTTCGGCAATCTCGGGATTGCTCAGCCCTTCCAGATGGCGCAGCACCACCGCCTGACGTTGCCGCGCCGGAAGCCGGTCCAGCGCGGCCTGCAGCGCCGCGGCCCGGTCCGCCGCGATCATCACATCCAGCACGGCGGGCCGGCCATCTTCCGGTTCGGGCGCCTCGTCCAGGCCCAGCCCGCGCCGCCGGCGCAGCCGGTCGGTGGCCAGATTGGTCACCACCCGGTAAAGCCAGGTGGACACCTTCGCCTCGCCCTGCCGCCAGTCCGGCGCGATCCGCCACAGCCGTACCATCGCCTCCTGGCTCAGATCCTCGGCCTCGGCGGCATCGCCCAGCATCCGATAGGCGGCGCGATAGGCCAGCGGCGCCAGCCGCAGCGTCAGGCTGCGCGCCGCCGCGGGGTCCCCATTGCCATAAAGGACCAGCAGCGCCTCATCCGAGGCATCGGTCAACGCGTCAAATGCCATATCCATGCATCCTGCGGCCTAGCGCGAAACCCCGTGAAAGGCAATTCGGCCCCGGGCGGGTCAGGCCCCGCCCGGGAAACGTTCCGGGGGCTTAGTTCCCCATAGGCCCGCGCGGACCCCAGCCATCGCCGCGTCCTTCACCGCGGCCATCACGCCAGCCATCACCCCGGCCCCAGCCACGGCCCGCATCGCAGCCCTCGCCGCCGCGCTTGCCCCAGCCGTGACCCCGACCCTCGCCACGGCCCTTGTCATTGCGGCCCTTGCCATCGCGGCCCTGCATCCGCTTTTGCGCATTGGCCAGTTCGGCTGCGCTGATCGCGCCATCGCCATCGGCATCCAGACGCTGGAACATCCGCGTGGGCATCGGGTTGGTCATCAGCTCGGCGGCCGAAAGCGCGCCATCGCCATCGCCGTCGCGCGCCTCGAAGCGCGCCTTGGCCCGGGCCTCGATGCGGGCCTGCGCCGCGCGCATTTCCTGCGCGACCAGTTCCTCAAGCGTGATCTTGCCATCGCCATCGGCATCCAGCGCCGCCGCCTCGGCCACACGGGCGGCGCGGATTTCCTCGGCCGTCACCTTGCCATCGCCATCCGCATCGAACCGCTGGAAGTCAAAGCCCATGCCGCGCATCGGGCCAGTCGCGGGCGCCGGGGCGCTGGCCCCTGCACCGGGGGCGGCGGGCTGGGCTGCATCCTGCGCCAGCACCGGCAGCGAAAGGCCGGCACCAACCCCCGCCAGAAGCACCACCGCGACCGAATTCCTGAAGCTGCGTTTCATTCTGTCGTCTCCTGTGTTCACCACGGCATCCGCGCCGTCATGCCAACCAAACGCGCAGGCCGCGCCCTTCCGTCGCCCGAACGGCGCCGTTCACCAAAGCGTGACATTGTGTGCTTTCCCTGCGCCGCCATTCCGTGGATAAAGGCCCAAGCGAAGGAGATCACGATGGCTGCCACCGATACCGATCTGGAAGACGACCGCCCGATGGGCCCCGCGGTGCTGCGCGGGCTGATGTGCCGCTGCCCGGCCTGTGGCAAGGGGCGGCTGCTGCAGGGCTATCTGCGCGTGCGCGACGAATGCCCCGCCTGCCATGAGGTGTTTTCCCATCACCGCGCCGATGACGGACCGGCCTATCTGACCATCCTGATCGTGGGACACCTGATGGCGCCGCTGCTGATGTGGGCCTTCGTGACCTTTCGCCCCGACCCGATGACGATGATCGCCATCTTCACCACCGGCTGCGTGGTGCTGTCGCTGACGCTGCTGCCCCTGTTCAAGGGCATGATCGTGGCGATCCAGTGGTCGCGGCGGATGCATGGCTTTGGCGCCGAACCGGCCGGGCTCGCCGATGTCTGACACCACCGCCCCCGGCACGCAGCCGGCCCCCGCCACGGCACCCGCCGCACAGGACAAGACCCGCATCCGCGATGCCGCGACCATCCTTCTGCTGCGCCGCGACATGCCCGGGGGGCCTTCGGTGCTGATGGGGATGCGCGGGGCGGGGGCGGCCTTCATGCCCTCGAAATACGTCTTTCCGGGCGGCGCGGTGGATGCCGATGACCGGCTGGTGCCGCTGGCGGCACCGCTGGATGCGGCCTGCACCGCGCGGCTGGATCAGTTCGCCCCGGCGGGTGGCGCGGCGATGCTGGCGGCGGCGGCGGTGCGTGAACTATGGGAAGAAACCGGCCTTGCGCTGGGGGCGCGCGGCACCTGGCCCGGCGCCATCCCCGATGACTGGGCGGGCTTCGCCGCCGAGGGGCTTTTGCCGGCGGCCGGGGCGCTGCGCTTTGTCTTTCGGGCAATCACGCCCCCCGGCCGGCCGCGCCGCTTTGACGCGCGCTTTTTCGTGGCCGATGCCGCACGGGTGATCGGCGACCCCGACGATTTCTCGCGCGCCTGCGATGAGCTGTCGCACCTGCACTGGGTCCCCCTGCATGAAGCGCGGCGCCTGAACCTGCCCTTCATCACCGAGGTCGCCCTGGCCGAGGTCGCCGCCCTTGTCGAGGCCGCGGGCCAGGGCCCGATCCCGCCCCCCGCCAGCGTGCCCTTCTTTGACAATTCCGGGCCGAAATCGATCTTTCGCAGGCTTCAGTAAAGCAGCGGCACCAGCGCCAGCGTCAGCGGAATGGTGATGAAGGCCGCAATCGTCTGCGCAGTGATCATCGCCGCCATCAGCCCCGCGTCCGCCCCCATCTGGCGCGCCAGCGAATAGGCCGCCACCGCGACCGGCAGGGCGGCATAGATCATGGCCACCTGCGCCACCAGGATCGGCGGGCCGATCAGCCAGATCGCCGCCAGCGTCACCGCCGGAAACACCACCAGCTTGCCGGTCGCAGCCAGTATCACCGGCCCGATCACCGGGCGTATCCCCTGCAGGCGCAGGTTTGCCCCGACGCACAGCAACATCACCGGCAGCGCGCCCTGCCCCAGCACCAGCGCGGTATCATGCAGCACCGGCACATGGTGCAGCCCCAGCGCGTTGAACCCCAGCCCCAGCAGGATCGACAGGATCAGCGGGTTGCGCACCAGTTCACGCAGCGTGCCCCCCAGCCGCGATCCCCCGCCCAGCCCCAGCATCCCCGCCAGCGCCGTGACCATCACCACATTGACCACCGGCACCAGCAGCGCCGACCCCAGCACCGCCGCCTGCAACCCGCCCGGGCCATACAGCGCCTCGGCGATCGCCAGGCCCACGAAGGTGTTGAACCGCCCCGCGCCCTGAATCACACCCGTGCCCTGTTCCGGCGCCAGCCGCGCCAGCCGCTGCGCCAGCCAGCCAAAGGCCACGGCGGCGAAAAAACCCGCGCAAAGGATACCCGCGAACCCGCCCACAGGCGCCGCGCCCAGATCCGCCGCCGAGATCTTGGCAAAGAACAGCGCCGGCATCAGCACCCAATAGACCAGCCGGTCATTCAGGTTCCAGAATTCGAACGACGGAATACCTCCCCGGCGCAGGCCATAGCCAAGCACGATCAGCACGAAGGTGGGCGCGATCGCCAGCCAGACCCCGATCATGGCACAGGTCCCGGCATCGCGCCGATCTGCGCCAGATCATAGCCGTTGAAGGCCAGAACCTCACGCGCCGCTGTCGCCAGATCGGGACGCGGCACCGGATCGCGCGACAGAACCTGCGCCCAGCGCCCCGAGGGCGTGCCCAGCACCGCCACCCGATAGCCCTCATCGACCCACAGCACAAAGACCGGCTCGCGGCCAAAGGCGGCATCGGCCATGATCCGCCCGCCCGGGCCGGTCACCACCGCGCCCCCCGTCAGCGGCGCGGGGACGCGGCCCGTGCAATCGGTGCCCGCCAGCCGATAGCGCCCCGGCCCCGCCATCGCCCAATCCTGCACCGCGCCCGCACAGCCCGGCACATGCGATTGCGCCACATGCCAGCGCCCCGCAAAGCGGTCGGGCGCGAACAGCGCGACCGATGCGATGCGCACAGCGTCATCCCGCCGCGCCGGGATGTCATCACCGGGCGCACAGGCCGCGGCGACCAGCGCCACGGCACACAGGGCAAGCGTCACTGCACGCATTCGGTTACCCGCAAGCCAGAACCGGTCATGACTTCGTGGCAGCCCAGAAGCGGCACGAAGGGCGCGCAGGTCATCGATCGCGCCAGACAGGCGCCCTCGCACTCCGTCCCGGTGCGGCAGGCCTGCCCGGCATCGCGCGGCGTGCGCAGACAGACCCACACACCTGCCCCTTCCCGCTGCCGAAAGGCCCCGCCGCCGGCTTCGCAGGCCATCCGGTCCAGCGCAATCCGCGCCTCGCCCACCGGGGGCAAGGGCGCCGGGGCGCCGGGGTCACCGGCAGGTTTGCAGGCGGCCAGCATCAGCATTCCGATCAGGCCAAGGCAGGCTGCCAGTCGCATCCGATCCCCCCGCCTAGAACGGCATGCCATGGGCACGATGCGCCCGCCCGATGGCACGCAGCACGTCCCCGGAAAGCACCAGATCGGCGGCATCAAGCGAACGGTCCAGCTGCGCGACCGAAGTGGCGCCGATGATCGGGATCACCGGGAAGGGCCGGGCCATCACGAAGGCCACCGCCATCGTCACCGGGTCCAGCCCCGCATCCGCGGCGATCTTCAGATAGCTCTCGACCGCGGCCTCGGCCGGGGGGGTGATCCGCCCGCCCAGATCGCGATTGATCGCCCCGCGCGACCCTTCGGGCCGGGCGCCGCCGCGATACTTGCCGCTGAGCAGCCCCGCCGCCAGCGGCGAATAGGCCAGCAGCGTCACATCCTCATTCACGCCCAGTTCGGCCAGATCGCCGTCATACAGACGGCACAGCAGGGAATATTCATTCTGGATCGCGGCGGCGCGCGGGCCATGCCCGGCCTCGGCCAGCGCCAGCCATTGCGCCATGCCCCAGGCGGATTCGTTCGACAGGCCGAAATGGCCGATCTTGCCCTCGGCCTGCAGCGCGGCCAGCGTTTCCAGACAGGCCGTCATGCCGGCCAGGGTCTGCGCCCGATCCTGCCCCGAGGCGTCAAAGCCCCAGATCTGGCGGAAATGATAGCTGCCCCGGTTCGGCCAGTGCAGCTGATACAGGTCAATATGGTCGGTGCGCAGGCGGCGCAGCGATGCCTCGACCGCGGCGCGGATCGCCCCGGGCGTGATCGGCGCGCCGTCGCGCACCGCCGCCGATCCCTTGCCGGTGATCTTGGTGGCGATCACCAGATCGTCCCGCCGCCCTGGTTTCGCCAGCCAGGATCCGATGATTTCTTCGGTGCGACCAACGGTTTCGGCCTTGACCGGATTGACAGGATACATCTCGGCCGTGTCGATGAAATTCACGCCCCGCCCGATCGCGCGGTCGATCTGGGCATGCCCCTCGGCCTCGGTATTCTGGCTGCCCCAGGTCATCGACCCAAGGCACAGCGCCGAAACGGAAAGGCCGGTGCGGCCCAGCGGCAACATCTTCATGCAAAACTCCGGAAGTCTACCTGCCGCGCGACCCTGCCACAGCGTGCCGACAAGGGGAAGGGCGCGAAAGAACCCCGGATCGGGTCCGGTCCTGCCGCGTGGGGATGAGGGGAATTTATGGTGGCGAGGGAGGGACTCGAACCCTCGACCTTGCGATTATGAGTCGCACGCTCTAACCAGCTGAGCTACCTAGCCACTGACGCGGGTCTCTAAGCGACCGGCCCGGGGGCGTCAAGGGGCGAAATCCGATTTCCGCCCCTGGCATGACCTTTCGCCCGATCCCCGTGGCGCGGGCGCGCGTCGCGCGTTAGGAAGGCACCGCAACCCGGAGCCGATGATGCAGCCCCCCCTTCCCCTGACCCGTGACCTTGTGCTGATCGGCGGCGGCCATGCGCATGCGCTGGTCCTGCGGATGTGGGGGATGCGACCCCTGCCCGGCGTGCGGCTGACGCTGATCAACCCGCTGCCCACGGCGGCCTATTCGGGGATGCTGCCGGGCCATGTCGCGGGCCATTACCCGCGCGCGGCGCTGCAGATCGACCTGGTGAAGCTGGCCCGCCATGCCGGCGCGCGGCTGATCCTGGGCCGGGCCGGGGGCATCGACCGCACCGCCCGGCTGATCCATGTGCCAGGGCGCGCGCCGATCGGCTATGACGTTGCGTCAATCGACATCGGCATCACCGCCGACATGCCCGCCCTGCCCGGCTTTGCCGGCAATGCCGTGCCCGCAAAGCCCCTGGATGCCTTTGCCGACCGCTGGGCGGCCTTTGCCGAAGCGCCCGGCCCCGGCCCGCGCGTCGCGGTGATCGGCGGCGGCGTGGCGGGGGTGGAACTGGCGCTGGCCGCCGCCCACCGGCTGGGCCCGGGGGCCGAGGTGACCGTGCTGGAGGCCGGGCCTGTCGCGCTGTCGGCGCTGGGGGCGGGCGCGCGACGGCGGATGCTGGCCCATTGCGCGCGGCTGGGGGTGCGGGTGCGCCCCGATGCGCCGGTGGTGGCGCTGCGCCCGGGCGTGGTGGTGCTGCGCGAAGGCGCCGAACTGGCGGCCGATTTCATCATCGGCACCGGCAGCACCCGGCCCGCGGGCTGGCTGGGCGCGACGGGGCTGGATCTGACCGATGGGTTCGTCACGGTCGATGAAACGCTGCGCAGCAGCGATCCGGCAATCTTTGCCGCGGGCGACATCGCCCATATGGCCCATGCCCCGCGCCCCAAGGCCGGGGTGTTCGCCGTGCGCCAGGCGCCGGTCCTGTGGCACAACCTGACCGCCGCCTTGTCGGGCGGAACCCTGCGCGCCTACCGGCCACAGCGCGATTACCTCAAGCTGGTGTCCACCGGCGACAGGCGGGCGGTGGCCGACAAATGGGGCCTGCCGCTGGATGGGGACTGGCTGTGGCGCTGGAAGGACCGGATCGACCGGCGCTTCATGGCGATGGTGCACGACCTGCCCGCGATGGCGCCGCCGCCCCTGCCCGCGCGCGTGGCGCTGGGCCTGCGCGGGGAACTGGCGGGCAACAAGCCGCTGTGCGGCGGGTGCGGGGCCAAGATGGGGCGCGCGGGGCTGGCCGCGGCGCTGGCCGCGCTGCCCGGGCCGCAGCGCGCCGATGTGCTGGCCGGGCCGGGCGATGATGCCGCCGTGCTGCGCCATGGCGCGGGGCGGCAGGTGATCACGACCGACCATGTCCGCGCCTTCATCGAGGATCCCTGGCTTCTGGCGCGCATCGTGGCGATCCATGCGATGGGCGATATCTGGGCAATGGGCGCCCGGCCGCAGGTGGCGCTGGCGCAGGTGACGCTGCCACGCATGTCGCAGGCCCTGCAGGAACGCAGCTTGCGCGAGATTCTGGATGGCGCGGGCGCGGTGTTTCGGGATGCCGGCGCCGATCTGGTGGGCGGCCACACCAGCATCGGCGCGGAACTGACGCTGGGCTTTACCCTGACCGGCCTTGCCCCGGACGACATCATCGGCCAGGCGGGGGCGCGGCCGGGCGATGCGCTGATCCTGACCAAGCCGGTCGGCACCGGCGTGATCCTGGCGGCCGAAATGATGCGCGCCGCCCCCGGCGCGGCGGTGGCGGGCGCGCTGGCCAGCATGGCCCGCCCGTCCGGCGCGGCGGCGGCGCTGCTGGCGCCGCACGCCCGGGCGATGACCGATGTCACGGGCTTTGGCCTGGCCGGGCATCTGATGGGGATCCTCGAAGCCTCGGGGTGTGCGGCGCAGCTGGACCTGGCCGCCATCCCCCTGCTGGCGGGGGCCGAGGCGCTGTCGGCACAGGGCCACGGATCGACCCTGCTGCCCGCCAATATCGCCGCGCTTGCGGGCCTGTGCGACAGCCCCGACACCCCGGCGGGCCGGTTGTTGCACGATCCGCAGACGGCGGGCGGGCTTTTGGCCGCGGTGCCTGCCGATCAGGCGGATGCGCTGGTGGCGGCCTTGCGCGCGGGCGGCGACCCGGCGGCGGTGATCGGGCAGCTGCGCGCGGGTGCGCCGTGGATCGGCATCAGCGGCTGACCAGCTGCCCGGCCGCTTCGGCCACGCGGCGGGCCAGAGCGGGCAACGCCGCGGGCGACAGATCATCAGCCGCGACCACAGCTTCGCGCCCGTCGCCATGACGCGCGCGGTGCTTTTCATAGCGCGGGTCGTAATGGCGGCGCATCAGGTCCAGCGCCAGCGGTTCCAGCGCGCGCCGATCGGCCAGCGCAAGCCAGTCGGCGATCACCTCGGCGGGGTGCAGCGGGCGCAGCCGGGCCAGCGTGTCACGCAACCGCGCGCCATCCCCCGCCACATCGGCATAGGCCCGCGCCAGATAGGCCGCGCGCGCCGCCGCCGGCACCGCCAGACGCACGCGCGGGGCCGCGCAGATCGCCTGCCACAACCCGCGCGGGACGCTGACCGCGCCGATGCGGGAACTTTCCGCCTCGACCAGAACCGGGCGCGTGGGGTCCAGCCGCGCCAGCGCCAGCGCCAGCCGCCCCTCAAAGGCCTTCTGGCCGGGCTGGCCGCCCGGCATCGCGCCGAACAGGCTGCCGCGATGGTTGGCCAAGCCTTCCAGATCGATCACCTGATGCCCCGCCGCGGCGCACAGCTGCAGCAGTTCCGTCTTGGCCGATCCGGTATTGCCATCCAGCACCACCACCGGCGCGCTGACCGGGGCTGCCACCGCATCCACCACCAGCCGCCGCCAGCTTTTATAGCCGCCCTCGACCAGTTCGGCCCGCCAGCCCACCTGCCGCAGGATCGTGGCAAACGACCCCGACCGCTGCCCGCCGCGCCAGCAATAGACCAACGGGCGCCAGCCCCCGGTCCGGTCGGCCAGCGGCCCCAGCAGATGGCGCGCGGCATTCTGCGCCACCAGCGCCGCGCCGATCTTGCGCGCGTCGAACGGCGACACCTGTTTATAGATCGTGCCCACGCGGGCGCGTTCCTCATTGTCCAGAACCGGCAGGTTGATCGCGCCGGGAATGTGATCCTCGGCATATTCGGCGGGCGAGCGCACGTCGATGATCTGATCAAAACCCGGCGCGCCCGCGTCCAGCACCGCCCCAAGAACAAGACCCATTCAGTAAACCGTTACCCTGGCGCCCAGATCGACCTGATCGTAAAGCGCGATCACATGGTCGTTGACCATGCGGATACAGCCGTTCGACACCGCATGCCCGATCGATTCCGGTTCCGTCGTGCCGTGGATGCGGATCGCGGTGTCACGCCCGTTCTGATAAAGATAAAGCGCCCGTGCCCCCAGCGGATTTTTCGGCCCGCCCGGCATGCCATCGGCATATTTCGCATAGCGCGCGGGATTGCGCGCGATCATCTGCGGCGTGGGCTTCCAGCGGGGCCATTCGACCTTGCGGCCCACCTCGGCCTCGCCGCGAAAAACCAGTTCGGCGGTGCCCACGGCCACGCCATAGCGCATCGCCTTGCGCCGTTCCACGATGTGATACAGAAAGAACATCCGCGACACGACGATGATCGAGCCGGGTTCAAAGTCCGACTTCACGCTGACCAGCACCGGGTAATATTGCGGCGCGATCGGCCATTGCGGCGCGGCGGCCGCGGCGGGGGATGCGCCCGCGGGCGGCACGGGCGGGCGCACGGCCGTGCTGACCGTCTGCGCCCGCACGATGGCGGGGGCGGACAGGATCGGCAAGCTGCCAAGCGCGGCGATCAGGGCACGGCGATTCATCATCCACTCCAGACGGTTATAAAGGCAGGCTAACAAAGCAGGCCTGCCTTCTCAACCGCCCTCAAGCGCCCTCAACCGCCCGCGCGCGGCATGGTTCCGAAATTACCGGAACGCGCAGCCCGACTTGATGCCGAATTTCGACAGGATCCGGGCGGCGGGGCAGAAGCCGGTGAAGGCCGACTGCAGCATGTTGGCGCCGACGAACACGGTCAGCCACACGAAATTGGGGTGCACGAAATAGGTCAGCAGGACGCTGATCAGGACCATCGTCCCGGCAAAGGCAAACATCACTCGGTCAAGCGTCATGGCGGATCTCCGGCCAGGGGTTTCAGTTGGGGCATATCTAGCATCGCGGCGAAACAAATTCAAGTTATCGAATGTTTATTCGCCCAGGTTGACCCCGCCCGGCCCCGGGTCCACTTTCCCCACGAAAGGGGGCGCCCATGATCGCCACAACAACCGCCACGACGAATTTCATCATCGAAGGGATGCATTGCGGCGCCTGCACGGGCCGGGTGGAACGCGCGCTGGCGGCTGAACCGGGCGTGAAAAGCGCGGCGGCCAACCTGATGGCACGATCCGCGCGGGTGGAATTCGACGCCCCCGCAACGCCCGCCAGCCTGGCCGCCGCGCTGGACCGGGCGGGCTACCCGCCGGCGCGCGCGCAAACCCGTCTGGGCGTCGCGGGAATGACCTGCGCCAGCTGCGCGGGCCGGGTCGAACGCGCGCTGACGGCCGTGCCGGGCGTGATCGCGGCCAGCGTCAACCTGGCCACCGAAACGGCCGGGGTGGACTATGCCCAGGGTGCCGTCGCCCCCAGCGAACTGGCCGGTGCGGTCACGGCGGCGGGCTATCCCGCCCGCGTCCTGACCGCCGGGGACGCCCCCGCCCCGATCACCGACCGCCAGACCGCCGAGGCCGCGCGTCTTGCGCGCGCGGCGCTGGTCGCGGGCGCGCTGACCCTGCCGGTTTTCGTGCTGGCGATGGGCGGGCACATGATCCCCGCCTTTCATCACTGGATCGCCGCCACCCTGGGGGACCGGCTGAACCACCTGATCCAGATGGTGCTGACCGCCGCCGTGATGGCCGGGCCGGGGCGGGTGTTCCTGCGGCTTGGCTTCCCCGCCCTGCTGCGCGGCGCGCCGGAAATGAATTCGCTGGTCGCGCTGGGGGCCTCGGCGGCGTTCCTGTATTCGGCGGTGGTGACGCTGGCGCCGGGGCTGCTGCCCGCAACCGCCCGCGAGGTTTACTTTGAGGCCGCCGCCGTCATCGTGACCCTGATCCTGCTGGGCCGCTGGCTTGAGGCGCGGGCACGCGGCCAGGCGGGGCAGGCGATTTCGCGCCTTGTGGGGCTGCGGCCCGCCACCGCACGGGTGGAACGCGAAAGCGGCGTGGTGGAATTGCCGGTCGAGGAACTGGCACCGGGCGACATCGTCCAGATCCTGCCCGGCGAACGCATCGCGGTGGATGGCATCGTCACCGAGGGCCACGGCTGGATCGACGAATCCATGCTGACGGGCGAGCCCGCCCCGGTCGAGAAATCCCCGGGCCAGCCCGTGACCGGCGGCACGGTGAACGGCGCCGCCGCGCTGTCGTTCCGCGTCACCGCGACGGGGGCCGATACGGTCCTGTCGCGCATCATCGCCCTGGTCGAAGAGGCGCAGGGCGGCAAGCTGCCGGTGCAGGCGCTGGTGGACAGGGTCACCCGCGTTTTCGTGCCGGTGGTGATCGCGCTGTCGGCGCTGACATTCGCGCTGTGGATGGCCTTCGCCCCCGCGCCCGCCTTTACCCATGCGCTGGTCGCGGCCATCTCGGTCATGATCATCGCCTGCCCCTGTGCGATGGGGCTGGCCACGCCGGTGTCAATCCTGGTCGGCACCGGGCGGGGGGCCGAACTGGGCCTGTTGTTCCGGCGCGGCGATGCGCTGCAACGGCTGTCGCAGGCCCGCATCGTCGCCTTCGACAAGACCGGCACCCTGACCGCCGGCCGCCCCGCCCTGACCGATCTGATCCCGGCCAAGGGCTTTGCCGCGGATGAGGCGCTGCGCCTGGCCGCCGGGGCCGAGGCGCGGTCGGAACACCCGCTGGCGCAGGCGATCCTGGCCGCCGCCGCCGGGCGCGGCCTGACGCCGGCGCGCGCGCGCAAGATCACCGCCCTGGCCGGGCGCGGCCTGTCGGCCGAGGCCGAGGGCCGGACGCTTTTGCTGGGCAATGCCCGCGCGATGCGCGAGGCAGGGGTGGATACCACGTCCCTGCAATCGCGTGCCGACGAACTGGCGTCCGACGGCAAAACCCCGGTCTGGCTGGCGCTGGATGGCCAACTTGCCGCGCTGATGGCGCTGGCCGATCCGGTCAAACCCGGCGCGCCACAGGCCGTTGCCGCCCTGCAGGCCGAAGGGGTCAGCGTGGTGATGATTTCAGGCGACACACGCGCCACAGCGGATGCGGTGGGCCGCCGCCTTGGCATCACCGAGATCGTGGCCGAGGTCCTGCCCGAAGGCAAGGTCGCCGCGCTGGAAAGCCTCAAGACCCGCGGCACCGTGGCCTTCGTGGGCGATGGCATCAACGACGCGCCCGCGCTGGCCGCCGCCGATGTCGGGCTGGCCATCGGCACCGGCACCGATGTCGCCATCGAGGCGGCCGAGGTCGTGCTGATGCAGGGCGATCCGCAGGGCGTGGCCCGTGCGCTGGCGCTGTCGCGCGCCACGATGCGCAACATCCGGCAAAACCTGTTCTGGGCCTTCGCCTACAACACCGCGCTGATCCCGGTGGCGATGGGCGCGCTGGTACCCTTTGGCGGGCCGGGCCTGTCGCCGATGCTGGCGGCGGGGGCGATGGCGTTTTCGTCGGTCTTCGTCGTCACCAACGCGCTGCGGCTGCGGCGCGCGGCCTAACCCGCCGCCGCCATCGCCGCGACCAGATCGGCCACGCCCAGTGCCACCGGATTGCCCGCCATCGAGCTGGACCGCAGCGCGGCTTCCGCCGCCAGGGGGCGCGCCTCGGGGGCCAGGCCCTGTGCGCTCAGCGGTGGCAGCCCCGCATCCGAGATCCAGCGCGCCAGCGCGTAAAAGGCCGTGCCGGGTGCGGCCCGCAAGGCGCGCGCCACCATCGCCCGCACCTCGGCGATGCGGTCGGCGGCAAGGCCGGTGGCCTTTGCGGCATTGGCCTGCAGTACCGGCGCCAGCAGCACCCCGCAGATCGCCCCATGCGCCGCCCCGGTCATGCCACCGATCGGCCCGGCCAGCCCATGCACCGCACCAAGCCCGCCATTGGCCAGCGCCAGCCCGCCACACAGGCTGACCCAGGCGATCTGATCCCGGGCCTCGGCATCCTCCTCATCCTCCATCAGGCGGATCAGCGCGCCAAGGCCCAGGCTGATCGCGGGCCGGGTCAGCGCATCGGTAAAGGGCGTGACCCGGGTGGACAGGAACGGCTCGATCACCTGCGCCAGCGCATCCAGCCCCGAGGCCAGCGTCACCGCACGCGGGCAATGATCGGTCAGCGCGGGATCGACAATCGCCAGCCGCGCCAGCATCCGGTCATCGCGCAGGCTGACCTTGCGGTCATGCGCGGGCAGGCCGATGACCGCATTTTTCGTCACCTCGGCCCCGGTGCCGGCGGTGGTCGGGATGGCGATGAAGGGCAAGGGATCGGCCCGCAACGGCAGGCCGCGGCCCACGATTTCCAGATGATCCATCGCGCCCCCGGGCGCGGGCACCAGCGCCGCCACCGCCTTGGCCAAGTCCATAGCCGCCCCGCCGCCAAAGCCCACCACAAAGCCCGCGCCACAGACCCGCGCGGCGGTTACCGCGGCCTCCAGCGTGACCAGATCGGGCTCGGACCGGCAGGCGAAGGTGTCAACCGCAATGCCCTGCGCGCGCAGCCCCGCCAGCAACCAGCCCGCCCGGCGCGCCTGGGCCCCATGCACCACAAACCCGCGCACCCCAAAGCCCGCGATCAGGTCCGCCGCCCGGGCCGCCTCGCCCCGGCCAAACAGGATGCGGCCCGGCGCCGCGATGGAAAATGGCGTCATACCATCATCGTGGCCTGCACGGCCCGCCCCCAGCGGGCATAACGTGCCGCCCGCGTTTGTTCATCCATCCCCGGTTCAAAGCGCCGCTCCAGCACCCAGCTGCGGCCGAAGTCCCCGACCCCCGGATAAACCCCGGCGTGCATCCCCGCAAGCCAGGCCGCGCCAAGCGCGGTGGTTTCCGTCACGCGCGGCCGGTCCACCGGCGCGCCGATGATGTCGGACAGGAACTGCATCGCCCAGTCCGACCGCGCCATGCCGCCATCGACGCGCAGCACCCCCCGCCCCGCCCCGCCCCAATCGGCGCGCATCGCCTCCAGCAGGTCGCGGGTCTGGAAGCCCACGCTTTCCAGCGCCGCCCGCGCCAGCTCGGCCGGGCCGGAATTGCGCGTCAGCCCATAGATCGCGCCGCGGCAATCGGGCCGCCAGTAGGGCGCGCCAAGCCCGGTGAAGGCGGGCACCAGAACCACCGCCTGCGCGGGATCGGCGGCCTCGGCCAGGGCCTGGGTTTCGCCCGCCGTGCGGATGATCCGCAGCCCGTCGCGCAGCCATTGCACCACCGCCCCCGCGATGAAGATCGACCCTTCCAGCGCATAGGTGGGTGTGCCGTCCAGCTGATAGGCGATGGTTGTCAGCAGGCGATTGCGCGAGGCGACCCTTTGCGCCCCCGTGTTCAGCAGCGCGAAACAGCCCGTGCCATAGGTCGATTTCATCATCCCCGGCACAAGACAGGCCTGCCCCAGCGTGGCCGCCTGCTGATCGCCCGCCACACCCCGGATCGGGATTTCGCGTCCGAACAGATCGGCCCGCGTGACCCCGAAATCGGCGGCGCAATCGCGTACCTCGGGCAGGATCGCCATCGGAATGTCCAGAAGCCCGCAGATCCCGGCATCCCAGCACCCGGCCCCGATGTCATACAACATCGTGCGCGCGGCATTGGTGGCATCGGTCGCATGTACCCGCCCGCCGGTCAGCTTCCAGATCAGGAAACTGTCCACCGTGCCAAAGGCCAGCGCCCCCGCCGCCGCCCGCGCCCGCGCGCCGGGAATGTGGTCCAGCAGCCATTTCAGCTTGGTCCCCGAAAAATAGGGGTCGCACAAAAGCCCGGTGCGCGCGGTGATCATGGCCTCGTGTCCCGCATCGCGCAGCGCCGCGCAGATGGCGGCGGTGCGCCGGTCCTGCCAGACGATGGCATTATGCAGGGGCTGGCCGGTGGCACGGTCCCACAGGATCGTGGTTTCGCGCTGGTTGGTGATGCCGATCGCGGCAATGTCACGCACCTGCACATCCGCCCGCTCAATCACCGCCCGCGCCGTGCCCGCCACGCTGGACCACAGATCCGCCGGGTCATGTTCCACCCAGCCTGGCTGCGGATAGATCTGGCGAAATTCCTCTTGCGCCACGGCCACGACGCCCAGATCCGCATCGAACAGGATGGCGCGCGACGATGTGGTGCCCTGATCGATGGCCAGGATATGGGACATGCCGGTTTCCTTTCATGGTCTTCTTCTTGGAAAAAATACTCCCGCCGGAGGCAAGAATTTTTTGAGTATTTGGGCCAAGAAGAAGCCGCATGGGGCTTTTCAGGCCCCGCCTTGCGTCAGCCGGGCCGGTGATCGGCCATGAAGGCGGCCAGTGCGGCGATCTGATCGGGGGTCATGCGCAGGCCCAGTTTGCTGCGCCGCCAGATCACATCCTCGGCCGCGCGCGCCCATTCCCGGGTCATCAGCCAGCGCAGCTCCGCCTCGGTCAGGGTCGCGCCGAAATCGCGGCCCAGATCGGCGCGGCTGCGCGCGGGGCCCAGGATCGCGCGAGCCTCGGTGCCATAGGCGCGCACCAGCCGGGCGGCCCAGTCGTCGGTCAGGAACGGATAGTCGGCGCGCAGCCCCGCGATCAGCGCGGCCACCCCGTCATGGGGAAAATCACCCCCTGGCAGGGGCACGCGCGCGGTCCAGTCGCCGCCTGCGCCGGGAAGGAACGGCGCCAGTTTCGCCAGCGCGCTTTCGGCCAGCCGCCGATAGGTGGTGATCTTGCCGCCAAAGACATTCAGCAGCGGCGGCGCCCCATCCGCGCGCCCCGCGGCCTCGCCGCCCGTATCCAGGCCCAGCACATAGTCGCGCGTGGCCGCCGTGGCCGAGCTGGCCCCGTCATTGTAAAGCGGTCGCACCCCGGAATAGGTCCAGACAATCTGATCCCGCGTCACCGGCCGTGCCAGGTATCGCGAGGCGAAGTCACACAGATAATCCTGTTCGCCCCCGGTGCATTCGGCCTGATCGGGACGGCCCTGATGGTCCATGTCGGTGGTGCCGATCAGGGTGAAATCCCGTTCGTAGGGGATGGCAAAGATGATCCGGCCATCCGTGCCCTGGAAAAAATAACATTTTTCATGGTCGAACAGGCGGCGGGTGACGATATGGCTGCCGCGGACCAGGCGCACGCCCCGGGCGGTGTTGAGGCGCAAGGTGGTGCGGATCACATCCTCGACCCAGGGGCCGGCGGCATTGACCAGCGCGCGGGCGCGATGGTCGGCCCGGCCCTCGGGGCCCTCGGTCACGACATGCCACAGATCGCCGCGCCGCTCGGCGCTGATCACGCGGGTGCGCACCATGATCCGCGCGCCGCGCGCCGCCGCATCGCGCGCGTTCAGCACCACCAGGCGCGCATCGTCGATCCAGCAATCGGAATATTCATAGGCCCGCCGGAACCGCGGCTGCAGCGCCCGCCCTGCCGGATCGGCCCGCAGATCCAGCGCGCATGTGCCCGGCAGGATGCGCCGCCCGCCCAGATGGTCGTAAAGGAACAGCCCCAGCCGGATCAGCCAGAAGGGCCGGCGCCCCTTCATCCAGGGCACAATCAGCGCCAGCAGCCGTGCGGTCGGCGTATCGGCGGCAAAGCGCATGTCGGGATGCATCGGCAGCACGAAGCGCATCGGCCAGCTGATGTGCGGCATCGCCACCAGCAGGGTTTCGCGTTCCTTCAACGCCTCGCGCACCAGACGGAATTCGAAATATTCCAGATAGCGCAGCCCGCCGTGGAACAGCTTGGTCGACGCCGATGAGGTCGCCTGCGCCAGATCGCCCATTTCGGCCAGAACGACCGACAGCCCCCGCCCCGCCGCATCGCGCGCGATGCCGCAGCCGTTGATGCCACCCCCGATGATGAACAGATCGGCCACCCCATCGGCGGCGCGGGGCCCGGTCATGGCCACCTCCTGCTGTGGAACAGGGCCAGAAGGCGCGAAATGCGAACTTTTGTCAAATATTGTTTTTCGTTTTTATTCGTTTATGATCGTATCAATGTGTTTTTACGCATTTTCGCGCAGGTCGTGGCGTCTGCCCGTGTGACAGGCCCGCGCGACCATGCGACACCGCATGCGACACTGGCGGCAGGAGGGCCCATGGCGACCAGCTTTCGGCAGACAGAGATTCTGGAGATCGCCCGATCCGAGGGCCGCGTCATCGTCGAGGCCCTGGCCGAACGCTTTGGTGTGACGCTGCAGACGATCCGGCGCGATCTGGCCGAACTGGCCGATGCGGGCCTGCTGGACCGCGTGCATGGCGGCGCGGTGCTGCGCACCGGGGTCAGCAACATCGGCTATGGCGCGCGGCAGCGCATGAATGCGGCGGCCAAGGCCGCGATCGGGCGGGCCTGTGCGCAGGCCATTCCCGACAACTGTTCGGTTATCCTCAATCTCGGGACCACGACCGAGGCGGTGGCGCGCGAATTGCTGGGCCACCGCAACATCACCGTGGTTACCAACAACATCAACGTGGCCAATATCCTGATGGCCAATGACAGTTGTGACACCATGGTGACGGGCGGCGCGCTGCGGCGGTCGGATGGCGGGCTGGTGGGCGATCTGGCCAGCGATGCGATCGGGCGGTTCAAGGCCGATTACGCGGTCATCGGCGTTTCGGCGCTGGATCACGATGGAGATCTGCTGGATTTCGACCTGGCCGAGGTACGGGTCAGCCGCACCATCCTGCGCCAGTCGCGCAAGGTGTTTCTGGTCGCGGATGCCAGCAAGCTGGACCGTTCGGCGCCGGTGCGGCTGGGATCATTGGCGGATCTGGATGTGCTGTTCACCGATCGCGCGCTGCCCGAAGGCCTGACCCGGGCCTGCGCGGACTGGGGCACCGAGGTGCGGATCTGCCCGCCCTGATCGGCAAGGCGCCGCGCATCGCCCACCGCCCCGGCGAAAAATCCTTTTCCCCTTCGGACAGGGCCGCTATCACAAGGCGTGATCGCAGGAGTGCCCGATGACCCCGATGTCCCGCCGCGTAATGCTATTGTCGGGCCTGGCTGCCCTGGCCGGATGTGGGGGCGATCCGCGCGCCTCGACCAAGGCGCCGGGCGGCGATGTGGCCGGCCTGCATGCCGGGGAAACGCCGCAGTTGCGCGCCCTGATCAACCGCTATGCCGATGAATATGGTGTGCCGCGCAGCCTTGTGCACCGGGTGGTGCAGCGCGAAAGCCGCTACAATCCGGGCGCGCGCAATGGCCCGTATTACGGGCTGATGCAGATCCTGCCGCAGACCGCGGGGACGATGGGCTTTCGCGGCAAGCCCGCGGATCTTCTGGATCCGGCGACGAACCTGAAATACGGCGTGAAATACCTGCGCGGGGCCTGGCTTGTTTCGGGCGGATCCGAGGAACGGGCCGTGATGTGGTATGCGCGCGGTTATTATTATGAGGCCAAGCGCCGCGGCCTGCTGCGCGAAACCGGCCTGCGCGGCTGATCCGCACCCGCCCGGCCGGTCGCGGGCCGGGGCGGGGTTTGAGTATTTTTGCCAAGAAGAAGCCAGGGGCCGGGTTGGCGCCGCGCGATCAGTCGCGCGCGCGCAGGATTTGTGCGGGGCGCGCGGCCAGCGGGCGGCGGGCAAAGACCAGCCCGGCCAGCAGCGTGGCCAGCACCCCGCCCGCAACGATCGCGATGGCGGGGAGCGGGGCAAAGTGGAAGTCTGCCTCCATCACCAGCACCAGCACCGCCCAGCCCGCAAGCGCGCCAAACAGGATCGCGACGATCCCCGCCGCCGCCCCCATCAGCGCCGCGCGCAATGCGAAAGAGGCCAGGATCCGGCCCCGGGACGCGCCCAGCACCTTGAGCAAGGCAGCCTCCCATGCGCGGGCGCGTTCGCCTGCGGCGGCCGCACCGATCAGCACGACAAAGCCCGTCAGCAGCGTGACACCCGCAGCCAGCGCGGTGGCCCGTGCAATGGCGCCCAGCGCCTGCGTCACGCGGTCGATGGCGTCGCGGACGCGGATCGCGGTGATGTTGGGGAAATCGCGCGCCAGATCGCGCAGGATCGCGGCCTCGGCCCCGGGGGGGGCGTAGATCGTGGCGATATGGGTGTGAGGCGCGCCCGCAAGCGCGGCGGGGTTCAGGGTCAGCACGAAGCCGATGCCGCCGGTGGCGAAATCCACTTCGCGCAGCGAGGTGATTTCCGCCTCGATGTCGCGGCCAAGGACATTGACGGTGATCCGGTCGCCCAGGCCTAGGCCCAGTTCCCCCGCCTCTTTGGCGGACATGCTGGCCTGCGCGGGGCCGGTGTAATCGGCGGGCCACCAGCGGCCGGCGACAACCTTGGTGCCTTCGGGCGGGGTGGCGGCATAGGTGATGCCGCGGTCGCCCCGCACGACCCAGTGTTCACCCGCCACCGTGCGCGCATCCTGCCCGTTGATGCGGGTAAGAACGCCGCGCAGCATCGGGGCGGTTTCGACCTTTTCCACCGCCTCCATCGCGGCGAGGCGGGTCAGGAAGGGGGAAATCTGGTCGGGCTGGATATCGACGACGAAATAGGCGGGCGCGCGCTGCGGCAGGTCGCGGTCGATGGCGCTGCGCAGGCCGGCGTCGATCTGGCCGACGGCGGCCAGCACCGACAGGCCAAGGCCCAGCGACAGGATCACCGGCGCCGCCTCGCTGCGCGGGCCGCCGATGGCGGCCAGGGCCGCGCGCAGGACGGGCCGGCCACGGGCGCGATGCGCCATGGCGCGCGCCAGCCGGCGCAGGCCCGCCGCCGCAAGCGTCAGGATGGCCAACGCCGCCGCAATGCCACCCAAGGTACCCAGCGCCAGCGCCCAGAGCCCGGAAAACCAGACCGCCGCCGCCACCAGCGCCGCCAAAAGCCCCGCGATCAGCGCCAGGGCACCCGCCCCGGGCAAGCCCCGCCGCCCCGGCCCCAGATCGCGGTAAAGCGCCGCCGCCCGCACCTCGGCCATGCGGGCAAGCGGCCAGAGCGTGAAGATCGCCGCGACCAGCGCGCCATACAGCGCGGCCTCGACCAGCGCGGCAGGGGCAATGGTGATGTCCACCGCAATCGGCATGCGCGCGGCGATGGCCCCCCGGGCAAGCCAGGGCAGACCCGCGCCCAGCGCCAGCCCCAGCGCGATACCCGCCACGGTCAGCGCCCCCAGCTGGATCAGAAATACATTGCGGATCAGGGCATTGGTTGCACCGATTGCCTTCAGCGTGGCGATGGTTCCGGCCTTGCGTTCCATCCAGGCGCGCACTGCCGCGGAAATGCCCACCCCGCCCACGGCCAACCCGGCAAGGCCCACCAGCACCAGGAAGGATCCGATCCGGTCGACAAACCGTTCCGCCCCCGGGGCGGCGCGGCGGCTGTCCTGCCAGCGCATCCCGGCACCTTCGAAATCCGCTTCGGCCGCGGCCTGCAGGCCGTCAAGGTCGGTGCCGGGTGGCAGGGTCAGACGGTATTCGGTTTCAAACAGCGATCCCGGTTCCAGCAGGCCCGAACCTTCCAGGGCCACACCCGGCACAAGGCTGCGCGGGCCCAGCGCAAAGCCGGTGCCGGTGCTGTCGGGTTCGCGCAGGATACGCCCCGTCAGGATGAATTCCGCCCGCCCCAGGCGAAAGCGGTCGCCAATGGCCAGGCCCAGCCGATCCGCCAGAACCGGGTCCAGAAGCGCGCCGTAAAGCCCGCCAGGCTGCATTCCCAGCGCCTGATCCAGCGGCACCGCAGGTTCAACCTGCACCGCGCCGGTCAGCGGATAGGCATCATCGACCGCCTTGACCTGGGTCAGCGCGCGGTCTACGCCTTCACCCGCCCCCACCACGATCATCGAGCGGAACTCGATCACCTCGGACAGGGCGGTGGCGCGGGCCGCCATCCAGGCGCGTTCCGCGTCCGTCGCGGTGCGATAGGTGAATTCCAGCTGGGCATCGCCCCCCAGCAAAACCGCGCCCTGATCGCGCAGCCCCGATTCGATGGCCACGCGCACGGTGCCAACGCCCGCAATCGCCGCCACGCCCAGCATCAGGCACAACAGGAACACGCGGAACCCCGCGATGCCCCCGCGCAATTCGCGCCGCGCGATCCGAAAGGCCAGGCTCATGCGCCCGCCCTTTCCGCGCGCATCCCCTGCACCGCAGGCTCTTCAACCACCATGCCATCGGCCAGCCGCACGATCCGGTCACAGCGTTCGGCCAGTTCGGGCGCATGGGTGACCAGCACCAGCGTCGCGCCATGGCGGTCACGCAGCCCAAACAGCAGATCCATGATCGCCGCGCCATTGGCCGCATCCAGATTGCCCGTCGGTTCATCCGCCAGAAACAGCGCGGGCCGGGGCGCCGCAGCACGCGCCAACGCCACGCGCTGCTGTTCGCCCCCCGACAATTCGGCCGGGTAATGGCTGCCGCGATGGCCAAGGCCCACGGCATGCAGTTCCTCGGCGGCGCGGTCAAAGGCATCGGGCACACCGGCCAGTTCCAGCGGCAGGGCCACGTTTTCCAGCGCGGTCATGGTCGGAATCAGGTGGAAGGACTGGAAAACGATCCCCATATTCCCCCTGCGGAACCGGGCCAGCGCATCTTCCCCCATCGTGGAAAGATCCTGGCCCAGCGCCGTGACGGTGCCCCCCGTGGCCCGTTCCAACCCGCCCATGAGCATCAGGAGCGATGACTTGCCCGACCCCGAAGGCCCCGTCAGACCCACACTTTCCCCCCGTGCGACATCCAGCGTGATCCCGCGCAGGATCTCGACCGGGCCGGCATTGCCCTGCAGCGTCAGCCGGGCGTCACGCAAACTCAGAACGGTATCTTTCATGCCTGCCTTCTTTTCTGTCCTCCCAAGGGGATATGGGCCAATCCGGCGCCTGCGCAACCTTGTTTTGACGACATTTTTCCTGGCTCTGCCGATCCTGGCCCCGCCCGCGCGGGCCGAGCCGCTGGAACTGGTGGCGCTGGGTGACAGTCTGACGCAGGGCTATGGCCTGCCCGCCGATCAGGGGCTGGTGCCGCAACTGCAGGCCTGGCTTGCCGCGCGGGGCGCCGATGTGCGGGTGGTGAATGCCGGGGTGTCGGGCGATACCACGGCGGGGGGGCTGTCGCGGCTGGACTGGTCGCTTGGCCCGCAGACCGATGCGCTGCTGGTGGCACTGGGCGGCAATGACCTGCTGCGCGGCCTGCCCCCCGAAGAATCGCGCGCCAATCTGGACGCGATCCTGACCAGGGCGCGCGCCCGCGGCCTGCCGGTGCTGCTGGCGGGCCTGCCTGCGCCGGGCAATTACGGCCCCGATTACAAGGCCGCTTTCGACGCGATCTGGCCGGACCTTGCGCAAAAGCACGGCGCGGTGCTGGTGCCGAACCTGCTGGCGCCGATCATGGAAACCCCGCCCGAACTGCGCGCGAAAACCGATCTGATGCAGGATGACAACATCCACCCCGCCCCCGCAGGCGTCGCCCTGGTGGTCGAGGCGCTGGGGCCGAAGGTGCTGGACCTGATCGCGCAGACGGGGGCCGGCCCGGGCGGCTAATCCCGCCGCCGGTCCATCGCCCACAGCGCGCCCGCGCCCAGAACGCACAGCCCCGCACCCAGCGCCGCGGCCAGGCCATAGCCCGCCACCGCCGCCCCCAGCGCGAAAACGCTGGCACAGATCGCATCGCCCGCCAGCTTCTGCAGCGCCATCAGGCTGGCCCCCGCCCCCGGCCGCATCCCCAGCAGATCCTGCAGATAGGCCATCGGCTGGGTCAGCACCACCGCGCCCCCCGCCGCCGCGGGCAGGATCAGCAGCCAGACCCAGCCGGTACCGGACAACACCGGCAGGAACGCCAGATGGCAGGCATAAAGCACCGCCCCCAGCCAGATCAGCACCGTCCGATCTATCCGGGTGATGATCGCGGGCAGCGCCAGCATGAAGGGTACCTCCAGCCCGGCGACAAACCCCGCATAAAGCGCCACATCCGAAGCCCCGCGCCCCGGGGTCTGTGAAAACACAAGGCCGATCACCACCAGATACAGCATCACCGCCCCGCTGATCGTGCCCAGCGCCAGAACCCGGGCCAGAACGCGGATCTCGGCCATCTCGCGCAGGGCGGCGGCAAAGCTCAGCCCCGATTTCGGGTCCGGCCAGCGCGTCGCCCCGTCGCGCGGCCAATGCCGCAACGTCAGCCACAGGATCGCCGCCGCCAGCACCAGACAGACCGGATAGACCGCGATCAGCGGCGCGCCCGCGCCAAAGGCCACCGCCCAGACCGGCAGCACCACGACCCAGGGCAGCGCAAAGGCCGCCCGCAGCGCCGACAGGATCGCGCCGCGCTGCGACTCGGGGTGGATCGAGGCGGCCAGCCGCGCCAACGCGAACAGCTGGCCGAACAGCGACCCCGACAACGGCAGGATCAGCGCATGCGCAATGACAAAGGCCAGCGCGCTGTCCCCCGCCCAGACCAGCCCGGTCCCCGCCGTCAGCAACCCCGCCGAGGCCAGCGCGATCGCGCGGCGGTTGGCACGCTGATCGGCCAGAATGCCCAACCCCACCGAGGCCGAAACCGACAACACCGAGGCCACCACCAGCACCGTCGAATAGGCCCCGTCCGACAGCCCGAACACCGTCACCGCCAGCGCCGAGACATAGGGCATCAGCGTCGCCGCATGGGCCCCGAACAGGATCAGCAACCCCGCGGCCAGCGCCAGCGCGGGATCGGTCACGATCGGGCGAAAGGGGGCAAGGGCTTGGCGCACGGCAGGCTCCGGGATCATGCGGCCTGTCTTGTGCCGCCCGCGCGGGCACGGCAAGGGCCAAAGCGGCATGCCACTTCTTCTTGGCCCAAATACTCAATCAACGCCCATCCCCCGCGCCACGGGCAGGCGCCTTCAGCGCCAGTCGAAAAAGCCCCCGGGCGCGCGGGCCAACAGCCGGCGGGCCAGGTCGGCGCCCAGCTCGGCCGCCTGCGACACCGGCGCGCGGCCCTCATCGCGCAGGGCTTCGGACCCGTCGGGGCGCAGGATCTCGCCGCGCAGCCAGATCTGGTCGCCCTCCAGCACCGCAAGCCCCGCGATCGGGGTTTCGCACGACCCGTCCAGCGTGGCCAGAAAGGCGCGTTCCGCCGCCAGACGCTGGCCCGTCGGCCCATCATGGATCGCCGCCAGCAACGCGGCGGCGCGGGCATCATCGGCCCGCCGCTCGATCCCGATGGCGCCCTGCGCCACGGCGGGCAGCATCTCATCCACCCCGATCGCCGAGCGCGCGACATGGGTCATGCCCAGCCGGTTCAGCCCCGCCATCGCCAGGAAGGTCGCCACCGCGACGCCATCATCCAGTTTCTTCAGCCGGGTCTGAACATTGCCGCGAAACTCGACCAGCTTCAGGTCGGGGCGGCGATTGGCCAGCTGCGCGCGCCGGCGCAGGCTGGACGACCCGACCGTGGCGCCCTGCGGCAGATCGGCCAGCCGTTCCACCCCGGGCGAGACAAAGGCATCGCGCACATCTTCGCGCGGCAGATAGCAATCCAGCACCAGGCCCGCGGGCTGGGCCGTGGGCATGTCCTTCATCGAATGCACGGCAATGTCGATGCGGCCTTCCAGCATCGCCTCTTCGATTTCCTTGGTGAACAGGCCCTTGCCGCCCAGTTCCTTCAACGGCTTGTCCGCCGCGATCAGCGCGGCATTGTCGCCCGTCGTACGGATCACCACGATCTCAAAGGCATCCTCGGGCAGGCCATGGGCCGCGATCAGGCGCGCGCGGGTTTCATGGGCCTGCGCCAGCGCCAGCGGCGAACCGCGGGTGCCGATCTTCAGGGGGGTCTGGGCGTTGGGCATCTGTTCCATACCCCCGGCATAGCCGCGTCAAAAGGCCCGCGCAAGCGCACAAGGGCTGGCTTTGGCTTGACATCGCGCCGCAGGGGGCGATGAAGGGGCAAGAAGGAGATCCGAGATGAGTGACAAGACGATCCTGCGCGCCCTTCGCGGCGAGGTTCTGCCCACGCCGCCGGTCTGGATGATGCGCCAGGCGGGACGCTACCTGCCCGAATACCGCGCCACCCGCGCGCAGGCCGGGGATTTCCTGTCGCTGTGCTACAATTCCGATCTGGCGGCCGAGGTCACGCTGCAGCCGATTCGCCGCTATGGCTTTGACGCGGCGATCCTGTTTGCCGATATCCTGCTGCTGCCGCAGGCGCTTGGCGCGGATCTGTGGTTTGAAACCGGCGAAGGCCCCCGCCTGTCCACGATCACCGATGCGGCCGGATTGCGCGCGCTCAAGGGCAAGGACGACATCCACGACCACCTGGCCCCGATCTATGAAACCGTCCGCATCCTGGCGCGCGAACTGCCGCGCGAAACCACGCTGATCGGCTTTGCCGGCGCGCCCTGGACGGTGGCCACCTACATGATCGCGGGCCGCGGCACACGCGATCAGGGCCCGGCCCACGCACTGAAGGCCGCCGACCGCGCGACCTTTGCCGCGCTGATCGACCTGCTGACCGAGTCCACGATCGAATACCTGTCGAAACAGGTCGAGGCCGGGGCCGAAGTCATCAAGATCTTCGATTCATGGGCCGGCAGCCTGAAGGGCCAGGATTTCCAGGATTTCGCCGTCGCCCCCGCCGCGCGCATCATCGCCGCGCTGAAGGCGCGCCACCCCGGCCTGCCGATCATCGCCTTCCCGCGTGAGGCGGGCCAGGGCTACATCGGTTTCGCGAAAAAGACCGGGGCGGATTGCGTGGCCATCGACAATTCGGTGGCCGCCGAATGGGCGGCCGAACATGTGCAGGTTGATGGCTGTGTGCAGGGCAACCTTGACCCGCGCCACATGGTCACCGGCGGTCAGGATCTGGTGGATGAAACCCGGCGGATCGTAAAGGCCTTTTCCAACGGCCCGCACATCTTCAACCTTGGCCACGGGATCACGCCCGATGCCAACCCCGACAACGTCGCCCTGATGATCGAGACGATCCGCAAGGGGTGACCGGACGGGGGTGACCGGACGGGGCGAAACCGGGGCGCTCAGCCCCGGCTTTTCGGCTTGCCGCCCGCGGGCTTGCCAGCCTTGCCACCAGCGGGCCTGCCAAACGGCTTAGCCCCCGGCTTGCCCGCGGACTTCCCGGCGGGCTTGGCGAATTTCGCCCGCGGCGCGGGGCGTTCCCCCGGATCACGCAGGCCGGCGGCCTCGAATTCCGATCGGGACGGCCCCTTGCGATGGGGCTTTTTCGCAGGCGCGCCGTCATCGCGCGGACCACGCGCAAAGGGCTTTTTCGCGCCTTGGCCACGCAGCGCGCCGTCACGCGGGCGATCCCATTTGCCCGGGCGCGGCGGGGCCGAATCCAGCCCCTGCGGCGCGCTATCCAGAACATCGACGCCAATTTCCTGTTCCAGCGCGCGTTCGGGGCCAATCGCGGCCAGGAACCGCTGCCCGGCATCGGCATGGATCTGCACCACGGTATGATCGTCGAAAATCCGGATCGCGCCGATGTCGCGGCGCGACAGATCGCCCGCCCGGCACAGCATCGGCAACAGCCAGCGCGGATCGGCGCGCTGATCGTGACCAATGGTCAGCCGCACCCAAAGGCTTGGCCCGAAATCCGCCGCCGCGGCGCGCGGGCGCGCCCCATCGGGCGTCACCGGCACCAGATCTTCGGGCGCGGATCGCGCGGCCATATACTGGCGCACCACCGCCGCCGCCAGCGCGCGTGGCGGGAAACCTTCCAGCAAACGCGCGGCCAGCGCCGCCTCATCCTCGCTGACCGGCGCGGTCAGGATCGGGTCGGACAACAGCCGGTGCACATCGCGGGCCGAAACCTCTTCGGCCGAAGGCGCGGGCGCCCAGGCCGCGGTGATATTGGCAAAGCCCAACAGCCGTTCGGCCTTGCGCCGCGCCGAATGCGGCACGATCAGCGCGGACACGCCCTTGGACCCGGCCCGGCCCGTCCGGCCTGACCTGTGCAACAGCGCCTCCTTGTTCTGCGGCAGATCGGCATGGATCACCAATTCCAGGCCCGGCAGGTCGATCCCGCGCGCGGCCACATCGGTGGCGATGCAAACCCGCGCCCGTCCGTCACGCATGGATTGCAGCGCGCGCGAACGTTCCTCTTGCGTCAGCTCGCCCGACAGCGCCACCACCTGGAAACCCCGGTTCAGAAACCGCGTCGTCAGATGCGTGACCATCGCGCGCGTCGAACAGAAGACGATCGCATTCTTCGCCTCATAGAACCGCAGCACGTTGACGATGGCATTTTCCCGATCCGCCTGATCGACCAGCAGCGCGCGGTATTCGATATCGGCATGCTGCTCGCGCGAGGCGATGGTGGAAATGCGCTGCGCATCGCGCTGGAAGGTCGCGGCCAGGCGCGCGATTTCCTTGCTGACGGTGGCCGAAAACATCAATGTGCGCCGATCGGCGGGCGCGGCCTCCAGGATGAATTCCAGATCCTCGCGGAAGCCCAGATCCAGCATCTCGTCGGCCTCGTCCAGCACCGCGACCCGCAGCGCCGACAGATCCAGCGCCCCGCGCCGGATATGGTCGCAGATCCGCCCCGGCGTGCCGACAACGATATGCGCCCCGCGTTCCAGCGCGCGCCGTTCCGACCGGGCATCCATACCGCCCACGGCGCCTGCGATCACCGCGCCGGTCGGCGCATAAAGCCATTCCAGCTCGCGCCGGACCTGCAACGCCAGTTCGCGCGTCGGCGCGATGATCAGCGCGCGCGGCGCCTCAAGCAGGCCGATACCGCCATCGGCCAGCAGCTGCCCCGCCATCGCCAGGCCAAAGGCCACCGTCTTGCCCGACCCGGTCTGCGCCGAGACCAGCAGATCCGCCCCCGCAAGGCCCGGATCGGTCACCGCCTCCTGAACGGGGGTCAGGGCGACATAGCCCTTGGCCGCCAGCCCCTGGGCAAGGGCGGGGTGAACGGTGGGAAACTGGGTCATGGGGGACGTCTTTCGGAAAACAGAAGGGGCCAACAGGCCGAAGCGCGCCTTCTAGCGCGTTCGCCCCTGCCTGTATAGCCCGAATCTCGGCCCGTCCAAACCCGGAACACCTGCCCCTTCGGCTTTGCGAAAATATCCCGGGGGGTGAGGGCAAAGCCCGAGGGGGGCAGCGCCCCCCTGCCCGGCCCGCCCCCCCGCGCGGCTTAGGGCCATTTCGCCACCGGCGGCAGGCTCATCAGCACCGCATTGGCATCATGCCCGGTTTCCAGCCCGAATTTCGTACCCCGGTCATAGACCAGGTTGTATTCGGCATAAAGCCCGCGGTGGATCAGCTGCGCATCCTTGTCCGCGTCATTCCAGGCCGTGTCGCGCCGCCGCTCGGTCACCGGCAGGAAGGCGGGCAGAAAGGCCTCGCCAACCGAACGGGTAAAGGCGAAATCGGCCTCCCAGTCGCCGGTGTTCAGATCATCATAGAAAATCCCGCCCACGCCGCGCGCCCGGCCCCGGTGGGGCACAAAGAAATATTCATCCGCCCAGGCCTTGAAGCGCGCGTAATAGTCGGGCGCATGGGCATCGCAGGCGCGCTGCATTCGGGCATGAAAATGCGCCGTATCCTCGGCATATTCGATGCAGGGGTTCAGGTCGGCCCCGCCGCCGAACCACCAGGCCCGCGGGGTCCAGAACATCCGGGTGTTCATGTGAACCGCGGGCGTGTGGGGGTTTTGCATATGCGCCACCAGGCTGATGCCGCTGGCCCAGAACCGCGGATCGCGGTCCATCCCCGGCACGCCACGCGCGGCCATGGCCTTTTGCGCCCGATCCCCCAGCGTGCCCCAGACGGTCGAGATGTTCACGCCCACCTTTTCAAACACCCGCCCGCCGCGCAGCACGCTCATCTTGCCGCCGCCTGCGTCGCTGCCATCGGGGGCGGCGCGTTTTGTGGGCGTCACCTCGAACCGCCCCGGGGCCAGATCGGCGAAGGGGCCGGTGGTCCGGGCATCTTCCAGCGCCTCGAAGGCCGCCACGATGCGGTCGCGCAGATCGGAAAACCACTGGCTTGCGCGCGCCTTGCGTTCGGTGAAATCCTCGGTCATCGCGGTCCTCCGTTCCATCCTGCCTTGCGCTCTCTAGCAGGCCGGGCGCGCGGCGGGAATGGACTTTTCCGCCCCTTCGCGTAAGATGGTTCCAACCCAAAGGTGCCCCGATGCCGCGTCTTCCGCCCCCCGCCCTGCTGCCCCCCGCCCTGCTGCCCCCCGCCCTGCTGCCCATGGCCCTGCTGGTCCTGCTTGCCGCCTGCGGCACGCCGCAGGACCGCTGCATCGACCGTGCCACGCGCGAACTGCGCGCGGTGGAACAGCTTCTGGCCGGGGTCGAGGGCAATCTGGCGCGCGGTTATGCCTGGGACGAAAAGCCCGTCACCCGCGTCCGCTGGGAAATTTGCGGCTATCGCCAGATCCAGAACGCCGATGGCACGATCATCACCCGGCCCGACATGTGCATGCAGCCCTATACCGACACGATCCGCAGCCGCGTCGCCATCGACCCCGAGACCGAAAAGCGCAAGCGCGATGCGCTGATCGCCAGGCGCCGCGCGCTTCTGCCCCAGGCCGAGGCCAATATCGCCGCCTGCAAGGCCACCTATCCGCAATGACCGCCCTGCCGGGCCGGGTCAGAAGGCGGGCACGCGCACCGCATCCAGCAGGCCGCGTCCGCCGTCCACCGTCAGGATCTGCCCGGTGACAAAGCCCGCGCCGTCGGACGCCAGGAACTGCACCGCCTCGGCCAGTTCGCCGGGGGCGGCGATGCGGCCCAGCGGCGTGCCCTCGGCGATCGCCTCGCGCCAGTCGCCGTGATCACGCAGCGCCGCCTGCAGCGACGCGCTCATCACCGAGGCGAACGACACCCCGTTGACCCGGATCCGGTGCGGCGCCAGCGCCACCGCCATGCCCCTTGTGGCCTGATCCTGCGCCGCGCAGGCGATGGAATAGGCCAGCAGCTCGGGCTGGGTGCGACAGGCCGCCAGCGTCGAGATGTTGATGACCGAGCCGATCTCGCCCTCGGTCCGGCCTTCCTTTTCGGCCTGCGCGATCATGCGCCGCGCGATCAGCTGCGTCAGCCGAAGCGAGCCTTTCATATTCTGGCGCAGCATCGTATCCAGCACATCCTCGGCCGGGTCCAGCGGATCGCAGGGCGCAAAGCTGCGCGCGGCATTGACCAGGATGTCGATCCGGTCAAAGGCGTCGATCGTGGCCGAACACAGGTTGTTCACCGTCAGCTTCTGGCACAGATCGCCGGCGAAATAACGCGCCGGGCCTTCGGACTTGGCCGCCTCGCCCAGATCGGCCTCAAGCTTGGCCTCGTCGATATCGGCGAACATCACATTCGCGCCGCGATCCAGAAAATGGCGCGCGATGGCATTGCCGATGCCATGGGCCGCGCCGGTGACGATGGCGGTCTTGCCGGAAATGGAAAGAGACATGGGCCCCCCTGCGGACGTTGGGCTGGATGGATCGGTTTCAGCGCCGGGCGCGCGCCACCCGCCGCCGCGATGCGGCTGCAGGCGCGGGCGCCCGGGCGGCGCCGACGATGGGCTTGGCGGCGCGGATCACCTTGAAAGCGCCGTCGCCGCCGATTTCCTCGATCTCATGAAAGGCGGCGCGCAACGCCTCTTCATAGGGCAGATGGCGGTTGGCCACCATGTAAAGCGTGCCCGACAGCGACAGCATCGCCCCCGCCGCCCGGATGAACGCCGCGCCCAGCCCCGGATCGGCCGCGCGCGTGGTGTGGAACGGCGGGTTCATCACCACCGCGCCAAGCCGCGCTTCGGGTTCGAACCGCGTGGCATCGGCCCAGTGGAACCGGGCGCGCGGGTCGGTCACGTTGCGGCGCGCGCAGGCCAGCGCGGCGTGATCGGCCTCGATCAGGTGCAGCTCTTCCACGCCCTTGCGCGCCAGGACCTGCGCGGCAAGCCAGCCCCAGCCCGCGCCCAGATCGGCCACCCGCGCGGGCAGATGATCGGGCAGCACCGCCGCCAGCAGCGCCGAACCGCGATCGACCGCATCGGCGGAAAACACCCCCGCCACCGTGACGAACCCCGGCGCGGGCGCAAATTCGCGGCCCTGCCAGTCGGCCAGCGCGGCGGGATCGGCGGCAAAACAGAAGATCTTGCCATGTGCCTTGGCAATGGGCGCGCTGACGGGCAGGCGCTGGCGCAGATCCTTCAGGACGCTGTCGACCCCGTCATGCTTGGCCCCGTCCACCCAGACCGGGCCGCCGGGGCTGACGCGCTGGCAGGCCTCGGCCAGGATCGCGCGGGCCTCGGCCTTGGCGCGGGGCAAAAAGACCACCGCCGCGGCATAGGTCCCCTGGACCTCGGCCCCGACATCGAACCCACGGGCGGAAAGCGCGTCGAAATCGGGGCGAAACCCCTGGATCAGATGCAGCCGGTCCTGCGGCAGATCCGACAGATCGGTGCCGCCCGGCGGCCGAAACACGGCAATGCGCCCTTGCGGCGGCAGGGCATCGGGCGCTTGCAGCGCAAGGGAAAGACGCGGGTGGGTCATGACAGCGGGCGGTGCCCTATTCCTTTTCCATCGTGCATTGCAGCGGATGTTGATGGCGGCGGGCGAAATCCATCACCTGCGCCACCTTGGTTTCCGCCACCTCGAACGAAAAGACGCCGACCACCGCCAGCCCCTTCTTGTGCACGGTCAGCATGATTTCGAACGCCTGGGCATGGGACAGGCCAAAGAACCTCTCCAGAATATGCACCACGAATTCCATCGGCGTGTAATCGTCGTTCAGCAACAGCACCTTGTACATCGGCGGGCGGTGCGTGCGGGTACGGGTCCTGGTGGCGACGCCGGATTCCCCATCGGCATCGTCCTTGCGGTCGGCCATCATCTGAAGGGGGATCGTCACTGCGGCACGCTCCTGCAGGGAATCGGGAAATCGGTGACAGGCAATATAGGCGGAAAGCACGATATGAAAAGCCCGCGGCGGCGGGAATTGCCCCGCCCCGCGCTGCCCCCGCAGGGATCGGCACACATCGGCACACAGGGCCTGCGCCTGAACCAGCCCCGCCCCCCCGCGGCGCCGCGCGCACGGGCCCGGCCCGGCACCGGCGCGCCCCCCTACCACGGGTTGTGGACCCCCAGGCGGCGGCCACGACATTTACCCTATCCGAAAGATGTGAACTTTACCCCGAAACACCTTGAAATTCTGCTGTTTTCAGACCGGGCAAGGCGTGCTAGGCTTGGTCCCGAGCAGAAAAGCCCCACCAAAAACACGGGGCGCAGAGGCAGTATGAGGGCAGGAACCGTGACCACGCTTGCGCGCTGGGTTCGCTATGGGCTTTGGGCAATCCTCCTCGGTCTGGCACCGCTGGCGGCACTGGCGGCGCCCTATGCGGCCATCGTCCAGGATGCACGAACCGGCGAAATCCTGTATTCCAAGAATGCCGATACCCGGCTGCACCCGGCCTCATTGACCAAGATGCTGACGCTTTACATCGCCTTCGAGGCGATTGAGCGTGGTGAGATCAGCCTGGATTCGATGGTCACCATATCCCGCAACGCCGCCGCCCAGCCGCCGTCCCGGCTGGGGCTGAAGGCGGGGCAAAAGATTGCCCTGCGCCATCTGATCCGCGCGGCGGCGATCAAATCGGCCAATGATGCGGCCAGTGCCATCGGCGATGCGATTTCGGGCGACGAGGCGGCCTTTGCCGCGCGGATGAACCGCACCGCCAAGGCGTTGGGAATGAAAAGTTCGACCTTTCGCAACGCCAACGGCCTGACGCGGGAAGGGCATCTGTCCTCCGCGCATGACATGAATATCCTTGGCCGTCGGCTGTTTTACGATTTTCCGCAGTATTACAACATCTTCTCGCGCCGCACGGCGGATGCGGGCATGGCCAAGGTCGCCAATACCAACCGCCGCTTTCTGGATGCCTATGAAGGTGCCGACGGGATCAAGACGGGCTTCACCAATGCTGCGGGCTTCAACCTGACCGCCTCGGCGCAGCGCGGCGGCAAGCGTATCATCGCCACAGTCTTTGGCGGCACCTCGACCGCGCAGCGCAATGCGAAGATGGCGGAACTGATGGATATCGGCTTCAGCCGCGCGCCTTCGCGCGTGGATGAAAAGAAACCCGCCGCGCCGCAATATCTGGCCGATGCCGCGCCCCAGGACGGCGCGGGGGCGTCGGCCAAGACGATCCGGCTGGTCGCCGCACCCGCCAGCAGCCCGCGGCCCAGGACCCGCCCCGGCGCCCGCCCCGATCCCGTGCAAGAGGCGGATGCGATCGCGCTGGCGCTGGCCTCGGCCGAAGCCGCGGTGGTCGCCGCCACGGCCGAAGCCGCAGTGGTCGCCGCGCAGGCCGAGATCGCGGCAGCCGAACCCGATGCCGCGCCCCTGGCCGAGGTCGCCTTGGCCGACGCCCCCGCCGCCGCCCCCGCCGCCGTGCCCGCCCCGCCCCCCCGGCCCGAGGCGATCCTGGCCACAGCCCCGGCGGATGCGCCCGATGCACCGGTCGCCGAGGCCATCGCAGCAGATATCACGCCGGTCGAAGCCCCCGCCGCCAAGACGGCGGAACCTGCGCCCTCCCAGATCCACATCGCCACCGCGGACACCCCGCGCCCGATGGCCGCGCCGCGCCGCGCCGCCCCCACCCCGACCGGGTCCACAATCGAACCGGCGACCGCGCCGGTTGTGGCCGATGCAGGCGGCTTTGTGCAGGACACCGCGCCCCAGCCTGAAACCCTGGCGCTGGCCGAAGCGGTGATGACCGAAGATTTCGACGAAAGCCTGGCCGAAGGCGATGCCCAGCCCAGCGGGCCGGTCTTTGCCCAAAGCACCATGCCGCAGCCCGAAACGCTGGCGCTGGCCAGCGCGCCGGCGGTGCGCACCGAAACGATGATCCTGGCCGCGCTGACCCCGCCCGCCCCTGCCCCGCGCGAGGAGCCGGTGGTGGTGGCGCGCGTCTCATCCTCGGGGGGGCGGCATTGGGGCGTCAGCCTGGGCAGGTACAATTCGCATTTTCACGCCGAACGCGCGCTGCTGACCACGGCGCTGATGGAAACCGCCTCGCTGGGCGATGCGTTGCGCAAGGTGGCCAACCGCAAGGGCGGGTTCGAGGCGAATTTCGTCGGCATGAGCAAGGACGGCGCGGAATTGGCCTGCGCCCGCCTGTCCGCGCGCGGCACCAGCTGCACGGTGTTCGGGCCCTGATCGGGCGGCCCCTGCCCCCACACCACCGAATGCGAAAACCGCGCGCCCCCGGGCGCGGTTTTGTGTTGGCGCGGTTTTGTTTTGGTCACTGACGGATCACGATTTCGGCTTGTCGTCAAATTCCGTGGACAGGATGCGTTCGCTGTCGCCCTTGGGATCATCGAACTGCCCGCGGCGCAGCGCCCAGAAGAACGCCAGAAGGCCGATGCCCCCCAGCAGCAACGAAATCGGGATCGAATAGGTCAGGGCTTCCATCGTCGCCTCACTTCAGCCGCAGCGCGTTCAGCGACACCGTAATCGAACTGAGCGACATCGCCAAGGCCGCCGCCAGCGGCGTGGCCAGCCCGACCAGCGCGATCGGCACCGCGATCACGTTATACAGGAAGGAAATCCCGAAGTTTTCCTTGATCCGCTTGCGCGCCTTGACCGAAATCCGCACCGCCTCGGCCACGGGGGCCAGATCCTGGCCCAGCAGAACGATATCCGACGCCGTGCGCGCCGCATCCAGCGCCGAGGCGGGCGAGACCGAGACATGCGCCCCGGCCAGCGCCGCGGTGTCGTTCAGCCCATCCCCCACCATCAGCACATGACGGCCCGCCGCGGTCAGGTCGCGCACAAGCGCGGCCTTTTCCTGCGGCAGAACGCCGGCGCGCCAATCGGCAATGCCCAGCCGCCCGGCCAGATCCTCCACCGCGCCCCGCACATCGCCCGACACCAGCCAGACCTGCTTGCCCTGCGCGGCAAAGGCGCGCACGGCCTGTTCGGCGCCGGGGCGCAGGCGGTCGGCAAAGCGGATCGACACGGGCGCCCGCCCTTCGATCGACAGATGGGTGGCGGTGACCGTGCCCGGTTCCGCCCCGATCCAGTCGGCCCGGCCCAGACGGACACGGACATCGCCCCAGCGCCCCTCGATGCCATAGCCGGGGACTTCGCGCAGATCCTGCACCGATGCGGGCATCACCCCCAGCGCGCGGGCCGTTTCCGCCAGCGCGCGCGCCAGCGGATGGCCCGACGCCTCGGCCAGGGCGGCGGCAACGGCCAGCGCCCCGGGCGGCAGATCGGTCAGGTTTTCCGGCTCGGGCGCGCCCATGGTCAGGGTGCCGGTCTTGTCGAACACGACTGTATCCACCTCGGCCAGCCGTTCCAGCGCGGTGCCGTCCTTGATCAGCAGACCGCCACGAAACAACTTGCCCGAAGCCGCCGTGACCACCGCCGGCACCGCCAGCCCCAGCGCGCAAGGACAGGTGATGATCAGCACCGCCGCCGAAATGTTCACCGCAAAGCGCAGATCGCCCCCGGTCTGCCACATCCAGAACCCAAAGGCGGAAAACGACAGCAGATGCACCAGCGGCGAATAGGCGCGCGCGGCCCGTTCGGCCAGCGAGGTATATTTGTTCCTGGCACTTTCCGCCGCCGCGACCAGATCGGCCATGCGATGCAGCGAACTGTCGCGCCCCGCCGCCGTCACCCGCAGCGTCAGGGGCCCGGTCAGGTTGACCTCCCCCGCAGACAGCACCACGCCCGGGCCCGCCCAGACCGGCAGGCTTTCCCCCGTCAGCAGGGATCGGTCGGTTTCCGACGTGCCCTCGACCACCTCGCCATCGGCGGGGATGCGCGCGCCGGGGCGGATGCGCACCAGATCGCCGGGCACCAGATCGCCGACCGGCACCACCGCCTCGGCCCCGTCACGCAGGACCGTGGCGCGCGGCACCTCCAGCGCGGCCAGTTCCTCGGCGGCCGATCGCGCCACCGCGCGGGTGCGGTAATCCAGATAACGCCCGACCAGCAGGAAGAAGGTCAGCATCACCGCCGCATCGAAATAGGCGTGCTGGCCCGAATGCATCGTTTCGAACACCGAAATCGACGAAGCCAGAACGATCGCCAGCGAAATCGGGAAATCCATCCCCAGCCGCCCCGCCTTCAGCGCCGTCCAGGCCGAGGCAAAGAAGGGCTGGCCCGCGAACAGCACCGTGGGCAGCGCGATGGCCGCGGAAATCCAGTGGAACAGATCGCGCGTGGCGGCCTCGGCCCCCGACCAGACCGAGATCGACAAAAGCATGATGTTCATCATGGCAAAGCCCGACACGCCGATCCGCATCAGCAGATCGCGCCCGCGCTTGTCGGTCTCGGTCGCCGACAGAAGGCCGGGGTCCAGTTCATGCGCCTCATAGCCGATGCGGTCCAGCGTGCCGATCAGATCGGCGGCGGTCACCTGGGGTTCGGCATCGACGCTGACGCGCTTCATCGTCAGGTTCACCCGGGCCGATCGCACCCCCGGATGTCGGTGCAGCGCGCGTTCCACATCGGTGATGCAGACCGCGCAATGCGCCGTGGGCAGCGACAGGATCAGCCGCGCATCGCGCGGCGCGGCCCCCGCGGCCAGCCGTTCGGCCGAAGGCGCCGCGATACAGGCCGGGCAAGCCGATGGCGCGGCACGTTCGGACAAAAGCGGCGAGGCGGTCATGGGCTACCCCCGGATATACAGATCAAGGCGCTGGCGGAACGGCGTGCCATCGGCCGCCTTCGCCTGCAGATGGATCAGCCAGGCCCCGGGGTCCAGCGTCATCGGCGCGGTATAGATGCCGCCGCGATAGGCAAAATCCGGGGTCCGGTCATCGCGCACATGGGTCGTGCGCCCGACCACGGCGGACAGTTCCGCCACCGGCGCGGGCAGGCCCGACGCATCGCGGATGATCAGCGACAGCTGCCCTTCGCCATATTCGGGCGTAACCTGCCAGCCCAGGGCCTCCTGGGCGTCACGCTCGGCATCGAAGGTCTGCGAGGCGACATAGGAATTCCTGACCTCCAGCCCCGGAAAGGTGGACACGGCCTGCCAGGCCAGCACCACATTGACCGCGATGATCACGCCAAAGGCCGAAACCGCAATGGCCAGAACATGGCGCCCGGTCAGGCGGAATTCTTTCGTCATGGTTCAGTTTGCCTTTCCGTTGAAGACCGTATCGGCGCTGACCCGATCGGCCGATCCGGTAACCGCCACCCAAAGCCGGATGTCGATCCGGTCCGCGGTGGCCGGCCCGCTGCCGGCCGGCGCCTCGATGTAAAGCCGCTGGGTCAGGGTTTCGTCGGCGGGCACGGTGACGGTGTCGGCACTTTGCCCTTCCAGCGACAGGCGCAACCCCTCGGCCCCGGGCGCGGCCGAAGTGACGGTGATGCGGAATTCGGCCGGCTCGCCCTGCTTGTTGCGCAGCCGCAGCGTATAGATGTTACGGATCGCCCCGTCGGACAGCTGGACATACAGCGGGTCGCGCGCCGGCGTCACGTTGAAATCGATGGGCGAGCGCAGGAACAGCGCCACCACCAGCCCCACGCCGATCGCCGACCACAGCCCGAAATAGATCATCGTGCGGACGCGGAAGATATGCTTCCAGATCTTCGTCGGATGACCGCCCGCGCGTTCCATCGCCTCATCCTTCAGGGCGAGATAGTCGATCAGGCCACGCGGCTTGCCGACCTTGTCCATCATCTCGTTGCAGGCATCGATACACAGGCCGCAGGTGATGCATTCCAGTTGCTGGCCGTTGCGGATGTCGATCCCCATCGGGCAGACGTTGACGCAGGCCATGCAGTCGATGCAATCGCCCTGCGCGGGATCCATCTCGCCCTTCTTCAGCTTGCCGCGCGGCTCGCCCCGCCAGTCGCGATAGGCGATGGTGATCGTATCCTCATCCATCATCGCGGCCTGAATCCGCGGCCAGGGGCAGGCATAGATACAGATCTGTTCGCGCGCGAACCCGCCAAAGGCGAAGGTGGTCAGCGTCAGGATCGCCATCGTGGTATAGGCGACCGGATGGGCCTGGCCGGTGACCAGATCGACCATAAGCGTCGGCGCATCGGTGAAATAGAACACCCAGGCCCCGCCGGTGGCCAGGCCAATCAGCAACCACAGCGTCCATTTGGTGATCCGCTTGCGGATCTTTTCGCCGTCCCATTTCTGCCGCAGCAGGCGGATGCGGGCGTTGCGGTCGCCTTCGACCCAGCGTTCGACCAGGATGAACAGGTCGGTCCAGACCGTCTGCGGGCAGGCATAGCCACACCAGACCCGGCCCAGCGCCGAGGTAAACAGGAACAGCCCCAGCCCCGCCATGATCAGAAGGCCCGCGACGAAATAGAATTCATGCGGCCAGATCTCGATCATGAAAAAGAAAAAGCGCCGGTTGGCCAGATCGATCAGCACCGCCTGATCGGGAAGCGCCGGGCCGCGGTCCCAGCGGATCCAGGGCGTCAGATAGTAAATGCCCAGCATCACCGCCATCAGCACCCATTTCAGCGTGCGGAAATTGCCTTTCACGCGGCGCGGAAAGATCGGTTCGCGGGCCGCGTAAAGGGGGGCGGGTTCATTGGGGTCGGTCACGCTCACGGGGGGACTCCGTTGGCTGGGGGTCTGGAATGGTTCTGAATATGGCGTGTCGGAAATTACTTTGACATGCGTCAAAAAGACAGGTTTGTGATACAGCTTATATCAGGCCGCTTGCGGCGGGGCATTTTTTCGGCGCATTTTCCCGGCCCGGGCCCCGGTCCGCACCAAACGGCAGGCGCAAGGGCGGCAAAGACCGCGCGCTGCAAAGTCGCCGCTGAAAAGTCACCGGCGCCCCCAGGAAACGCGCGAACAGGACGGGGCGCCGGTGCTACCCGGGGGGGCCAAGGCCCCCCCGAATGTCTTACTCGCCACCACCAAGGCTGTGGACATAGGCCGTCACGGCGCGGATCTCGGCCTCGGACAGGCGCGTGTTCCAGTTCGGCATCACGCCGAAGCGCGCATTGGTCACCGATTCCGTCAGCGAGGCCACGTCGCCGCCGTAAAGCCAGATCGCGTCGGTCAGGTTCGGCGCGCCCTGGGCCCGGTCGCCGGTGCCGTCTTCCATGTGGCACGAAGCGCAGTTGTCGGCATAGACGACGGCGCCTTCGGTCGCGGCGGCGGCGTCATGATCCTGGCCAGACAGCTGTCGCACGAATTGCACCACCTGATCGATCTGCTCTTTTTCCAGCAGTTCATCGGCCCCGAAGCGCGGCATTTCCGAATAGCGCGCATCCGCGTCATCCGTATTGCGGATACCGTGGGTGATGGTCAGATGGATGTCCTCCATCGTGCCGCCCCACAGCCAGTCGTTGTCCAGCAGGTTCGGATAGCCGACGTTGCCGCCCGCCCCCGCCCCGTGGCACTGTGCGCACCAGGTACCAAAGACGGCCCGGCCCGCATTCATGGTAAAGCTGGCCAGTTCCGGGTCGGCGGCGATCTGGTTCAGATCGGCGGCAACCAGCTTTTCCTCGACCGGCGCGTTTGCCGCGGCATAGCGGTCGATTTCGGCGGCGACATCGGCCCGGGTCGAATGGCCCAGGATGCCCGGCGTCGCCTCGTTGATCAGCGGCCAGGCCGGATAGGCGATGGAATAGCCCACGCCCCAGACCACGGTCGCATAGAAGGTCCACAGCCACCAGCGCGGCAGGGGGTTGTTGAACTCCTCGATGCCGTCCCACTCGTGGCCGGTCGTCTGGACCTCTTTCTGGATGGTCGGTTTTTTGCTCATCTCCACGCCTCCTTACAACGTGGCGCCGTCGCGGGCGGATGCGCTGTCGCGCACCGGCTCGCTGGCGGGTTTGTCTTCGTGCCGGAAGGGGATGTTCGCGGTGTCGTCATGCGTCTTGCGGCTTCCGGGCCGCCAGGCCCAGAAGACGACGAAGATGAACGTGCCGAACAGGCCGAGCATCGCCCAGCTGTCCGCGAATTCCCGGAGGATGTGATAATCCATCCCCCGCCCCCTTACCGGTTCGCCACGGGTTCGAAGGTCGAGAAATCGACCATCGTGCCAAGCACCTGCAGATAGGCGACCAGCGCATCCATTTCCGAAATGCCCGTCTTGCCGTCAAAGTTGCGCACGTTGACCTTTTCGCCATAGCGTTCCAGCAGACCGTCATAGTCGCTGTTGGGATCGGCCTGCGCGGCAAAATCGGCCCTGGCCGCCTCGATCATGTCCGAGGTATAGGGCACGCCCACCATCGCATCGGCCGTAAGCCGATCCTCGATATAGGACGCGTCGATCATCCGGTTCGACAGGAAACCATATTTCGGCATGATCGATTCCGGCACCACCGATTGCGGGTCCGTCAGGTGATCGACGTGCCAGCCATCGGAATAGCGTCCGCCCACCCGGGCAAGGTCGGGCCCCGTGCGCTTGGAACCCCACTGGAACGGATGGTCATACATCGATTCCGCCGCCAGGCTGTAATGGCCATAGCGTTCGACCTCATCGCGCATCGGACGGATCATCTGGCTGTGGCAGACATAACAGCCTTCGCGCACATAGATGTCGCGCCCGGTCAGCTCCAGCGGGGTGTAGGGGCGAACCCCTTCCACCTTTTCGATCGTGTTCTCAAGATAGAACAGCGGAACGATTTCCACGATGCCGCCCACGGTGACGACAAGGAAGGATCCGATCAGCAGAAGCGTCGCGTTCTTTTCGATGACGCCGTGTTTGTCAAGAATTCCCATATCCGGTCCTCCCCTTATTCAGCCGGAACCGCAGAGACGCCGGCAGCCGCGTGGCGGGGCTGTTTGGCGACCGTGGCCCAGAGGTTGTAGACCATGATGATCGCCCCGGTCAGGTAAAGCACCCCGCCCAGACCGCGCACCACATACATCGGGAACTTGGCGGACACCGTGTCCGCAAAGGCGTTCACAAGGAAGCCCTGGCTGTCGACTTCACGCCACATCAGGCCTTCCATGATGCCCGTGACCCACATCGAGGACGCGTACAGCACGATCCCGATGGTGGCGAGCCAGAAATGCCAGCTGACCAGCGAGAGCGAATACAGCCGCTCACGCGCCCAAAGCCGCGGCACCAGGAAGTAGAGCGCGCCAAAGGTGATCATGCCGTTCCAGCCCAGCGCACCGGAATGCACATGGCCGATGGTCCAGTCGGTGTAATGCGACAGGCTGTTCACGGCCTTGATCGACATCATCGGGCCTTCAAAGGTGGACATGCCGTAAAAGCCGATCGACACCACCATCATGCGGATGATCGGGTCGGTGCGCAGCTTGTCCCAGGCGCCCGACAGCGTCATCAGGCCGTTGATCATGCCACCCCAGGACGGCATCCACAGGATCACCGACATCACCATGCCCAGCGTCGAGGCCCAGTCCGGCAGCGCGGTATAGTGCAGGTGGTGGGGACCGGCCCAGATATACAGGAAGATCAGCGCCCAGAAGTGCACGATCGACAGCTTGTAGGAATAGACCGGGCGTTCGGCCTGCTTGGGCACAAAGTAATACATCATCCCCAGGAAGCCCGCGGTCAGGAAGAAGCCCACCGCGTTATGCCCGTACCACCACTGCGTCATCGCATCCTGAACGCCGGCAAAGACCTGCACCGACTTCGAACCGAAGACGCTGACCGGAACCGACAGGTTGTTGACGATATGCAGCATCGCAATGGTCACGATGAAGGACAGGTAGAACCAGTTGGCCACATAGATGTGGGGCTCGCGCCGCTTCAGGATCGTGCCCAGGAACACCATCAGATAGACGACCCAGACGATGGTCAGCCACCAGTCGACATACCATTCCGGTTCCGCATATTCCTTGGACTGCGTCGCGCCCAGGATATAGCCCGCCGCAGCCAGGACGATCATCAGCTGATAGCCCCAGAACACGAACCAGGCCGCGTTGCCGCCGAACAGGCGCGCCGCCGAGGTCCGCTGCACGACATAAAACGAGGTCGCGATCAGCGCGTTGCCCCCGAAGGCAAAGATCACCGCCGAGGTATGCAGCGGGCGCAGCTTGCCAAAGTTCAGATAGCCATGCGTCAGATCCGACAGGTTCAGCGCGGGAAAGGCCAGCTGGAACGCGATGATCGTGCCGACCAGAAAACCCACCACGCCCCAAAGCGCGGTGGCGATGACCCCGGCGCGGATGACGCCGTCGTTATATTCGTTCCGGGGCGCCGGCTGGCGGTCCCCCATCGTGCGCAGCACCCAGATGAACGCGATCGCCGCCGCCAGCATGACGGTCAGCGCGTTCACCATATAGGCAAGATCGCGCGCATAATTGGCCGCGATCGCGGCCAACAGCGCAATCACGCCCAGCGCGATCAGCTTAAGATAATCCCACATTATAACGTCCCTTCGTCTGTCCCGGCCCCCGACTCGAAATCCTGGCGGGGTCTTTCCGACTGATGCCCTTGTGAGCCGGGGGCATCAACCATGCTTTGATCTGTATCAAATCCAATCCGCCGCACCGGGACAATTTGTCACGCCGCCGCATTGCCGATACCTCTTGAAAGATTCTTCCCCGAAAACGTTTCCTTGCACCTTGATCCGCATCAAGGCACTAATTTGTAACACGGCTAAGCATTCCCGTGACATTCTTTTTCCGGCGGAGGATCCCCATGAGCTATAAGTCAATCCTGACCATCGTCACCGATGCCGAGGCCGCGCGCGCGCAGATCGACACGGCGGTAGCCATGGCCCGGCGCGAGGATGCCCATCTGGACGTGCTTTGCATGGGCGTCGACCGGACCCAGACGGGCTATTACTACGCAGGCGCCACCGCCTTCATTCAGCAGGAAACCATCGAGCGCGCCCAGGATGACGCGCGCGGCCTGGAAGCCGCGATGCGCGAACGGCTGGCAGCCGAGGACATCCGCTGGGGCGCCGAGGCGATCGTTGCGCAGCTGGGCGCGATCTCGGCCGTGGTGGGCATGCGCGCGCGCTTTGCCGATCTGGTGGTGATGGGCCGCCCCTATGCCAAGGGCCGCGGCCAGGAAATTGAGGCCGTGGTCGAGGCCGCGATGTTCGAAGGCCAGGCCCCCGCGCTGGTCGTGCCCGACGGATATGCCGGCCAGATCGCACCGCGGCGTGTCGTCGTGGCCTGGAACCAGTCGAATGAAGCGATGAGCGCGATCCGCAAGGCCTTGCCGCTGCTGAAGGCGGCCGATCTGGTGGACATCACCATCATCGACCCGCCCACGCACGGCCCCGAACGGTCCGACCCCGGCGGCCAGCTGAGCCAGCTTCTGGCGCGCCACGGCGTCAAGGCCGAGGTTTCGGTCCTGGCCAAGACGATGCCGCGTGTGTCCGACGTGATCAACCGCCATGTGCGCGACAGCAATGCCGACCTGGTTGTGATGGGCGCCTATGGCCATTCGCGCTTCCGCGAGGCGATCCTGGGCGGGGCCACACGCAACATGCTGGAAAACGCCGAAACCCCGGTGCTGATGGCGCATTGATCGCCCGGCAACAGCGAAAGGGGGCGGCCCGGCGGGCCGCCCCTTCGCGTTCCGGCAGGCCGGATCAGTTCAGCAGGCCTTCGGCCTTCATCGCCGCCTGCACCGCCGGGCGGGCCGCGATGCGCGCGCGCAGCGCGTTAAGGTGCGGGAAAACCGACAGGTCATGGCCGACAAAGGCCGACCAGTTCGTCACCGTGAACAGATAGGCATCGGCGGGGGTAAAGCTGTCGCCCGCCAACCAGGCGCGCCCGTCCGACAAAAGCCCCTCGATCCAGGCCAGCCTGGCATCCAGAACGACCTTTTGCGCCGTGCGGCCCTCATCCGTGATCCCGGGGGCAAAAAATGGCGAATAGGATTTGTGCAGCTCGGACGAGATGTAGTTCAGCAGTTCCTGCACCCGCGCGCGCGCCAGCGTGCCCGGCGCCGGCAGCAGGTCGGCGGCGCCCGCCTGATCGACCACGAACTGCATGATCGCGACACCTTCGGTCAGCACCGCGCCATCATCCAGCACCAGCGCCGGAACCGCGCCCTTGGGATTGATCGCGCGGAAATCGGCCCCCGTCTCGGTCGTCTTGGCGCGAATATCGGCACGCTCGGTCGCAAAGGGGCGGCCGACCTCGTGCAGGGTGATGTGGCAGGCAAGCGAACAGGCACCGGGCGAATAGTAAAGCTTCATCGCAACACTTCCTTCTGCGGCGGCCAGACCATTCCGCCGCCCTGGGCGGACCCTAGGCCTGCACGGGATCGGGGAAAAGCGCGCCCACAGGCATGGGGCGCACCCACCCTGCACAGCCGCTGCGCGCAATCGCACAGTCAGATCAGGAAGCCACCGTCGCTGTCATCGCCCGCCTCTTCCATCAGGCGGTCCATGTCGGGCACGGTGACATGGCGCTTGCCTTCCAGCTCGATCACCCCGTCACGCTTCAGCGCCGACATCTGCCGGCTGACGGTTTCCAGCGTCAGGCCAAGGTAGTCGGCCATCGCCTCGCGCGTCAGCGGCAGGTCAAAGGTCATCCGCCCATGCGCCGCGCGCATCTGCACCGCCGCATCCCGCCGCGCGATGATCGCCAGCAACGAGGCGATTTTTTCCCGCGCCGTCTTGCGGCCCAGCAGCAGCATCCATTCGCGCGCCGCATCCAGTTCGTCCAGCGTCATTTCAAGCAGCCGCTGGGCGATATGCGGGGTGCGCGCCATCATGTCTTCAAACGGCTTCTTGCGGAAGCAGCACATCATCAGACCGGTGGTCGCCGTCACGTTATAGGCCGCGCATTCGCGCCCCGGCCGGCCCACGAAATCGGACGGCAGCAGCAGGCCCACCATCTGCGTGCGCCCGTCTTCCATCGTCTGGGTCAGCGTGGCGATGCCCGACACGACCGAGGCCACGAAATCCATCTTGTCGCCCGACCAGACAACGGTCTGGCCCGCCTCGAAGCTGCGGTAATACTTGATTTCTTCGAGCAGTTCGAGTTCATCGCTTTCGCAACGCGCACAGACGGCGCGATGGCGTATCGGGCAGTCCCCGCAACGAAGCGAGACCGGGTGAACATCATCGGGGGCCATCATGGCTTTCTTGATTTGTGTCAATTTCTGTTGCGCGTCGTCCGGTTAAGAATACCCGCATGGAACAGGAATCGCAACTCACCCGGCTCGGTCTTTTCGACGCACGGGTGCCCCGCTACACCAGCTACCCCACCGCGCCGCATTTTTCGGCCGATGTGGGGTCAGCGCAATTTGAAGACTGGATCGCGGCGATCCCCGCCGGGTCCTCGATTTCGCTTTACATGCATGTGCCCTTTTGCCGGCGGCTGTGCTGGTTCTGCGCCTGCCGCACCCAGGGTACGCAAAGCGACGACCCCGTCCGCGCCTATGCCGAGGTGCTGCTGGCGGAACTGAAGATGCTGAAGGACCGCCTGGCCCCCGGGGTCACGCTGTCGCGCCTGCACTGGGGCGGGGGCACGCCCACCTTGATGCCCGCCGACATGATGGCCCGCGTCGCCGATGCGGTGTTCGAGGCGGTGCCGATGGGCGAAGGCGCCGAATTTTCCGTCGAGATCGACCCCAATGAAATCGACGATGCGCGCATGGATGCGCTGGCCGCGGCGGGGATGAACCGCGCCTCGATCGGGGTGCAGGATTTCGACCCCCAGATCCAGCAGGTGATCGGCCGCGACCAAAGCTATGAGGTCACCCGCCGCGCGGTTGAGATGATCCGCGAAAGGGGCGTGCAAAGCCTGAATGCCGACATTCTGTATGGCCTGCCGCACCAGACCAACACCAAGATCGCGCAAAGCGTCCAGAAGCTTCTGTCGCTGTCGCCCGACCGGGTGGCACTTTACGGTTATGCCCATGTGCCGTGGATGGCGCGGCGGCAGACGATGATCCCGTCCGACCACCTGCCCACGCCGCAGGAACGGCTGGCGCTGTTTGAAACCGCGCGCCAGCTGTTCGTGACCGATGGCTATGACGAAATCGGCATCGACCATTTCGCCCTGCCCACGGACGGGCTGGCCCGCGCGCAGAAGGCCGGCCTGTTGCGGCGCAACTTCCAGGGCTATACCGACGATCTGGCGCCGGTTCTGGTGGGGATGGGGGCCTCGTCCATCTCGCGCTTCCCGCAAGGCTATGCGCAGAACGCCTCGGCCACCTCGGTCCATATCAAGGCGATCCGCGAAGGGCGCTTTTCCACCGCCCGCGGCCACGCCTTCAGCGATGAAGACAAGCTGCGGTCGCGCATGATCGAGGCGCTGATGTGCGATTTCCGCATCGACGCGGCCGAACTGATGCGCGACCATGGCGTACCGCGCGCCCGGCTGGAAACGATGTTCGCCGATTGCGCCGCCCGGTTCGAGGATATGGTCGAGGTCACGCCCACCGGCCTGTTCATCCCCGAAAAGGGCCGCCCGCTGACGCGGATGATCGCGCGCAGCTTTGACACCTATGACCTGTCGAAGGCGGGCCATTCCTCGGCGATCTGACCGGAACCGCAAAGGGGAAAGGGGCGCCGGCGGCGCCCCTGACCGTTACAGAAAGCCCGCGTTGGCCATGGCCGCGCGCAAATGCGCATCGCCCTGCGGCGACAAGGGCACCAGCGGCAGGCGCACCGTGTCGGACATGACGCCCGACAGCGCCAGCGCGCGTTTCACAGGGCTGGGGCTGCTTTCCACGAACATCGCGGCGGCCAGCGGCGACAGGCGTTCGTGCAGCGCCAGCGCATCGTCGCGCCGGCCTTCGGCCCAGGCGGTGTAAAGCGCCACGACCTCAGCCGGAAGGTAGTTCGACAGGACCGAGGTCAGCCCCCGCGCCCCCAGCGCAAAGAACGGCAGCGCCAGACCGTCATCGCCGCAATGCACCACGAAATCGGGGCCGCAGGCGGCGCGCAGCGCGGTAACGCGCGCGGCATCGCCACCGGCTTCCTTGATCGCGACGATATTGCGATGCGCGCGCGCCAATGCACCGGCGGTTTCCGGCGCGATCGCAACCCCGGTGCGGCCGGGAACGGAATAAAGCATCACATCGACCGGCGCGGCCCCGGCCACGGCGCTGAAATGCGCGATCAGCCCTTCCTGCGTCGGCTTGTTGTAATAGGGCGTGATCAACAGCACCCCATGCGCCCCCGCATCCGCCGCGCGGCGGCTGGCGGCCACGGTCTTTTTCGTGACGTTGCTGCCGGTGCCGGCCAGCACATAGGCGGCATTGCCCGCGCGCTTGACCGTATGGGCGATGACGGCCAGCGCCTCTTCCTCATCCAGGGTGGCGGCCTCGCCGGTGGTGCCCACGGGCACAAGCCCCGCGATCCCGGCTTCCAGCTGGCGGTTGATCAGGCGGTCATAGGCGTCCCAGTCGATGCTGCCCGCATCGGTGAAGGGGGTGACAAGGGCGGTGAAAACACCGTTGAAACGGGTCAGATCGGTCATGCCAGGTCCTTTCAGGAAATGTCGGCGGGCGCATAGGCCCCGTTGGGCTGGCCCACCAGCCAGCGTGCGGCCGCCAGCGCGCCCGCGGCATAGGCGGCGCGGCTGGCAACGGTGAGGGTCAGGGAAATTTCGGCCACGCCCAGATCGAAGCGCAGCGTGTTGATGCCGGGCGTATCGCCGATGCGGTGAATTTCGGTGCCAACCGCGCGACCATCGGCGGACAGATCGGCCACAAGGCCCTGCGTTGTCCCCGAGGCGGCGGGCTTTTTCTGCGCGTTATAGGTTTCGGCCACGGTCAGGCCCGCCCCGGGCAGGGTCGCGGCCAGCATCATCCCGGCACGGCGGAACGCCTCGAACCCCAGCGTGAAATTCGCGCCGATCAGGATCGGGCGGCGCGCGCCCTCGGCCCGCAGGCGCGCGGCCTGATCGGGGGCAAAGCCGGTGGTGCCAATCACCAGCGGCAGGGGGTTGCCCGCCAGCCGGTCCAGCAGGTCCATCACCGCGACGGGCGTGGAAAAATCGACCAGCACATCAGCCGCAAACCCCGCCGCGGCCAGCGCCGCGCCGTCGCGCCCCGAAATCGCCTCGGCCAGGGTCAGATCGGTGCCAGCGCCGACCTGGGCCACGACCTCGCGCCCGACCTTGCCACCCGCCCCCAGAACCGCGACCCGCATCAGTCGATCACCACGCGCGGTTCGGACATTTCGCGCATCGCGATGCGCACGCCCTCGCGCCCCAGGCCGGACCGCTTGATGCCGCCGAAGGGCACATGTTCGGCGCGGAAATCGGGGCCCTCGTTGACCATGATCCCGCCGACCTGAAGCCCCCGCGTCAGCTTGCGGATCGCGGCGTGGTCGTTGCTGAAGATCCCGGCCTGCAGCCCGTAATCGGACCCGTTCACCTCGGCCATGGCCGCGTCCAGATCGGCAAAGGGGCGCAGCGCCAGCACGGGGCCAAAGGTTTCCTCGGCCACCAGCTTCATTTCGGGTCGCACATCGGCCACCACGGTGGGGGCGATCAGGTTGCCCTCACGCGTGCCGCCCGTCAAAAGCCGCGCGCCCATCGCCTGCGCCGCCACCAGCCGCGCCATGATCTCATCGGTCGCCGCCGCGTCGATCACCGGGCCCATCCGGGTCGCGTCATCCGCCGGATCGCCAAAGCGATGCGCGGCCACGCCTTCCAGCAACACCTGGGTAAAAGCGTCGGCAACATCCTGATGAACGTAAAGCTTTTTCACCGCGGCGCAGCTTTGGCCCGCGATTTCATAGCGATGGCCGATGGCGGTGGCGGCCGCAGCCGCCAGATCGGCATCGGGCAGCACGAACAGCGGATCATTCCCGCCCAGTTCCATCAGGCAGCGCACCAGCCCGCTTTCGCGCTTCAGCGCCAGCCCCGCATTCGGCCCGCCGGTAAAGGACAGAAGGTCGATCGGCGCCCGCGCCAGCGCCAGCGCCGCCGCGGCCCCGCCATGGACGATCTGCACCAGATCGGTGGGAAACCCCGCCTCAACCGTCAGCCGCACCAGATGATCGGCGGCCAGCGGCGCCTTGGGCGAAGGCTTGACCACCACCGCATTGCCCGCCCCGATCGCGGGGCCAAGCTTGTGGCACAGCAGGTTGACCGGATAGTTGAAGGGCGTGATCGCGGCCACCACGCCGGTCGGCGCAAGGCTGACCACCGCCTGCCGGTCCACCCCGCCCGCGACGATGGCGCAATGCATCACCTCGCCGTCCAGGAAGGTCGCGGCATCGCCCGACAGGCGCAGCGTGTTCTGCGCGCGGCGGATTTCGTTGCGCGCCTCGGTGATGGTCTTGCCCATCTCGGCGCAGACGGTCCGGGCCAGCGTTTCGGCATCGCGGGCGACCAGATCGGCCAGCCGGTTCAACAGATCGCGCCGCTGATGCGGGGTCGAGACGCGGAACGCGGCCGCCGCAACCCTGGCGCGGGTGACGGTGGCGCGGATTTCGGGTTCCGGGGCTTCGGGCAATTCCCCCACCACCGCGCCGGAAAACGGGTTGCGGATGGTGAAGCATTCGGCATTGGCGGGGCGCAGCGGCGCGGCAAGGGTCATCAGGTCTCTCCTTCGGTCTCGTCGGTGGCGGCCAGCAAATCGGCCACGGCAATGGGGCGGGCGGGCCAACGGGGCGCGCCGATCCCGGGGTTGGGTATGTCGGGGTTGGGTATGTCGGGGCCCCGTCTGTCAGGTGATGCCAGCCGCGCGACCCAATCGCCGCAGAACCGGCCCTGGCAGGGCCCCATGGCAAAGCGGCCATCCAGCCGCAGTTGCCGCGCGCGGGGGTTTGGCCCCAGGGCGCGCAGATCGTTCACCGTGCGCGCCTCGCAGCGGCAGATCACGGTGTCGCCCGGCAGATCGGCCAGCCGCGCCACGCCGTCATGGGCGTAAAGCCGCGACAGCAGGGCCTGCGCCGCGCGCTGGCAGGCAAGTTCGGGGTCGGGCGCGGGCACGGGGCGGCCCAGCAGGCGCGCGGCCAGCGCCGCGCCACCGGCCCGGCCATCGGCCAGCGCGGCGCGCGCGCCCAGCGCCTCGCGGCAATCGCCAAGGCGAACCACGGGAAGGGTCGCGCAATCGGGCAGGCCGATGTCATTGGGACGGATGCCGTCATGCAGCGCGATGTGATCCGCGACGAACCGGCGCGCGCCGCGCGGGCCATCCACCTCGGCGCACAGCGCGCCGCCTTCGGCCCGGATCGCGGTCAGATGGGTGCCGGTCAGGATCGGCACCCGCGCCAGCCGCAGGCGGGCGAGGTAAAGGGCCGCCTCGGCCCAATAGCTGCGCGGCAGGCCCAGGGCGGCCAGCGGCCTGGCAAAGGGCCGCCCGGCCTCAAGAATCGCGACCGGCGGGCGGCCCAGTTTCACCAGTTCCGCCCCCAGCGCCAGCAACAGCGGACCGGACCCCGCCAGCAGCACGCGACCCGCAGGCGCCTCGGCCAGGGTTTTCAGCCGCGTTTGCAGGCTTCCGGCGGTTTCCACCCCCGGCAAGGTCCAGCCCTGCCGCGGCTGCACGCTTTCGCGCGCGCCCAGCGCCAGCACCAGCGCAGAGGGCCGGAACAGCCGGTTCATGGCGCCGCTCAACAGCACGGCGCCGGTATGATCCACCCCGCCAAAGCGCGTGCCCGGCGACAGCGTGATCCGCCCGCCCTGCGCCGCAACCCCCGCCATCACCCCCGCCCAACGGCGTTTCTGCGCACCCGAGGCGATGCTGCGCCCGCCCGCCAGCGGCTGGCGATGGATCGCGCCGCCGACGGCCTGCGCCTGATCGACAACCAGAACGGACAGGCCCGCGCGGGCCAGTTCGGTGGCCGCCGACAGGCCCGCAAGCCCCGCGCCGACGACAAGAACGGTCTCAGCACGCATCATCGCCTCCGGTTTCGGGGGAAAGCCGCAGGCCGTCGCGCGCAGGCAAAAGGCAGGCCTCGGTGATCCGGCCCCCGGCGCGGATCAGGCACCCCTGACACAGACCGATCCCGCAGAATACCGCGCGCGCCTGCCCGGTGGGCGCGGTGCCAAAGGCGGCGATGCCCGCCCGCATCAGGGCGCTGGCGACGGTTTCACCCGCGCGGAAGGGCACGGGCTGGCCCGCCCAGAAGATCGTTCCGGTCGTCATGCCCGTGCCTCCTGCAGGGGGGCGCCAAAGCGCGCAGGGGTCAGCGCCGCCAGATCGGCGGCCAGCGCATCGGTGGGCGCAAGGCCGCGGACCATCCGCGCAACCTCGCGCCCGATCAGGGCGGACAGGCAGATGCCGTCACCTTCAAAGCCGGTGGCAATGGTGATGCGCGGGGCGCCCGGCAGCGGCCCGACAATGGGCAGGCTGTCGGCCACGGCCGCGCGGATACCGGCAAAGGCCCGGATCACGCGGCGCTCGGCCAGCGCGGGGAAGGCATCGACCGCCCGGCGCATCAGCTGGCGCAGGGTGGCGAAATCGACAAGGGCAGGATCGGCGTGATCCTCACGGCTGGACCCGATCAGGAACTGGCCGGTGGTCAGCGGATCGATCACCACGGGCGGCAAGGGCAGCACGCCGGGGGCATCGGTCTTGGCCACAAGATAGGCCGCGGCGGTCAGCGACCCGGGCAAGGCACCCGCCGGGCCACGGTCGGTCACGAACAACTGCCCCGCGCGCGGCTGCACCGGCAGGGCCGGGAACAGCGCCGGCGTAGACACGCCCAGCGCCGCGACCAGATGGCCCGCGCGCAGCCGCCGGTCGCCCAGATCGATCGTGACACCCGCGTCATCGGTTTCCAGCCCGCAGATGCGGGCGGGCCAGACCGGGGTGATTCCCGGCGCGGCCAGATAGGCGCGCACCGCCTTGTGCCCGGGCATATGGCCTTCGCCGTCCAGCGTCACCAGCCGCTCGACCGCCGCGCCCAGGCCCGGCAGCGCGCCGGCGCCGCCATCGCCGGTTACCCGCACCGGGCCCGCGATCTGCGCCAGCTTGTCGATCAGCGCATCAAGTGCTGCGATTTCCGCATCGCCCTGACCGAAAACATACGAGGGACGGGCATGAAATGCCCCGGCCAAAAGCCCCCGCACCGCCAGATCGCGCGTGTAAAGCAATGAGGCCGAAGCCAGCCGCGCCAGCGGCCCCGGCTTTTTCGAGGCCACCGACACCGCCCCGTCCGACGCGCCAGACGCCGCCGCCGCCGGGCCCACCGCATCGATCAGCGCCACCCGCAAACCGGCCTGCGCCAGATGCCAGGCGACCGAGGCGCCGACGATCCCGGCGCCGGCAATGGCCACGTCATGATGCAGGGCTTGGGTCAAGGCGGGCTCCGCTTTGGGGTGTTGCGGGGAAAGGCGGCGTCGGTACGGCGGGCCGGAACGCCCGTCACGGGGAAAGGCTAGCCCGCGCCCCAAGGCCGCGCGATGCAAATTTGCACCGCCAAGTTACAACAATTCTTGGAGGATTCTGCCGCATTGCAGAAATACATGATAACACATCCAGCATTCTACAATATATTTTATAGGATAAGGGGGCTTTCTTGTATTGATCGAAGACCCGAAACACGGTGCTGTGTCAGCGACGGCCCCGGCAGAGGGTCGCACCAACTCTGGCCGTTACCATTCAGACCTGCGCGGGGCACCGCGCCAACACGGAGGACATGATGACGTTTCTGAAACGACTTGCCACAGGGGTTGCCGCCGCGGCAATCGCACTTGGCACCAGCCTCGGCGCCGTACAGGCGCAGGAAAAATCGAAAGTGGATGAAATCCGCGACCGCGGCGTGCTGCGCATCGCGGGCATCCTGAACGAAGATCCCTATTTCTCAAAGGACCCGCGCAGCGGCGAATGGCGCGGCTTCGTGGTGGAAATGGGCCGCGACATGGCCACCGAACTGGGCGTGGAACTTGAGGTGGTCGAATCCAGCTGGGCCAATTCCATTCTTGACGTACAGTCGGGCAAGGTCGATCTGGCCTTCGCGCTGACCGCCCTGCCCAAGCGCGCGCTGTCGGTGCATTTCTCGGCGCCGACCTATTACAACAGCTTCGTCATCATCTCGCCCAAGGCAGATCTGAAGGGCAAGACCTGGGCGGACCTGAACGATCCGGCCTATACGATCGCGGTGGACCTTGGCTCGGCCCAGGACCAGATCACCAAGGCCTATCTGCCGAAAGCCAACATCCTGCGCTTCAAGACCCGCGACGAGGCGGTTCTGGCCGTCGCCACCGGCAAGGCCGATGCGATCATCAACACCGTGTTCAACGGCATGGTCATGACCACGAAGAACGCCGCCATCGGCGAGGTCTATGTGCCGACCCCGATCCTGTCTTCGCCCTCCGTCGTCGGCATGGCGCATGATTCCGATGAAATCTGGCGTGGGTTCGTGTCGGCCTGGGCCGATTACAACCGCCGGGTCGGTAACAACCAGACCTGGATCCTGAAGGGGCTTGAACCTTTCGGCCTTACCATTGATGACCTGCCCGAAGGCTTCGACATCAACGGCTAATCCCCCATGCGCGGGCCCGCGCCGGCCCGCGCCCACCAGAAGACGGCAGGAGACAGGCCGCATGTACAATTGGGATTTCTATACGGTCCTGCAATCCTTCGACCTTTTCCTGCACGGGATCTGGACGACCTTCCTTTACACCCTGGGCTCGGTTGTGCTGGGCGTGATCATCGGGCTGGCCGCCTGTTTCGCGCGCCTGTCACGCTTTGCCGCCCTGCGGATCGTGGCGCGCAGCTATCAGGAACTGTTCCGCTGCACGCCCTTGCTGGTGCAGATCCTGTGGGCCTATTATGCCCTGCCGATGCTGCTGGGGGTGTCGATTTCCAACACCACGGCGGGTCTGCTGACGCTGTCGCTGTATGTGGGGTCGTTCTACGCGGAAATCTTCCGCGGCGGGATCAACGCCATCGACAAGGGCCAGCGCGAAGCGGCCGCGGCGATCGGGATGTCGGGCGCGCAGGCGATGCGGCGCATCATCCTGCCGCAGGCGGTGAAAAAGATGCTGCCGGCCTTCATCAACCAGTCGGTGATCCAGGTCAAGAACACCTCGCTTCTCTATGCGATCTCGGTGGCGGAACTGACCTACATGACCTCGGTTGTGAATTCCGAAACCTACCGCCCGCTTGAGGCCTATTCGCTGGCCGCGGTGATGTATTTCGTGATGCTCTTCCCGCTGACGCAGGTTGCCGATCACTTTGAACGCCGCATGCGCCGCAGCGACTGAGCCGGGAGAGGACAGATGACCAACAAAGAACCCGCCATCGCCGTGCGCGGCCTGACCAAAAGCTTCGGCAAGCTGGATGTGCTGAAGGGCATTGACCTGGATCTGATGCCCGGCGAGGTGCTGGGCCTGATCGGGCCGTCGGGGTCGGGAAAATCCACGCTGATCCGCTGCCTGAACATGATGGAGACCCCCACCAGTGGGCAGATCCTGTTCCGTGGCCGCGCCGTCAGCACCCGCTTTCGCGGCACCGGCGACACCATCGGCATGGGCGAATTGCGCCGCAACGTCGGCATGGTGTTCCAGCATTTCAACCTGTTTCCGCATCTGAGCGTGCTGGACAACATCACCGAAGGCCCGCGCGTGGTACTGCGCCAGCCGCGTGCCGAGGCCGAGGCGGTGGCGATGGACCTGCTGGCGCAGGTGGGGCTGGCCGACAAGGCGCGCGCCTACCCTGCGCATCTGTCGGGCGGGCAGAAACAGCGGGTGGCGATTGCCCGGTCGCTGGCGATGAAACCCGGGGTGCTGCTGCTGGATGAGGTGACATCCGCGCTTGACCCCGAACTGGTGGGCGAGGTGCTGGCGGTGATCCGGCGGCTGGCGGACGAAGGCATGACCATGGTTCTGGTGACGCATGAAATGGGCTTTGCCGCCGATGTCGCCAGCCGCGTGATCTTTATGGAACAGGGCCGCATCGCGGAAGAAGGCAGCCCCGAAGACATCCTGCGCAACCCGAAATCCGAACGCCTGCGCGGCTTCCTGTCGCGTTTTCACGCATGAAACGGGGGGGGGAAACGCCGGTTCCGGTGCTGATCCTGGGCGCGGGCCGCATGGCCCAGCGCATCGCGCGGATGCTGGCACAGGATGCGCGCTTTGATGCGGTGCTGGCCGCGCGCGATGGCGATGCGCTGGCGGGGGCCGATGGGCTGACGCGCCTGCCGCCGCTGACCGGCACCTTGCAAGAGGCGCTGGCGGGCGCGCTGCGCGGACGGCGCGCGGTGATCCTGGCCGATCCCGCCCTGCCCGCCCCCGATGTCGCCCGTGCGGCGATCGCGGCGGGGTGCCACTATCTGGACATCACCGAAAGCGCGGCCTCGGGGGCGGCGGTGGCGGCGCTGGCGGGGGATGCGCGCGCGGCCGGGGTCAGCCTGGCGCCGGGCTGCGGGCTGGCACCAGGCTATGTCACCGCCCTGGCCGCCGAGGCGCTGGAGGCCGCAGGCCCGCGCGACGAGATCACCGTTTTCGTGGGCGTGCTGCCCGCGCGGGCCGAAAACCGGCTGGGATATGCCAATATCTGGGGCATCGAGGGGCTGGTAGGTGAATATTCCGCCCCCTGCCTGGCGCTGCGCGAGGGCGGGCTTGCGGAATTACCGCCCCTGTCCGAGGCCGAGACCGTCTGCCTGAACGGCACCGAATTCGAAGCCTTCACCACCGCCGGCAGCCTGGATGCGCTGGCGCGCGCGCATCAGGGGCGCGTGGGCGGGCTGGTCTTCAAGACACTGCGCTATCCGGGCCATCTGGATTACATCCGTTTCCTGCTGGAGGATCTGGGCCTGTCCAAACGGCTTTATCAGTTCCGCACCCTGCTGACGACCGCCCTGCCCCGGACCGAGGAAGACCGCGTGCTGATCGCCATTCGCCGGCGCAGCGGGGCCAGCGAAAGCTGGTCGGCGCGCAGCCTGTGCGCGGGGCCCGATGGCGCGGGGCGACAGGTCAGCGCGGTATCCACCGCGACAGCGGCCCATGTCTGCGCCACGCTGGACCTGATCGCGCAGGGCCACGCCAGGGCGGGGCTGATCGCCCCGGGGATGCTGGCGCCGGGGGTCTTGCGGATGTCGCCCTTCCTTTGCCATCTTGATTCCGTCGATGCGGCCATTCGGGCCGCCTGAATGCGGCGGGGGGCATGATGGCACGACAGAGCGGAACCGGACAGACACGCAGCGCAGACACCCCGGCGCGCCCCGACGACCGGCGCCCCAAGATCGACATTTCCCTGTTGCAGACCTTCCATCTGGTTGCCCGGACCGGATCGTTTTCCGCCGCCTCGCGGGAATTGAACATTTCCTATCAATCCGCCGCCAACCATGTGCGCCGGCTGGAACAGCTTTACGGTGCGCGGCTGATCGAGGCGGAAAAGGGGTCGCGCCATGTCACGCTGACGCCGCAGGGACGCGCGCTGCATGCATCCCTGGGCGAGGAACTGGAAACGATCCTGTCGCGCATTTCGGTGCTGCTGCATGATGTGCGCTCGGTGCTGCGGGTGGGCGTGCCGCAGGCGCTGTTTCACCATTTCTTCCCCACCATCCTGCAGGATTTCCGCGCCCAGGCCCCCGATATCGAGCTGGCCTTTTTCGAACGCGACACGACGCTGGAAAAGATGATGATGGAAGGCGCGCTGGATGCCGCCGTCAGCGAACGCAGTTTTGGCCACCCCGCGATCACCCAGCACTTGCTGGGCAGCTATCGGCTGGCGCTGGTCTGGCCCGCCGACTGGGGCATCCCGGAAACGGAAACCGATCTGGCGGCCTTTCGCGACCGGCCCTTCATCACCTATGAAAGCGGCCAGACAGTGCGCAGCCGCGCGCTGGATTACCTGACGCGCCAGATGCAGGCCCCGCCCCGGATCGCCACCACCGCCTCGGGCAGCACCAGCGTCACACGGCTGATCGAGGCGGGCCTTGGCTATGGCGTGGTGCCCGAATGGGCCGCCGCCGAGGATTGCCCCAAGGTGATGCGCCGCGTGCTGGGCGGAATGGAACCGATGAAGTTATGGTTCGCCCATACCGCCTTTCTGGGCAACAACACCTATGTGCGCGCGCTGCACCATTGCTGCCGCAAGGCGCTGGGTTAGGCCTGCGGCGCGCCGGCGGTTTCCACAAAGTCGATCAGCCGCGGCAGGCAGTGGCGCTTCAGGTCATAGCGCGCGGTGACCGTGGCCCGCGCCGCCCGGCGCAGCGGCGCGAAACGGTCGGGATCGGCCAGCGCGGCGACCAGCGCCGCCGACCAGCCGGGAATGTCGAAGAAATCCACCAGCCGCCCGTTTTCGCCACCACGGATCACCTCGCGCACGGGGGTGGTGTCCGATCCGATCACCAGCGCGCCCGCGGCCATCGCCTCCAGCGCCGACCAGGACAGCACGAAGGGATAGGTCAGATAGGCATGCACCCGCGTGACCTGCAGCAGCGCCAGATAATCGGCGTAAGGCAGGCGGCCCGTGAAATGCACCCGCGACAGATCCAGCCCATCGCGCACCTCGGCCAGGAAGCGTTCCTTCCAGCTGATCCCGTCCTTTGGCGCGGGGCCATAGCTTTGCCCCTCGGCCCCCACGATCACCACCTGCGCGTCGGGCCGGGCGGCCAGCACCGCCGGCAGCGCGCGGATGAAGCTGTGATAACCGCGATAGGGTTCCAGCGAACGGCTGACAAAGCTGACCACCTCATCGCCGGGGCGCAGCACGGTGCCGTTCGGCAGGACAAAGCGCGCCGCCGGATCGGGGCGGACGGTATCGGTGTCGATGCCGTCATGGCAGACCGTGATCTTGGCGCGCAATTCGGGTGGAAAGGTCGCGGCCTGGAATTCGGTGGGCGCCAGCGCCGCATCGGCCTGCACCATCGCCTGCACCAGATGCGCCGCGCGCGCGGTGGTCAGCACCCGCCGGTCCAGATCGGGGCGGGCGAATTCCGGGTCGAAATCGGTATCAAGGCCCGCCGCGCGATACATCAGTTCCGCATAGACCAGAAGCCGCGCCCCCGGCCAGACATCGCGCAGAAACAACGTCTCGCCCCAGCCGGGATGACCCAGGATCACATCGGGCACATAGCCGTGCCGGTCGCGCAGCGCCCGCGCGGCGCGGGCCACGCGCAGGCCCCGTTCGGCGCTGTCGGCATAGGTTCGCGTCAGGCCCGAGGACAGGGTGACAGGGTCCGGCGCGCGGTATTTCACCACCCGCACCGGCGACGGGCGGGTGTTCTGTTCCGCCGTCAGGGCCAGAACCTGATGCCCGCGTGCGGCCAGCGCGGGGGCCAGATGGGGAAACTGGCCGGGAAAATTCTGGTGGACGAACAGAACCTTCAAGCCACCCCCTCGCCCAGGGCGGCGCGCATCAGGGCGCGGGTGTAGTCGGTCTGCGGCGCGCCAAAAACCTGGGCTGCGGGGCCGGCTTCGACGATGTCGCCCTGTTTCATCACAATCACCTTGTGCGACATGGCGCGCACCACCCGCAGGTCATGGCTGATGAACAGATAGGCCAGCCCGTAGCGGGCCTGAAGGTCGCGCAGCAGGTCCACGATCTGCACCTGCACCGTCATGTCCAGGGCCGAGGTCGGCTCATCCAGCACCACCACCCGCGGGCGCAGGATCATCGCGCGGGCGATCGCCACGCGCTGGCGCTGGCCGCCGGAAAATTCATGCGGATAGCGCGTCATCGCGGCGGGGTCCAACCCCACCTCGGCCATGATTTCGGCCACCATCCCGCGACGGTTGCGCCCCGGTTCGACGCCATGCACGGTCAGCCCCTCGGCGATGATCTGTTCCACCGTCATCCGCGGCGACAAGCTGCCGAAGGGGTCCTGGAACACGATCTGCATGTCGCGCCGCAACCGCCGCAGCTGCCCCGCCGACCAGCCGGAAATATCCTGCCCGTCATAGACGATCGGGCCTTCGGACCCGATCAGCCGCATGATCGCCAGCGCCAGCGTGGTCTTGCCCGATCCGCTTTCACCGACGATCCCCAGCGTTTCCCCCGCCCGGACCGAAATCGAGGCGTCGTTCACCGCCTTCACATGGCCCACCGTGCGGCGCATCAGGCCGCGCTGGATCGGGAACCAGACCTTCAGGTGATCGGTCCGCACCAGTTCGGGCGCAGCATCCGACACCGGGCCGGCAATGCCCTTGGGTTCGGCCGCCAGAAGTTTCCGGGTATAGGGGTGCTGCGGATTGGCAAAGATGTCCGCCACCGGCCCCTGTTCGACGATCTCCCCCTTCTGCATTACGCAGACCCGGTCGGCGATGCGGCGCACGATACCCAGATCGTGGCTGATGAACAGAAGGCTCATCCCCCCGGCCCGCTTCAGATCGGCCAGCAGGTCCAGGATCTGCGCCTGAATGGTCACGTCCAGCGCCGTGGTCGGTTCATCCGCGATCAGCAGGTCCGGCCCGTTGGCCAGCGCCATCGCGATCATCACCCGCTGGCGCTGCCCGCCCGACAACTGGTGCGGATAATCCTGCAAGCGGGTTTCGGGGTTCTGGATGCCGACCTTGTCCAGCAATTCGATAATCCGCGCCCGCGCCGCCGCCCCCGTCAGCCCCTGATGCAGCGCCAGGCTTTCCGCGATCTGCTTTTCCAGCGTGTGCAGCGGGTTGAGCGAGGTCATCGGTTCCTGGAATATGAACGAAATATCGTTCCCCCGCACCTGCCGCAGCCGCGGCTCGGGCGCGCCGATCATTTCCTGCCCGCCATAGCGGACCGATCCCGCGACCGTGGCATTGCCGCCCAGCAACGCCACGGTCGACAGCGCCGTGACCGACTTGCCCGACCCCGATTCCCCCACCAACGCCACGGTTTCGCCCTTGGCCACGGTAAAGCTGACGCCCTTCACCGCCGGGATCACCTGCCCGTCCTGCCGGAAGGATACGCGCAGGTCCCGAACCTCCAGCACCGCCGTCATTTGAACACCTTGCGCGGATCAAAGGCATCGCGGACGCCCTCGAAGATGAACACCAGAAGCGACAGCATGATCGCGAATGTGAAAAAGGCCGCAAAAGCCAGCCACGGCGCCTGCAGGTTTTGTTTCGCCTGCAACGCCAGTTCCCCCAGCGAGGGCGCCGAGGACGGCAACCCGTAGCCCAGGTAATCCAGCGAGGCCAGCATGGATATTGTTCCGGTGATGACAAAGGGCATCATCGTCAGCGTCGCCACCATCGCATTGGGCAGAATGTGGCGGAACATGATCACCCGGTCCGAAACGCCCAGGGCCCGCGCCGCGCGGACATATTCGAAATTCCGCGCGCGCAGGAATTCCGCCCGCACCACGCCGGTCAGCGCGGGCCAGCCGAACAGGATCGCCACGAAGACCAGCAGCCAGAAGCCCCGCCCCAGGATCGCGAACAGGATGATGATGACGTAAAGCGAGGGGGTCGAGGACCAGATTTCAAGCGCGCGCTGAAAGATCAGGTCGGTGCGCCCGCCGAAATAGCCCTGCACCGCGCCTGCCGCGATCCCGATCACCGAGGCGACGGTGGTCACGATCAGCGTGAACAGGATCGAGGTGCGGAAACCATAGATCACCCGCGCCGCCACATCGCGCGCGGTATCGTCGGTGCCCAGCCAATGGCGCGCATCGGGCGCGCTGGGGGCGGTGCCGACGTTGTTGATCGTGCGATAATGGTAGGGGATCGGCGGCCAGATCATCCAGCCGGTTTCCACCGCTTCGCCCGCGACCATGCCGGTGTCGCGCGCCTCGGCGGTCACCCCTTCGGGGTCATCCCAGCATTCCTCGCGCCCGCCGGTCACGATCAGGCATTGCACCGCCTCATCGCGGTAAATCGCCTCGGTACGAAAATCGCCGCCAAAGGCGGTTTCGGGATAGAAGCGATAGGCCGGGAAATACAGATCGCCCCGATAGCTGACGACGATCGGCTTGTCATTGGCCAGAACCTCGGCGAACATCGAGGCGACGAACAGCACCAGAAACAGCCACAGCGACCAGAAGGCCCGCCGGTTGGCCTTGAAGTTGCGCCAGCGGCGCGCGTTCAGCGGGGACAAGGCCATCAGCCGGCCCTCCGTTCGAAATCAATGCGCGGATCGACGAAGACATACATCAGATCCGACAGGATGCCGACCAGCAGCGAGATCAGGCCAAAGACATAAAGCGTGCCGAAGATCACCGGATAGTTGCGTTCGACCGCCGCCTGAAAGCCCAGAAGACCAAGCCCGTCGAGCGAAAAGATCGTTTCCACGATGATCGAGGCGCCAAAGAAGACGCCCAGAAACTGCGCCGGAAAGCCCGCGATCACGATCAGCATCGCGTTGCGGAACACATGGCCGTAAAGCACCCCGCGTTCCGACAGGCCCTTGGCCCGCGCGGTCATGACATATTGCTTGTTGATCTCATCCAGGAAGGAATTCTTGGTCAGCAACGTCATCGTGGCGAAACTGGCGATCGTGGTGGCGGTCACCGGCAGGGCGATGTGCCACAGATAATCCAGCGCCTTGCCCAGCGCGCTCAGATCCGCCCAGTTGTCCGAGGTCAGCCCCCGCAGCGGGAAGATCTTCCAGTAGGACCCGCCCGCGAACAGCACCATCAGCAGGACCGCGAACAGAAACCCCGGAATGGCATAGCCCACGATGATCGCGCCGCTGGTCCAGGTGTCAAACGGGCTGCCGTCGCGCACCGCCTTGCGGATGCCCAGCGGGATGGAAATCAGATAGGCCAGCAGCGTGGACCACAGGCCCAGCGTGATCGACACGGGCATCTTTTCCAGCACCAGTTCCACCACCGATTTCGAATGGAAGAAGCTTTGGCCGAAATCGAAGGTCAGGTAGTTGCCCATCATGATGACAAAGCGTTCCACCGCGGGGATCGGCGTTTTTTCGCATTCGGGCGCGCGGATGTCGGGCATGCCGGCATAGCCTTCGGCGCAGGTGATGCGGGCAAAGCCCATCTGCACCTCAAGGCGCGCCAGCTGATCGGGGGAAATGCCGCGCGCGCCCTGATAGCCGCTTTCGCCAACCCCGCCCTGTGCGCCTGCCGCCCCCGCATCACCGCCACCGGCAATGTTGCGCAGGCTGTCGGCCTCGCCCTCGACGCGGGCGATGATCTGTTCGATCGGCCCGCCCGGCACGAATTGCGTCAGCGTGAAGTTCACCACCATGATCCCGATCAGCGTCGGGATGATCAGCAGCAACCGCCGCAGGATATAGGCGCCCATGTCTGCCCTGCCCTTGCCTTCCAGCCGGTCAGAACGCGCCGGCGGCTTTCAGTTTTTCGGCCTTTTCGGCGTTGTACCACCAGAAGTCCAGTTCGCCCAGCGCATAGGGGGGCAGGTTCCGGGGGTGTTCATACATGTCGTAATAGGCGACCGTATGGGTGGCCTTGTGCCACTGCGGCACCCAGAAGCGCAGCGCGCGCAGTGCCCGGTCCAGCGCGCGGACGCGGGTGGTCATCTCATCACGGCTTTGCGCCTCTTCGACCAGCCGGATCAGCGCGTCGATGGCCGGGTTGGCCAGCCCCATCGAGTTGAACACATCCCCCACCGAGGCCGACCCGAAATACTGCTGCAGCCCCGATCCGGGGATGTAATCCTGTCCCAGCTGATCGGTGATCATGTCGAAGTCGTGGCTGCGTTCGCGGTTGGTGAACTGCGCGTCATCCACACGCGAATGCACCGCATCCACCCCCAGCGCGCGCAGGTTTTCGACGTAAGGGTTGATCACGCGGTCGAAGGTCTGGCTGTCGTTCAGGATCTCGACGCGCAGGGTTTCGCCGCGCGCATTGCGGCGCATGCCGCCATCGCCGACGGGCCAGCCCGCCGCATCCAGCAGCGCCGCGGCCTTGCGCAGGTTGCCCCGGTCCAGCTGGCGCGCGCCCGAAACGGCGGGCTCCGCCGCCGGATCGGTCAGGATGCCGGGCGGCAGGTCGGCGGCCAGCGGTTCAAGGATCGCCACCTCCTCGGGGGTGGGCACGCCTTCGGCGGCCAGGTCGGAATTGTCCCAGAACGACCGGGTGCGGGCGTAAAGCCCGTAGAACAGCGTTTCATTCGCCCATTCGAAATTGAACATCAGGCCCAGTGCCTCGCGCACGCGGATGTCCTGGAACCGGTCGCGGCGCAGGTTGATGGTAAAGGCCTGCCCCGTGCCGATCGCGCCGGATGGCAATTCGCGTTTCACCACATGGCCCGCGTTCAGCGCCGGGAAATCATAGCCCGTCGCCCAGATGATTGAAGATGCCTCATTGCGGAAGGTATAGGCGCCGGCCTTGAACCCCTCGAACGCGGCCTGATAATCGCCGAAATATTCGATGCGGATGGTGTCGAAATTGTTGCGCCCGCGGTTGATCGGCAGATCGCGGCCCCAATAGTCGGGGTTGCGCTTCCAGATCACGCGGGTGCCGCCCTCGGCGCGGTCGAACATATAAGGGCCCGACCCCAGGAAGGGGATGTTGCTGCTTTCTTCCAGATCGCGGTTGTGACGTTCGAAATCCGCCCTGGAAAAGACCGGCAGGCCGCCGACCGTCTGGATGATGTCGCGGCGCGGATAACCGGGAACAAAGGTGAACCGGATCCGCCGGTCGTCCAGCAGTTCCGCGGACTGGACCTTCTGGCTCAGCACCGTGCGAAAGGATGACAGGCCCTTGTCGCGGAAGGTTTCATAGGAAAACAGCACGTCTTCGGCCGTCATCGGCGTGCCATCGGAAAAGGTGATGCCCTCACGCAGGGTAAAGATCACCCAGTCGCGGTTTTCGGGATATTCCAGGCTTTCGGCCAGCAGCCCATAGGCCGCGCCGATTTCATCGGCGGTGGTGGTCAGCAGGCTTTCCAGCATCACCGAGGACAGTGCCGCCGCGCGCCCCTTCAGCGTGAAGGGGTTAAAGCTGTCAAACGCCCCGGATGTCCATTCGGAAATCTCGCCGCCCTTGGGCGCATCGGCGTTCACATAGTCCAGATGCGCGAAATCGGGGCCGTATTTCAGATCGCCATAGGTTGAAATGCCATGCGCGGTGATGGTGTCCTGCGCCCGCGCGCCCAGCGCAAGGCCGGCCCACAGCGCCAGTGCGATCACAAGCGCCCCCATGGCGCGCAGGGTCACACCCCATGACGTGTCAGCCTGTGCCACCCCGCCCCGTGACACCCTGCCCCGTGCAACCGCCCTTGCCTTCGCCATCTGCTCACTCCCCTGCGCTGCGCGGGTCCGCGCCCTTCCGGCACCATTGGTAACGGGCCGGGGTGCGGGGCTTCAAGTTGCGATTGCGTGAGAGGGGGACGAAAAGCAAAGGCCGCGCCAGCGCGGCGCGGCCTGATTGTCCCCGGCAGGGAAAATCGTGCAGGATCAGTTCGAAACGCTCTGCAGATAGGCCAGCAGGTTCACGCGATCTTCCGGCTTGGGCAGACCGGCGAAGGCCATCTTGGTATCGGGCAGGTAATCCTTGGGCTTGATCAGGAAGGTGTTCAGTTCTTCCAGCGTCCAGGTGCCGCCGTGGCTGGCCATGCCGGCCGAATAGGCAAAGCCGTCAACCGTGCCGATGGCGCGGTTCACGACGCCGTCCAGATGCGGGCCGGTGCCGTTGGCCCCATCGACCTTGTGGCAGGCCCGGCACTTGCCAAAGACCTTTTCGCCGGCGGCGGCATCGCCCGAATCAAGGGCCAGTTCCACGACTTCTTCCGCGGCTTCCCCGGCGCCTTCTTCGGCCACGTCCAGAAGCCCGCCCGGCGCCGCCGTCATGCCCGCGACCTCTCCCCCGCCATGGGCGCCATGGCCAACGGAATAAAGCGCGCTGGCCGCCCAGTTGCCGAGAAGGAAGACCAGAAGCGCGCCGATCACGGCACCCCCTGCCTTCGTGATAGTCATCGTGTCGAACATGGCTCTTCCCTGATGTGGCTGTTCAGTTGTGCGCATCTACCCGTTTCGGCCCCTGCATTTCAAGGCATGTTTCTGCGCGCGGGGTGCAATTTGGCCCCGCGCGCGCGGTTTTTCCGCCGCTTTGACGCGATCAGGCACCCGGCGGACACCGGGCTGGCACCGGGCTGGCACCCGGGCGTTGCGCCAAAGCCGCGCCCCGGCCCATTGGCGCGCCGCAGGGGTTTCACGTCTTTCCCTGCCACGCGCCGCAGTATAACCGGGAACCGACGGCGCCCCGGCGCCATGGATGATCACAGCGAAAGGAGGCAGGATGAGCATGCATGTGAAAGGGCGGATCGCATTTCAGGGCGAACCGGGCGCCTATTCCCATCAGGCCTGCCGCCAGTCGCGCCCCACGATGGAGGCCATGCCCTGCGCCACCTTCGAAGAGGTGATCGAACAGGTCCGCAAGGGCGAGGCCGATCTGGGCATGTTGCCGGTGGAAAATTCCACCTACGGGCGCGTGGCCGACATCCACCACCTGCTGCCCGAAAGCGGCCTTCACATCGTGGATGAGGCCTTTGTGCGCGTTCACATCAACCTTCTGGCGCTGCCCGGCACGAAGATCGACCAGATCGAGGCCGCCATGAGCCATACCGTCCTGCTGGGCCAGTGCCGCAGCTTCCTGCGCCAGCACAACCTGCGCATGATCACCGGCGCCGATACCGCCGGATCGGCCAAGATCGTGGCCGAACGGCGCGACCCCAAGGTGGCGGCGCTGGCATCGGAACTGGCGGGGGAAATCTACGGGCTGGACTGCATCGCGCGCCATATCGAGGACCGGCAGAACAACACCACCCGCTTTCTGGTGATGGCACGCGAACCCGACCTGAAGCGCCGCGCCGACCGGATGATGACCACCTTCGTTTTCCGCGTGCGCAACATTCCGGCCGCGCTGTACAAGGCGATGGGCGGGTTTGCGACCAATGGCGTGAACATGACCAAGCTGGAAAGCTATATGGTGGACGGCAATTTCACCGCGACCCAGTTTTATGCCGACATCGAAGGCCACCCCGATGACACCAACGTGCGTCTGGCGCTGGAGGAACTGGGCTATTTCACCTCGTCGCTGACGCTGCTGGGTGTCTATCCCGCCGATCCGCGCCGCCACGGCTGATCGCCGCGGGTCGTCGCGGGGGCGCGCGCGGATCAGCCGGCGGGCCGCGCCTCGATGCTGCGGGCGAAGGCGCGGATCTGATCGGCATATCTGCGCCGCAGATTGGCCCGCCCCAGACGCGCCGCCTGCACCAGAACGCGCGCGCGCAGGCTGCGCGGGCGCAGGGTCAGTTCGACATGCATCCGCGTATGCGCGCGCGACAGCGGCAGCAGCGACACCGCCAGAAACAGGTCGAAATTCGGGGAAACCCCGCCGTATTCCACCCGTTCGGGCCGGTCAAAGCGGCGGATGTCACCGACAAGCATGCGCTGCTTGCCCCGAAAGCGGAATTCGATTTCCCAGGTCATCCCCGCCCCGGGTTCGGCCCGTTCATCCAGACGCCGCAGGCTGACGCCTTCGCGCACGGCCATGCGTTCGAACCGCGCGATATCGGCAAGCGCATCAAAGACCGCCTCGGGCGTGGCGGCCACATCCTCGCGGCTGGAAAACTTCATGCGAACCCTCGTACTGCACCGGACCGGACCGGCACCCTTGTGACGTCAACCCAGCGCATCCGCAAGCCAGTGGCGCAACAGCGCCCCCGCGATCGCGCCACGCCGGGGCGGGCGGATCTGCGGATCGGCGCCGGCAAAGATCGTCGCCAGACGTTCGCGGCTGACCCACAGCGCATCTTCAAGTTCCACCGGGTCCAGCCTGATCGCCTCGGTCTCGGCCAGGCCCTGACAGCCCAGCATCAACGAGGCCGGAAACGGCCAGGGCTGCGAGGCGACATAGCGTACCGCCCCCACCGCCACGCCGGTTTCCTCGCGCACCTCGCGGCGCACGGCGGCCTCCAGGGTTTCGCCCGGTTCCATGAAACCCGCAAGGCAGGAATACATCCCCGCAGGCCACCCCGGCGACCGGCCCAGCAGGGTCTTGTTCGCGCGCGTGACCAGCATGATCACCACCGGATCGGTGCGCGGAAAATGCGACACGCCGCAGGACGGACAGCGCCGCTGCCAGCCCGCCTGCACCAGGTCGGATGCCGCGCCACAGGCCGCGCAGAAACGATGCGTGGCATGCCAGCCGGTCACCGCCCGGGCGGTCGCGGCAAGTTCCGCCTCACGCGCGGACAACAGGCCCATACGCGCGCGCAATTCGGCAAAGACGTAGCCTTCGGGCAGATCGGGATGGACCTGTTCGGACGGATCGAGGAAACCGGCCTCGGGCAAGGGGCCTTCGGGCGTCCAGCCCGACAGGTCCAGCGCAAAGCGCGGGCAGTCATCGGAAATGCCCAGCAGAATGGGCGGCAGGCCCGCGTCGCGCAACGCGCGATGGCCGGGGTCAGCCCAGCCCAGCCCCGCCGCATCGGGCGCAAACAGCGGCTTGCCGCGCCACAGCGGCAGAACGCGCGCGCGCGGGTCCGACAAAAGCCGCGCCACCGCTGCCGGATCGCCGCGCAATTCCGCCGCGCGCTCCAGCCCCGAATCGGCGAAGGCCATGTCCTGAAGCACCATTCCGTATCCCATCGCATCCCCCTGCTGCCCAGCCTGATCTTGCACATCGGCCGCGCCCTGACCAGTGGGGCCGCACGGTGGATCAAAATGGCAATTTCGCTCTGGCGCAGCGGACCTTTTCGCCCTAAGGTTGTGTCTGTCAGGTGTTGCAAGAGTAATGGTGAACCCGCGCATGCGCTGGGAGTTGAGGACGAGTTTGTTGGCACGGCAGGGCGAACCTGACCCAACCCCCGACGGGCGGGGCCTGCCAGATGCCCGGCCCGTGGCCCCGACCGGCACGCGGTTGCAGCTGCGGGTGCTGGAAACCAGCGACCTGCACATGAACATCCTGCCCTATGACTATTTCGCCGATCGCCCCTGCGATGCGCGGGGTCTTGCGCGCACCGCCACCCTGATCGCCGCCGCCCGCGCCGAGGTGGCCAATTGCCTGCTGCTGGACAACGGCGATTTCCTGCAGGGCAACCCGCTGGCCGATCACGTCGCGGACACATGCCTGGGGCGCGACACACCCAACCCGATGATCGCGGCGATGAACCACCTGGGCTATGATGCCGGGACGCTGGGTAACCACGAATTCAACTATGGCCTGCCGGTGCTGGAACGCGCGATGCGCGATGCCGCCTTTCCGCTGGTCTCGGCCAATGTGGCCCGCGCCATCGGCGCCGATCCGCTGGGCGATGACACCTTTGTGCCGCCCTGGGTGTTGCTGGACCGGCGCTTGCGCGATGCGCAGGGGCGCGACCACCCGTTCCGGATCGGCGTGATCGGCTTTGTGCCGCCGCAGATCAGCGACTGGGACCGCGATCACCTGCACGGCCGCATCGTCACGCGTGACATCGTTCAGGCCGCGCGCGCCCATGTGCCCGCGCTGCGCGCCGCGGGGGCCGACCTGGTGATCGCGCTGGCCCATACCGGCATCGGCGCGCCCGGCGCCGCGAACCGGGGCGAACAGGACGCGCTGGATCTGGCGGAGATCGCGGGCATCGATGTGCTGCTGTGCGGTCACAGCCACCTGCCTTTCCCGTCCCCCCAGCTGCCGGTGGCCCCGGGAATCGACCCCGACCGCGGCGCCATCGGCGGCAAGCCCGCGCTGATGCCCGGGTTCTGGGGGTCGCATCTGGGGGTGCTGGATCTGGATCTGGTGCAGGACGCCGGGGGCTGGCGCGTGGCCGATTTCCGGGGCCAGTTGCGGCCGATCAGCGAACGCGGGGCCGATGGGGTGGCGCGCGCCACCACGCCGGCCTGCCCGCACATCGTGACGCTGGCGCAGGCGGCGCATGACGAAACCCTGGCCGGCCTGCGCCGCCCCGTGGGCCGGACCGCGGCGCCGATCCACAGCTTTTTCGCGCTGGTCGCGCCCGATGCCGCGCTGACGCTGGTGGCGCAGGCGCAACGCGCCCATGTCGCGCAGCGTCTGGCAGAACGACCCGAGGCGGCACTGCCGCTGCTGTCGGCGGTGGCGCCCTTCAAATGCGGCGGGCGCGGCGGGCCGGATTTCTTCATCGACATTCCCGCAGGCCCGCTGTTGCGCAGCCATGTCAGCGATCTTTACATCTATCCCAACACGATCAGCGCGGTCGCGGTTTCGGGCGCCGATCTGGCCGAATGGCTGGAACGCGCCGCGGGCCTGTTTCGCCGGATCGCACCGGGGCAAACCGACCAGCCGCTGATCGACCCGGACTTTCCCAGCTACAATTTTGACGTGATTCACGGGCTGACCTATCAGATCGACCTGTCGGCCCCGCCCCGCTATGCCCCCGATGGCCGGCTGGCGAACCCCGGCGCGCGGCGCATCCGCGCGCTTTGCCATCAGGGCCGTCCCGTCGCCCCCGGGGCGCGCTTTGTCGTGGCAACGAACAATTTCCGCAGCGCGGGCGCGGGGCATTTTCCCGGCGCCACAGGTCCGGCGCTGGACCTGGGCAGACCCCTGCCCGTGGCCACGGCACTGCTGACCGAAGTCGCGCGGCGCGGCACCATCACCCCCGACGCTGCCCCGGTCTGGCGCTTTGCGCCGGTTTCCGGGGCAACGGCGGTCTTTGACACCAGCCGAAACGCCGCCACGGTGCCCTTGCCGTCGGGCCGGTTCGAACTGCTGCGCGACGCCCCGGCGCCGGCGGGTTTTGCCCGCTTTCGCCTGCACCTTTGACCGCCCCCCCCGCGCGCAGCCTTTTCCCGATTGCTTCCTTGCGAATCCGCACCGCCCCCCCTATATCACCGCGTGAGAGGTTGGCGCGGGCGAGCGCCTCGCCAACCCGGTCAGGTCCGGAAGGAAGCAGCCGCAACGAGCCCCGCTTGGGTCGCTGTCCAGCCTCTCACCCCCCAGCCTCTGCGATCGGCCAGCCTCTGCGATCGGTTTGACTTGACCGCCCCGCCGTCTAGACTGCCGGCGAATTTCAGGAGCGCGCCGCATGTCCGAGACGTCAGAGACCGGCTATCAGGTTCTCGCCCGCAAATACCGCCCCGCCACCTTTGCCGACCTGATCGGGCAAGAGGCAATGGTGCGCACGCTGAAAAACGCCTTTGCGGCCGACCGGATCGCCCATGCCTTCGTGATGACCGGGGTGCGCGGCGTGGGCAAGACCACCACCGCACGGATCATCGCCAAGGGGCTGAACTGCGTGGGCCCCGACGGCACCGGCGGCCCCACGACCGAACCTTGCGGCACCTGCGAACATTGCCGCGCCATCGCCGAGGGCCGCCATGTCGACGTGATGGAAATGGACGCGGCCAGCCGCACCGGGGTGGGCGACATCCGCGAAATCATCGAAAGCGTGCATTACCGGGCGGCCAGCGCGCGCTTCAAGGTCTATATCATCGACGAAGTCCACATGCTGTCCACCAGCGCCTTCAACGCGCTGCTGAAAACACTGGAAGAACCGCCCGCGCATGTGAAATTCATCTTCGCCACCACGGAAATCCGCAAGGTGCCCGTCACCGTGCTGTCGCGCTGCCAGCGGTTCGACCTGAAGCGCATCGAACCCGAGGTGATGATGGCCCATCTGTCCCGCATCGCCGGGCTGGAGGGCGCAAGCCTTGCCCCCGATGCGCTGGCGCTGATCACGCGGGCGGCCGAAGGGTCGGTCCGCGACGCCATGAGCCTGATGGATCAGGCGATCGCCCATGGCGCGGGTGAAACCACCGCCGATCAGGTGCGCGCGATGCTGGGGCTGGCCGATCGCGGCCGGGTGCTGGACCTGTTCGACATGATCCTGAAGGGTCAGGCGGCCGCGGCACTGGCGGAACTGGCCGGGCAATATGCCGATGGCGCCGATCCGATGGCGGTGCTGCGCGATCTGGCGGAAATCACGCACTGGATTTCGGTGATCAAGATCACGCCCGAAGCCGCCGAGGATCCCACCGTCCCGCCCGATGAACGTACGCGCGGCCAGGCGATGGCCGAGGCGATCCCGATGCGGGTGCTGACGCGGATGTGGCAGATGCTGCTGAAGGCGCTGGAAGAGGTCGCGGCGGCGCCGAACGCGATGATGGCCGCCGAAATGGCGGTGATCCGGCTGACCCATGTGGCCGACCTTCCCGACCCGGAAACCTTGCTGAAACGTCTCCGGCAGGGGCCGGGCGCGGGGGCCACGGGCCATGGCCCGGCACCGGGCGGCGGGCCGGTGCATGGTGCGCCCGTGGCGATGGGCGGCCCGATGACCATGGACGGGCCTGTGGCACGCGGCCCGGTCGCATCCTCGGGCGCGGCGACGGCGCGGGCGGTGGCCCCCGAAACCGCGCTGGCGCGCTTTGCCCGGTTTGACGATGTGCTGGACCTGGTGCGCAAGATGCGCGACGTCAAGCTGCTGCTGGACATCGAGAACCACCTGCGGCTGGTGCATTACGCCCCCGGCCGGATCGAGTTTCAGCCCACGGGCAACGCGCCGCGCGATCTGGCGCAGGTTCTGGGCGCGCGGCTGCAGGGCTGGACCGGCGCGCGCTGGGGCGTTTCCGTCGTGGCCGAGGGCGGCGCCGAAACCATTGCCGAGGCGCGCGATGCAGGCCGGCGCGCCGCCGAGGCCGAGGCGCAGGACAACCCCCTGGTGCAGGCGATCTTCGCCGCCTTTCCCCAGGCGAAATTCGAGGATATCCGCACCGCCGAAGCCCTGACCGCCGAGGCCCGGGCCGAAGCCCTGCCCGAGGTCGAGGACGAATGGGACCCTTTCGAGGACAATTGAGGAGAGCGTGATGTTCAAGGGACTGGGGCAGCTTGGCGACATGGCCAAGATGATGAAGGCGGCCAAGGACATGCAGGACCGCATGGCCAGCCTGCAGGAAGACCTGGCGCAGCTGACCGTTCAGGGCGAATCCGGCGCGGGGCTGGTGCGCGCCACCGCCACCGCCAAGGGCGAGCTGACGGGCCTGTCGATCGACCCGTCGATCCTGGTGGCATCGGAAAAAGAGGTGGTCGAGGATCTGATCCTGGCCGCGATCAAGGATGCGCAGAAACGCGCCGCCGAACGCGCGCAGGCGGAAATGGCCAAGCTGGCGCAGGACCTGGGCCTGCCGCCAGGCATGAACCTGCCGGTCTGAGGCGGCCTTGGCCCGCGCGGCGGATGATATCGAGGCGCTGATCGCGCTGATGGCGCGGCTGCCGGGGCTTGGGCCACGCTCGGCCCGGCGCGCGGTGCTGCACCTGCTGCGCAAGCGCGCGGCCCTGATGGCGCCGCTGGCCGCCGCGATGGCCCATGTCGCCGAAACCGCGCGCGATTGCGCGATCTGCGGCAACATTTCTTCGGGCGAGATCTGTGAAATCTGCGCCGATCCCGCGCGCGCCACCGGTGAAATCTGCGTGGTCGAGGATGTGGCCGACCTGTGGGCGATGGAACGCGGGCGCGCCTTCAAGGGGCGCTATCACGTTCTGGGCGGTACGTTGTCGGCGCTGGATGCGGTGGGCCCCGAGGATCTGGGCATCCCCCGGCTGCTGGACCGGATCGGGGCGGAGGGCGTGCGCGAGGTGATCCTGGCGCTGAACGCCACGGTCGAGGGCCAGACCACCGCCCATTACATCGCCGAGGCGCTGGCGGGGCGCGACATCGCCATCACCAGCCTGGCGCAGGGCGTGCCGATCGGAGGCGAGCTGGATTACCTGGATGACGGCACCATTCAGGCGGCCTTGCGCGCAAGGCGGCGGTTCTGACCCTTTGCGCCATTGATCCCCCGCCGGTGCGGGGCTATCACGGGGCCAGGCCCCGCGGGCACACCCCACCCAGCCCGCCGCTTTTGCAACCGCACGAGAGCCACGCATGAACCGTCTCTATCACGTCACGCTGTCGCCCTTTTGTCGCAAGGTCCGCCTGACACTGGCCGAGAAGAAGATCGAGGTGGAGCTGATCGAGGAACGCTATTGGGAACGCGGCACCGAATTCCTGCGCCGCAACCCGGCCGGAAAGGTGCCGGTCCTGCGGCTGGATGGCCGCGTCATGGCCGAAAGCCAGGCGATCTGCGAATTCATCGAGGAAACCTGTCCTACCCCGCCCCTGATGCCGCGCGACCCCGAGGCGCGCTATGAGGTGCGCCGGCTGTGCGCCTGGTTCGACGACAAGTTCAACGACGAGGTCACCCGCAAGGTGATGGGGGAACGGGTCTGGAAGAAGGTGATGAAGCTGGGTTATCCCGACAGCAAGACCGTGAAATCGGGGCTGGGGGCGATCAAGTATCATCTGGATTACATGGGCTGGCTGCTGGACCAGCGCCGCTGGCTGGCGGGCGATGTGATGACGCTGGCCGATTTCGCCGCCGCCGCGCATCTGAGCTGTCTGGACTATATCTCGGACGTGGATTGGGACCGGTCGGCCAATGTCAGGGACTGGTATGCCAAGATCAAGTCGCGCCCGGCCTTCCGGTCGCTTCTGGCCGATCAGCTGCCGGGCCTGCCGCCCGCGCCGCAATATGCCGAGCTTGATTTCTGATCGCGCGGACGGACAGGGCGCGGCGGGGGCGCTGCCCCCGCACCCCCGAGGTATTTGCGGCAAGATGAAAGGCGCATCGTGACGGATCTGAAGGCGCGGCTGATCGGCAAGGCCCTGGAAGAGGGGTTTTCCAAGGCGCGCATCTGCCGGCCCGATGCCATCCCCGAGGCGGCGGCGCGGCTGGCGGACTTTGTGGCGGCGGGGATGCATGGGCAGATGGGCTGGATGGCCGAGCGGATGGGCTGGCGCGGCGATCCGGCCGCGCTGTGGCCCGAGGCGCGATCGGTGGTGATGCTGGCCGAGGCCTATACGCCCGATGCCAACCCGACCGCGGTTCTGGGCCGCCCCGAGCGGGGGGCCGTGTCGGTTTATGCGCAGGGCAAGGATTATCACGATCTGGTCAAGCGGCGGCTGAAGCGGGTGGGCCGCTGGCTGCTGGAGGAAGCCGGGCGCATGAGTCAGGAGGCCGGGATCAAGGTCTTTGTCGATACCGCGCCGGTGATGGAAAAGCCGCTGGCACAGGCGGCGGGGCTGGGCTGGCAGGGCAAGCACACCAATCTGCTGGCGCGCGATCTGGGCAACTGGTTCTTTCTGGGGGCGATCTTCACCACGCTGGATCTGCCGCCCGATCCGCCCGAGATCAGCCATTGCGGGTCCTGCCGGGCCTGTCTGGACGCCTGTCCGACGGGGGCCTTTCCCGCGCCCTACCGGCTGGATGCGCGGCGCTGCATTTCCTATCTGACGATCGAGCACAGGGGGCCGGTGGACCCGGAACTGCGCGCGCGGCTGGGCAACCGGATCTATGGTTGCGACGATTGCCTGGCGGCCTGTCCCTGGAACAAATTTGCCGCCGCCGCGCATGAGATCGGCTATGCCCCGCGCGAGGTCGATGCGCCGCTGCTGGCGGACCTGGCCGCGCTGGACGACGCCGCCTTTCGCGCGCGCTTTGCCGGCAGCCCGATCAAGCGGATCGGGCGCGACCGGATGGTGCGCAACGTTCTGTATGCAATTGGAAATTCCGGCCTGCCCGCGCTGGCCGAGGTGGCCGCGGGGCTGACCGCGGACCCGGACCCGGCGGTGGCCGATGCTGCCATCTGGGCGCTGGCGCGGCTGCGGGGGTGAGCCTTTGGACGGATCCGGGGGCTTCCCTTTCGCGCCGGAGCGGGTAACCTGCGGCCATGTCACCGCTTCGGGGTATTCTTCTTAAAATCGCGTCGGTCCTTGTGTTCATCGCCATGTCGGCGCTGATCAAGGCCACGGCGGCGCATGTGCCGCCGGGCGAGGCGGTGTTCTTCCGGTCCTTCTTTGCAATCCCGGTGATTCTGGTCTGGCTGGCCTGGCGGCGCGAACTTGGGTCGGGGCTGCGGGTCGCACAGCCGATGGGCCATGTCTGGCGCGGGGTCGTGGGGACGGCGGCGATGGGGTTCGGCTTTGCCGGGCTTGGCCTGTTGCCGCTGCCCGAGGTCACCGCGATCGGCTATGCCGCGCCGCTGCTGACGGTGGTCTTTGCCGCGATGTTCCTGGGCGAGGAGGTGCGGCTGTTCCGGCTGTCGGCGGTGGCGCTGGGGATGGCGGGGGTTCTGATCGTCCTGTCGCCGCGCCTTGGCACCTTTGGCGCCGCCACCGAGCGTGAGATGCTGGGCGCGGTGGTGGTGCTGGCCGGGGCGGCCTGTGCCGCGCTGGCGCAGGTTTTCGTGCGCAAGCTGGTGGCGAGCGAACGCACCTCGGCCATCGTCTTCTGGTTTTCGGTCACCGCCTCGGTGCTGTCGCTGGTCACGCTGCCCTTCGGCTGGGTCCTGCCAGCGCCGCACGAAGCGATGCTGCTGGTTTCGGCGGGGCTGCTGGGCGGGCTGGGGCAGATCCTGCTGACATCCTCTTACCGGCACGCCGATGCCTCGATCGTGGCGCCGTTCGAATATGTTTCAATGATCTTCGCGCTGGCGATCGGCTTTGTCTTCTTCGATGAGGTCCCCACCCTGGTGATGCTGGGCGGCGCGGCGCTGGTGATCCTGGCGGGGGTACTGATCATCTGGCGCGAACGCCAGCTGGGGATTGAACGCGCGCGGCAGCGCAAGGCGATGACACCGCAGGGCTGAAAACCGCCCGTTCGCGCCCGTGCCGCAACTTGGGGGTGAAATTCCGCGCGCATGGTCCTATGATATAGGCATGCACAGCTGAAGGAGGATCAGATGGGCCGACATATCATCGACCGCGCCACGCCCCGGGCCGAAGGCACCCGCGTGAAAACCTATCTGGATATGGACCGCAAAAGCGGGCTTCACCCGGCGATCCGCATCCTGTCGCAACGCCCCGCCACCCGCGGGGACGCGGGGCGCAAACTGCGCGAATTCGCCCGGATCGAACGCGGCCAGCGGGCCTGAACCGGGGCCGGGTGGGCGCCGAACGCCCACCCGGCTTGCGCTTAGCTGCGCACCAGCTTTTCGTAAGAGGCCGCGATGTCCAGCGTCAGCGCACCAACCTCGAAGGTGTAATCCCCGATCTGGCCGATCGGCGTGACCTCGGCGGCGGTACCGGTCAGCCAGGCCTGCTGGAAGCCTTCAAGTTCCGACGGCTCGATCCGGCGTTCGTGCACGGTGATGCCCTTTTCCTTCAGCATCTGGATCACGGTCTGACGGGTGATGCCGTTCAGGAAGCAATCGGCCAGCGGGGTATGCACCTCGCCGTCCTTGACGAAGAAGATGTTGGCGCCGGTGCATTCGGCGACATAGCCGCGCCAGTCCATGAACAGCGCATCCGAACAGCCCTTGGCCTCGGCCGCGTGCTTGGACATGGTGCAGATCATGTAAAGGCCCGCCGCCTTGGCCGCGACCGGGATGGTTTCGGGGCTGGGGCGTTTCCATTTGGCGATGTCGATCCTGGCGCCCCTGGTTTTGGCGTCGCCGTAATAGGCGCCCCATTCCCAGCCCGCGACCGCCAGCCGCACCGGGTTGCGCTTGGCCGAAACGCCCATGTCATCGCCCGCCCCGCGCCAGGCCACCGCGCGCACATAGGCGTCGGTCCAGTTGTTGGCCTTCAGCATGGCATATTTCGCCTCTTCGATCTGTTCGACCGAATAGGGGATTTCCATGTCCAGCAGGTTCGCCGACGTGCGCAGACGTTCGGAATGTTCCACGGATTTGAAGATCTTGCCGTTATAGCAGCGTTCACCCTCGAACACCGAAGAGGCGTAATGCAGGGCATGGGTCAGGATATGGACCTTGGCGTCGCGCCATTCCACCAGCTTGCCATCCATCCAGATCCAGCCATCGCGATCGTCATAAGCACCGGCCATCTTGTCCTCCTTCGGAGCTCGATTTGCGAATATTGCGCCCGATTGGTCCGTTTCGGACATAAAGTTGCGCAAATTCAGCGGATCGGTAACAATTGATTCTTGGAAAGTCAACAACGCTGACGTAAAATCGCGGGAAAGCAAGGGGGCACCATGGCTGACACCGGGGTTCAGGGCGGGGAAGCCCTTCTGTTTCTGACCGATGAACAGTTGCGCCGCGGCATCGAGGCGATGTTCTTTGCCTATCGCGGCTTCACCGCCGATCCCGACAAGATCCTGGAACAGATGTCTTACGGGCGGGCGCATCACCGCGCGATGCATTTCATCAACCGCCAGCCGGGGCTGACCGTGACCACGCTGCTGTCGGTTCTGGGGGTGACCAAGCAAAGCCTGAACCGCGTGCTGCGCACCCTGATCGAGGACGGGCTGGTCGAAAACCGCGTGGGCCGCAAGGACAAGCGCGAACGCCACCTGTTCCTGACCGCGAAGGGTGCCGATCTGGAACGCGAACTGTCCGAGGCACAGCGCGGACGCATGCGCGCGGCCTATCGTTCCGCCGGCCCGCAGGCGGTGGCAGGCTTCCGCCAGGTGCTGGAGGCGATGATGGATCCCGAGATGCGCCGCCACTTCACGATGATGCGGGACGGCGCGTGATGCCGGGCGGGGCGGGCAATCAGCCGGGGCCGCATCTGCTGATCGTGGATGATGACGAACGCATCCGCGGCCTTTTGCAGAAATTCCTGATCCGCAACGGCTTTCTGGTGACGGCGGCGCGCGATGCGGCACAGGCGCGGCGCCTGCTGGAAGGCTTGGAATTCAACCTGATCGTGCTGGATGTGATGATGCCGGGGGAAGACGGGCTTGGCCTGACGCGCGATCTGCGCCGGCGTCTGGACACGCCGATCCTGCTGTTGACCGCGCGCGGCGAAACCCGCGACCGGATCGAGGGGCTGGAAGCGGGGGCCGATGATTATCTGCCCAAGCCCTTCGAACCCAAAGAGCTGTTGCTGCGCATCAACGCGATCCTGCGCCGCGCCCCGACAGAGGTGCAGACGGGCCCCAAGGCGCTGCACCTGGGCCCGCTGCGCTATGACCCGGACCGGGGCGAATTGTGGCAGGGCGATGTGCCGGTGCGCCTGACCGCGACCGAGGCGGCCCTGATGCGCATCTTTTCCGCCCGCGCAGGCGAGGTCGTCAGCCGCGCCGAACTGATCGACGAACTGGGCCGCGACCGGGGCAGCATGCCCGATGAGGGCGGCGGCGACCGCACGGTGGACGTGCAGATCACCCGCCTGCGCCGCAAGATCGAACCCGACCCGCGCGAGCCGCGATTCCTTCAGACGGTACGCGGCCTGGGCTACATGCTGGCCCCCGAATAGGCCCTCCGGCCGTGCTGTGCCCCCGCCCGGGCGAAACTGCGGCAAATTGGCTATCGCAGTGCAGCATTTCAACCCCGCTGCGCGCTATTGTCTTCTGGACTGACAGGGATGTGATTGCTAATAGGTCGCCATGTTTGGCGGCACAACGTGCGGCCCGGCAAGTCGTATCGGCCCACCCAAGGCCCGGGAAGGAGAGATTTCGTGTCCCACGCTGAAGAACACGCAGGCACCCGGAGGGATTTCCTCTACTACGCGACCGCAGGAACGGGCGCCGTCGTCACCGGCGCGGCCGTCTGGCCGCTGGTCAACCAGATGAACCCCTCGGCGGATGTTCAGGCGCTTGCCTCGATCTTCGTCGACATCTCGGGCGTCGAGCCTGGCACGCAGCTGACGGTGAAATGGCGCGGCAAGCCGGTCTTCATCCGCCGCCGCACCCAGGAAGAAATCGACAAGGCGCGGGCCGAAGACAACGCCCCCGACATCATCGACCCGCTGGCGCAGAACGCCAACAAGCCCGGCGCCAGCGCCGCGGATGAAAACCGTTCGCTGGACGACGCGGGCGAATGGCTGGTGATGATCGGCGTGTGCACGCACCTGGGCTGTGTACCGATCGGCAACGGCGCGGGCGAATTCGGCGGCTGGTTCTGCCCCTGCCACGGGTCGCACTACGACACCTCGGGGCGCATCCGCAAAGGCCCCGCGCCGCGCAACCTCGACATTCCGGTGGCGCAGTTCACCGATGACTCCACGATTCTGCTGGGCTGAGGGAGAGCACCATGTCCGGAATTCCGCACGACCATTACGAGCCCAAGACGGGCATCGAACAGTGGCTGCACAAGCGCCTGCCGATCGTGGCGCTGGCCTATGACACCATCATGATCCCCACGCCCAAGAACCTGAACTGGTGGTGGATCTGGGGTATCGTCCTGGCGTTCTGCCTTGTGCTGCAGATCGCAACCGGCATCGTTCTGGTGATGCATTACACCCCGCATGTCGACATGGCCTTTGCCAGCGTCGAACATATCATGCGCGATGTGAACGGTGGCTGGGCGCTGCGCTACATCCACGCCAACGGCGCCTCGCTGTTCTTCCTGGCGGTCTATATCCACATCTTCCGCGGTCTGTTCTACGGGTCCTACAAGGCCCCGCGTGAAATCACCTGGATCGTGGGCATGATCATCTATCTGTGCATGATGGGCACCGCCTTCATGGGCTATGTGCTGCCCTGGGGCCAGATGTCCTTCTGGGGCGCGACCGTGATCACCGGCCTGTTCGGCGCGATCCCGGGCATCGGCGAACCGATCCAGACCTGGCTGCTGGGTGGCCCGGCGGTGGACAATGCCACGCTGAACCGCTTCTTCTCGCTGCACTATCTGCTGCCCTTCGTGATCGCGGCGCTGGTTGCGGTGCACATCTGGGCCTTCCACACCACCGGCAACAACAACCCCACCGGGGTTGATGTGCGCCGCACCTCGAAGGCCGAGGCGGACAAGGACACCCTGCCCTTCTGGCCCTATTTCGTGATCAAGGACCTGTTCGCCCTGGCGCTGGTTCTGCTGGTCTTCTTCGCGGTCGTGGGCTTCATGCCGAACTATCTGGGCCACCCCGACAACTATATCGAGGCGAACCCGCTGGTGACCCCGGCCCATATCGTGCCGGAATGGTACTTCCTGCCGTTCTACGCGATCCTGCGCGCGTTCACCGCCGATGTCTGGGTCGTGATCGCGGTGGAATGGGTGACCTTCGGCATCGTTGACGCCAAGTTCTTTGGCGTTCTGGCGATGTTCGGCGCGATCGCCGTGATGGCGCTGGCACCCTGGCTGGATACCTCGTCCGTGCGTTCGGGCCGCTATCGCCCGATGTTCAAGTGGTGGTTCTACCTGCTGGTGATCGACTTCGTCGTTCTGATGTGGTGCGGCGCCATGCCGGCCGAGGAACCCTATGCCTCGATCTCGCTGATCGGTGCGGCCTACTGGTTCGCCTATTTCCTCGTGATCCTGCCGCTTCTGGGCGTGATCGAAAAGCCGCTGCCGCAGCCGGCCACGATCGAGGAAGACTTCAACGCGCATTACCGCGCCGACGCGACCCCGGCCGAGTAAGGAAAAGGACCGATATCATGAAAAAACTTCTGATCTCTGCCGTTTCCGCGCTGATGCTCGGGTCCGGCGCCGCGCTGGCGGCAGGTGCCGAAGGTCATGTCGATGATTTTGCCTTCAGCTTTGAAGGCCCCTTCGGCAAATATGACGAACAGCAGCTGCGCCGCGGCTTCCAGGTCTATCGCGAGGTCTGCTCGTCCTGCCACGGCCTGCAATATGTGCCGCTGCGCACGCTGGCCGACACCGACGGGCTGGGCATGGACCCGGCCTGGGTCCGCGCCTATGCGGCGGAACTGGATGAGGTGACCGATGCCGAAACCGGCGAGCCGCGTCCGCGCAAGGAAACCGACATGTTCCCCAGCCGTTCGGGCGAGGGCATGGGGCCGGACCTGTCGCTGATGGCCAAGGCGCGCGTGGGCTTCCACGGGCCCTATGGCACCGGCATCAACCAGTTCTTCCGCGGCATCGGCGGGCCCGAATACATCGCCTCGCTGCTGACCGGCTATACTGGTGAGGAGAAAGAGGAAGCAGGTTCCTATTTCTATGAAAACCACACCTTCCCCGGCGGCTGGATCGCGATGGCCGCGCCGCTGATGGACGACCTGATCGAGTATGAGGACGGCACCCCCGCAACGGTTGACAACATGGCGACCGATGTGGCGGCCTTCCTGATGTGGACGGCGGAACCCAAGATGATGGCCCGCAAGCAGATGGGCTTTGTCGCGGTCATCATGCTGACGGTCCTGACCGCGCTGCTGTATCTGACCAACAAGCGGCTTTGGGCGCCCCACAAGGGCCGCCACGTCTGATTCGGCCGGCATGGCCCCCGAACGCGCCCCACCGGGGCGCGTTTTCTTTTGGCGATGGCGCTGGCCGCGCCGCCGCGATAGGCTGACGGCGAACCCGGAAAGGAAAACCGATGGCCGATCCCCGCGCCCCGCGCCTGTGCGTCCTGATCGACGCCGACAACGTCCCCGCCAGCTATGCCGAGGCGATCTTTGAAGAAATCGCCAGCCTGGGCGAGGCCAGCGTGCGGCGCATCTATGGCGACTGGTCGGCGCAGCGTCTGGGCAAATGGGCCGAACGGGTCGCGGCCCTGGGCCTTGTCGCCGATCAGCAATTCGCCAATACCAAGGGCAAGAACGCCTCGGACATCGGGCTGGTGATCGCGGCGATGGATTTCCTGCATTCCGGCCTGTTCGACGGCTTTGTGCTGGTGTCGTCGGACAGCGATTTCACCCGCCTGGCCGCGCGCATCCGCGAACAGGGGCTGGATGTTTATGGCATCGGCGAAAAGAAAACGCCCGAGGCCTTCCGCATGGCCTGCAAGCGGTTCATCTATGTCGAGAACCTTGGCGCCGATGAACCCGCCACCCGCGATGAACCGCGCCCCGGCGCCGAGGCCCCGCGCGGCAAGGAACCCGCCAAGAACGCGATCCCGCTGATCGTGGCGGCGATGCGCGCCATCGGCGGGGATGAGGAATGGTATTCCATGGGTCAGATCGGCCAGTTCATCACCCAGGCCAATCCCGATTTCGACACCCGCAGCTACGGCGCGGCGAAGCTGTCAGACCTGATCAAGAAAACCGGCCGGTTTGAGGTGCAGCACGGTCCGGGCGGCCAGCTGACGGTGCGCGATCTGGCCTGACCTAGCGTCGCGTGCCGTAGCGGGCCATGAACATCTGCACCGCGCCCTCGATCACGCGGGCGCTGTCGCGGGGGCGGCAGCAGGAACTGACGCCGAACAGCAGGCGGGCGTGGATATCGGCCTTGCACAATTCGGCGAACTGATCGGCAGCCAGGTCGAAATCCTCGATCGCCAGTTCACCCCGCCCCGCCGCCTGGCGCAGGTAATCCACCAGCCGTTCGCGCAGCAGAAGCGGGCCGGAATGATAGAATTCATGCCCCAGCGCCGGAAAGCGGTCGCTTTCGGCCACGCAGATACGATAGACGCCGGTCCCGAATTCCGAGGTGATAAAGGCGATGATGCATTCAGCCGCCGCGCGCAGCACCTGTTCGGGCGGCAGCGCGGGATCGATCAGTTCCACCGCCGCATCGGCCTGACGGCGGCATTCGGTCTTGGCGACCTCCATGAACAACAGGCGCTTGTCGGGGAAATAGCTGTAAAGCGTGGCCTTGCTGACCCCCGCCTCGCGCGCGATGTCATCGACGCTGGCGCCTTCGAACCCGTCGCGCAAAAAGATCGTCCGCGCGCCGTCCAGCACCTGGTCGAACTTGCGGCCCTTGCGGATGGCGGGGTCGGTCATGGCGGTTCCTTCCGGTGGTGATGCACGGATACGCCCCCAGCATAGACTGATCGGTTCAGTTGGGGCAATGACCGATCGTCACGCCGCGGGCGGTTGCAACACCCCCAGCGCGCGGGCCAGGCGCGGCGCCTTGTGGCGCAGGAACCCGCGCAGCGCGTAATGGCCGAAATACCACGCCGCCCGCGTCAGCGACAGGCCCAGGTGAACGCGATACATCGCCCAGGTACCCCGCGCGGCCCGCCCCTTGCCCGAGGACAGCGTGCCATGACCGTGATGATAGATGCACAACACCTCATTCAGGCCCGCCGCCTCGGTGCCGCCGCGCAACAGCGCGATCAGGAAGGCGAAATCCTGGCGCCGCCGCAACGCGGGCATCCGCCGCGCGCCCAGCCAGGCGCGGTCGATCATCACGGTGGAAAAGCCCATGACATTGGTTTTCAGGTATCCCGGCATGGCAATCCGTTGCGGCAGGCCGATGGCCTGCTGGTCCCCGGTCAGATCGTTGTGGCGCAGATAGGCGGTGGCGGCGATCCGCGCGCCGGTCGCCTGCAAAAAAGCGGTCTGGCGGGCCAGCTTTTCGGGCAGCCATTCATCATCGGCATCCAGAAAGGCCAGCCAGCGCCCCCGCGCGGCGTCGATCCCGGCATTGCGCGCGGGCCCCGCGCCGCGATTACCGGGCAGCCGGATCAACCGGATGCGCGGGTCGGCAAGACAGGGCGTCACCGCGGCCAGGCTGGCATCGGTGGACCCGTCATCCACCACGATCGCCTCCCAGTCGGTCAGGGTCTGCGCCTGGACCGAGCCCAGCGCACGACCGATGACCCCGGCCGCGTTGTGACAGGGGATGATGACGCTGACCTCGGCCAAGGTCAGCCGATCCGACCGCGCGCACCGCCGGTCTGGCCGCGATCCATCAGCAGATGGTCCAGGATCACGCAGGCCATCATCGCCTCGGCCACGGGTACGGCGCGGATGCCGACGCAGGGATCGTGGCGGCCCTTGGTCACCACCTCGACCTCTTCGCCCGCCACGTTGATCGAGCGGCGCGGCGTCAGGATCGACGAGGTCGGCTTGACCGAAAAGCGCAGGACAATCGGTTGGCCGGTGGTGATGCCGCCCAGGATGCCACCGGCATGGTTGGTCAGGAATTCGGGTCCGTCCGGCCCCATGCGAATTTCGTCGGCATTGTCGATCCCGGTCAGGCCCGCAGCCGCCATCCCCTCGCCGATCTCGACGCCCTTGACGGCGTTGATCGACATCATCGCGGCGGCCAGGTCGGTATCCATCTTGGCATAGATCGGCGCGCCAAGGCCCGGGGGCACACCCTCGGCCACCAGTTCGATCATCGCGCCAACGGAACTGTGGCCCTTGCGGATCGCCTCCAGGTAATCGGCCCATTCGGCGACCACGGCGGCATCGGGAATAAAGAAGGGATTGCGCAGGATCTCATCGCGGTCGAACCGCTCGCGGCTGATCTGCTTGGCGCCCATCTGCACCATGTAGCCGGTGATCCGCAGATCGGGCACCAGCGCCTTCAGCACCGCCTGCGCCACGCCCCCCGCCGCCACCCGCGCCGCGGTTTCGCGCGCGCTGGACCGCCCGCCCCCGCGATAATCGCGCAGGCCGTATTTCTGGTGATAGGTGATGTCGGCGTGACCGGGGCGGAACTGGCGCGCGATTTCGCCATAATCCTTGCTGCGCTGATCGGTATTTTCAATCATCAGCTGGATCGGCGTGCCGGTGGACCGCCCTTCAAAGACGCCCGACAGGATGCGGACCTGATCGGGTTCCTGGCGCTGGGTGGTCATCTTTGACTGGCCCGGCCGGCGGCGGTCCAGGAAGACCTGGATGAACTCTTCCGAAATCTCGATCCCCGGGGGGCAGCCATCCACCGTCGCGCCGATCGCGGGGCCGTGGCTTTCGCCCCAGGTGGTGACACGGAACAGATGGCCGAAGGTATTGAAACTCATCACAGCTCTCCTCTCGCCCCACGGCATAGCGGCGCGGGGGGGCTGGCTCAAGCGATTTCCCTTGCGAAAGGCCACGGCGCGCCTATGTTACGGCCCACCTCGGGGTGCCCGGTCGGGCTGAGATGCGGCAACGCGAACCCGTTGAACCTGAACCGGTTAAGACCGGCGGAGGGAAGGTAGCACGGGTTCGCCCGGCCTGACCCCGCCCGTCAGCCATTGGAGACCCAGATGCGAACCACTCTGATGCTTGCGGGACTTTTTGCAGCCACCAGCGCCGTGGCGGATGAAAAGCCCGTCCTGACTGTCTATGCGCCCGATTACTTCACCTCGGAATGGGGCCCCGGCCCCGCGATCGAAAAGGGCTTTGAGGCGGCCTGCGCCTGCGATCTGAAATTCGTGGCCGGTGACGTGCTGCCCCGCCTGCTGCTGGAAGGCGACCGGACCGAGGCCGATGTGGTCATCGGCCTGACCATCGACGTGCTGGCCCGCGCCCGCGCCACGGGGCTTTTCTCGCCCCACGGGCAGGACAATGCCACCCTGACCCTGCCGGTCGCATGGACCGACGACACCTTCCTGCCCTTCAACTGGAGCGAGACGGCCTTTGTCTATGACACGACCCGCCTGGCCAATCCGCCCACCTCGTTCGAGGATCTGCTGAACGCGCCAGATAGTCTGAAAATTGCAATTCAAGACCCGCGTTCGTCGATTTCGGGGCTGGCAATGTTGCTTTGGGTCAAGGCCGTCTATGGCGACCGCGCGCCCGAGGCCTGGGCGAAACTGGCCCCCAGGGTGCTGACCGTGACCGCCGGCTGGTCTGAAAGCTATGGCCTGTTCACCGATGGCGAGGTGGATATGGTGCTCAGCTACACCACCTCGCCCGCCTATCACATCATCGCGGAACAAGACACGACCAAGGCCGCCGCGATCTTCCCCGAGGGGCATTACTTCCTGACCGAGGTTGCCGCGCGCCTGGCCGGCACCGATCAACCCGATCTGGCGGCGGCCTTCATGGACTATGTCGTGTCCGATGATTTCCAGGGCATGATCGCCACCGGAAACTGGTCCTATCCCGCGATCATCAAGGACGGCTTCCTGCCCGAGGGGTTCGCCGCCCTGCCCCGCCCCGCCAGGACCCTGTTCTTCACCGAGGCCGAGGCCGAGGCGCTGCGCCAGCCCGCGCTGGACGAATGGCTCGCCGCGTTCACAAAATAAGCTGGCCCGCGCCGCTGGCAGCCCTGCTGGTGGCGGCGCTGGTGCTGGGAACGCTCGGCGCGGTGGCGATCCGCGCCGGCGGCCTTGGCGTGCTGCGGCCCGCCGATCTGGCGGCGCTGTGGTTCACGATCTGGCAGGCGGCGGTTTCGGCGGCGGTGTCGTGCCTGCTGGCGGTGCCGGTGGCCCGCGCGCTGGCGCGGCGGCGGTTCCGGGGCCGGGGGCTGCTGATCTCGCTGCTGGGGGCGCCTTTCATCCTGCCGGCCATCGTGGCGGTGATGGGGCTTCTGACGGTCTTTGGCCGGCGCGGCATGGTCAACGCCGGGCTGGAAGGACTGGGCCTGCCCGGCCTGACCATTTATGGCGCGCATGGGGTGATTCTGGCCCATGTCTTTTTCAACCTGCCGCTGGCCACCCGGATGATCCTGCATGGCTGGCAGGGCATCCCGGCGGAACGGTTCCGGCTGGCCGCCGCACTGGGCTTTGGCCCGGGCGACATCCGCCGCCATCTGGAAATCCCGATGCTGCGCGCCATTCTGCCGGGGGCTTTCCTGGCGATCTTCCTTGTGTGCCTGACATCCTTTGCCGTGGCCCTGACGCTGGGCGGCGGTCCGCGCGCCACGACCGTCGAACTGGCGATCTATCAGGCCTTCCGCTTTGATTTCGACCTTGCCCGCGCCGCAAGCCTTGGCCTGGTGCAGGTGGCGCTGTGCCTTGGCGCGCTGGCGATCACCGCCCGCGTCACCCTGCCCTCCAGCTTTGGCGCGGGGCTGGACCGGCCCTTGGCCCTGCAGGCGCCGGGCCGCGCGGCGGCGGTGCAGGACATCATCGCCATCGCCGTGGCCGCGGCCTTTTTGCTGGTGCCCATCGGCACGGTCCTGGCCCGCGGCCTGCCCGGGGTCGGCGCGCTGCCCGCAAGCCTTTGGGCCGCCACCGGCACCTCGGTCGCGCTGGCGCTGGGGTCAACCGCCCTGACACTGGCGCTTGCGCTGCCGCTGGCGCTGGCGGCAACCCGCGCCACCTGGGCCGAAGCGGCGGGGATGCTGCCGCTGACCGCCTCGTCCCTGGTGATCGGCACGGGGCTGTTCGTGATCCTGCGGCCTGTCGTGACCCCCACCGCCCTTGCCCTGCCCGTCACCCTGATCGTCAATGCCGCCATGTCGCTGCCCTTCGCGCTGCGCATGATCCTGCCCGAGGCGCGCGTTCTGGCCGCCGATTATGACCGCCTGGCCGCCTCGCTGGGGCTAAGCGGCATCGCCCGCCTGCGCTATCTGACCCTGCCACGCCTGGCCCGCCCCCTTGGCTTTTCGGCCGGGCTGTCGGCGGCCTTCTCGATGGGCGATCTGGGCGTCATCACGCTGTTCGCCGGGGGCGAACAGAAAACCCTGCCCCTTGCCCTGTTCCAGCTGATGGGCGCCTATCGGATGGATCAGGCCGCGGCGGCGGCGGCGGTGCTGATGGCGCTGACCTTCGCCCTGTTCTGGGCCTTTGACCGGATCGGACAGCATGCTGACCCTGGATAAACTGCATATCTGCCAGGGTGATTTCCACCTGCGCGCCGACCTGACCGTGCCCCACGGCGCGCGCTGCGCGATCATGGGCCCCTCGGGCGGGGGCAAGTCCACGCTTCTGGCCACCATCGCGGGCTTCCTGCCCCCGGTCTCGGGCCGCATCCTGTGGGACGGGCGGGACCTTACCGCCCTGCCCCCCGGCGCCCGGCCCCTGTCGATCCTGTTTCAGGACCAGAACCTGTTTCCCCATCTCAGCGTCGCGCAGAATCTGGCCATCGGCCTGTCACCGCGCCTGCGGCTGGATGCGGATCAACAGGCGCGCATCGATCAGGCCCTGGCCCGCACCGGGCTGCACGGCCTGGGCCGGCGCAAGCCCGGCGCGCTGTCGGGCGGCCAGCAAAGCCGCGTGGCGCTGGCCCGCGCGCTGCTGCGCGCCCGTCCGCTGCTGTTGCTGGATGAACCCTTTGCCGCGCTGGGACCCGCACTGAAACGCGACATGCTGGACCTGGTCGATGCGATCGCCACCGAACAGGGCGCCACCGTGCTGATGGTCACCCACGACCCCGAAGATGCCCGCGCCTTCGCTGACCTGACCCTGCTGGTGGCCGAGGGCCGCGCGCATCCGCCCCTGCCCACCGGACCGCTTCTGGATAACCCGCCCCCGGCGCTGCGGGCCTATCTGGGCGGGTGATCCTTCATCTTGCCACAAATACCTCACGGGGGTGCGGGGGTGTGAAACCCCCGCTTTCTGCCCCTAGAACAGCACGACCGAGCGGATCGATTCGCCCGCATGCATCAGGTCGAAGGCCTTGTTGATGTCTTCCAGCGGCATCGTATGGGTGATCATCGGATCGATCTCGATCTTGCCATCCATATACCAGTCCACGATCTGCGGCACATCGGTGCGCCCGCGCGCCCCGCCAAAGGCCGTGCCCTTCCACACCCGCCCGGTGACCAGCTGGAACGGCCGGGTCTGGATCTCGGCACCCGCGGGCGCCACGCCGATGATGATCGACTGGCCCCAGCCGCGATGGGTGCATTCCAGCGCATCGCGCATCACCTTGACGTTGCCGGTGCAGTCGAAGGAATAATCCGCCCCGCCGATCTGGTCGAAGGGCGTTTTCGTCATGTTGACGATGTGGCTGACGATATCGCCGTCAATTTCCTTCGGGTTGACGAAATGGGTCATGCCGAAACGCTCGCCCCATTCCTTCCTGGCATTGTTCAGATCGACCCCGATGATCATGTCCGCGCCCGCCAGACGCAGCCCCTGGATCACGTTCAGCCCGATCCCGCCCAGACCAAAGACCACCGCCTTGGCGCCGATTTCCACCCTGGCGGTGTTGATCACCGCGCCGATGCCGGTGGTGACGCCGCAGCCAATGTAGCAGACCTTGTCAAAGGGCGCGTCGGGGCGGATCCTGGCCAGCGCGATTTCGGGCACCACCGTGTGGTTGGCAAAGGTCGAACAGCCCATGTAGTGATGGATCGGCGTGCCATCCAGCATCGAAAACCGCGTCGTGCCATCGGGCAAAAGCCCCTGCCCCTGGGTCGACCGGATCGCGGTGCACAGGTTGGTCTTCTGGCTCAGGCAGGACGGGCACTGGCGGCATTCGGGGGTGTAAAGCGGGATCACATGGTCACCGGGCTTCAGCGTGGTGACGCCGGGGCCGACCTCGACCACCACGCCCGCGCCCTCATGGCCCAGAATCGCGGGGAAGATGCCTTCGGGGTCTGCTCCCGACAATGTGAATTCATCGGTATGGCAGATGCCGGTGGCCTTGATTTCCACCAGAACCTCGCCCTGTTTCGGGCCTTCCAGGTTCACCTCCATGATTTCAAGCGGTTTGCCGGGGGCAAGGGCAACGGCGGCACGGGTTCTCATGGGTAAATCCTCGCTGTATAGATGCGCGAAGCCTGCGGCAAAGCCCGCGCAAGAGCAACCTCAGGAAACGACAAAATGACCAGATTTTCCGCCTTGGCCGCCGTGATCCTGCTGGCCGCCTGCCAGCCCCCGATGCCGATCGAGGAACCGATGCCCCAGACCCCGGCGCCGATGCTGCTGGGCACCGATCCCGCCGGCGGTCTGGAAGAACGCATGCCCGACACCTGCAAGGCGGTCGATTATGTGGCCTATCTGGGCCAGCCCGGCGGCGTGATCGCCACCATCCCCTTCACCCGGCCCCATCGCGTGGTGGAATGGCGCGGGATCGAGGCGCAGGAATACAACCCCCAGCGCGTCGTGTTCCGGCTGGATGCGGCGGGCAACATCTACAACATCGACTGCGGCTGATCGGGTGGCGCGCGCGATCCCCCTGGTCCTGATCGCGGGGCTGGCGCTGGCGGGTTGCCGGGCGGCACCCGCGCTGCCCCCCGATCCGGCCAATCCGGCCGATCCGGGTGCAGATGCCTGTGGTGCCGTGCGCCTGCAGCATCTGGTCGGCCAACCCGAATCGGTGCTGCAGGGGATGCGTTTCGACGCGCCCGTCCGCATCATCCGCCCCGGCATGGCGGTGACGATGGATTACCGCCCCGACCGGCTGAACATCGAGATCGATGCCCGGAACCGAATCGCGCGGGCGCACTGTTCGTGACCCGCGCGGCATCGGCCAGCTATCCTGCAACGGACCTTCAAGCGGTCAGTTGGTCTGGATGCGGAAGTCGGTGTGACAATCCTTGCAGGCACCGGCGATGGCGCCCATGCCGGCCTTCAGCGTATCAAGCGAACTGGTATCGATCCCCTGCGCGGCCTTGAACAGCGCATCCGACCGCGCGGTGAAGGTTTCGGTATCGGTCCAGATTTCGGGCTTGGCCTCGGTGACGGGGTCGGTTTCATTGGCTTCGAAAGCCTGCGGAATTTCCGCGGCAGCAGCGGCCAGCGCGGCGGCGGCCTCGGCGGCCTTGTCGGCGTCAAAGGCGGTCTTGCCCTGTGCCATGTCGCCCAGAACGCCGGTATTGCCACGCACCACGCCCATCAGGTCCATCCGGGCCTTCACCACCGGATTTTGCACGCCTTCCTTGGCGACCGCGACGCCCGCCGCCAGGATCAGGCCAAAGGTCAGCATCTTGCTGGAAAATGTCATCTGAAACTCCCTTGTTAACACCGTGGCGTCAGCATAGCGCGGCAAAGCCCCTTCGCACAGGCGCGCAGGCCGGATCACGCGCATGATCACCCGAATGTCATTGCCCGGGCGGGCGCGCCGCCCGGGGATATTTCCCGCGCCATGCGGCCACGCGCTTGATTTGGGGCAGCCCCGCTGCCACCTTGGGGACATGACAATGCAGATCCCGCCTGCCTTCCCCCCTGGCCCCGGCCCGGCCACCGCCCCGGCGCAGGTCGCATTCGACCGGGCGGAACTGTCGGTGATCCTGTCGCTTTACGGGCGGATGGTTGCCGCCGGCGAATGGCGCGACTATGGCATGAGCTTTCTGCGCGACATGGCGGTGTTCTCGGTCTTTCGCCGCGCCGCCGAACACCCGATCTACCGCATCGAGAAACGCCCCGCCCTGCGCACCCGGCAGGGGCAATATGCCGTGGTCGGCATGGACGGGCAGATCCTGAAGCGCGGGCATGACCTGCCCGCGGTGCTGCGTGTGCTGGAACGCAAGCTGATCCGCCCCGTTGGGTGATCGTTTCCCGTAACCGGCAGGCCATTCCCCCAATCCCCGTCTCCCCCAATCCCCGTCGGTTCCGGCGGTCGGTTCCGGCGGTCGGTCAGTTCCGGCGGTGCAGGCCCAGAAACGGCCCCTCGCCCGCGGCCTCGATCCGGCGCAGGCAGCTGTCGATCGGTTCATGCGCCACGTTCATCGAATGGCCATTGGCATGGATCAGCACATCCGCATCACAGGCCAGCGCCACATGCCCCTTCCAGAAGAACAGATCCCCCCGCCGCGCCTGCGCGCCGGGCGGCAGCGGCGCGCCCAGCGCGCGGTGCTGCAGGTCGCTGTCGCCGGGGCAATCCAGGCCACAGGCGGAAAAGGCAATCTGCACCAGTCCCGAACAATCGACGCCAGACCGCGAATTGCCGCCCCACAGATAGGGCGTGCCGATCAGGCTTTGGGCGACGCTGACCGGATCCTCGGCCCAGTCGCCCAGCGCGCGCAGATGCCGGCGCGGGACAAAGCCCTGCGGGGTGATGGCGAACATGCCATCCCAGCCGGTCACGCACAGCCGCGCGCCCAGCGACAGCAGGGCCGTTTCACGCTGCTTGATCGAAGGGCCCGGATAGATGTGGGTGGCCGGCGCCGCAACCCAATGGGTCGGCGCGCAGGCCGGGCCCAGCGCCGCGGCGTCCAGCCAGCCGCAATAGCCATCGGCCTCGGCGCGCACAAAGGCATGCGCGCCCGCGCGGTCCAGCACCAGAAGCGATGCGCCCATCAGCACCTGGCGATCACGCGCCCCGCCGGGCGTGGCGCAAAGATCGGCCAGCGCCACGGCCAGGCAGGCGGGATCGCCTTCCACGAAACGCTCGGCCGCCAGCTGGCCGCGCAGGCTTACATGCGCGACGCGGCCATTGGCGGGGGTCAGGCGGCGGTCGGTCACAGGCCCAGAACCTCGGGCAGGGCCTCCAGCAGGGCGCGCGCGCCCTGGCCCACACCGCCCTTGGGCCGGGCGGGGGCGGCGGTGGGCTGCCAGCCGTAGATGTCGAAATGCGCAAACCGCGCGGTCGCGGTGACGAAACGGCGCAGGAACAGCGCCGCCGTGATCGACCCCGCCATCCCGCCCGAAGGCGCATTGTCCAGATCGGCGATGGCCGGTTCGATCAGCGGCTCATACGGCGCCCAGAAGGGCATGCGCCACAGCGGATCGGCCACCCGCGCCGCCGCCCCCGCCAGCGCGGCGGCCAGCGCGTCATCATCGGTGTAGAAGGGCGGCAGATCCGGGCCCAGCGCCACCCGCGCCGCCCCCGTCAGCGTGGCCATGCAGATCAGCAGATCCGGCCCCTCTTCATCCGCCAGCGCCAGCGCATCGGCCAGCACCAGCCGCCCCTCGGCATCGGTATTGTTGACCTCGACGGTCAGGCCCTTGCGGCTGGACAGCACGTCCTGCGGGCGAAACGCATTGCCCGCCACCGCGTTTTCCACCGCCGGAACCAGCACCCGAAGCCGCACCGGCAGGCCCAGCGCCATGATCATCCGCGCCAGCCCCATCACCGTGGCGGCCCCGCCCATGTCCTTCTTCATCAGCCCCATCGAGGCCGCGGGCTTCAGATCAAGCCCCCCGGTGTCAAAACACACGCCCTTGCCCACAAGCGTCAGCCGCGGCCCCGTCCCGCCCCAGCGCAGATCCAGCAGCCGCGGCGCGCGCGGGCTGGCGCGGCCCACCGCGTGGATCATCGGCAGGTTTTCCGTCAGCAGACGGTCGCCGCGGATCACCCGCGTCTCGGCGCCGAAGGCATCGGCCAACGCCAGAAAGGCCGCCTCCAGTTCATCGGGGCCCATGTCCGAGGCGGGCGTGTTGATCAGATCGCGGGTCAGCCATTCCCCCTGCGCGATCGCCTCAAGACGGGCGCCGTCCACCCCGGCAGGGCATTTCAGTCGCGCTTTCAGTGGCTTGGCAGATTTGTAGCGGGCAAAGCGATAGCCCGCCAACAACCAGGCCAGGGCCGCCTCTTGCGCCTGCTGCGGGGTCAGGTCGCCGTCAAGGTGCCAATCGCCTTCGGGCAACGCTTCGGCGGCGCGGGCAAGGGGGAAACGGTTGCGCGCCAGCGCCTCGGGGCCGCCCAGCCCGAACAGCGCCGCCTGCGGTGCGCCATCGGTGCCGGGCAACAGGCACAGCTGCCCGAAAGCGCCGGAAAACCCCTGCGCCGCGGCCCAACGCGCCTGCACCGGGGGCAGCGCGGCCAGCACCGCGCCCGCCACCGCCTCGGGCACCAGATGCAGGGGGCGGCTGTCGGCGTCGGCGGGGGCAAAACGCAAGCTGTCGGCGGCGGTCGTCATGGCGGGGCCTTTCGCAAGGGATCGTGGCCGCAGCCTAACCGCTGGCACAGCGCCCGCAAGGGGCCATAGGGGACACGGGGGCCGTAGGGAACGGGGGGCCGTAGGGAACGGGGGACGATCGCAGGGCCGCTGCCCTGACCGCCGCCCCCGCCCTACCCTGCCGGATCGGGGCGCAGGTCGTGCAGGTCCCACACCGCCATCAGCGATCTGGCCCCCACGCGCTGCAGCCGCGCCAGCGTTGCCGCCAGCGCCACACTATCCCCCGCCGCCGCACAACGCGCCACATCGCGCCCGACACCGGCCAGCATCGACAGGCCGATCTGGCGCGCCAGCTGCGCCAGATCCTCGGCCATGCCAATCAGCGACAGATCGCCCTGAAACGCCGCCGCCTCAATGCGCGTCATCTGCACCGCCAGATCCTCCATCGCGGCGGAAATCACCCGTTCGGCCCCCGCAGGCCCAAGTTCCGAAAACAGCGCCACGATCCGGTCCCGTTCCAGACGGACCCTTTCGTCATGGCGCATGCGCGCAATCGCCGACACCCCGCCCCCCTTCGCATCACATTACACCCCGGGACCCACTGCCCCCGCGCGACCATGGTGCGATTTCCTCAAGAAATGGTTTGCGGCGATGGAAAACCTCTCGAATTTCGCGCCGGACCTGCCTATCTAGGCGGCAAACCCCGGAAAGGAGTGACGATGAAGGACCATGTGCGCCCGCTGCCATCCTATCTGATCCACCGTTATCACGGCTGGAAGGCGACCACCTATTCCGAGAACCGCACCTGGTACCGGCGGCTGGCCGAAGACGGCCAGCGTCCGCGCGCGATGGTCATTTCCTGCTGCGATTCACGCGTTCACGTCACCTCGATCTTCGGCGCGGATCAGGGCGAGTTCTTCATTCACCGCAACATCGCCAACCTGGTGCCGCCCTACAACCCGGACGGCGACCACCACGGCACCTCGGCGGCGGTGGAATATGCGGTCCGCGCGCTGAAGGTGGCGCATGTGATCGTGCTGGGCCATTCGCAATGCGGCGGCGTTGCGGGCTGCCATGACATGTGCACCGGCCACGCCCCCGAGCTGGAAGAAAAGACCTCGTTCGTGGGCACCTGGCTGAACCTGCTGCGCCCGGGGTTCGAACGGGTGAAGGACCTGCCCACCGAGCGCCGCATCGAGGCACTGGAACGCGAATCGGTGGTGATCAGCCTGGAAAACCTGATGACCTTCCCCTTCGTCAAATCCGCGCTGGAAGCCGGCGACATGACCCTGCACGGGTTGTGGACGGATATCGGCGAAGGCGGGCTGGAACAGTATGATCCGGCCATCGGGAAATTCATCCCGCTGTGAACGGTCCGTCCCGCAGGGGCGCCGCCGCGTGACCGGATCGCCGCTGCGGGACAGCAAAGGGGGCCCCGCGCCATGCCAGACCATCGTAGCGGCAAGATCCGTCCCACCCCGCGTGAACGGCTGGAATATGCCGCCATCGCGGCGATCCTGTGGTTTCTGCGGCTGTTTCCCTATCGGTGGCGTGTGCCGCTGGCGGGTTGGGTCATTGCGCGGGTGGTGGCGCCGCTGACGGGCATGCGGCGGCGCATCCGGGCCAACCTGGGCCTGGTCTGCCCCGACCTGTCCCCCGCCGAACGCCGCGCGATTGAACGCGGTGTGCCCGACAATTTCGGCCGCATGTTCGCCGAGATGTTCTCGCCCGGGGACTTCATGGCGGTCGTGGCCGCCACCCCGCTGGCGGGGCCGGGCCTGCCAGACCTGCGCCGCGCCCAGGCCGAAGGCCGGCCGATCGTGGCGGTGTCAGGCCATTTCGGCAATTACGACATCGGCCGCGCGCGGCTGATCCACGAAGGGCTGAACGTGGGGGGGCTCTATCGGCCGATGAACAACCGCCTGTTCAACCGGATCTATGTCCACGCCATTGCCTGCGTGGGCGGGCCGCTGTTCATCCGCGACAAGGCCGGCTTTGGCCAGATGTTGCGCCACCTGCGCGCGGGCAACACGGTGGCGATCCTGCTGGATCAGCACATCGGCAGCGGCGCCCGGCTGCGGTTTTTCGGCCATCCGGCACGCACCGCGCTGTCGGCGGCACAGATGGCACTGCGCTATGATGCGCTGCTGATCCCGATCTATGCGATCCGCCAGCCCGACGGGATCAGCTTCCGGATCGAGGTGGAACAGCCGATCCCGCCTTCGGATGAACTGTCGATGACCCAGGCCATCAATGACAGCCTGGAGGCGCAGGTGCGGCGCCACATGGATCAGTGGCTGTGGATTCACCGGCGCTGGAAGGACCGGGGCGGCGCAACCTAGGGCCGCCGGCCGCCCGCCCCGCCCGGCCAGCCCGGAGGATCAGTGCAGCACCTGCCCTTCGGGCCAGGTCAGCGTGGTTTCCAGCGTGATTTCCTGCGTTTCACCGGCGGCCAGCGCAACATCCCAGGCCAGGATGCCGCGCCCGCCATCCAGATCGGTTTCGCTTGCGGCGGGGCGGGCGGTGTGACGGATCACCAGATCTTCCTGTTCGGAATAGGGCACCTGGTCGATCACCCGGACCGGCCAGTCCTGATCGGTCAGGTTGCGGATCGTCAGCACCGCGCGTTCGGTCAGCTCATTCGACCGGGTGATGACACCACGGTCGCCCTCGGTCCGGTCGGGAACCCGGCGTTCCAGCACGATGCCGTCGATCGCGCCAAAACCCAGCCGCAGGTCATCGCCCGCCGCCGTCAGCGGCAGATGCGATTGGCCGACCATCGCGCCATCGACGAACAGCGTGGCCGGACCGGGCAACAACACCTGCCCGCTGTCATTGACGGTTTCGGCCACCAGATAGGCGGTCGCATCGCGCGACGGCACGGCCTCGGCCACGACCTCGGGGGTGAAATCCAGATCATCCAGCCGCAGGCGCAGCGCCTCGACCCCGTCGCGGATGTCAACCGGCGCGGGGTAGCGATAGGTAACGGTGGCGCCCATCATCGCAAGCCCCGCGGTTTCGGGCACCGGGGCGACGGCGCCGACCATCATGTCGGTGGCAAGCCCTTCGGCATATTTGGCCTGCGGGGCAGCCATGGTGCGGGGGCTGGGGGCATCGGGCGGACCGATCCGGCGCAGCCAGGGCCAAAGCGGCGTGGGGTCCGCCCGATCCGACGGGCGCGCGGTGGACAGGGTCAGATCGACCCCGCGCCAATCCTCGCCCGAGGCCTGGGTCACGAAAACGCCACGGTCCAGCGACAGGCGGTTGGCATCGCGGTCCAGCCGCAGGTCATAGGTCGGCTGCCAGCTGGCATCGGGGGTGAAGGTGGTGATGCTGATCCGGCCCGCGCCTTCGACGCTGGCGCGCAGGGTGGCGCGGCCCGCGGTTTCGTCGATCAGCGCGGCCAGCGCCTGGCGGGCCTTGTCCAGCGCCTCACGCTCGGGGACAAGCGCGCGGTCGGCGGCCAGGGCCTCTTGCTCGGCGTCCAGCGCCTCGCGGCTGGCGACCAGGGCCTCATCGCCGACCATGCGCGCCAGCGCGCGCAGATCCTCGGGCGTGGCCGTATCGGGGGCAAGGCCGCGCAGGAAGGCGATGCGTTCCTCGGCGGCCCTGGCCCTCAGCCGGATCGCGGCCACGCCCGCCTCGGCCGTGGCCAGCGCGATTTCCAGCCGTTCAACCTCGGCCCGGGCGGCGGCGATGGCGGGCGGGGTCAGATCGCCGGTGGCGGGCGGGCGCCCCTCGATCAGCGTGACCGCGCCGATCGCCACCCCTTCGCCCACCACGCGCAGATGCGCCGGATCGGTGCCCTGCGGCAGGTCGGGGATGATCAGATCATGCACGCCCGCGGGGGCGGTCAGATCAACCAGACGGGTGACATTGGCCCCCCAGGGATACAGCGTGACGGCGGTGACGCGGCTGCTGGCCTCGATCGTATCGGCCCAAAGGGCGGCGGGGGCGGTGGTGGACAAAAGGGCGACAAGGGACAGGGTGAAAGGGCGCATCGGGGAACCTCGCATAGCAATGGCCAAAGCCTTCCCCCAGTCCCGCCCAAAAGCAAGAGGGCCCCGCATCGCAGGGCCCTCACATTCGCGGCAAGAGGCGAAGATCAGCCTTTCTTCAGGCAGCGGTTGCCCAGCGTCTCGGCGATCTGCACGGCGTTCAGCGCAGCCCCCTTGCGCAGGTTGTCGGACACGCACCACAGGTTGATGCCGTTGTCGATGGTGCTGTCCTGACGGATGCGGCTGATGAAGGTGGCGTAATCGCCCACGCATTCGACCGGGGTGATGTAGCCACCCGATTCGCGCTTGTCGACGACCAGGATCCCCGGCGCCTCGCGCAGGATGTCACGGGCCTCGGCCTCATCCAGGAAATCCTCGAACTCGATGTTGATCGACTCGGAATGGCCCACAAAGACCGGCACGCGGACACAGGTCGCGGTGACCTTGATCGACTTGTCGAGGATCTTCTTGGTTTCCGCGACCATCTTCCATTCTTCCTTGGTCTGACCATCCTCAAGGAAAACGTCGATATGCGGGATCACGTTGAAGGCGATCTGCTTGGGATAGACCTTGGGGGCCACTTCCTGACCCGGCACATACAGGCCCTTGGTCTGGTTCCACAGCTCATCGATCGCCTCTTTGCCGGTGCCCGACACCGACTGATAGGTCGACACCACGACGCGCTTGATCCGGGCACGGTCGTGCAGGGGCTTGAGCGCCACCACCATCTGCGCGGTGGAACAGTTCGGGTTGGCGATGATGTTCTTGGCCTTGTAGCCCTCGACCGCCTCGGGGTTCACTTCGGGCACGACCAGCGGAACCTCGGGGTCGTAGCGGTAAAGCGACGAGTTGTCGATCACCACGCAACCCTGACCGGCGGCGATGGGGGCGTATTTCCTGGTCGCATCCGAGCCGATGGCAAAGAAGGCGATGTCATAGCCGGTGAAATCAAAGCCCTCGAGGTCCTTGGTCTTGAGGGTCTTGTCGCCAAAGCTGACCTCGGTTCCCAGCGATTTGCGCGATGCCAGCACCACGATTTCATCAACAGGGAACTGGCGCTCGGCCAGGATGTTCAGCATTTCGCGGCCCACATTGCCCGTGGCGCCCGCGACGACGACTTTGTAGCCCATCAGGACCTCCTTCGCGAAAGAACGACGCCCCTTAACGGAAAGGCGCGCAATTGGGAAGGGCTTCGTGGGGACTTGCACTTTTGTGATGCAGGAAAGGCGCGGGGGGGTCAGCCCTGATCGCCGCGGCTTTGGCTGAACAGGTAAAGCGCCAGCCCCGCCAGAAGCGGCAGCAGGAAGAACAGGAATAGGGTGGCAAAGGCCGCCTCGGGCTGGCCCGCCGCCGTGGCCGAGGCACCTTCAAAGATCGGGCGCGAGGCAAACTGGAACAGCCCCACCCCGCCGATCGAGAACATGTTCAGCAGCGTCACCCCCCGCCCCATCAGATGCGGCGGAAAGAAGCTGCGCCCATGCGCCATCATCGCCGGGAAGGACGCACCGAACAGCCCGATCGCGGCGATCATCGCGGTGGACGCCCAGAACCCCGGCCCCGGCATCAGCCACAGCAGGCACAGGATCACCGCCTGCAGCCCATTGCCCAGCAGCACCACGCGCTTGTGGCTGCCCAGCACCCGGTCGGCGGCGCCATAGGCAAAGTTGCCCGCCACCATCGCCAGCCCCATGACCAGCGTCGCCAGCCCGATCGCGGCGGTATCGGCGCCATAAAGCGTGCTGAAATAGGGCCCCGCCCAGACCCCGCGCAGGCCCGCGGCGGCGGCATAGTTCACGCCGATCAGCGGCAGGATGAACCAGATCGCAGGCAGGCGCAGGATATCCAGCACCGAACCGCCCCCCGTGGCCGGGCGGGCGACCCGTTCCGGGTCGCGGGTAAAGCGGGCGATGGCCAGCGCCACGACCAGCGTGACCCCGGCCAACCCCCACAGCGTCTGGCGCCAGCCCGCCGCCTCGATCAGCCAGGCCAGCGGCGCGGCCCCGGCCAGGTTGCCCAGGCTGCCCACGCCGATCGTCGCGCCCGCCAGTGTACCGAAGATCGCGGGCGGAAAGCTGCGGGCAAAAATGTAATAGGCCCCCATCAGGACCGGCGCGCAGCCGATGCCGATCAGCACCATGGCCAGATGCACCGCGACCGGCCCCTGCGCCAGCGCGAACAGCGCCGCACCGCCACCGCCGCCCAGGCCCAGCAGCACCGAAACCGTCAGCCGCGGCCCGATCCGGTCGAGCGCCTCGCCCACCGGGATCTGCATCAGCGCAAACGCGATGTACCAAAGCCCCAGCGACACCGCCAGATCGCTGCCGCTTGCGCCGATCTCGGACCCCAGGACCGGCGTCAGAACCGCCAGGCAGGCGCGGTAGAACTGGCTCAGCACATAGCCGGCCACGAGAAAGGCGATACTGACGCGCATGTGATCCCTCCAGAGGCGGGGGCAAGCTGCCGGATGAGGCGGGCCGGTGCAAGGGGGATTGTCGGGGGGGGGATAGTCGGGGGGGGGGGTAGTCGGGGGGCGCAAGGGGGGCATTGCAGGGGCTGGCATTGCAGGGGGACTCTTGCCCCGGGCGGCGCCCGGATGCGTGACGCGGGGGGCCGGGTGGTGGGCGGACGCGCCGGGGATCGCCCCGCCGCACGGCGCGGGGATGGGATGCCCCCCGCGATCAACAGAAAAAGTTATTTCTTTTCATGGAATTGTATTGAAAGTGGCGCGCGGCAGGAACCGCGCGCCCGGATCGGCGATCAAGCGATACGAAGGGATCAGGCCTGAACGGTTTCGACCGCGCGGCCTTCGACCGTGGCGGGGCCGGCAATCTCGATCCGGCGGGGCTTCAGCGCCTCGGGCACCTCACGCAGCAGATCGATGTGCAACATCCCGTCCACATGGCTGGCGCCCGCGACACGGACATGATCGGCCAGCGCGAAGCGGCGTTCAAAAGCACGGGTGGCGATGCCGCGATGCAGGAAGGTGCGCCCGGCATCAGCCGCATCGGCGGCCTTGCGCCCCGTCACGATCAACGCGCCCTCACGCAGTTCCACGGCCAGATCGTCACTGGCAAAGCCTGCTACCGCGATGGAAATGCGATAGGCGTTTTCATCGGTCTTTTCGATATTGTAGGGTGGATAGGTCGGCTGGGCCACATCGGCCGACAGGACCCGGTCCATCAGATCGGCCACACGGTCAAAGCCGACGGTAGCACGATAAAGCGGCGAAAGATCAAAGCTGCGCATGGTTTCATCCTCTGTTGAGCGATGCTGCATTGCCTGCCCCACCACGGGGCCAGGCGGATCGCCGGGGCCCATCAGGCACCCCGTCAGACCTGATCTGGGAAAGCGCGCGCGCGGTTTCAAGCCCCTGCGCGCGTGGCGGGTTCGGAAGCCTCCGGCGGGGATATTTAGGCAAAGCCGAAGGGGCAGGCGCGGCACCGCGAACCCGCGGGCGGCGGCGGCCTAGGGGCGCAGGAATTTCGCGCCATTCGTGCGGGTAAACTGCCCCTCGCCCGCGCCGGGACGCGCGGCAAGGGCCGCGCGCAGATCGGCCACCGCGCCCACCAGCGTACCAAGCGAGACCTTGCGATCGTTCAGGTCGGCCTTGGCCGAGACGACCGACACGATCCGCGGTTCGCCCCCGCGCAGGACAAAAACCGGCGCGCCCGACGATCCGAAATCGGCCACGCAGGACAAAAGCAGCACGCTGCCTTCGCGGTTCATCACGCTGCACAGTTCTTCCAGCGCCGGCGCCTCGGCCCGGTCATGGGCGTAGGACACGACACCGACCTGGTCGCCGGGCCCCGGCGGGTCATCCAGCGCGAAGGGGTGGACCTGCGGCAGGCGGATCGGCTGATCAAGTTCCACCAGGGCCAGATCCCATGCAACGCGGTCGATGCGGTCGCGGCCCTGATAGCTGTAGTCAGGATGGGCCAGCGCCCGGCGCGCCCCGCGATAGGCCACCGCCCGCCCGTTGCGCCAGCCGGCGCGGAATTCGATCCGGGCGGCATCGATCATCTTGCCGGTTTCGCGTTCGAACAGGCAATGCGCCGCCGTCAGCACCAGATCGGGGGCGATCAGCGTTCCGGTGCAGAAACTTTCATGGCCCAGATCCAGCCGGCCCACCGCTTCCCAGCCCCGGGTGTCATCGCCCGTGGCCAGAATCCGCGGGCCCTGCGCCGCAGCCGGCAGGGGCTGGACGCAGATCAGGGCAAGCACAAGGGCGATCAGGCGCATCCGGGCATCCGTCATCGTCGGGTCAGAGCCCCCCGATAGCGCAGGCCTTGGGCGAGATTAAGGCAGATCGGCCAGCGCGCGCGGTTTCGGCCCGCCGGTCGCCCAATCCAGCAGTTCCACCGTATGCACGATGGGCACCTGCGTCCCCGACCCGATCTGCATCATGCAGCCGATGTTGCCGGCCGCGATGATCTGGGGCGATTTCGCCTCAAGCGTGGCGACCTTGCGGCGCCTGAGTTCCGCGGAAATCCCGGGTTGCAGCAGGTTGTAGGTGCCGGCCGAGCCGCAGCACAGATGGCTGTCGGCCGGTTCCACCACCTCAAAGCCCGCAGCCTTCAGCAGGGTTTTCGGCGCGGTTTTCACCTGTTGGCCATGTTGCAGCGAACAGGCCGCGTGATAGGCCACGCGCAGCCCCTTTGACGCAGTTTCAGGCAGGCCGATGCGATCAAGGAATTCCGTGACGTCGCAGGCCAGCCCCGCCACCCTGGCCGCATCCTGGGCCAAATCGGTCGTGCGGAACATATGGCCGTAATCCTTCACGGTCGTGCCGCAGCCGCTGGTGTTGATGATGATCGCGTCCAGATCGCCCGCGTCCAGAAAGGCGCGGATATTGGCCTGGGCCTGGGCATGGCTTTCGCCTTCGCGGCCCATGTGATGGGTCAGCGCGCCACAGCAGCCCATGCCGCGCGGGATCACCACCTCGCACCCCAGGCGGCGCAGCAGACGGATCGTGGCATCGTTGATATCGGTATTGAGCGCCTTTTGCGCGCAGCCCGTCAACAACGCCACGCGATAGCGTTTCGCACCCGTCGGGACAAAGCTTTGCGGATCGTCATTGCGGCTGACCGGCGGAATCCGGCGCGGCGCCATTGCGATCATCGCGCGCAGCCGGGCATCGGGGATCAGGCGCGCGAAGGGCCGCGCGATCCTGGCCCCCAGCAGCGCCAGCCGGAACCGCCCCGGATAGGGCACCACCTTGGCCAGCATCCAGCGCAGGGCCCGGTCATGCCAGGGGCGGCGATAGGTTTTCTCGACATGGGCGCGGGCATGGTCGATCAGATGCATGTAATGCACGCCCGAGGGGCAGGTGGTCATGCAGGCCAGACACGACAGGCAGCGGTCGATATGCTTGACCGTCTGTGCATCGGCGGGCCGGTCGTTTTCCAGCATGTCCTTGATCAGGTAGATCCGGCCGCGGGGGCTGTCCAGTTCATCGCCCAGCACCTGATAGGTCGGGCAAGTGGCGGTGCAGAACCCGCAATGCACACAGGCGCGCAGGATTTCATTGGCCCGCGCGATGCCCGGATCGGCCAGTTGCGTTTCGGTGAAATGCGTCTGCATCAGCCCATCCTTCCGGGGTTCAGAATCCCACGCGGGTCGAATTTGGCACGCAGCCCCGCCGACAGCGCCGCGATGGGCGCGGATTCGGGGTGAAACGCCCCGGCCCCCTGCCCCCGCATCCGGGTTGCGTGGCCGGTGAATGCCCCGGCCCGGGCGCGGGCATCGACCCCTTCGGGCACCGCCGCCCAGATCAGCCCGCCGCCCCAGTCCAGCACCACCGGATAACCCAGCCGCGCAATGACCGCCGGTGCCTCGGACGGCTTGACCGAAAACCGCCACAGATCGCCCGTGGCCCCGTGGAAGGGCGCCACCTCGCCCAGATCGCGCCAGAGCGCCGCCGATCCGTCGCGTTCATCGACCACCCGGCCAAAGGGCGCCAGCAACACCGCCAGCCGCCCCGCGCGGTAAGCCACCGATTCGGCCAGACCCTCGACGCGGACCATCGCGCCCACGCCCGGCAGCCAGCCCGCGCCGCTGACATCATAGGGCGAACCCAGCGCCACCGTCAGCGCCGCCACCGCCTCGGCCGCGGCCAGCCCGGGCAGGATCAGCGTGGCCTGCGCGCCCGCGGCAGGCAGCAGCTTGAAGCTGACCTCGCTTAAAACCCCCAGCGTGCCCCAGCTGCCCGCCAGCAGCTTGACCAGATCATAGCCGGTGACGTTCTTCATCACCCGCCCGCCGTTCTTGACCACGGTGCCCGTTCCATCGACGTAGCGCACCCCGATCAGACTGTCGCGGCAGGCCCCGGCCTGCACCCGGCGGGGTCCCGACACATTGGCCGCCACCACGCCGCCCACCGTGCTGTCACCCGGCGCGCCCAGCAGCGCGCCCCAGCGCACGGGTTCAAACGGCAGGCGCTGACCTTCGGCGGCGATCGCGGCCTCGACCTCGGCCAGCGGCGTGCCCGCGCGCACCACCAGCGTCAGCGCCCCGGGTTCATAAAGCGTGATGCCCCGCAGCGCGCCGGTTTCCAGCACCGCGCCGCCCAGTGCCGCGCCCACGGGCCGGGTGCCCCCGCCCACGATCCGCAAGGGGCCATCCGCATCGCGGATCGCCTCGGCCAGCTGCGCTTCGGTTTCAGGTCTCATCACGTTGGTTCTTTCTGGCTGAACGGGCACCGGTGCGAAACGGGTGCATCACGCCGCGCGGCGGCTTTCGCTGGCGGGCAGCGGGAAGACCTTGGCGGGATTCAAAAGCCAGGCCGGATCGAACACATCCTTGACGCGCATCTGCGCCTCAAGGTCCGCGGGGGTGAATTGCACCACCATCAGATCGCGCTTTTCGATTCCCACGCCATGTTCGCCGGTCAGGCAGCCGCCCACCTCGACGCAAAGCTTGAGGATTTCAGCCCCGAACGCCTCGCATTTTTCCAGGTCGCCGGGCTTGTTGGCATTGTACAGGATCAGCGGGTGCATGTTGCCATCGCCCGCATGGAAGACATTGCCCACATCCAGCCCGAAGTCGCGCGACATCTCGCCGATGCGGCGCAGCACCAGGGGCAGGCTGGACACCGGGATGGTGCCGTCAAGGCACATGTAGTCGTTGATCTGGCCCATCGCGCCAAAGGCCGATTTGCGGCCCAGCCAGATGCGGCGGGCCTCATCCTCGGTGCGGGCCTCGCGGAATTCGACCGGGTTGTGGCGTTCGGCGATCTGGCGGATCAGACCCAGCTGTTCGGCGATCTCGGCCTCGCTGCCCTCAACCTCGACAATCAGGAGCGCCTCGCAGTCGGGATAGCCGGCATGGGCGAAATCCTCGGTGGCGCGGATGCAGGGACGGTCCATGAATTCGATCGCCACCGGCAGCACGCCCGCACGGATGATGTCGGCCACGCATTCGCCCGCCACCTCGTTCGAGGCATAGCCGATCAGAACCGGGCGCGCGCCTTCGGGTTTGGGCAGGATGCGCAGGGTGGCCTCGGTCACAACGCCCAGCTGGCCCTCGGACCCGCAGATCACGCCCAGCAGGTCCAGCCCCGCCGCGTCGCAGAACGGGCCGCCGACTTCCAGCACCTCGCCGGCCATGGTCACCATCGTGACGCCCAGCAGGTTGTTCGTGGTGACGCCGTATTTCAGGCAATGCGCCCCGCCCGAATTCATCGCGATATTGCCCGAAATCGCGCAGGCCAGCTGGCTGGACGGATCGGGGGCATAGAACCAGCCATCGCCTTCGACCGCGCCGGTGACCGACAGGTTGGTGCGTCCCGCCTCAACCCGGATGAAGCGGTTGTCGTAGTCAACCTCCAGCACGGCATTCATCCGCGCCAGCCCCAGGATCACCGCATCCTGCGACGGCATCGATCCGCCCGCCAGGCTGGTACCCGCACCGCGCGGCACCACCGGCACCCCTTCGGCGTGGCAGATGCGCAGGGCGGCGGCGACCTCGGCGGTGGTGCGCGGCAGGACCACCGCCAGCGGCATGCAGCGATAGGCCGACAGCGCATCGCATTCATAGGCCCGCGTCTCGGCCGGGTCGTCGATCACGGCATCGGCAGGCAGTTGCGCGCGCAGCCGCGCGACGATATCGGCCTTGCGGGCCAGAACAGCGGGATTCGGGGCGGGCATTTGCATGACGAGTCCTCCACTGGTCAGTTTTTATAACCAATTTTGCCATATGGCAACAGAAGATCGCCCGCACCAGACCCGCCCCTGGCGCGCACGGGGGCTGCGGATGCCTCCGGCGGAGGTATTTGGGGCAAGATGAAAGCGCAGGGAGCGGCCGGGATCAGGCGGGGGGACGGCGGCGGCCGCGCCCCTCGATCATCCAGGCGGCCAGGGCCAGCAAGGCGCCCAGCGCAAGCAGCGCCCAGTCCGGCAGGATCGGGGCCACGCGGATGTCGGTTGTCGCGGTGGTCCCGCGCGGGGTGATGCCGATCCAGCCACGGCCCGCGGCGGTATGGCCTTCGCGGATCCGGCGCAGATCGGGGATGCCGTCCTCGATCCGGGCCACGGCGCCTGCGCTGGCGGCCAGGGCGGCGGCCAGTGGCGCGCCGCTGGCGATGGTCTGTTCGAATTCGCGCGGGGCGGCAGGGCCAAGCGCCACGACGCGGTCCAGATCGCCGTGGCGCAGCCGGTACAGCCCCGGCCCCGGCGCGGTCCAGCGTGCGGTAAACCGCCCCGGGGCGGTTTCGGCCAGTGCCACACCGGTTTGCGCGCCATCGGGGCCGGTGATCGTGAGCGCGCCCGTGTCCTGCTGCATCGTGCGGCGCACCACGGTCAGCGTCAGGCTGCCGGGGTCAACCTCGGCGTAAAGCGCCTCTTCCTCAAGTTCGGGTTCCTTCATCGACCAATGCGCGATGCGGCGCAACAGTTCCAGCTGCGGCCCGCCGCCTTCATAGCCGCGATCCCACAGCCAGGCGTGATCCGAGCCCAGAAGCGCCACCCGCCCCTCGCCCTGCCGGTCGAGGATCAACAGCGGCGTGCCCCCAGCGCCTTCCATCACCACCTGGCCACGCACGTCCGACAGCTCGATCTGGCGCAGCCAGCGACCCCAGTGCGGGCGACTGGCATCGACCGCGCCATCCGGCCCGATCACCGGCGCACCATCCAGCCCGGCAGTGACGGGGTGGCGCGCGCCGTCCGCTGTGACACGGGGCAGAAAGGCCTGGGCCAGGACCCGGCCGCTGGGCCGCGCGGGCATGATCGCGCCAAGCGCGGTCTGCCACAGGCTTTGCACGGTGGCGAATTCCGGCCCCGCCGAAATCAGCACCGCGCCGCCGCGTTCGACATAGGCGCGGATATTGTCGAAATAACCTGCGGGCAGAATACCGCGCGTGGCATAGCGGTCAAAGATGATCAGGTCGAATTCGTCGATCTTTTCGACGAAGAGTTCCTGCGTCGGGAAGGCGATCAGCGAGAGTTCCGAGACCGGCACCCCGTCCTGCTTTTCCGGCGGGCGCAGGATGGTGAAATGCACCAGATCCACCGCCGCATCCGATTTCAGAAGATTGCGCCAGGTGCGTTCGCCCGCATGCGGTTCGCCTGATACCAGCAGCACCCGCAACCGGTCGCGCACCCCGTTGATCTGCACCACGGCGGCATTGTTGCGATCGGTCAGTTCGCCCTGCGTGGGGGCCAGCGTGAACTGCACCACGTTCTGCCCGCCATGGGTCAGGATCAGCGGCAGTTCCAGATCCTGCCCGACCTCGACCTGATAGCTTTGCGGATCATCGCCGTCGATGGCGATGGACAGGGTGGCGCGGGTGCCCACGGCGGCGGGCACCGCGCCCAGATCCTCGATCCGCAACCGGATCGAGACCGGCTCGCCGATGATGCCGAAGGCGGGGGCGGTCTGGATCACCAGCCGCCGGTCCCAATCGGCCGTGCGCCCCGTCAGAAGGACATGCACCGGGGCGGGCATGCGCGGCATCAGATCGGCGTCATGCGCCTGCCCGTCGGTCACCAGAATGGCGCCGGCCACGCGGGCACGGGGTTCCTCGGCCAGGGCCTGGGCCAGGGCGGTGGCGATCAGGCTGCCCGCGTTCCCGGCCCCGTCATCCACGCGCAGGCGGCGGATTTCGGTATTGGGCAGGGCGGCGATGGCGCGCGTCATGGCGGCCAGGGCGGTATCGGTCTGATCGGCGCGGCCGGGAAGGGCCTGGCTTGCGCTGCGGTCTTCCAGCAGGAAGACGATGTCGGACAGGGGCGCGCGCGTTTCGCGCTGCACCGCCGGTTGCGCCAGCGCCGCCAGCAGCACCAGCGCCGCCCCCGCGCGCAACGCCCAGCCGCGCAGCCCCCGCCACAGCGCCAGCGCCAGCAGAACCAGCGCCAGCGCCGCCGCGGCCCAGATCGCAGGCCAGGGCAAAAGCGGCGCGAAGATCACGCTTAGCCCGGTCATTGCCCCAGCCTTTCCAGCAGATCGGGTACATGGACCTGATCGGATTTGTAATTGCCCGTCAGCACATGCATCACCAGATTGACGCCGAAGCGATAGGCAATCTCGCGCTGGCGCTCGCCCGCCTGGCCGCGCCCGACCGGAAACATCGCCATGCCCCGCGCGTCGGTGGCCCAGGCGGCGGCCCAGTCATTGCCGCCGATCACCACCGGCGTCACCCCGTCATTCAGGTTGCGAAACGGCATCCCCTCGGCCCGTTCGGCATCGGGGGGGGCGGCCTCGACCCAGATCGTGGCGCCCGCGTGACGGCCGGGAAAATCCTGCAGCAGGTAAAAGGTGCGGGTCAGGACATGATCCGGCGGGATCGGTTCCAGCGGCGGGATGTCCAGCGGCGCGGCCAGCGCCTGCAGCCGGCGCCCCGCATCGGTCGCGGTGCCAAAGCCCGCGATATCGGCATCGCGCGTATCAAACAGGATCATGCCGCCGCCACGCAGATAGCGGTTGAGCCGCGCATAGGCCATCGGCGAGGGCGCGGGCTGATCGGCGGTGACGGGCCAATACAGCAGCGTGAACAGCGCCAGATCGTCGGTTTCCGGGTCGACCGCCATTGGCGCCGAAGGCTCCACCGTCGTACGCCGGGTCAGCACCTGCGACAGCCCCGCCAGGCCAGCGGCCGCGACCCGGTCGGTTTCGGCATCGCCGGTGACGACATGGGCCAGCACCACATTGCCCGCCGCGGCAATGGCGCGCGCCTCATCCATCCGGGGGGCGTCCGATGGGGCGGCGTTCATCTGGGCATCGGCCCCGGTCGCGGGCAGGATCAGCGCCAGCGCCAGCACCGCCGCCCCCGCCCCCGCGCGCGGCCCCCGCAGCCGCCCCGACAGCGCCAGCGATGCCAGGATATCGGCCAGCAGCAGCACCAACGCCACCAGCAACACCGCCCCCTTCAGCGGTGTCTGCTGCGGGGCCACCGCCCCCTCCAGCGGGACCGAGGCGGGCCAGCTGGCACGGGTCAGCAGCTGATCCGCGCCGATCACATTCAGCGCGACCGCGCGGCCATCGGCGGCATAGAGCCCCGGCGGCAGGTCGGCCCCCGGCCCCGCACCAGCCAGCGCCGCCGCCAGCGCGGCACCGGCGACACCCGGCGCCTCGCCCGCATCCTGCAACCGCCCGAACGCATCGATCCGCCGCGCCGGAACCCAGGTCACGCCCGCAAGATCGCCCGCCTCGGGGATCGTGGCGCGGGCGGAAATCGCCAGCCGTTCCAGCATGCGCACGAACAGGCCCGACAGCGGCAGGGATGACCATTCCGCATTGGCCGTGACATGGAACAACACCAGCGACCCATCGCCGAACGCCGCGCGCGTCACCAGCGGCGTGCCGTCCTCCAGCGCGGCAATGGTGCGTTCGGCCAGTTCGGGCGCGGGTTCGGCCATCACCTGCGCGCGCACCGTCACATCGGCGGGCAGATCCAGCCCCGCAAAGGGCGAGCCCTCGGGGAAAGGCCCAAGCCGGCGCGGCTCGCCCCAGCTCATGGTGCCGCCGATCGACCGCCCGCCCGCGCGCAGCCGCACCGGCAACAGCGGATCAGCGGCACTTTGCGCCGCCGCCAGCCGGGGCCCGGCAAAGCGCACCAGAAGCCCGCCCTCTTCAACCCATTCGGCCAGGCGGTCAGCCTCGGGCAGGTCGGCGAGATCGGCAATGTCAGCCAGAATGATCACATCGGGCGCGGCCAGAAGCACATCGGCCAGCCCGCCTTCCAGCAGGTCGGCGCTGGGGGCCAGTGCCTGACGCAGGTAATGGGTGGGCGCAAGCAGCTCCAGCCCCTCACGCGCAGCGCCCCCCGCGACCAGCGCCACCTTGCGCCGCTTGACCGCGTCATCGGTCAGCGCCACCGCGCCCGCGCTGCGCAGCCCCGTGATTTCAAAGCGCGAAATGCGGTTGCGCAATTCCGGGGGCAGGTCGAACACCGCCTCGCCCAGGCCCGCGGGACCGATCGTGGCCGGGGCGCGGGCCAGGGCGCGCTCGATCCCGTTGGGGTCGGGCCCGATCGCCGCGACCTCGATGGTCGTGGCGGGCGGGGCGCCGGGCGCGGTCGCAGCCAGCACCGTGACCCGCAGCGCGCCATCCTCGATCCGGGGGGGGCGCAGCGCCAGAACCGGGGGGCCCGATTCCCAGACGCGCAGGGTCCCACGCGCCGACAGCGCCGCCAGCAGACCGGGCCGCGCGGCATGCGCCAGACCATCGGACAACCACAGCGTATCAAAACCCCCGTCCGGCAGGATCGCCGCGGGATCGGCGGGCACCGGCGGCGCCCAGGGCCGGGGCGTGAGGCCGGGCAGCGCCGCGGCCAGATCCGCGGCCGGGGCAAAGACGGGGGGAACAGGGGGCGGATCGGACAGCAGCACCAGCGCCGCAGGCCTGCCCGTGCGCCCGGCCTCGGCCAGTGCGCCGGCGATGCGTTCCACCCGGCGCGGCCAGTCCCGGGCCGAGGCCCAGCCACCATCCTCGACGATCAGCAGCGGGCGATCGGCCGGCGCCTGCACCACCGGGTTCAACACCGGCCCGGCAAAGCCGATGATCGCCGCCGCGATCGCCGCCATGCGCAGCATCAGCAGCCACCAGGGCGTGCGGTCGGCCTGCTGGTCTTCATCCGTCAGGCCCAGCAGCAGCGCCACCCCGGGAAAGCGCCGCCGCACCGGCGCGGGCGGCACCGCGCGCAGCAAAAGCCACAGCACCGGCAAGGCCAGCAGCCCCAGCAACAACCAGGGCGCGCCAAAGCCAAGCGGGCCGACCATCCACATCAGCGCCCCCGCCCCAGCGCCGCATGCAGCCACAACAGCGCGCCCTGCGCGGGTGCGCCGGTGTGATGGGTGGAAAACTGCCAGCCCGCCTGCCCGGCCAGCCGCGTCAGCCGGTCACGCCGTTCCGCCAGCCGCGCCAGATAGCGCGCGCGCAGATCGCCGGCCTGGCGGGTTTCGTGGCGCAGGCTGCCGCCCATGCTTTCAAAGATCGTGCGCCCGTCAAAGGGAAAATCTTCCTCGACCGGGTCCAGCACCTGCAGCATCACCCCGCTGACGCCGCGATCGGCCAGCGCGCCCAGCGCCGCCGCAACCGGGGCCGGATCGCCCAGGAAATCCGACAGAAAGACCACGCGCGCACGCGCCATGACCGCCGACACCTCGGGGGCGCCGTAATCGCCCGCCGCCGCGGGCGCCGACAAAAGCCCCGCCAGATGCATCAGCTGCGCCCGGCCCGGACGCGGCGGCGCCAGCGGACCCGTCAGCCCCACCCGTTCACCCGCGCGGATCATCAGCACCGCCAGCGCCAGCGCCAGAAGCCGCGCCCGCGCGCCCTTTTCGGGGCGATCCCGACCGCCCGAAAACCGCATCGAGGCGGCGTCATCGACCCACAGATGCACCGATTGCGCCAGCTGCCATTCACGGTCGCGTACATATTGCTGATCCGACCGGGCCGATCGGCGCCAGTCGACAAAACGCGCCTCATCCCCCGGATGGGCGGGGCGGTATTGCCAGAAATCCTCGCCTGCGCCGGCCCGGCGGCGGCCATGGCCGCCCATCTGCACCGCCGCGGCCAGATGTTCGGCCGCAACCAGCAGCGGCGGCAGCGCCCGGGCCGCACCTTCGGCCTGGCGCCGAAGGTCCAGCGCCGCGGCACTATCGGGGGCAAGGCTCACGCCGCGGCCTCGCGGCCCGTGACCTGCGCGGCAACACGATCAATGACGCCCGCCAGCGTTTCACCACGCGCACGCGCCGCAAACGACAGCGCCATGCGATGGCTGAGCACCGGGCGCGCCAGCGCCAGCACATCCTCGGCGGACGGTGCCAGACGCCCCTGCAACAGCGCACGCGCGCGCACCGTCAGCATCAGCGCCTGCGCGGCGCGCGGCCCCGGCCCCCAGGCCAGCGCCTCACGCGCGGCGGGCACGGCCTCGGGTTCATCAGGGCGGCAGGCGCGGACCAGATCCAGGATCAGTTCGACCACCGCCTCGCCCACCGGCATGCGCCGCACCAGCGCCTGCGCGGCGATCAGATCCGCGGCACTGAACACCTGATGCGCGGCAGTCCCGGTCGCGCCGGTCGTGGCCAGCAGGATACCGCGTTCGGTATCGCGGTCGGGGTAATCCACATCGATCTGCACCAGGAACCGATCCAGCTGCGCCTCGGGCAGCGGATAGGTGCCTTCCTGTTCGATCGGGTTTTGCGTGGCCAGCACATGGAACGGCCGGCCCAGCGCGCGATGCACGCCCGCCACCGTCACCTCGTGTTCCTGCATCGCCTGCAACAGCGCCGATTGCGTGCGCGGGCTGGCGCGGTTGATCTCATCGGCCATCAGCAGCTGGCAGAATACCGGGCCTTCGATGAAGCGAAAGGCGCGGCTGCCGTCGGCGGCGGTTTCCAGCACCTCGGACCCCAGGATATCGGCGGGCATCAGGTCGGGGGTGAACTGGATGCGGCTGGATTTCAGCCCCATCACGGTGGCCAATGTGTCGACCAGCATGGTCTTGCCCAGCCCCGGCAAGCCCACCAGAAGCCCGTGCCCCCCCGACAAAAGCGTCGCCAGCACCAGTTCGACCACCCGGTCCTGGCCAATGAAACGCTGCTCGATCGAGGCGCGCGCCTGTGCCACCCTGTCGCCCAGGGTTTCGATTTCCGTGATCAGATCCCCCGGTCCGGCCATGACAACGCCCCCCTTCACGCTATAATCCCCTTCAGGAGATAACGATAACCGACGGATTGGCAAAGCCCGGATGACAGAAACAGACAAGTCACAACAGAACGTGAAGCCCCAACCGGCGGCCCCCTCGGCCGAGGGGCTGGCGGCGGCGGCGGGCCGGGCGGCAAAAAAGGGGCCGCCCCCGGTGCATCTGTGGAACCCGCCGTTTTGCGGCGACCTGGATATGGAAATCCGCCGCGATGGCAGTTGGTTCTATCTGGGCACGCCGATCGGAAGGCCGGCGCTGGTCAGGCTGTTCGCCTCGATCCTGAAGCTGGAGGATGGCAAGTATTTCCTGGTCACCCCGGTGGAAAAGGTGGGCATCCGCGTGGTCGATGCGCCCTTTGTCGCGGTCGATGTGGAACTGACCGGCACGGGCGCCGGTCAGGCGCTGCGCTTTACCACCAATGTGGGCGATACCGTCACCGCAGGCCCCGACAACCCGATCCGGGTGGAACGCGGCGCCGATGGCACGCCTGCGCCTTATGTCCACATCCGCCGCGGGCTTGAGGCGCTGATCGACCGCAAGACCTTTTACCGGCTGGTCGACATCGCCCGTCCCGCCGCGCATCAGGGGCAGGACTGGCTGGGCCTGTGGTCGCAAGGCACGTTCTTTCCGATCATCCCGGTGGCCGAGCTGTCCTGATGCCGCGATTTGCCGCGAACCTGACCTTTCTGTTCACCGAACAGCCCCTGATCCAGCGGTTCGCGGCGGCCCGGGCGGCGGGCTTTGGCGCGGTGGAACTGCTGTTTCCCTATGACACCCCGGCGCGCGACATCCGCGCGGGGCTGGATGACAATGGCCTGGATTTCGCGCTGATGAACGTGCCGGTGCCCGACTGGGCGGCGGGCGGGCGCGGCTGTGCCGCCCTGCCCGGGGCCGAGGCACGGTTTCGCGCGGAATTCGCCCAGGCGCTGGACCTGGCGGATATGCTGAACCCGGGGCGGATTCACATCATGGCGGGCTGCGCCACGGGGGGCCGGGCGCAGGACACCTTCCTGCGCAATCTGGACTGGGCGGCACGTCAGGCCCCTGACCGCGCGCTGACGATCGAGCCGATCAACCCGGTCGACATGCCAGGCTATTTCCTGGGTGATTTCGACCTGGCGGCGCGGGTGCTGGATGCGACCGGCGCGCCCAATCTGCGCCTGCAATTCGATGCCTATCACGCGCACCGGATCACCGGCGATGTGCCGGGCGCCTGGGCGCGCCATGGGGCACGCGCCAGCCATGTGCAGATTGCGGGCTATCCCGGGCGGCATGAACCGGCGGACGGACAGATCGACTTTGACGCCTTCTTCGCCCGGCTGGAGCGGGATGGTTATACCGGCTTTGTCAGCGCCGAATACATCCCCGCGGGGGACACGATGGCGGGTCTTGGCTGGCTGGCGCGCGCGCAGGCGGTTCAGCAGCCCGCGACGCCCTGATCGGCACAGCCCAGGGCGGGGCTTTCGGGTTCCAGCGTGGCGTGGGTCAGGCCGAAGTCGCGCGCCAGCATCGCCTTGGCCCCGGCGATCACGGCGGCGAAATCGGCACCATCCCGGACGACCAGATGGGCCTGAAAGGCGGTGCGCCGTTCATCGATCTGCCACAGGTGGACATGATGCACATCTGCCACGCCCGGTTCGGCGCGCAGCCGCGCCACCACCTGCGCCACATCCTGCGCGACCGGCGCCCCCAGCATCAGGATGCGCAGCACGGGACGAATGTCGCCCGCGACATGCCACAGGATGAACAGCGAAATCCCGATGGTCAGCAGCGGATCGACCAGTCGCCAGTCATACAGCAGGATCAGCCCGCCACCGATGATCACCGCGACCGAGGCCCCCGCATCGGCCAGATTGTGCAAAAAGGCCGCGCGGATGTTCAGGCTTTCGCGCGCCAGCCGCCAGGTCAGCCCCGCCGTCACCAGATCGACCAGCAACGCAAGCCCCGCCAGCCAGACCACGACCCAGCCCGCAACCCCCGGCGGATCGGCCAGCCGCCCCGCCGCCTCGACCAGCAGCCACAGCGCGATGACGATCAGCGCGACATAGTTGACCAGCGCCGCCACCACCTCGGCGCGGGCCCAGCCAAAGCTCATCCCCGGGTCGGCGGCGCGGCGGGTCAGGCGGCGGGCGCCAAAGGCCAGCACCAGCGCAGCCGCATCCGACAGGTTGTGCACACCATCGGCGATCAGCGCGACGGACCCCGCGATCAGCCCGCCGATGATCTGCGCGCCGGACAGCACCAGATTGACCGCCACCGCCGCCGCCATGCGCCGGTCCCCCGCCGCGCGGGGCAAATGGGTGTGGGGGTGATGGTGGTCATGGGGCACGGGTGGAACCCTTTCCGTAAGCCTAGTGTGCCTCGGCCCAGCTTGCGCCCTGGCCCGCGTCGACGACAAGCGGGATCGACAGGCGCTGCGCGGGTTCCGCCGCCCCTTCCATCGTGGCGCGGGCGGCGGCGATCAGCGGATCGGCGGCGCCTTCCTCGACCTCAAAGATCAGTTCGTCATGCACCTGCAACAGCATCGTCGCGGGCAGGCCTGCGATGGCCGCGGGCATCCGCACCATGGCGCGGCGGATGATGTCGGCGGCCGCGCCCTGAATCGGCGCATTGATCGCCGCGCGCCTGGCAAAGCCCGCGCCGGGGCCCTTGGCGTTGATTTCAGGCGTGTGGATCCTGCGGCCGAAAATGGTCTGGACAAAACCGTTTTCCCTGGCGAAGGCCACCGTGTCGTCCATGTATTTTCGGATACCAGGGAAACGTTCGAAGTAACGGTCGATAAAGCCCTGCGCCTCGGCCCGGGGAATGCGCAGGTTGCGCGCCAGGCCAAAGCCCGAAATGCCGTAGATTACGCCAAAATTGATCGCCTTGGCCTGACGGCGGATGTCGGACGTCATCTGGTCCAGCGGCACGCCGAACATTTCCGACGCGGTCATCGCGTGAATGTCGATGCCGTCGCGAAAGGCCTGCTTCATCGCGGGCAGATCCGCGACATGGGCGAGGATGCGCAGCTCGATCTGGCTGTAATCCAGGCTTACGATCCGCATGCCGGGGCCCGCCACGAAAGCCTCGCGGATGCGGCGGCCCTCTTCCGAGCGGACGGGAATGTTCTGCAGGTTCGGATCGGTCGAGGCCAGCCGTCCCGTCGCCGCCCCCGAGATCACATAGGACGTATGCACCCGGCCCGTTTCCGGGTTCACATGGGTTTGCAGCGCGTCGGTATAGGTGGATTTCAGCTTGGCGATCTGACGCCAGTCCAGCACGCGCGCGGCCAGTTCGGCGGCACGCGGGTTGTCTTCGGATGCGGCGATATCTTCCAGCACGTCGGCGCCGGTGGAATAGGCGCCCGCCTTGCCCTTGGACCCGCCCGCCACGCCCAGCTGGTCAAACAGGATCTCGCCCAGCTGCTTGGGGCTGCCGACATTGAAGGGCTGGCCGGCGATGTCCTGAATCTCGGACTCAAGACCCGCCATCTTCTGGGCAAAGGCATTCGACATGCGCGACAGCACCTGCGCATCCACCCGCACGCCCGCCATTTCCATATCGGCCAGCACCGGCACCAGCGGGCGTTCCATCGTTTCATAGACCGTCGTTACCCGTTCGCGGTGCAGGCGCGGGCGGAAGGCCTGCCACAGGCGCAGGGTGATGTCGGCATCCTCGGCGGCATAGGCGGTGGCCTTGTCGACCGGCACGCGGTCAAAGGTGATCTGCGCCTTGCCCGACCCCAGCAGTTCCTTGATCGGGATCGGGCTGTGGCCCAGATATTCCTGCGCCAGCGCATCCATGCCATGGCCATGCAGACCGGAAAACATCGCATAACTCATCAGCATCGTGTCATCGAAGGGCGCGACGCGGATGCCGTGGCGGGCGAATATCTTGAAGTCATACTTCATGTTCTGCCCGATCTTCAGGATCGCGGCATCCTCCAGCACCGGCTTCAACAGCGCCAGGGCCTGATCCAGCGGCATCTGGTCGGGCGCCGGCGCCGCGCCGCCGAACAGATCATCGCCCCCCGTCTTGTGACCCAGCGGGATATAGGCGGCCTGCCCCGGCTCGATGCAAAGCGACACGCCCACCAGTTCGGCGCGCATTTCGTCCAGGCTGGTGGTTTCGGTATCGACCGCCACCCAGCCCCGCGCGCGGGCCTGATCCAGCCAGCCCGAAAGCGTGGCCGCATCACGGATGCAGGTATAGGCGGCATGGTCAAAGGGAACCGCCTTTGCGGGGGGCAAGCCCCCCTCGGCGCCGGTTCCGCCGCCGCTGGCCGCGGGCGCACCAGACACGGCGGCGGGTGGCGGCGGTTCGGCCCCGAATTTATCGGCCACGCGCCTGGTCAGCGTGCGGAATTCCATGCGGTTGAGAAACTCCATCAGCTGCGCGGGATCGGGGTCCTTCACCTCAAGATCATCCAGCGCGAAATCCAGCGGGGTTTCGTCGAACAGCGTCACCAGGCGTTTTGAAACCCGGATCTGGTCGGCGAAATTCTGCAAGGTCTCGCGCCGCCTGGGCTGTTTGATTTCGCCGGCGCGGTCCAGCAGCGTTTCCAGATCGCCATATTCGTTGATCAAAAGCGCCGCCGTCTTGATGCCGATGCCCGGCGCGCCGGGCACGTTGTCGACCGAATCGCCCGCCAGCGCCTGCACATCCACGACCCGTTCGGGGCCGACGCCGAATTTCGCCGCGACCTCATCCGGGCCGATGCGCAGGCCCTTCATCGCATCCAGCATCTCGACCCCGCCGCCGACCAGTTGCATCAGGTCCTTGTCGGACGAGATGATCGTCACGCGCCCGCCCGCGTCACGCGCCTGGCGGGCCAGGGTGGCGATGATGTCATCGGCCTCATAATCCTGCACCTCGATGCAGGCCAGGTTGAAGGCCCGCGTCGCATCGCGCGTCAGCGGAAACTGCGGACGCAGATCCTCGGGCAATTCCGGGCGGTTGGCCTTGTATTCCGGGTAGATGTCATTGCGAAAGGTTTTTGAGGAATGGTCAAAGATCACCGCCGCATGGGTGGGGGCATCATCGCCCTTGGCATCCTCGATATACTTGAAGATCATGTTGGCGAAACCCGCCACCGCGCCCACCGGCAGGCCGTCGGACTTGCGCGTCAGCGGCGGCAGGGCATGATAGGCGCGGAAGATAAAGGCCGAGCCGTCGATCAGATGCAGGTGACAGCCTTTGCCAAAGCCCATGCCCGGCCCTCCTTCATGTCAGCAATCCTGGGGCCGCAGGCGGCGCGACCCGACCGGCGATCAGTGATCGTCGTGGGCGTGTTCGCGGTCGATCACGAAACGCTTGTCGCAATAGGGGCAGTCCACAAAGCCCGTGTCATGCGGAATCGTCAGCCAGACGCGCGGATGGCCCAGCGCGCCTTCGCCCCCGTCGCAGGCAACTTTCCAGCGCGTCACGGTCTGGGTTTCGGGGGGGGCGATGGTCATCGGCGGGGCTCCGTTCGAAAGGCCCTTGCGGGGCGCACTGCTTGAGGTCGGGCGCCGGGCGCCCTAACTTGGCGCGCATGATAGCGATTGATGAAGGGCGGGCAAGGTGGAACGGCAGGCGATTGTAATCGAAGGTCTGCGCAAGACCTATGCGGCAACCGGCCGGCAGGGCCCGAAAGAGGCGCTGAAAGGCGTGGACCTGTCGATCCCGGCCGGATCGATCTTTGGCCTGCTGGGGCCGAATGGCGCGGGCAAGTCCACGCTGATCAACATCCTGGCCGGGCTGGTGCGCAAGACCGCCGGCAAGGTCACGATCTGGGGCTTTGACCAGGATGTGAACCCCCGCCAGTCGCGCGCGGCAATCGGGGTAATGCCGCAGGAACTGAACATGGACCCGTTCTTTTCCCCCCACGCGGCGCTGGAAATGCAGGCGGGGCTGTATGGTGTGCCCGCCCGCGACCGCTGGACGGATGAGATTCTGGATCTGGTCGGCCTGACAGAACAGGCCGATGCCTATGCGCGCAACCTGTCGGGCGGGATGAAACGGCGGCTGTTGCTGGCCAAGGCGCTGGTGCACCGGCCACAGGTTCTGGTGCTGGACGAACCCACCGCCGGCGTCGACATCGAACTGCGCAACATGCTGTGGACCAATGTGCGCAGGCTGAATGCGCAGGGCATGACGATCATCCTGACCACGCATTACCTGGAAGAGGCCGAAGAGATGTGCGATGAAATCGCCATCATCGACCGCGGCCAGCTGATCGTGCGCGACACCACGCCCGCGCTGTTGCGCAGGCTGGATGGCAAGGCGCTGGTGGTCGAACCCGAAGGCGAGGCCCCCGAAACAATCGCCCTGCCTGATGGCATCACCATGGAACGCCGCGCGGACGGGCAGATCGCCTTTCACTATCGCCGGTCACAGACCAGCGCCGAGGCGGTGCTGGACGCGATCCGGCAAGGCGGCATCCGCATCCGCGACGTGGCATCCGAACAGCCCGGCCTGGAAGAGGTGTTCGTGGCGCTGACCACCAAGGGCTAGGCCGCCGCGTCAGGCGGCCAGCTTGGCGTGCACCTCATCCAGATCGATGTCGCCCACCGGGTATTTGTTGTCCGGGTCGTCGAAATCATAGCGGAACAGCTGGAAATCCTTCTTGTAGATTTCCCAGACCAGATGGCGTGACAGATCGTCGAAATAGGCCGAAACGGGATGCGCGCGCCTGGGCCCGTGGCCTTCGCTTTCGTTGAACCGCGGGATCGCGCCCAGATCCACCGGATGCGGCGTCTGGATGGCGTCCAGAACGGTCTGCATGCCGTCATTGAACTTTTCGGTGAAAAAGATGTGGTCATAGCGCCCGCCATTGACGATGAAGGTCGAGATATGGCCCGACATGGCCGACCAGTGGATGTCCGGCTCCATCGGGCGGCGCCAGCGAATCGTGTCGCGCGCGAACAGCAAAAACCGCCGGAAGCTGGCGATCTGGTCGAAATCGAAGCCGTTTTCCGGGCTGCCGACCTGCACCCCGTAGCGCTGCGCCAGTTGCGGCAGCAGATTGCCGCGATAGCGTTTTCCATTGCGCTGGATGCCGGCGATCTTGTCGAAGAATGACGACAGGATACGCGCATAGGGGTTGCGCACGCAGGTGAAGGCAAAGGATTTGTGCGTGCGCACGTTCCCCTCGATCAGCGGCTGGCTTTCGGGCTGGGACCATTTGTGCAGCCCCGCGGTCGAATCGTGGATGTCGCCATCAAAAAAACGCCCGTGATCGGAATAGAACATGATCTGCCCGATGGTCGAACAGGCGCATTTGGGCACCACGCGGTACACGACGCTTTCGCTTTCCGTCATCCAGGTACCGGGGAAACCCATCAAATCACTCCTGTAAACACGCGGGCGGGGCCCGGACCGACAATTCCTGCCCTTTGAAGCAAACTGCCCCTGTCTTTTCAACGGGCATTGGCGGTATCTAGGCGAAATCTGATACCTATTGCTGTTGATCCGGTTAACGATGGCCAAAATCGCTTTCATCCTGCTGACCCACAAGGACCCCGACGGGATCATCCGTCAGGCCGAGCGGCTGACTGCCGCAGGCGATTTCGTCTCGATCCATTTCGATGCGCGCGCCAGCGGTGACGATTTCGCCCGCATCCGCGCGGCGTTGGGCCACAATCCCGCGGTCACCTTCGCGCGGCGGCGGCTGAAATGCGGCTGGGGCGAATGGAGCCTGGTCGGCGCCACGCTGGAGGCGGTGAAAGCCGCCATCGCGGCCTTTCCGCAGGCCACGCATTTCTACATGCTGTCGGGCGACTGCATGCCGATCAAGACCGCCGAATTCGCCCATGCCTGTCTGGATGCCGAGGATGTGGATTATATCGAAAGCTTCGATTTCTTCGCCTCGGACTGGATCAAGACGGGGCTGAAGGAAGACCGGCTGATCTATCGCCACTGGTTCAACGAACGCACCCGCAAATGGCTGTTCTACAAAAGCTACGAATGGCAGAAGAAACTGGGCCTGACCCGCGCGATCCCCGGGGATCTGCAGATGATGATCGGATCGCAATGGTGGTGCCTGCGCCGGCGCACGGTGGAATGGGTGCTGGATTTCTGCCGCGACCGGCCCGATGTGATGCGCTTTTTCCGCACCTCCTGGATCCCGGATGAAACCTTCTTTCAGACCATCGTCCGCCATCTGGTGCCCGACCGCGAAATCCGCACCCGCACGCAGACCTTCCTGATGTTCACCGATTACGGCATGCCGGTGACCTTCTACAACGACCATTACGACATGCTGCTGAGCCAGGATTTCCTGTTCGCGCGCAAGATCAGCCCCGAGGCAGGCCCGCTGAAGGACCGGCTGGGCAGCCTGTGGACCCAGACCGGCGTGCAATTCCCGATCTCGAACGAGGGGCGCAGCCTCTACAGCTTTCTGACCGGACGCGGCCGGATCGGGCGGCGCTTTGCGCCGCGCTTCTGGGAAACCGAATCCAGCCTGGGCCGGGAACGGACCTTGCTGATGGTGGTGTGCAAGAAATGGCATGTCGCCAAGCGCCTGGTGCATCAGATCCGGCACCGGAGCGGGATTCCGGTGGTGGAATATCTGTTCAATGAGGAAAACACCCCCCTGCCCGATCTGGGCGGCATCCAGTCGACGATGGACAAGCGCACCCGCCACCGCCGCGCGCTGATGCGGATGCTGTTCGACTTTCACGGCACCGACCGGCTGGTGATCTGCCTGGACCCGTCGTCCTTCGATCTGATGCAGGATTTCACCTCGGACAAGGCGACCACCCGGATCCTGGAAATCGAATGCGACTTCAGCGATGATTATCTGCTGGGCCATGCCCGCCGCGTGGGCCTTGCGGGCGAGCGGTCCCCACAAGAGGTGATCGACCGGCTGTTGCCGACGATCCGCTATGACCTGCGCTTTGAAAGCGACCGGATGCGCGATGCGCAGTTCCCCAGCTTCCTGCGGATGCGTCAGGGGGCCGAAACCCGGGCCAATGCCCAGGCGCTGGCGCGGTTTCTGGACATTGCGCCCGATCTTGCGCATCAGATCGCCGCGACCGATTATCTGTTCGTCGATTGAGGAGTGACCCCGTGGCCTATGCCTATGACGAAATGAACGTCTTTGCCCGCATCCTGCGCGGTGAAATCCCCGCCAACACGGTGCTGGAAACCGACCATACCCTGGCGTTTCGCGATATCGCGCCGCAGGCCCCCGATCATGTGCTGGTCATCCCCAAGGGCCGCTACGTCTGTTTCGACCATTTCGCGGCCGAGGCCAGCGCCGATGAGATCGTCGATTTCCACCGCGCCGCAGCCGAGATCTGCCGGATGCTGGGCATCACGCCGGGCGCGAATGGCGGCGGCTATCGCACGATTTCCAACGCGGGCGAGGCCGGCGTGCAGGAAGTGCCGCATTACCACATGCATATTCTGGCCGGGCGCCCGCTGGGCCGGATGCTGCAAAAGGCCTGAACGCCCCGGCGGGCGGGCGCCTTGGGGGGCGCGCCCGAAACCGGGAAGGCTCAGATCAGGCGCTGCGCCCGAAACAGCGCCTTGACATCCGCCTCGGGGCGCGCGCCGAAATGGCTGATCACCTCGGTCGCGGCGATACAGCCCATGCGGCCCGCGACGTCCAGGCTTTGCCCCGTCGCCACGCCATACAGGAAGCCCGCCGCGAACTGATCGCCCGCCCCGGTCGCATCCACCGGCACCACGCGCTGCACCGGCACGCTGACCCGTTCCTCGCCCGCGATCAGCACGACATCCGCCCCCGACCGGGTGCAGACCACCAGCCCGCAATCGCGCGACGCCTGTTCCAGGGCACTGTCCAGATCGGTCTGGTAAAGTGCCTCCCATTCGTGCTGATTGCCGATCACATAATCCATCGCCTCGCTGACCAGCCTGCGGAAACTGTCGCGGTGGCGGTTCACGCAGAACGGGTCAGACAGCGCGATCCCCGCCTTGCCGCCCCCGCGCCGGCAGGCCTGCGCCGCCTTGAGGAAGGCCGCCTTGCCGTGATCCTTGTCGAACAGATAGCCTTCCAGGAACAGGATCGCGGCATGTTCCACCACATCCAGCGACACATCCCCGGTTCCCAGATCGGCCGAGATGCCCAGATAGGTGTTCATCGACCGCTCGCCATCGGGTGTGACGAAGATCATGGATCGTGAAGTGGGCAGATCGCCGCCCGCGACCGGCGGGTTGATGAAATCGGTCCCCTCGGCTGCCATCGAGGCGGCATAGAACCGGCCCAGCGCATCATCGCGCACGCGCCCGATGAAGGCCGTCGACAGGCCCAGATTGCCAAGCCCCGCCAGCGTGTTGGCCACCGATCCGCCGGGCGCCTGGGTGCGATCGGACATCGCGGCATAAAGGGTTTCGGCCCGGTCACGTTCGATCAGCTGCATGATCCCCTTCTCGATCCCCATGTGATCCAGAAAGCTGTCGTCGGTCTGCGCCAGAACATCGACAACGGCATTGCCGATGCCCACCACCTGATAGGGCTTCACGGGGTCTTCTCCTCATACTGGCAGATGTCGCGGATCAGGCAGGCCCCGCATCTGGGCTTGCGCGCGACACAGATATAGCGGCCATGCAGGATCAGCCAGTGATGCGCATGGCGTTGGTATTCGACGGGCACGTTATCCTCGATCGCGCGTTCGACGGCATCGACATCGCGGCCCGGACAGATACCGGTGCGGTTGCCGATGCGGAAGATATGCGTGTCGACCGCCTGTGCCGGATGGGCGAACCACATGTTCAGCACCACATTGGCGGTCTTGCGTCCCACCCCCGGCAGCGTCTGCAACGCCGCGCGCGAGGATGGCACCTGACCGTCGAAACGATCCACAAGGATCTGGCTCATGCGGATGACGTTCCTGGCCTTCTGGCGGAACAGGCCGATCGTCTTGATATGATCGGTCAGGCCCGCCTCGCCCAGTGCCAGCATCTTTTCAGGCGTGTCGGCAATGGCAAACAGCGCGCGCGTCGCCTTGTTGACGCCCGCATCGGTCGCCTGCGCCGACAGCGCCACCGCGACCAGAAGCGTGTAGGCGTTCACATGGTCCAGTTCGCCCCTGGGATGCGGTTCCGCCGCCTCGAACCGGCGGAAGACCTCTTTCATCGCGTGATAATCAAGTTGCTTTGCCATGGCCCACCCTGTGTCCGCCCCCTATGCCCGGCCCGCAGGCGCGCGGCAAGGCCTTCGGCCCGCTGGCGCGGAAAAACGCAAGCGCCGCAGCAGCGTTAACCGCGCCTTTGCAAGCCGCGTGCATGTTGGCACGCAAAGCCCTGCGGACAGAAAGGTTCGCCATACATCTTTGCTATCCGGCAACGACGCTGCGCGCGGCCTGCGGCGCAGGGTTGCTGACCGCACATGCCACCGCCGCGCGCGCCGTGCTGGAAGGCTGGGAACTGGCATTGGTGCGCCCGGCCACGGCGGGCAATTGCCGCGATTGGCCGCTTGACGCGCTTTGCGCAGGTTCCGGGTCGCGTCCGCCCGCGCAAGCGCCTAATCTGTCCGGGACGGAGGCCAGAATGCCAAACACCCTAATCCCGCCCCCCGGCGCAACCGAAACAGCCCGGCAATCGCAGCTCGACTCGCGCTATCATTACCGCCTGATCGCCCGTGCCCTGGCACGGATCGACGCTGCCGATGGCCCGATCAGCCTTGCCACACTGGCCGCTGACCTTGGCCTTAGCCCGGCCCATTTTCAGCGGGTCTTTTCCAGCTGGGTCGGGGTGTCGCCCAAACGCTATCAGCAATATCTGTCGCTGACCCTTGCGCGCGACCTGCTGGCGCGGCGCTGGCCGCTGCAGGCGGTGGCCGACCGGGCGGGCCTGTCCGGGACCAGCCGGCTGCACGATCTGTTCCTGCGCTGGGAAGCGATGAGCCCAGGCGACTTTGCCCGGGGTGGCGATGGCCTGTCGATCCGCTGGGGCTGGTTCCCATCGGCCTTCGGCGAGGTGCTGGCGATGGGCACCGCGCGCGGCATCTGCGGGTTGGGCTTTGCCGAAGACACCGGTCGCGAAGCCACCTTCGCCGATCTGGCGGCGCGCTGGCCGGGGGCCGATTTGCACGAAGATCCCGGCGCGCTTGCCGCCTGGGTCGAGGCGGCCCTTGGCCAGCGGGGCGAGGCGCGGATGGTTCTGCTGGGCGCGCCCTTCCAGATCAAGGTCTGGGAAGCCCTGCTGCAGATTCCGACGGGGCAGGTCACGACCTATTCCGACATCGCCACCGCGATCGGCCACCCCCGCGCGGTGCGCGCCGTGGGCACCGCCGTGGGCCGCAACCCGCTGGCCTGGCTGATCCCCTGCCACCGGGTGCTGCGCCGGTCCGGCGCGCTGGGCGGCTATCACTGGGGCCTGCCGGTCAAACGCGCGATGCTGGCCTGGGAAGCCGCCCGGTTCGAGGCCGATCAACCGCCGCTCGCCAGGACGTGATGGGCCAAAACCTGCCGGTCGCGCAGAAGCCATGGAACATTTCGCCCCGAAGCGCGTAATGTGTGCCAGAGGCCCGCGAAGCGGGCTTGGAATGAGAGGCTGACCAGCATGAATGCAAGATTTCCCCTTATGGCGGGCGTGGCCGGGCTGTTTGCCCTGTCGGCCTGCACCGACCCCTATGCCACCGGCGCGACCGACAACAGCCGCCAGACGACCGGCATGATCACCGGCGCGCTGATCGGCGGCGCGCTGGCCCACGACCGCGGCGGCGACGAAAAGCTGACCAAGACGGCCGCGGGGGCGGTGGTCGGCGGTCTGATCGGGGGCGCGATCGGCGCGCAGCTGGACCGCCAGGCCCAGGAACTGCGCCGCGACCTGGATACCGATGGCGTGCGGATCGTCAATACCGGGTCCGAGCTGATCGTGACCATGCCGCAGGACGTTCTGTTCGCGGTCGACAGCGCCTCCGTGCGCCCCGACCTGCAGCGCGATCTTTACACACTGGCGGGCAGCCTGAACCGCTATCCGAACACAACGGTGAACGTGATCGGCCATACCGACAACACCGGCGCGGCCAGCTATAACCAGCGTCTGTCGCAAGATCGCGCCCATTCGGTGGCCAATGTCCTGATCAGCGCCGGTGTGCCGCGCCAGCGCATTGTGGCGATTGGCCGGGGTGAGGACCAGCCCATCGCGTCAAACCTGACGGTCGAGGGGCGCGCCCAGAACCGGCGCGTGGAATTCGTCATCCGCCCCAACTGATCACGCCGCGGATCCTGTCAAAGGCCGGGCCCCTGCCCGGCCTTTTCCATTGTGCCCCCGCCCAAGTGGTCATACATCTTTACCGATCGGGAGGGGGCCATGCCGTTTCAGAAAATTGAATCCGAAAAGCTTTCACGCGCTGTCGAGCGCCAGATCGAAACCCTGATTCTGCAGGGCATCCTGCGGCCGGGGGAACGTCTGCCCTCGGAACGCGAACTGTCCGAACGGCTGGGGGTTTCGCGCCCCAGCCTGCGCGAAGCGGTTGCCGCGCTTCAGGATGTCGGCCTGCTGACCACGCGCGCAGGCGCCGGAATCTATGTGGCCGAGGTTCTGGGGGCCGCCTTCTCGCCCGCGCTGATCCGGCTTTTCGCACAGCATGATCAGGCGGTGTTCGACTATATCTCATTCCGCCGCGACATGGAGGGGCTGGCCGCCGAACGCGCCGCCCAACTGGGCACGGATACCGATCTGAAAGTAATCGATACGATCTTTCAGCGCATGATGGCCGCGCATGACAAGCGCAACCCGAACGAAGAGGCCGCGCTGGACGCCCAGTTCCACATCGCCATCATCGAGGCCAGCCACAATGTCATCATGCTGCATATGATGCGCGCGATGTTCGGCCTGCTGAAGGAAGGGGTATTCTACAATCGGTCGGTCATGTTCCGTAACAGATCCACCCGCGACACGCTTCTGGCGCAGCACAAGGCCATCAACGATGCGCTGCAGGCGCGCGATCCGGTCGCGGCCCGCGCCGCCGTGGCCAAGCACATGGATTTCGTGGAAATGGTGCAGGCCGAACAGCGCAAGGCCGACCGGAACGAGGCGCTGGCCCAACTGCGCCTGCAACAGGAAACCGGGCGCTGAACGGAAAAACCCGGCCCAAGGGCCGGGTTCTTTGTTCGTGATTTCCGCAGGCTTAGTGAAGCCGCTGTTCGACCTCGGCGATCGAGGCGTCGATCAGGCCAGCCTGATCCTTGGCCGACATCTGCCTGGCCAAAACCTCGCCCGCGGCGGCAATCGCCACGCTGACAGCACGGTCCTTGACCTCACGCAGGGCCGAAGCCTCAGCCGAAGCGATCTGGTCCTCGGCCGCCTTCAGGCGACGCGCGATCGAGGCCTTCAGTTCGTCCTTGGCCGTCTCGGCCGCGGCCTGCGCATCGCGCTTGGCGGCAACGACGATCTGATCGGCCTGGTCCTGAACCTCGCGCGCCTTGCGTTCATAAGACGCCAGGATCGCCTGAGCCTCTTCGCGCAGCGCGCGCGCCTCTTCCAGATCGGCCTTGATACCTGCGGCGCGCTTGTCCAGCAGGCCACCGATCATGCCCGGCACCTTGAAGTAGACCAGGATGCCGACGAACAGCAGGAAGGCCAGCGTCACGATGAAATCGGTGTTGCGCAGGCTGAAGAACGGGCCGGAAGCGGCCAGCGCGGGATGGGCGGCAAGGATGAAAAGAACGGAAAGTTTCTTCATGACCTTACCCTTTCAGCCGCGCATCGACGGCAGCCGCAAGCGCCTTTTCATCGGCCTTGCCACCCAGTGCCGCGACGATTTCGGCGGCGGTATCGCGGGCGACGGCTTCAACCGCCTCCAGTGCACCGGCGCGGATCGTCCCGATCCGGGCTTCCGATTCCGCGGCGCGGGCCGCGATTTCGGCATCGGCATGGGCGGTGGCGGCATCCAGATCCTTCTGGATTTCGGCCCGCGCCTCGGCCACGATTTTCTGCGCCTGGGCGCGGGCGTCGGCCAATGCCTTTTCATAGGCGGCCTCGGCGTCCTTCGCCTTCAGCTTGAAGTCTTCGGCGGCGCTCAGATCGCCGGCGATGGTGCCCTGGCGATCAGCCAGAACCGCGCCAATGCGCGGCAGCGCAATGCGCGACAGCACCCAGTAGATCACGACCAAGGTGACCAGAAGCCAGAAGATCTGGTTCGGGAAAGTCGCGAAATCCAGTTGCGGCATGCCCGCAGATTCGGCCGCGTGGCCAGCGGCAGTGGCCGCGCCATGCGCCGCGTCGGCAGCCGCTTCGTGCGTTTCAGTTGCCATGTCGTCCCCCTGGACCCTTAAGATAACCGGATGGGCCTGCGTTACAGGCCCATCCGACCGCAAGGATGCAAATCAGGATCAGACCGCGAACAGCAGCAGAAGCGCGACCAGGAACGAGAAGATGCCCAGTGCTTCAGCAAAGGCCATGCCGATGAACAGCGTGGCGGTTTGGCCAGCGGCGGCCGAAGGGTTGCGCAGCGCGCCGTTCAGGAAGTTACCCGCGACATTGCCCACCCCGACGGCGGCGCCCGCCATGCCGATGCAGGCCAGGCCCGCGCCGAGGTATTGACCGAGTTCCGAGATGCTGCCTTCCATTGTGGTGCTCCTTGAGGATTGGAAAGGTTGAAAAGGGTTGCAGATCCGCGCCTTAGTGGCCCGGGTGCAGCGCGTCCTTGAGATAGACGCAGGTGAGGATGGTAAACACATAGGCCTGGATCAGCGCCACAAGCACTTCAAGACCGTACATCGCGGTGATGGCGACAACCGAAACCGGGGCGATGGCGGCAATCGCGGCAAAGCCCGCGAACACCTTGATCACCGCGTGGCCCGCCATGATGTTGCCGGCAAGACGGATGGAATGCGAAACGGGGCGCACGAAGTAGGAAATCACTTCGATCACCGCCAGCACGGGGCGCAGCGCCAGCGGCGCCGAAGACACCCAGAACAGGCCCAGGAAATGCGTGCCATGCTTGACCAGACCAAGCAGCGTCACGCCCAGGAAGACGAACAGCGCCAGAACCGCGGTCACCGCGATATGCGAGGTGGTCGAGAAGGATTTCGGCAGCAGGCCAAGGAAGTTGGCAAAGACGATGAAGCTGAACAGCGTCATCACATAGGGGAAATACTTCAGCCCCTCTTTGCCGCAGATATCCTCGACCATCTTGTGCACAAGGCCAAAGGTCAGCTCGGCGATCGACTGCATCCGGGTCGGCACGACGGCGCGGCCGCGGGTGCCGACAACCAGCACCAGAACGATGGCCAGAACCGTCAGCACCATCCACAGGGTCACGTTCGTGGGGGTGTACCAGTGGATCGGCCCCTCGCCAAAGAGGGGCTTCACGATGAACTGATCCATCGGATGGAACACAAGACCGCTGCCAGCTTCTTCCGCCACGACTATCTTCCCTCTTCCTCGGCAGCCTCGGCCGCCGCGCGTTTTTCGTTCATCTCCGCCGCGGTGCGCAGCATCACGCGCACCCCGGCGACAAGACCCAGCATCGTGAACACGACCATCAGCAGGGGCATCGTGCCGAACAGCACATCAAGCCCGTAACCGACGCCGAAGCCGATGCCCAGCCCCGAAACCATTTCGATGACCATCCGCCACGCCATGTCGGCCTGCGAAAACCCGGTCATCCCGCGGCCCCCCGGTTCCTGCGTCTTGCGCACCTTTGCCAGTCGCTCTTCCAGCGTTTTCAGCCGGTTCGGATCTGGACCATCGGTGGGCGCACCGGACATCAAGGGACCCCGCATTCAGTCCCGCGCTTGGTAAGCGTCACGGCGGCGTGAGTCAAGCAGATCCCGGCGCCGGGGCATCCGATCCAAGCCTATGTTTTCAAGTCACTTTCTACAAATCGTCGTGGTATGCCCGTGGCCCGGGTGGCGCTGTTCGCGCTCACATCCGGGGCGGGGCATATTCAACCGGATGGTTGACGATCCCCGGCGCCTGCCCCATGACTGGCCCATGACCAGCGCCCCGCCCACCCCCCTTGATGCGATCTTCGCCGCGCTTGCGGACCCGACGCGACGCGCGATCCTGACGATGCTGCTGGAGGACGACATGGCCGTGACCGATGTGGCCGCGCCCTTCGCCATGTCGCTGGCGGCGATTTCCAAGCACCTGGCGATCCTGGCCGAGGCCGGGCTGATCGCGCAGGAAAAGCGCGGTCGGGTGAAATGGTGCAAGCTGGAACCCGAAGCGATGCGCGCCGCGGCGGTCTGGATGCGCGGCTTCGGTCAGGTGGACCCGATCGACCTGGACGCCTTCGAACGGTTCCTGGAAAGCGAACTGAACCAGCCGCACGCCGGTTGATACTGCGGGGCGCATGAAAAACCCGGCCGCCGGGGCCGGGCCAACAGGTCACCACATTCAGGTCCCGCCATCAGGCGGCGGTGTAATAGCCATACATCTGGTCAAGCGCAGTCAGGCTTTCGGGCGCGGGGGCGGGCCGTGCCTCGGGCCGGTAATAGGCCAGCGTTTCCTCTGGCACCTTGGTCGCGGGGGCGGCTTCGGCCGTGGATTCGCGGGTCAGATTGACGATCTTGCTCATGGAACTCTCCGGGTTTCAGAGTTCCTCCCTGCCGCCAATATAAACCAAACGGTTCGGATTGCGACGATGTTCAACGCAACGGGGCCATGCGCTTTCTGCAATGCAGCAAAAAGCCCCGGCAGAACCGGGGCTTTGCAGTATCGCGGCAGGAACGGGGGATCAGACCACCCGTTCCACCATCATCTTCTTGATATGGGCGATGGCCTTGGCCGGGTTCAGCCCCTTCGGACAGGTCTTGGTGCAGTTCATGATCGTGTGGCAACGATACAGCTTGAAGGGATCTTCCAGCGCATCCAGACGTTCGCCGGTCGCCTCATCGCGGCTGTCGATGATCCAGCGGTAGGCATGCAGCAGCGCCGCCGGGCCAAGGTATTTGTCGCCGTTCCACCAATAGCTCGGGCACGAGGTCGAGCAGCTGGCGCACATCACGCATTCATACAGGCCGTCCAGCTTCTTGCGATCCTCGATCGACTGACGCCATTCCTTGGCGGGGCGGTTGGTCTTGGTTTCCAGCCAGGGCATGATGCTGGCATGCTGGGCATAGAAATGCGTCAGGTCCGGGATCAGGTCCTTGACCACCGGCATGTGCGGCAGCGGATAGATCTTCACATCGCCCTTGATCTCATCCAGGCCATAGATGCAGGCCAGCGTGTTGATGCCGTCGATGTTCATCGCGCAGGACCCGCAGATCCCTTCGCGGCAGGACCGGCGGAAGGTCAGGGTCGGGTCGATTTCATTCTTGATCTTGATCAGCGCGTCCAGAACCATCGGGCCGCACTTGTCCATGTCGATGAAATAGGTGTCGACCCGGGGGTTTTCGCCGGTTTCCGGGTCCCAGCGATAGATCTGGAACTTGCGGACGTTTCTGGCGTCCGGCTTCGGCCAGGTCTTGCCGACGCGGATTTTCGAGTTCTTGGGAAGCGTGAGCTGAACCATGGGTTATCCCTTCCAGTCAGTACGGGAATAAAGCGGCCGCGTCGGAAACTGGCCGGATTTGTTGAAAACGCAGCGGTTATACACCTCGGCAGGGTCGCGGCCCATCAGATAGTCGGATGAGATTTCCAGCCCCAGGCTACCGCTGGTGCCCCTTTCCGAGGTGACACCAAGCGCCAGCGTGCCGCGCGGGCGCTGCGCAAGTTCGGCTTCGCGCAGGCAAATCTCTTCGGCGCGTTCCACCGGGACGGGCGCGCAGCCCGCCCCCAGCAGAACCGCCGCAAGGCCGAGATATGCCCGCGCGCCGCCCATGATCAGAAGGTGCGCGCCTTCGGCGCGATCCTGGCCAGGCTGATACCGCCCTCGGCCTCGGTCGTCAGCGGGTCGGTGATGACCGGACGGTAGGACAGCGCCACCTTGTTGCCATCGACGCGGCTGACGGTGTGGACCCGCCAGTTTTCATCGTCGCGCGTGGTGTGATCCTCGGACGCATGGGCGCCACGGGATTCCTTGCGCGCCTCGGCACCGACGATGGTGGCCAGCGCATTGGGCATCAGGTTGGTCAGTTCCAGCGTTTCCATCAGGTCGCTGTTCCAGATCAGGCTGCGGTCGGTGACGTGCAGATCGTCCATCTTGGCGGCGATCGCGGTCATCTTTTCAGCGCCTTCCTTCAGCGTCTTGTCAGTGCGGAATACGGCGGCATCGGCCTGCATCGTCTTTTGCATCTCAAGGCGCAGTTCGGCGGTGGGCATGGTGCCCCTGGCATGGCGCAACCCGTCGAAACGGTCAAAGGCATTGTCGATCCCGGCCTGGTTCAGCGTGGGATTGCCCTTGGCGCGATCCACAACCTGACCCGCACGGATCGCCGCGGCGCGGCCGAACACCACCAGGTCGATCAGCGAGTTCGACCCCAGGCGGTTCGCCCCGTGCACGCTGGCACAGCCCGCCTCGCCCACGGCCATCAGGCCCGGCACGATCGCGGTGGGGTTTTCGGCGGTGGGGTTCAGCACCTCGCCCCAGTAGTTGGTGGGAATGCCGCCCATGTTGTAGTGCACCGTCGGCAGGACCGGGATCGGTTCCTTGGTCACATCGACGCCGGCAAAGATCTTGGCCGATTCCGAAATGCCCGGCAGACGTTCGGCCAGCGCCTCGGCCGGCAGGTGCGACAGGTTCAGGTGGATGTGGTCCTTGCCCTCGCCCACGCCGCGGCCTTCGCGGATTTCCATCGTCATGCAACGCGAGACGTAATCGCGCGGCGCCAGGTCCTTGTAATGCGGCGCATAGCGTTCCATGAACCGCTCACCTTCCGAGTTGGTCAGGTAACCACCCTCGCCGCGCGCGCCCTCGGTGATCAGACAGCCCGAGCCATAGATGCCGGTCGGATGGAACTGCACGAATTCCATATCCTGCAGCGCAAGGCCCGCGCGCGCCACCATGCCGCCGCCGTCGCCGGTGCAGGTATGGGCCGAGGTCGCGCTGAAATAGGCGCGGCCATAGCCGCCCGTGGCCAGCACCACCATCTTGGCGTTGAACACATGCATCGTGCCGTCATCCAGCTTCCAGCAGACGACACCCTGGCAGACGCCATCTTCCGACATGATCAGGTCGATGGCGAAATATTCGATGAAGAATTCGGCCTTCTGCTTCAGGCTTTGACCGTAAAGCGTGTGCAGGATCGCGTGGCCGGTGCGGTCGGCGGCGGCACAGGTGCGCTGCACCGGCGGCCCGTCGCCGAATTCGGTGGTGTGACCGCCGAAGGGGCGCTGATAGATCTTGCCCTCTTCGGTACGCGAAAACGGCACGCCGTAATGTTCCAGTTCGTAAACCGCCTTGGGCGCCTCACGCGCAAGATATTCCATCGCGTCGGTATCGCCCAGCCAGTCCGAGCCCTTGACCGTGTCGAACATGTGCCACTGCCAGTGGTCCGGCCCCATGTTGGAAAGCGACGCCGCGATGCCGCCCTGGGCCGCAACGGTGTGCGAACGGGTCGGGAAAACCTTGGTCACGCAGGCCGTGCGCAGGCCCTGTTCCGCCATGCCCAGCGTGGCGCGCAGGCCCGCGCCGCCGGCACCGACCACCACGACGTCATAATCATGCGTCTCGTATGTGTAAGCTGCCATCTTTCAGTTCCTTCAGAGCGCGATCTTGGCCAGCGCGAAAAGCCCGGTGGCAATCACCGCATAAGAAAGCGAAGTCACCGCGATGATACCGATCTTGCGCGCGGTGCCGCGGGCGTAATCCTCGATCATGATCTGCGCGCCCTTGGCGAAATGACGCATCGCCACGAACAGCGTCAGCGCGGTGACGATGGCCGGGAAGGGGCGCGCGAAGGTGGCGACCACCTGTTCCTGCCCCTGCCCCAGCGCGCGGCCAAAGATGATCAGGAAGACCGGCACCAGAAAGGCCAGCGCCACGGCGGTCACGGTCATGAACCAGTGATGTTCGGTCCCGGTCCCCGAGGCGCCCTTGCCCTCGGCCCGTTTGCGATCGGTCAGGTAACGCATGTTGCCCCCTCAGACCAGAATGATGGTGATGATCGTCAGAACGACCGAACCGATGATGCAGGCCCAGCCCAGCTTTTCGGCGGTCCCGATTTCAAGGCCCTTGCCGGCATCGAAATACAGGTGCCGCAGCCCGGCCAGGAAGTGATACCACACCGCCCAGAGCGAGCCGGTGAAGACCAGATCCCCGAACCACGAGGTCGCAACCGCGTTGGCGGTGGCGAAATATTCCGCGCTGGTCGCGGCCGCAAGCAGCCACCACACCGCCAGCAGCACGCCCACGATCAGCGCGTTGCCGGTGATCCGCGTCAGGATCGAGGTGATCGAGGTCAACTGCGGGCGGTAGATCTGCAGATGGGGGGAAAGGGGCCGTTCAACCCGTTTCACGTCAGCCATTTTGGGTCCCTCTGTCGCTTGGCCCCGGCCGTCGGAAGCGCAGGGCTGACTGGGCGGGGGCTGGCTGGATTTTCGACTAACTCAATAACGCATATTTCGCCCAAGTCACGCGCGCATCAGGGGCAAAATCCGCATTTGCCGGGGGCAATGGCCAGAAAAAATGATTTGTGATCACAAATTTCCGGCGCGTGATCACATGTTAACGCTGACAGGGGGGGGCGACCCGGCCAGGCTCGACTCAGGCATGAAACGGGCCGGCACCCAGGTGCCGGCCCGTCCAGAACCCGCCTGATCGGCCCCGCACCCCTAGCGCGGCATCAGCGCCCAGTAATCCAGATCCAGCAGCACCTCGGGGACATATTTGCCATCTTCCCCCTTCAACGCGAAGGGCGCCGCCCCCTGCTTGACCGCCACCAGCCGCAGCCGGATCGCCCCGACGCCCGGGGCATCGGTTTCCGCCTTGTCCAGCACCTCGGACCAGGCCTTGACGGTATCGCCCGCGAAACAGGGGTTGGCATGCGCGCCGGCGTTCAGCGCCACGATCATCTGCGCATTTGCCAGGCCATTGAACGACAGCGCGCGGGCCATGCTGATCACATGGCCGCCATAGATCAGCCGCTTGCCATCCTCGCGGAAGGTCGCGTCGAAATGCACCTTGGCGGTGTTCTGCCACAGGCGCGTGGCAATCATGTGTTCGGCCTCTTCGATGGTCACGCCATCGACATGGTCGATCTTTTCGCCGATCTCGTAATCGCCCCAGCGGTGCGGCTCGCCGGCAAGGGTGAAATCGTAATCGCTGAAATCCAGCCCCTCGGGGATCACCAGATCGGCGGGTGCCACCACTTTCTTCAGCGTGGGGATCACTTCCTCGGGCGCGGGCGCGTCCGCATCGCGCTTGCGCACCATGACCCAGCGGACATATTCCAGCACCGGCTCGTCATTCTGGTTCAGCCCCCGGGTGCGGACATAGACCACGCCCGATTTTCCGTTGGAATTCTGCCTGAGGCCAATCACTTCAGAGACCGACCGCAGCGTGTCGCCCGGATAGACCGGCACCAGCCAGCGCCCCTCGGCATAGCCCAGGTTGGCGACCGCGTTCAGCGACACATCCGGCACCGTCTTGCCAAAGACCACATGGAACGCGATCAGATCATCCACCGGCGAGCCATCCAGCCCGCAGCGCGCCGCGAATTCGTCCGAGGAACAGATCGCCCCCCGCGCCGGATAAAGCGCGTGATAAAGCGCCCGCTCCCCCTCGGCCACGGTGCGCGGCACGGCATGGGAAATCACCTGCCCCACGCGGTAATCCTCGAAGAAACGGCCCGGATTGGTCTTCATCTTACTGCTCTCCCAGTTTCAGATCGGGGTGGTAGTCGCCCGGAACCTCTTTCACCACGGCCTGCGCACAGCGCATCACCCCCTTGGCCGCGTCAAAGGCATAGGCGGGGCTGCCATGCAGCTCCCACCCTTTCGACAGGGCCAGACTAACCTTGTGGCAGAAGGCCGAAGTGTCATCCCCGGTCAGCAGACGATACAGTTTCATGCCCTCACCCGAATGCAGGATAGCCCAGCGCGTAATGCAGCCCGGCAATCGCACCAAAGACGATCACGGTGCCCAGAACTGCGAAAAGTTCCATCTTGCCGCCCTTGCCCACCGGCGGGGTCCAGCGCGGCTCGGCCCGGTTGATCAGCGCGATCCCGGCCAGTGCCCAGACCGCCAGCCCGCCGAACAGCACGAAGGAAGGCACATCACCGTTGACCAGCAGATGCGCGACCGACCACAGCAGGAAACCGATCTGCATCGGATGGCGGATCCTGCGCGCCAGGGCCGTCTTCATCCCCGCCGCGGCGAACAGATAGACCGAGCCCAGCATCAGCAGGTTGTTGATCCCCACCAACGCGGGGCTGCGGTCCCAATAAACCGCCCCATCGGCGGCACGGTAGCCGATCACCATCAGCACGACCGATATCGCCACAAGGCCGCCCACCATCGCGCGCCCCTGCGGCCCCATCGCGGTACGCGCCTGCGGTGCCAGCCGCTTGAACAGATGCGGCAGCGACCACAACAGGACGCCAAGGATCAGTAAAGTCATCGCAAACCTCTCACATGCCCATCGCGGCGATGGCCTCTGCCTTCGCAAGCATCTGCCGCGCGGTCACGATATGCAGGTTTTCCACGATCTTGCCATCCACGACCGCAACGCCCTGCCCCTGGCGCTGCGCCGCGTCGAAGGCTGCGATCTGGCGGCGGGCCAGGTCGATCTCGGCCTCGGACGGGGCAAAGGCGGCGTTGGCGATGTCCAGCTGCGCCGGGTGGATCAGGGTCTTGCCATCAAAGCCCATGTCGCGGCCCTGGTCGCATTCGGCGCGCAAGCCGTCGTCATCCTTGAAGGCATTGTAGACCCCGTCGATGATGATCCGCCCATGCGCGCGCGCGGCCAGCAGGCACAGCCCCAGCCCCGCCTGCATCGCCAGACGGTCCGGGCGGAAGCGGCTGCCCAGTTCCTTGGCCAGGTCATTGGTGCCCATCACCATGCCCTGCAGCCGCGGATGGGCAGCGATCCCGGCCGCGTTCAGCATGCCAAGCGCGGTTTCCATCATCGCCCAAAGCGGCACGGCGGGGATCAGCTCGGCCACCGCATCCAGATCGGCGACTTTTGAGACCTTGGGGATCAGCACCGCGTCGACCCTTGCCCCGGCCTTGACCGCGGCGGCAAAGGCAACCAGATCGTCGCGCCCCCATTCGGTATCCAGCCCGTTCACCCGCACGATACGCGCGCGCGCGCCATAATCGGCCGTGGTCAGGGTCTGCGCCAGAAGCGCGCGGGCATTGGCCTTTTCCTCGACCGCGACCGCATCTTCCAGATCGAAGATGATCGCATCGCAGGCCAGGTCCCGCGCCTTTTCCAGCGCACGCTCTTTCGAGCCAGGAATGTAGAGCACCGAACGATAGGCGCGGGCGGGGGCGTACATGATTCTCTCCTCGCAATATTCTTTCGCCAAGGACCACATCCGCGCCACTTTACGCAAGCCCGATTTGCCGCAATGCAGAATGCCCCCGATAACGGGCCCGGAACATTTGCGGCTTCTTCTTGGTCCAAATACTCATGCCGCGCCCGCCCCGCCCGCGGGACAGTTGAGTATTTTGACCAAGAAGAAGATCAGAACGCCTGCCAGATCAGCCGAAGCGAGATCAGCAAGAGCGCCCAGATCACGATGCGAAAGAACAGTACCTGCGGGATCACGCGCACCGCCCAGACCCCCAGAAAGACCGCCGCCGCCGCCGGGGCCATCAGCATCACCGCCACCCCCAGGCTGGCGGTATTGATCTGGCCCAGCGCCCAATAGGGCGGCAGCTTCATCGCGTTGATGAAGGCAAACAGGATCGTCGAGGTTCCTGCGAACACGGTCTTCGACATGCCCAGCGGCAGGGAATAGACCTGCCAGGGCGGGCCGCCCGAATGGCTCACGAAGCTGGTGAAGCCGGCCAGCGCGCCCCAGAACAGGCCGGGGATCACGCGCGCGGGGCGCGGCTCGGCCACGGCGGGGCGGCGCAATATCGCGTTGAGGGCGAAGACCGCGCCGATCACCCCGACCATGACGCCGACCCAGCGTTCGCTGACCAGGCTGGCCGTGGCCCAGCCGAAGGCGATGCCCGCCACCGCCGCCGGCGCCACGATCATCAGGACGCGGCGGTCGAATTCCTTGCGCCAGGCCCAGAGCCCGAAGACATCCGACACCATGTAGACCGGCAGCAGCAGGCCCGCCGCCTGCACCGGGCTCATGACCAGGGCAAGAAGCGGCACCGCGATACCCGCGATCACCGGCAGCCCGCCCTTCGACAGCCCGACCGAGACAGCGGCGATCACCGCCAGCACCCAGCCCAGAAGATCCAGTTCCACGCAGTCCCCCCCGGGCCGAGAATCGGCCCTGCCCCCGAAGTCCTAGCCCCGCCCCTGCGGAAAGGCACGGGGGGATCGGGAAATTTTAGCGCAAACGCGGTGTACAATGGCATACGAAAATGCGCGCCAGGGCGCCGCCGCGCCGCGGCACCCTTGCCAGACTGGGCGCAAAGGGCTAACCCATCCGCGTCAACAACCCACCACCCCGTTTTTCGGAGGATTCCATGGCTCGACCCAAGATCGCCCTCATCGGCGCCGGCCAGATCGGCGGCACGCTCGCCCATCTCGCCGCCATCAAGGAACTCGGTGACGTCGTCCTGTTCGACATCGCCGAAGGCACGCCCCAGGGCAAGGCGCTTGATATCGCCGAATCCGGTCCCTCCGAGGGCTTCGATGCCGTGATGAAGGGCACCAATGATTACGCCGACATCGCGGGCGCCGATGTCTGCATCGTCACCGCCGGCGTGCCGCGCAAGCCGGGCATGAGCCGCGATGACCTGCTGGGCATCAACCTGAAGGTGATGAAATCGGTCGGCGAAGGCATTGCCAAATACGCCCCGAACGCCTTTGTGATCTGCATCACCAACCCGCTGGACGCGATGGTCTGGGCGCTGCGCGAATTTTCGGGCCTGCCGCATGAAAAAGTCGTCGGCATGGCCGGCGTGCTGGATTCGGCGCGCTTCCGCCACTTCCTGTCGGTGGAATTCAACGTCTCGATGCGCGACGTCACCGCCTTTGTGCTGGGCGGTCACGGCGACACGATGGTGCCGCTGGCGCGCTATTCGACCGTTGCCGGCATCCCGCTGCCGGACCTGGTGCAGATGGGCTGGACCACGCAGGAGAAGCTGGACGCGATCATCCAGCGCACCCGCGACGGCGGTGCCGAGATCGTCGGCCTGCTGAAGACCGGCTCGGCCTTCTACGCGCCTGCCACCAGCGCCATCGAGATGGCCGAGGCCTACCTGAAGGACCAGAAGCGGCTTCTGCCCTGCGCGGCCTATGTCAAGGGCGCCTTCGGTCTGGACGGGATGTATGTCGGCGTGCCGACCATCATCGGTGCCGGCGGCATCGAGAAGGTCGTGGACATCAAGCTGAACAAGGACGAGCAGGTGATGTTCGACAAGTCGGTCGACGCGGTCAAGGGTCTGGTTGCTGCCTGCAAGGGTATCGACCCCTCGCTCGCCTGATCCTTTGGCTGTTTTTCAGCCTTGAATGCGCGGCCCCCGGCCGCGCATTCTTTTTGACGAGTCGGTTATGTTGGCCAGTTCATTCAAGGAATGATTCATGAAGCCCGCCTTTGCCGTTGCCCTGCTGGCCCTGGCTGCCGCCACGCCTGCCGCCGCCGATCTTTCGCTGTCGCAGGCGATCGGTCAGGACGGCATCGCCGCAACGCTGGCGCGGCTGGATGCGCTTGACCCTACGCCCGGTCCCGAGGAGCACTTTGCCAAGGCCGGCCTGCGCTTTCTGATCGGCATCGAATCCGCCCTGCAACTGCAATGGCGCACCGGCATGGATCAGGCTGCGGGCAATGCGGGCGATGTTCTGGGCCTGCCGATGCTGCGCCTGCCGCTGCCCCCGAACCCCGCGCCCGAACCGTTTTCGGGTGCGCTGGTGACGCGGCTGTTCGCCGATCTGGACGCCGGGATGGATCGCGCGCGCCAGGATCTTGCCACTCTGCCCGAAGGCAGTGACTTCGGGCTGGAGATCGCCTTTGACGACCTGTGGTTCGATGTGAACGCCAACGGAAATCGTGACCCCGAGGAAGCTGCCGGCGCGTTGCTGGGGCCGCAGCTGATGGGCTGGCAATGGCAGAACCGCGACCCCGCCCAGCCGCTGCCGGTGATCCGCTTCGATACCGCCGATGCGGCCTGGCTGACGGCCTATACGCATCTGCTGTCGGGCCTGTCGAACACGATCCTCGCCTATGACCCGGCCGCGGCGATCGACCGCGTTCTGTCCGCGCGCAAGGCGATTGGGGTCGCCCCGCCCAATTCCGGCGATCCGTGGGATTTCGATTCCTCGTTCGGGCAATTCGCCGATGCCTTTGCCATGCTGGAAGGGGCGGTGAATGCCGAACCCGACGTGGCCCGCGCGCAGGCCGCCAAGGCGCATTTCCTGGCCACCATCGCCCAGAACCGCCGGTTCTGGACCCTTGTCGCGCAGGAAACCGACAATGACCGCGAATGGGTGCCGGGCGAGGGTCAGACCTCGGCCCTTGGCTTCGATCTGCCGCCGGGCACCGGCGACGTCTGGCAGGCCGTTCTGGCCGATGGCGAGGCGCTGCTGACCGGCCGTGTGCTGCTGCCCTACTGGCGGGGGCCCGCAGGTCAGGGCGTGAACCTTGGCCGCCTGTTCGACACCCCCCGGCCGATCAGCGTGACGGGCTGGGTCCAGGGCTGGGCGGCGGCGCCCTATATCGAACCAGGGCCGCGCGTCAGCGCCGACAGCCTGCGGCGGTTTGAAGAGCTGATGCGGGGCAATGCCGCGCTGATGGCGGTCTTTCTGAACTGAGGGTGATGATGGGCCATCCGACATCCGGCAAGATCACGATGCCTTCGGGCCAAGGCAGCGGAGGGCGCGGCGGCGCGCCCGTCTCGCCCTATCTGGTGCCCGGCTTCTATGACCGCGCCCTGGCTGCGGGCCGGCACCGTGACATCATCGGCGGCCGGTGGGAAGAAACCGGCACGATCCAGATGCAGATGCTGCTGGCCGAGGGGCTGCACCCCCGGCACCGGCTGCTGGACATCGGCTGCGGCCCGTTGCGCACCGGCTGCCGGCTGGTGCCCTATCTGGACCCGGGGAATTACTGGGGCACCGATCTGTCGGGGGCGCTGATGCGCAAGGGTCATGCCGAGGAACTGACCGAGGCCGACCGCACCCGCCTGCCCCTGTCGCAGCTGGTCGAGGATGGGAATTTCGGCTTTCCGGGCCTGCCCGACGACTTTGACTATATCCTGTGTTTCGCGGTCTTCACCCATCTGCCGATGAACCACCTGCGCCGCGCACTTTTGCGCGTTTCGGCGCGCTTCCCGCGGTTTGAGAAATTCCTGTTCACCGTTTTTCTGGCCCCTGATGCCGCGGCTTCCATTGGCCCGGTGCGCCAGCCCGACGGGGTCGTGACCCATGACATCCGTCCGCCCTATCACCTTGTGGCCGAGGACGTGGCCCACTTTGCCGCGCAAGCCGGCCTGCGCGTTCATATCCGTCCCGACCGGCTGCCGCGCGGGCAGGTGCTGTGCATCGCGACTCGGGTCTGAGGGGGGCGCCGCATCGCGGCATCGCAGCATTGCGGCATGCGGACTTGCTCTTGTGATCACACTTTTCCGACCTGTGATCACAAACGTCGATTTTATGCGCGGGAAGCTGCCTGCAACGCATTTATCGGTTTGTGACCGGGGCCAGATGTGTCAAGAACCCCCAAATCTCACCAGCATGGGACAGGTGCCATGAATATCCATGAATATCAGGCGAAGCAGCTCCTCAAGAGCTACGGCTGCCCGGTCTCGAACGGCCGTATCGTTCTCAAGGCCGACGAAGCCAAGTCGGCCGCCAGCGAGCTGGACGGCCCGCTTTGGGTCGTGAAGGCCCAGATCCATGCCGGCGGCCGCGGCAAGGGCAAGTTCAAGGAAGCCGAAGCCGGCGAAAAGGGCGGTGTGCGCCTGGCCAAGTCGGTCGAAGAGGCGGAAACCCTGGCCAAGCAGATGCTGGGCCGCACGCTGGTGACGCATCAGACCGGCCCCGCGGGCAAGCAGGTCAACCGCATCTACATCGAAGACGGCAGCGACATTTCGCGCGAACTCTATCTGGCGCTGCTGGTGGACCGCCAGACCTCGCGCATTTCGTTCGTCGTCTCGACCGAAGGCGGGATGGACATCGAGGAAGTCGCGGCCAGGACCCCCGAAAAGATCGTCTCGTTCAGCGTCGACCCGGCGACCGGCCTGTCGGATTTCCACGGCCGCCGCGTGGCCTTTGCGCTGGGCCTTGAAGGCGCGCAGGTCAAGCAGTGCGTGCAGCTGGTCAAGAACCTCTACCGTGCCTTCGTCGAGAAGGACATGGAGATGCTGGAAATCAACCCGCTGATCGTCATGACCGACGGCAACCTGAAGGTGCTGGACGCCAAGCTGGGCTTTGACAACAACGCGCTGTACCGCCAGCCCGACATCCTGGCGCTGCGCGATGAGACAGAAGAAGACCCCAAGGAACTGGCCGCGTCCAAGTTCGACCTGAACTACATCGCGCTGGATGGCGAAATCGGCTGCATGGTGAACGGCGCTGGCCTGGCGATGGCCACGATGGACATCATCAAGCTGTATGGCGCGGAACCGGCCAACTTCCTGGATGTGGGCGGCGGCGCGACCAAGGAAAAGGTCACCGAGGCGTTCAAGATCATCACCTCTGACCCGAATGTCAAAGGCATCCTGGTCAACATCTTTGGCGGCATCATGCGCTGCGACATCATCGCCGAGGGCATCATCGCCGCGGTGAAAGAGGTCGGCCTGCAGGTTCCGCTCGTCGTGCGCCTGGAAGGCACCAACGTCGAAAAGGGCAAGGACATCATCGCGAATTCCGGCCTGAACGTCATTGCGGGGGACAACCTGTCCGACGCCGCGCAGAAAATCGTCAAAGCGGTGAAGGGGTAATCCAATGGCCGTTCTCGTCAACGAAAACACCAAAGTCATCTGCCAGGGCTTTACCGGCAGCCAGGGCACGTTCCATTCGGAACAGGCGATCGCCTACGGCACCAGGATGGTCGGCGGCGTGACCCCCGGCAAGGGCGGCAGCAGCCACCTGAACCTGCCGGTGTTCGATTCGGTCCATGAAGCCAAGGCCGCGACCGAGGCCAATGCCACCGTGATCTACGTTCCCCCGCCCTTCGCGGCCGATTCGATCCTGGAAGCGATCGATGCGGAAATGGAACTGATCGTGTGCATCACCGAAGGCATCCCGGTGCTGGACATGATGAAGGTCAAGCGCGCGCTGGTTGACAGCAAGTCGCGCCTGATCGGGCCGAACTGCCCCGGCGTCATCACCCCCGGCGCCTGCAAGATCGGCATCATGCCGGGCCACATCCACCAGCGCGGCAGCGTCGGCGTGGTGTCGCGTTCGGGCACGCTGACCTATGAGGCGGTCAAGCAGACCACCGACCTGGGCCTTGGCCAGTCCTCGGCCGTGGGCATCGGTGGCGACCCGATCAAGGGCACCGAACATATCGACGTGCTCGACATGTTCCTGGACGATCCGGAAACCCAGTCGATCATCATGATCGGCGAAATCGGCGGCTCGGCCGAGGAAGAGGCGGCGGAATTCCTGAAGGAACAGAAGAAGAAGGGCCGCTGGAAGCCGGTCGCAGGCTTCATCGCGGGCCGCACCGCCCCCCCCGGCCGCCGCATGGGCCATGCCGGCGCCATCGTTTCGGGTGGCAAGGGCGATGCCGAAAGCAAGATCGAGGCGATGAAATCCGCGGGTATCGTCGTCGCCGACAGCCCGGCCCATCTGGGCGAAGCCGTGATGAAGGCGCTCGGCAAGTAACATGTCAATGCCGCGCCCCACGGGGCGCGGTTTCCCCATTCCGTCAGGTGCAGCCATGACCGACCAATCCCCGAACGACCAGTTCCACGCCTCATCCTTCCTGCAGGGGCACAATGCGGACTATGTCGAACAGCTTTACGCGCGCTTTGCCGCCGACCCGTCCTCGGTCGATGCGGCCTGGGCGGCCTTTTTCCATTCGCTGGGCGATGCCGAGCTGGATGTGTCGAAATCGGCCTCGGGCGCGTCCTGGGAACGGCCGGACTGGCCGCCGGTTCCGGCCGATGACCTGACCGCCGCGCTGACCGGCGAATGGCCGGTCGCCAAAGAGGGCAAGGCCGCGGGCGACAAGATCCGCGCCAAGGCCGCCGAGGCGGGCGTGACCGTATCGGATGAACAGATCAAGCGCGCCGTGCTGGATTCGATCCGCGCGCTGATGATCATCCGCGCCTACCGCATCCGTGGCCACCTGATCGCCGATGTCGATCCGCTGGGGATGCGCGATGCCTCGCTGCACCCGGAACTGGACCCCAAGTCCTACGGCTTCACCGAGGCCGACATGGACCGCCCGATCTTCATCGACAATGTTCTGGGGCTGACCCATGGCTCGATGCGCCAGATCCTGGACATCGTGAAGCGCACCTATTGCGGCACCTTCGCGTTGCAGTACATGCACATTTCCGACCCCGAGGAAGCCGCCTGGCTGAAGGAACGGATCGAGGGTTATGGCAAGGAAATCAGCTTCACCCGCGAAGGCCGCCGCGCCATCCTGAACAAGCTGGTCGAGGCCGAGGGCTTTGAAAAGTTCCTGCATGTCAAATACATGGGCACCAAGCGTTTCGGCCTTGACGGCGGCGAGGCGCTGATCCCGGCGATGGAACAGATCATCAAGCGCGGCGGCGCGCTGGGTCTGAAGGAAATCGTCATCGGCATGCCGCACCGCGGCCGCCTGAACGTGCTGGCCAATGTGATGGCCAAGCCCTTCCGCGCGATCTTCCACGAATTCCAGGGCGGGTCCTACAAGCCCGAGGATGTGGACGGTTCGGGCGACGTGAAATATCACCTCGGCGCCTCATCCGACCGTGAATTCGACGGCAACAAGGTCCACCTGTCGCTGACCGCCAACCCCAGCCACCTTGAGGCGGTGAACCCCGTGGTGCTGGGCAAGGTCCGCGCCAAGCAGGACCAGCTGCACGACACCGACCGCTTTCAGGTCCTGCCGATCCTGCTGCATGGGGACGCGGCCTTTGCCGGCCAGGGCGTCGTGGCGGAATGCTTTGGCCTGTCGGGCCTGCGCGGGCATCGCACCGGCGGCACCATGCATATCGTGGTGAACAACCAGATCGGCTTTACCACCGCGCCGCATTTCAGCCGGTCGTCCCCCTATCCGACCGACATCGCCCTGATGGTCGAGGCGCCGATCTTCCACGTCAATGGCGACGACCCCGAGGCCGTGGTCCACGCCGCCAGGGTCGCCACCGAATTCCGCCAGAAGTTCCACAAGGACGTGGTGATCGACATCTTCTGCTACCGCCGCTTCGGTCACAACGAAGGCGACGAGCCGATGTTCACCAACCCGGTGATGTACAAGCGCATCAAGAGCCACAAGACCACGCTGCAGCTTTACACCGAACGTCTGGTGGCCGACGGGCTGATCCCCGAAGGCGAGATCGAGGATATGAAGGCCGCCTTCCAGGCCCATCTGAACGAAGAATTCGAGGCCGGCAAGAACTTCAAGCCGAACAAGGCCGACTGGCTGGATGGCCGCTGGTCCGGCCTGGACCGCGAGCGCGAGGAATATGACGCCGGCGCCACCGCGATCACGCCCGAGACGATGGCCGAGATCGGCCGTGGCCTGACCACCGCACCGCAGAATTTCGACCTGCACAAGACCGTGGCGCGCCAGTTGGATGCCAAGGCCAGGATGTTCGAAACCGGCAAGGGATTTGACTGGGCCACCGCCGAGGCACTGGCCTTCGGTTCGCTTCTGACCGAGGGCTTCCCGGTCCGCCTGTCGGGTCAGGACTGCACACGCGGCACGTTCAGCCAGCGCCATTCCGGCCTGATCGACCAGACGACCGAAGAACGCTACTACCCGCTGAACCATGTCCGGGCCGGTCAGGCGCGCTATGAAGTCATCGACTCGATGCTGTCGGAATATGCGGTTCTGGGCTTCGAATACGGCTATTCGCTGTCCGAACCCAAGGCCCTGGTGATGTGGGAGGCACAGTTCGGCGATTTCGCCAACGGTGCGCAGATCATGTTCGACCAGTTCATCAATTCGGGCGAACGGAAATGGCTGCGCATGTCGGGCCTGGTCTGCCTGCTGCCGCATGGGTTTGAAGGCCAGGGGCCGGAACATTCCTCGGCGCGTCTGGAACGCTTCCTGCAGCTGTCGGCGGAAGATAACTGGATCGTGGCCAACTGCTCGACCCCGGCCAACTATTTCCACATCCTGCGCCGCCAGCTGCACCGCAACTTCCGCAAGCCGCTGATCCTGATGACGCCTAAATCGCTGCTGCGCCATCCGCTGTGCGTGTCGAAAACCGATGAATTCACCACGGGTTCCTTCTTCCGCCGGGTGATGTGGGACGATGCCGACACCCAGCACACCGGAAATTCCGATTTCAGGCTGGCCGCGGATGACCAGATCAAGCGGGTCGTGATCTGTTCGGGCAAGGTCTATTACGACCTCCTGGCCGAACGCGACAAGCGCGGCCTGTCGGATGTGTATCTGCTGCGGCTGGAACAGTTCTACCCCTTCCCGGCCCATTCCATGGTCAAGGAACTGTCCCGCTTCAAGGATGCCGAGATCGTCTGGTGCCAGGAAGAACCCAAGAACCAGGGCGCCTGGACCTTCGTCGAGCCGAACCTGGAATGGGTGCTGGCCAAGATCGAGGCCCGCCACAGCCGCGCCCGCTATGCCGGCCGCGTCGCATCGGCCTCGCCCGCAACGGGTCTTGCCAGCCGCCACAAGGCCGAACAGGACGCGCTGGTTCACGACGCGCTGGAGGGCTGAGATGGCAATCGAGGTCCGCGTTCCAACGCTGGGCGAAAGCGTATCCGAGGCCACCGTGGCCACCTGGTTCAAGAAACCGGGTGACACGGTCGCCGCGGATGAAATGCTTTGCGAACTGGAAACCGACAAGGTGACGGTCGAGGTCCCCTCCCCCGCCGCCGGCGTCCTGGCCGAGATCGTTGCCGCCGAAGGCACGACCGTCGGCGTGAACGCCCTGCTTGCTCAGATCACCGCCGCCGGGGCCACCGGCGCGAAAACCGACACGACTGGCCCGCGTTCCCAAGCCGGAAGCGCGCCGCAAACCCAAGAGGTCAAGATGACTGACGTAATGGTGCCCGCGCTTGGCGAAAGCGTCTCCGAAGCGACCGTTTCCACCTGGTTCAAGAAAGTGGGCGATACCGTCGCGCAGGATGAAATGCTCTGCGAACTCGAAACCGACAAGGTGTCGGTCGAGGTGCCCTCGCCCGTCGCAGGCGTGCTGACCGAAATCCTGGCGCCCGAAGGCACCACCGTCGATGCCAGGGCACGCCTGGCCGTGGTCGCCGAAGGCGCAAGCGCCGCCGCCGCCCCGAAGGCCGAGGCCGCCGCCGCCGTCGGTTCGCCCGGTGCCGGCCCCGAACAGGCTACCCCGCGCAAGGATGTCGAACATGCCCCCGCCGCGAAAAAGGCGATGGCCGAGGCCGGTCTTGGCGCCGATCAGGTCACCGGCACCGGCCGCGACGGCCGCATCATGAAGGAAGACGTGGCCCGTGCCGCCGCAGCCCCCGCCCCGGCCGCCGTGTCGATCGCGCCGGCGCCTGCCAGCGCCCCGCGCGCGCCCGTCCCTGCCGATGACGCCGCCCGCGAGGAACGCGTCAAGATGACCCGCCTGCGCGCCACCATCGCACGCCGCCTGAAGGATGCGCAAAACACCGCCGCAATGCTGACGACCTATAATGAGGTCGACATGTCCGGCATCATGGACCTGCGCAACAGCTTCAAGGACCAGTTCGAAAAGAAGCACGGCGTGAAGATGGGCTTCATGTCCTTCTTCGTGAAGGCCTGCTGCCACGCCCTGAAAGAGGTGCCCGAAGTCAATGCCGAAATCGACGGCGGCGACATCGTCTACAAGAAGTACGTCCACATGGGCGTGGCCGTCGGCACCCCCTCTGGCCTTGTCGTGCCGGTGGTGCGCGACGCTGACCAGATGGGCTTTGCCGCGATCGAAAAGAAAATCGCCGAACTGGGCCTGCGCGCCCGTGACGGCAAGCTGTCGATGGCCGAAATGCAGGGCGGCAGCTTCACCATCTCGAACGGCGGCGTCTATGGCTCGCTGATGTCCTCGCCGATCCTGAACCCGCCGCAGTCGGGCATCCTCGGCATGCACAAGATCCAGGACCGCCCCGTCGTGGTGAACGGCCAGATCGTGATCCGCCCGATGATGTATCTGGCGCTCAGCTACGACCACCGCATCGTCGACGGCAAGGGCGCCGTGACCTTCCTCGTCCGCGTCAAGGAAGCCCTCGAAGATCCGCGTCGCCTGCTGATGGATCTGTGATCGACCGGGGCGGCCCCGTGCCGCCCCTTCCCTGTCCCGCCCCTTCTTCTTGGCGGAAATACTCCGGGGGGCACGGGGGGCAGCGCCCCCCGCCAGATCTCAAAGGAACGGACCAATGGCAGAATTCGATGTCATCGTGATCGGCGGCGGCCCCGGCGGCTATGTCTGCGCGATCCGCTGCGCCCAGCTGGGCCTGAAAACCGCTTGCGTCGAAGGGCGCGACAGCCTTGGCGGCACCTGCCTCAACGTCGGCTGCATCCCGTCGAAGGCGCTTTTGAACGCCACGCACCACCTGCACGAAACCCATGAAAACTTTGAAAAAATGGGGCTGATGGGCGCCAAGGTCAAAGTCGACTGGGCAAAGATGCAGGCCTACAAGGCCGATGTCATTTCCGGCAACACCAAGGGCATCGAATTCCTGTTCAAAAAGAACAAGGTGACCTGGCTCAAGGGCTGGGGCTCGATCCCGGCCGCCGGCCAGGTCAAGGTCGGTGATGAGGTCCATACCGCCCGGGCGATCGTCATCGCCACCGGCTCGGAACCCGCTTCCCTGCCCGGCATCGAGATCGATGAAGAAACCGTCGTCACCTCGACCGGCGCGCTCGCCCTGCCGAAAATTCCGAAATCGATGGTGGTGATCGGCGCCGGCGTCATCGGCCTGGAAATGGGCTCGGTCTATGCCCGCCTGGGCACGCAGGTGACCGTGGTCGAATATCTCGACGCGATCACCCCCGGCATGGACGGCGAGGTCGCCAAGTCCTTCCAGAAAATCCTGACCAAACAGGGGCTGAAATTCATTCTCGGCGCCGCCGTTCAGGGCGTGGACAAGGCCAGGGGCAAGAACACGGTGCGCTACAAGCTGCGCAAGGACGACAGCGAAGCCAGCCTTGAGGCCGAGGTCGTACTGGTTGCCACCGGCCGCAAGCCCTACACGGACGGTCTGGGCCTGGAAGCCGCTGGCGTGGAAATCCTGCCCCGCGGCCAGGTGAAAACCGACGCCCACTGGCAGACCTCTGTCCCCGGCATCTACGCGATCGGCGATGCGATCACCGGCCCGATGCTCGCCCACAAGGCCGAGGATGAAGGCATGGCCGTGGCCGAGGTGATCGCGGGCAAGCATGGCCATGTGAACTATGACGTGATCCCCGGCGTGATCTACACCACCCCCGAGGTCGCCTCGGTCGGCAAGACCGAAGAGGTTCTGAAACAGGAAGGCCGCGCCTACAAGGTCGGCAAGTTCTCGTTCATGGGCAATGGCCGCGCCAAGGCCGTGTTCCAGGGCGAAGGCTTCGTCAAGCTGATCGCCGACAAGGAAACCGACCGCATCCTGGGCTGCCACATCATCGGCCCCGCCGCGGGTGACCTGATCCATGAGGTCTGCGTTGCGATGGAATTCGGCGCCTCGGCCCAGGATCTGGCGCTGACCTGCCACGCCCACCCGACCTATTCGGAAGCGGTGCGCGAAGCGGCGCTGGCCTGCGGCGACGGCGCGATCCACGCCTGACCCGGCGGCCCGGCATCCCCCGAAAGGCGGCGCCATGCGCCGCCTTTTTCACATCTGCCGATCCCCTTCGGCTTTGCAAAAATATCCCGGGGGTAAGGGCCGCAGGCCCAGGGGGCAGCGCCCCCTAGCCCGCCAGATGCCGCAGGCCATGCGTCACATCGGTGCGCACCGCCAACCGCAACGCCGGCTCATCCCCCGCCCGCAGCGCCGCCAGGATCATTCTGTGATGGCGCGGCGGCTCATTGCGCTGCACCCGGCCATACAGCGCGCGCATGGTGGGGCCCAGCTGCAACCAGATCGTCTCGATCACGGCCAGCATGGCGGGTGCCTGCGCGCGCAGGTAAAGCGTGCGGTGAAATTCCAGATTCGTGCGGATATAGGCCACTGCATCCTGTTTCGCCACCGCCTCGGCATTCGAGGTGTTGATCGCGGCCAGCCGGTCGATCAGCGCCAGATGGGCGCGGGGCAACGCGCGCGCCGCCAGCTCCGGCTCGATCAGCGCGCGCAGCGCGGCCAGTTCCTCGATCCGGTCGTTCGACAGCTCGGGCGTCGCCACCCGGCCTGATGACGACAGCGTCAGCGCGCCCTCGGCCACCAGCCGGCGCAGCGCCTCACGCGCGGGGGTCATCGACACACCATGCGCCTTGCCCAGGCCCCGCAGCGTCAGCGCCTGCCCCGGCAACAGCTCGCCATGCATGATCTGCTGGCGCAGGCCGCGGTAAAGCCGGTCATGCGCGGCAGCATCAATGGGACGGGCGGATGTCGACATGGCAAACCGTGATCACAAATCCCACCCGGCGTCAATCACCCCGGCAGGCAGCCTCAATCCCGAAAGCGGACCGCATGCAGCGCGCTGCCGTGCCGCTTCAGCCAGGCCCGTTCGGGCGCGAATTCGGGGCGCAGCCCCTCGACCACGGCCCAGAAGGCGGGCGAATGGTTCATCTGCGCCAGATGCGCCACCTCATGCGCCACGACATAGTTCAGTACGCCTTCGGGCGCCATTACCAGACGCCAATTGTACATCAGGCAGCCATCCGCCGTGCACGACCCCCAGCGCGACCGGGTATCGCGCAGCGTCAGCCGCCGGTAAGGCCGCCCCAATGCGGCGGCATAGCGGTCCGAAGCCGCCTGCAAACGCTGGCGCGCGGCCAGCTTGAAGAACGCCTCCAGCCGGGTTGCCACGCGCGCAGCCTCGGGCGGCACCAGGATCCGCGTCCCCTCCAGCCGCGGGGCGGACACCGCGGCAGCGACCACCTGCCGGTCCTGGCCCAGAAACGGCAGCAGGGCGCCGATCTCGGCCCGGCGCACGGGGGCGGCCTGCGCCACCGTCGCGCGCAGCCAGTCGGCCTTGTCATGGGCAAAGGCCAGTGCTTCGGATTCGCGCGCCCAGACCGGCAGCGTCAGCGTCACCTTGCCATCCAGCCGGGACACCCGCAGCGCAAAACGCCGCGCCCGGGCCGACCGGCGCAGGGTCAGCGCAACCTCGGGCGTTCCGGGGATCAGGACGCGGGTCAGGGCGGGCCTCCTGTAACGGATGGGTGTGGCAGGGCGGCACAGGGACGAAAAGACTTTGACACCCCGCGGTCATTGTGGCAGTTGGCTGCGACTCTCTGAATAAGAGCGATGCCAGGAGATTTCCATGCCGAAAGAGGAATGGGGCGTCAAGCGCCTCTGCCCGCATTGCGCGAGCCGGTTCTACGACCTGAACAACGACCCGATGACCTGCCCGGTCTGCACCAACAGCTTCACGGTGGAAAGCCTGACCGTAGGCCGCGGTCGCACGGTCGTGGCCGAAAAGGCCACGCGTGAGCGCAGCCTTGACGTCGACGATCTGGCCGATGACGAAGATCTCGACGCCGATACCGGCGACGTCGATCTGGACGATGATCTGCTGGAGGACGACGAGGACGACAACGTCTCGCTGGACGAGATCGCGGACGTCAGCGCCAATGACGAGGAAAGCTGATCCTTTCCGGATCTTCCAATCGAAAGACGCGGGGGCCTTTCCCCGCGTTTTTTCGTTTACGAACAGGGCCTGACAGCAAGTTCGGCGGGCGCATCGTTTTTTGCGGCGGAATGTGGAAATTCCTCTTGCGCCCATCTTGGGAACTGCCTATACGACCCCCCACGCGAGTTGCCCAACCGGGTGGCACGCAGACCTCCGGTGGGGCCATAGCTCAGTTGGGAGAGCGCTTGAATGGCATTCAAGAGGTCAGGGGTTCGACTCCCCTTGGCTCCACCAAATCTCCATTTTCGATCATCTGGATGAAACGCCGCGTGTCACGCTGGCCGGGTGCCGGGCGCGCCCCGGAACAGGGCGCGCTGCCGTGCGCCGCTGGTCAGCGCCCCTCGAACCGGGCGGGGCGCTTTTCCAGGAACGCCAGGACGCCTTCGCGGAAATCGCGGCTTTGACCCAGCCGGCCCTGCAGTTCCGCCTCGCGCGCCAGTTGCCCGTCCAGGTCCTGGGCATAGCTGCCGCGCAGCGCCTGTTTGACGGCGCTGTAGGCAAGGGTCGGCCCTGATGCCAGCTGGGCGGCACGGGCGCGCCAGTGGGCCGTAAAATCGGCATCTGGCACGGCTTCCCAGATCATCCCCCAGTCCGCAGCCTGCCGCGCGCTGATTCTGTCGGCGAACAGCGCCGCCCCCATCGCACGGGCAAAGCCGATCTGGCGCGGCAGCCAATAGGTACCACCCGCATCCGGCATCAACCCGATCCGGGTGAAAGCCTGCAGAAAGGCCGCGCTTTCGGCCGCGATCACCACATCCGCCGCAAGCGCCAGATTCGCCCCCGCCCCGGCCGCCGCGCCATTGACCGCCGCGATCACCGGAACCGGGCAATCATAGATCGCGCGCAGCATGGGTTCATATTCATCCCGCAGGACGCGTTCCAGATCCAGCCCCGCGGCATCGGCGCCGTCGCCCAGATCCTGCCCTGAACAGAACGCCCGGCCCTCGCCCGTCAGGACAATCGCCCGCGCCTCGGCGGCCGCGCGGTGCAGCGCCGCGGTCAGTTCCGCCCGCATCCGGGTGTTGAGCGCATTCATCACCTCGGGGCGGGCCAGCGTCAGCACCGCCAGCCCCTCGGACAGGTCATATCGGATCGTGGTATAGGGCATCGCGCCGCTCCTCTGCCATTGTACGGGGCAGATTAACGCCTGGGCGCGGCGGCGAAAGGGCCAGGTTCGCGGGCGCGCCGCGACGTGGCGTCATTCCTTCAGCAATTCTTCCAGCCGGGCGCGTTCCGCCTCGGACAGGGCGGGGCCTGCGGCTTCGTCCCGCCGGCGGTTGCGCAAAAAGACAAAGGCACCGCCCAGCGCCAGCGCAAGGGCAGCGGGGCCCACCAGCCACAGCACCAGATTGGCACCGCGGCGGTCGGGTTCGAACAGCACATATTCACCATAGCGGGTGACGATGTAATCCAGCACCTGGCTGTCGGTATCGCCCGCCAGCAGCCGTTCGCGCACCGCCACGCGCAGGTCGCGCGACACCTCGGCGTTCGATTCGTCGATGTTTTCGCCCTGACAGACCGGGCAGCGCAGAACCTTGCTGATTTCACGGGCCCGCGCTTCAAGCGCGGGATCGGGCAAGACCTCATCGGGTTGCACGGCGGCCAGCGGGGTGGCCAGCAGGGCCAGGCACAGGGTCAGACGTTTCAGCATCGGCTCACTCCGCCGGGGTTGCGGTGACGGAGGCGGCCTTGCGCGCGCCCGCGGCCACGCGGAAGCGCCGGTCGGTCAGGCTCAGGACACCGCCCAGCGCCATCAGGATCGAACCCGCCCAGATCCAGTTGGCGAAAGGCTTGATATAGGTGCGCACCGCCCAGCCGCCATCCGCCTGCGCATCGCCGATCACCAGATAGACATCACGGGTAAAGCGATAATCGATCGCGGCCTCGGTCGTGGGCATGGCCTGTACCGGATAGACGCGCTTTTCGGGGTGCAGCACGGCGGTGACCCGGCCACCCTCGCGCACGGTCATCGTCGCCATGGTCGAGGTATAGTTCGGGCCCGGCATCTCTTCGACCTTGTCCAGCGTGATTTCATAGCCCGCAACGGTGAAGGGCTGGCCGATCCGGGCCACGCGGATATCCTCGGCCTGCCAGGCGGTCAGCAGGGCGATGCCGATGAAGGTGACGCCAAGGCCGCCATGCGCGGTGGCCTTGCCCCAATCCGCGCGCGGCAGGCGCAGGATGCGCGCGGGCGTACGTCCGGCGCGGACCCACAATTCGGTCAGCGCGCCGAACACCAGCCAGCTGCCCAGTCCCGCGCCGACCAGCGCGATCCCCGACCGCCCGGTGCCCACCGACCAGGCCAGAAGACCCACCGCCAGCGCCAGCACCGCCGCCGGGATCAGCGGGCGGATCGTGCGGGCCAGCCTGGCACGCTTCCAGGGCATCATCGCGCCCACCGGCAGCACCAGTGCCAGGATCAGCATGAAGGGGGTAAAGGCCTGGTTGAAGAAGGGCGCCCCCACCGAAAGCTTGCGGTCCCAGAACATCTCGGCCACCAGCGGCCAGACCGTGCCCACGAACACCACCAGCGCCGAGACCGCCAGCAGGATGTTGTTCAGCACCAGCGCGCTTTCGCGGCTGACCATGCCAAAGATGCCGCGCGCCTGCATCGCGCCCGCACGCGCGGCGTACAGCGTCAGCGCCCCACCCACGAAACCGGCCAGGATCATCAGGATGAAGATCCCGCGTTCCGGGTCATTGGCGAAACTGTGGACCGAGGTGATGACGCCCGAACGCACGATGAACGTGCCGATCAGCGAGAAACCGAAGGCCATGATCGCCAGAAGAATCGTCCAGCTTTTCAGGGCCTCGCGCTTTTCCACGACGATGGCGGAATGCAGCAATGCGGCGGCCAGCAGCCAGGGCATGAAGCTGGCGTTTTCCACCGGGTCCCAGAACCAGAAGCCGCCCCAGCCCAGTTCGTAATAGGCCCACCACGACCCCAGCGCGATGCCGATGGTCAGGAACACCCAGGCCGCCAGCGTCCAGGGCCGCACCCAGCGCGCCCAGGCGGCATCCACGCGGCCCTCGATCAGGGCGGCGACGGCAAAGCTGAAGGCCATCGAAAGGCCCACATAGCCCAGGTAAAGAAACGGCGGATGGAAGGCCAGGCCCGGGTCTTGCAGCAGCGGGTTCAGGTCGCGCCCGTTGAAAGGCGGTTCCGCCAGCCGCAGGAACGGGTTCGAGGTGAACAGGATGAAGGCCAGAAACGCCACCCCGATCATCGCCTGAACCGACAGCACCCGCGCGCGCAGCCTGGGCGGCAGGGCCGTGCCGAACCACGAGGCCGCCGCCCCGAACAGCGCCACGATCAGCACCCACAGCAGCATCGACCCTTCGTGGTTCCCCCAGACGCCCGAAATCTTGTAAAGCATCGGCTTGTCGGTATGCGAATTGGCCCAGACCAGTTCCAGCGAGAAATCCGAAGTGACAAAGGCCCAGGTCAGCGCCGCGAAGGAAAAGCCGATCAGCAGGAATTGCGCAGACGCCGCGGGCTCCCCCACCGCCATCCAGCCCGACCAGCCCCGCCAGGCCCCGATCAGCGGCACCACCGACTGAATAATCGCCACGCCGAAGGCGAGGATCAGGGCAAAATGTCCAAGTTCGGTCAGCATCGCATCCTCCTGTTCGCCGGGGGATCATAGGGCCAACTGCGCCCGGGGCCAAGGAGGATGCGCCGCCATGTCGCGGGGATCACGTCACTGGGAACAGGAAACGGGGGGAACAGGAAATGGGGGCGCTGCCCCCCGTCGCCTGACGGCGACGCCCCCCGGGATATTTTCGCAAAGCCGAAGGACGCGGGTCCGGGGGCAGCCTGTGGGAAGCGGATCAGAGCCGGGCCGAGGGCCGGCGGGTGGCCAGAAGCAGATTCGTTTCCGATGTCGTAACCCCTTCAAGCCGCCGGATCTGCGCCAGGATGTCGTCCAGTTCGGCCAGTGTGCGGGTGCCGATCTCGACGATCAGATCCCATTTCCCATTGGTCGCATGCACCGCCTGCACCGCCGGCAGCCCCAGCAGGCGCGCGACGATCCGGTCGGTGCCGCGGCCTTCGATGCCGATCATCATCAGCCCGCGGACCGGGGCGGCGGTGACATCGGCGCGGGTCATCACCGTGAACCCCGCGATTTCCCCCCGCGCCACCAACCGCTCAATCCGGGTGCGCACCGTGGCGCGCGACAGGTCCAGCTGTACGGCCAGATCGGACACCGCCGCCCGCCCGTCGCGCCGCAGCGCCGCGATCAGCCGTTGGTCGGTTTCATCCATCGCACGCTCCTGACGGTTAGGGTTTTTCGGTTTTCTTGAAAGCGTCCAGAGCCTTGAAGCTGTGCAAGCCTTTGCCCCGGGCGGCGGTGTCGCGGGCGCGGTCAGGGGGCCATGACGGGGCCTGCGTCCTTCACCGCCTCCATCGCGACATAGGTCGAGGTCGCCGCCACATGCGGCAGGGATGAGATGCTTTCCGCCATGACCCGGCGATAATCCCCGATATCGCCCGTGCGGACCTTCAGCAGATAGTCGAAGCCGCCCGCGATCATGTGGCATTCCTCGATCTCGGGGATGGTGCGGACGGCGCGGTTGAAAGCCTGCAGCGCGGCTTCGCGGGTGTCGGACAGACGCACCTCGACGAAGGCCACATGCGCCAGACCCAGACGAATCGGCGACAGGATCGCGCGGTATCCGGCGATCACGCCGCTTTCCTCAAGCTGCTTGATCCGCGCCTGCACGGGCGATTTGGTCAGCCCCACGCGGCGCGCAATCTCGGTTGCGGACATGCGCCCGTCGGCCGACAGAAGGGCCAGAATCGCCTGATCGTAGCGGTCCACCTGCGGAAAGTCGTTTGGCATTCCCACCCCCGGAATTTCAGTCGTTTCACCCGCCACAGGGCAAAGAACGGGAAAACCGCCTGCAAAATCCCCGATATGATGGCCCAAACCGCAGGAGCGCGCAATGCACATGATCACACAGACCATCGAAACCGGAACCCTGCAGCCCGAAGCGCCCCTGCTGGCGCGGCTGATCGAACAGGCCGCCCTGGACGGCCCCGCCCGCGCCCGCATCGCCGCCACCGGGGCAGATCTGGTGCGCCGCATCCGCGCCGATGTGCGGCCCGGCCTGATGGAGGTGTTCCTGGCAGAATACGGCCTTTCGACCGAAGAGGGAATTGCCCTGATGTGTCTGGCCGAGGCGTTGTTGCGTGTGCCCGATGCCGAAACCATGGACGCGCTGATCGAGGACAAGATCGCGCCTTCGGACTGGGGCCGCCATCTGGGCAAGTCGGCCTCCAGCCTGGTGAATGCCTCGACCTGGGCCCTGATGCTGACCGGCAAGGTGCTGGAGGATCGCGAACCCGGCGTGGTGGGCCATCTGCGCGCGGCCATGCGCCGGCTGGGCGAGCCGGTGATCCGCACCGCCGTATCGCGCGCGATGAAGGAAATGGGGCGCCAGTTCGTGCTGGGCGAGACCATACAATCCGCGATGAAGCGCGCCCAGACGCAGGAAGCGGCGGGTTACAGCTATAGCTATGACATGCTGGGTGAGGCTGCGCGCACCGCCGCCGACGCCACACGCTATGAGGCCAGCTATGCTGCCGCAATCGCCGCAATTGCCGGGGCCTGCCGGGGTGGGGATGTGCGCGCCAATCCGGGTATCTCGGTCAAGCTCTCGGCGCTGCATCCGCGCTATGAGGTCGCGCAAGAGGCCCGCGTGATGGCCGAACTGGTCCCCGTGGTCACGCGGCTGGCCCGGCAGGCAGCGGCGGCGGGCATGGGGTTCAACATCGACGCCGAAGAGGCCGACCGCCTGACCCTGTCGCTCAAGGTGATCGCGGCGGTACTGGCCGATCCGCGGCTGGCGGGATGGGACGGTTTTGGCGTGGTGGTGCAGGCCTATGGCCGGCGCGCGGGCGCGGTGATCGACTGGCTTTACGCGCTGGCGGGCCAGCTGGACCGCAAGATCATGGTGCGGCTGGTGAAAGGCGCCTATTGGGACGCCGAGATCAAGCGTGCCCAGGTGCTGGGGCTGGCCGATTTCCCGGTCTTTACCCGCAAGATCACGACCGATGTCAGCTATATCGCCAATGCCCGCAAGCTGCTGGGGATGACCGACCGGATCTATCCGCAATTCGCCACGCACAACGCCCATACCGTTGCCGCGGTGCTGGACATGGCGGGCGATGCGCCGTTCGAATTCCAGCGCCTGCATGGCATGGGCGAACGGCTGCACGACATCGTGCTGAAGGATCGCGGCACCCGCTGCCGGATCTATGCCCCCGTCGGCGCGCATCGCGACCTGCTGGCCTATCTGGTGCGCCGGCTGCTGGAAAACGGCGCGAATTCCAGCTTTGTCAACCAGATCGTGGATGAGGACGTGCCCCCCGAGGTGGTCGCCGCCTGCCCCCTGACCACGCTGGAATCAATGGCCGATCCGGTCAACCCCCGACTGACCCGGCCCGCCGATCTGTTTGCCCCGGACCGGCGCAACAGCCGGGGCTTCGATCTGACCGACGCCGGCACGCTTGCGGCCATTGAGGCGGCGCGTGCGCCCGCCGCCACGGGCCTGCTGCCCGACGCGGCGCCGCTGCTTGCCGCCCCGGCACAGCCCTTGCCCGCCCAGCCGGTGCAAAACCCCGCGACGGGCGAAACGGTGGGCCATGTCCACCCCGCCAGCGCGGCCGATGTGCAGGCCGCGCTGGCCGCCGCCCGCATCTGGCAAGCCCCGGCGACCGAACGCGCGCAGATCCTGAACCGTGCCGCCGATCTGTATGAGGCTGACTTCGGCCCGATCTTTGCCACCCTTGCACGCGAGGCGGGCAAGACACTGGCCGATGCCGTGGGCGAATTGCGCGAGGCGGTGGATTTCCTGCGTTATTATGCGGCGCAGGCCGGCGGCCTGACCGCCCCCGCGCGCGGGGTGTTCACCTGCATCAGCCCCTGGAACTTTCCTCTGGCCATCTTCACCGGCCAGATCGCGGCGGCGCTGGCGGCCGGAAACGGCGTGCTGGCCAAGCCCGCCGAACAGACGCCGCTGATCGCCGCGCAGGCGGTGCGGCTTCTGCATCAGGCGGGCGTTCCGCCCCATGCGCTGCAGCTGCTGCCCGGTGACGGACCTACGGTCGGCGCGGCGCTGACCTCGGACCCGCGCGTGGCAGGCGTGGCCTTCACCGGCTCGACCGGGACGGCCCAGGCAATCCGCCGTGCCATGGCCCGGCACCTGGCGCCCGATGCGCCGCTGATCGCGGAAACCGGCGGGCTGAACGCGATGATCGTCGATTCCACCGCCCTGCCCGAACAGGCGGTGCGCGACATCCTGGCTTCGGCCTTCCAGTCGGCGGGGCAACGCTGTTCGGCGTTGCGCTGTCTCTATGTGCAAAACGACATCGCCCCGCATCTGACCGAGATGCTCTGCGGCGCGATGCGGGAACTGCGGCTGGGCGACCCCTGGCATCTGGCCACCGACATCGGCCCGGTGATCGATGACGAGGCCGCCCGTGACATCCGCACCCATATCGACGCCGCCCGCCGTGACGGCCGCGTGATCCTTGACCTGCCCGCCCCGCCGCAGGGGCATTTCATCGGCCCCACCGTGATCCGCGTAACCGGCATTGCCGACCTTGGGCGTGAAATCTTTGGCCCCGTGCTGCATGTCGCCACCTTCGAAGCCGAAGACCTGCCCCGCGTCATCGCCGATATCAACGCCACCGGCTATGGCCTGACCTTCGGGCTGCACACCCGCATCGACAACCGCGTGCAAGAGGTGACCGAGGCACTGGCCGTGGGCAACATCTACGTCAACCGCAACCAGATCGGCGCTGTGGTCGGCAGCCAGCCCTTTGGCGGCGAGGGGCTTTCGGGCACCGGGCCCAAGGCGGGCGGGCCGGACTATCTGGCGCGGTTCTGCGCCCCGCAACCCGCCGCCCCCGTCGCGCCAGCGGCATCCGCTGCACCCACCATCAGCGCGGCACAGGTTCAGGCCGCGCTGGATACCGCCCCCCCTGCCCCCACGCTGCCCGCCACGGCGCTGCCCGGACCCACGGGGGAATCGAACCGCCTGACGCGTCATGCCCGCGGCCCGATCCTGTGCCTGGGCCCCGGACCGGCGGCGGCACGGGCCCAGGCACAGGCCGTGCAACGGCTTGGCGGGCGCGCGGTCGAGGTCGCCGCCCCCCTGCCGCCGGACGCGCTGACCACGCTCCGGGCCTTTTCCGCGGCGATCTGGTGGGGCGATACCGCAACCGGCACGGCGCTGGCGCAGGCCCTGGCCGGACGCCCCGGCCCGATCCTGCCACTGATCGGCGCCATGCCCGATGCGGCCCATGTCGCGCATGAACGCCACATCTGCATCGACACCACCGCCTCAGGCGGCAACGCGGCCCTGCTGGCCAGCGCCGGAACCGCTTGACCGGGCCACGCGGATCGGGAAGGCTCGCGCCATGTTTCCGATCCGCGACCACAACCCGGCCACCACGACACCCTGGATGACCCGGGCGCTGATCGCGATCAACCTGGGGATGTTCCTGCTGACCTCACCCTGGCTGGGCGCGATGTTCGGTCTGTGGGAAATGGGCGCGCTCTACCCCGCCGCGGTGATAGAGGGGTTCTGGCTGCACGGACTCATCACCCATATGTTCCTGCATGCCGGGCTGATGCATATCGCAGGCAACATGCTGTTCCTGTGGGTCTTTGGTGACAACATGGAAGAACAGCTGGGCCATTTCGGCTTTGCCCTCTTCTACCTGGCTGGCGGGCTTGCGGCAGCCGCGGCACAGATCCTGGCCGATCCCTACAGCACCATCCCGATGGTCGGCGCCTCGGGCGCGATCGCGGGCGTGATGGGCGGCTATCTTCTGATGTTCCCCAAGGCGCGGATCGACGTGCTGTTCATCATCGTGATCCTGGTGAAGATCATCCCGATCCCCGCCTGGATCGTGCTGGGGGTCTGGTTCGGGCTGCAGGTTCTGAACGGCACCACCGCGGGCGACGGCGGCGGGGTCGCCTATTGGGCCCATGCAGGCGGCTTTGCGGCCGGTGTGGCGCTGATGATCCCGCATTGGCTCAAACGCGGCGGCCCGGCCTACTGGAACCGCACCCACGGCCACCCGCCGCACCCCGAAGCGCGATACAGCCGCTCAAGCATACCCGTGGTACGCAGACGACGCTGATCGCGCCCCTTCTTCTTGGCCGAAATACTCCGGGGGGTGGTCTCATCGGCCCCGGCACGGGGCCGGTGAGGCCCGGGGGGCGGCGCCCCCCGCCCGCGATCACAAACCTTGCGCGCGGGTCAGACCGGCGCGCGGGTCAGACCGATGCGCGCAGAATCCTGCACAGCGGGTCAAACAGGGCGGCATTGGTGGCGATGATCGCACCCGATTCGAAAATGTCGCGCCCTTCGCGCACGGGGCCGGTAAAGCCGCCGGCTTCCTTCACCAGAAGCATCCCCGCCGCCATGTCCCAGGCGCTGATCCCGCGTTCCCAATAGCCATCGAACCGGCCCGCGGCGACATAGGCCAGATCCAGCGAGGCGGCGCCAAAGCGGCGCACCCCGGCGCAGACCGGCATCAGGCGGGCGAAATCCTGCAGCGTGGCCGGCAGCGTCGACTTGCCCCCAAAGGGAACACCGGTGGCAAAGATCGCCTCGATCATGTTGCGCCGCCCCGACACGCGCAGGCGCGTTTCGTTCATGAAGGCGCCAAGACCCTTTTCCGCATAGTAAAGTTCATCCTTCGCCGCGTCGAAGATGACACCCGCGACAACCTCGCCCTTGTGTTCCAGCGCGATGGACACGGCCCAATGCGGCAGGCCGTGCAGAAAGTTCGTGGTGCCATCCAGCGGATCGACGATCCAGCGCCGGGTCGGATCTTCACCGGGCTCTTCGCCGGTTTCTTCGCCCAGCCAGCCGTACGAGGGGCGGGCACCGCGGAGTTCTTCCTTGATGATGCGTTCCGCCTCGCGGTCGGCGCGGGTGACGAAATCCCCCGGCCCCTTGGCCGAGACCTGAAGGTTTTCCACCTCGCGGAAGTCTTTCACGAGGGAACGGCCGGCCTTGCGGGCGGCCTTGATCATCAGGTTGAGGTTCGCGCTGCCTTGCATCGGGGGCTCCTTCACATCAAGCGCGTGCCATACACGGGCAGGGACGGGATTCCAAGGGCTTTGCGCGGATCGGCTGGCGTTGCAACGGGGGGCTGTCTGCCCCCCGCACCCCCCGAGGATATTTTCGCAAAGCCGAAGGATCAGACGCGCTGCAGCTTGACCGGCTCGGTCCGCGCCAGGCGCAGGAAATGGGCCATGAAGGGCTGGGTGGCATCCTCGGCGCGGGTGGCGGCATAAAGCCGTTTGGTCAGGCCCTTTTCGGTGACGGGGCGGGTGATGTAATCGGGCTGGTATTTCACCTCGCGCAGGACCCAGTCGGGCAGCACGGCGACGCCGCGCCCCGACGCCACCAGCATCAGGATCACGGCGGTCAGTTCGACCTGGCGCTGCGCGCGCGGTTCCACCCGGGCCGGCGTCAGCAGTTCGGTGAAGATGTCGATCCGGCCACGGTCGACCGGATAGGTGATCAGGGTCTGGTCGCGGAAATCCTCGGCCACGACGAAGGGTTTTGCGGCCAGCGGGTTGCTGGCGGCGGCGACCAGGGTTGGCGAATAGTCGAACAGCGGGTTGAAGACGATGCCCTCAAGCGCCTCGGGGTCCGAGGAGATCACCAGGTCGACCTCTTCGCGCATCAAGGCGGGCAGCGCGTTGAAGGCCAGGCCCGCGCGGATGTCGACGTCGATATCGGGCCAGGCGCGGCGGAACTGTTCCAGCACCGGGAACAGCCAGTCAAAGCAGGCATGACATTCGATGGCGATGTGCAGCCGGCCCGCGCGGCCCTGGCGCAGGGCGGCGAATTCATCCTCGGCGGCCTTGATCTCGGGCAGGATGCGTTCGGCCAGCCGCAAGAGCCGCACCCCCGCCGCCGACAGTTTCAGCGGCTTGGACCGGCGCACGAACAGTTCCACCCCGGCCTGGTCTTCCAACCCCTTGACCTGATGCGACAGCGCCGATTGGGTGATGTGCAGGATGTCGGCGGCCCGGGCCAGACCGCCCGCATCATGGATGGCCTTGATCGTGCGCAGATGGCGAAGTTCCAGGTGCATCTTGAACGAAACCTCATAACGTTCTTGAGGATTATGAGTTTGTCTCACATCGGTATATCTGGCACAAGGGGGCCAACGAAAGGATACCCACCATGACCTCGCCCCGCGTCAGCTTTGAATTCTTCCCGCCGCAATCGCTGGAGGCATCGTTCCGGCTGTGGGAAACCGCACAGGTTCTGGCGCCGCTGAAGCCGTCCTTCGTGTCGGTCACCTATGGCGCGGGCGGCACCACGCGCAAGCTGACCCATGAGGCGGTGGAAACGATCCACAAGAACTATGGCCTGAACGTGGCGGCGCATCTGACCTGCGTCGATGCAACCCGGGCCGAGACGATGGAAATCGTCGATGCCTATGCCGCGGCGGGCGTGACCGAGATCGTGGCGCTGCGGGGCGATCCGCCGAAGGGCAGCGACAGGTTCACGCCCCATCCGCAGGGTTTTGCCTCATCCGTCGCGCTGATCGAGGCGCTGGCCCAGGACGGCCGCTTTACCATCCGCTGCGGCGCCTATCCCGAGCCCCACCCCGAAGCCGCCGATCCGCTGGCGGATGTGCGCTGGCTGAAGCGCAAGGTGGATGCGGGCGCGACCAGTGCGATCACCCAGTTCTTCTTTGAGGCCGATACCTTCTTTCGGTTCCGCGATGCCTGCGAAAAAGAGGGGATCACCGCGAAGATCATCCCCGGCATCCTGCCGATCCAGTCCTGGGCAGGCGCAAAGCGATTTGCCGCGCGCTGCGGCACCAGTGTGCCGGCCTGGGTGGAAGAGGCCTTTGTGGCCGCCGTGCGCGACGGGCGCGAACAGCTGCTGGCGACCGCGCTGTGCACCGAACTGTGCGACGAGCTGATCCGCGGCGGGGTCGAGGATCTGCATTTCTATACGCTGAACCGCCCCGGCCTGACGCGCGACGTGTGCCACGCCCTTGGCGTGACGCCCGGCGCAAGCCTGGAGAAGGTCGCCTGAACCGGACCTGTGCCGCGGCAGAACGAAAAACCCGGCCCAATCCTTGGGCCGGGTTTTTTTATCAGTCATCCATCTTCAGCGCCGAGATGAAGGCGGATTGCGGGATTTCCACCTTGCCGAACTGACGCATCTTCTTTTTGCCGGCCTTTTGCTTTTCCAGCAGTTTCTTCTTGCGCGTCGCATCGCCGCCATAGCATTTCGCGGTCACGTCCTTGCGCATCGCGCTTAGCGTTTCGCGCGCGATCACGCGGCCACCGATCGCGGCCTGGATCGGGATCTTGAACATGTGGCGCGGGATCAGTTCCTTGAGCTTTTCCACCATCGCGCGGCCGCGCGATTCGGCGCGGTCGCGGTGCACCATGATCGACAGCGCGTCCACCGGTTCGTCGTTCACAAGGATCGACATCTTGACCAGAAAATCCTCACGATATTCCGAGATCTGATAGTCGAAGCTGGCATAGCCCTTGGTGACCGATTTCAGCCGGTCGTAGAAATCGAACACCACCTCGGCCAGCGGCAGGTCATAGACCACCATCGCGCGGCTGCCGGCATAGGTCAGGTCCAGCTGGATGCCGCGGCGGTCCTGGCACAGCTTCAGCACGTCGCCCAGGTATTCGTCGGGCACCATGATCGTGGCCTTGATGCGCGGTTCCTCGATATGGTCGACATAGGTCAGGTCGGGCATGTCGGCGGGGTTGTGCAGGTCGCGCACCTCGCCATCCTTCATGTGCAGCTTGAACACCACGCTGGGCGCGGTGGTGATCAGATCCAGATCGTATTCGCGTTCCAGACGGTCGCGCACGACCTCCAGGTGCAGAAGGCCCAGGAAGCCGCAGCGAAAACCAAAGCCAAGCGCGGCCGAGGTTTCCATTTCATAGCTGAAGGATGCGTCGTTCAGCGCCAGTTTCTCGATCGCGTCGCGCAGCGCCTCGAAATCATTGGCGTCCACCGGGAACAGGCCGCAGAACACCACCGGCTGGGCGGGCTTGAAGCCCGGCAGCGGCACTTCGCAGCCCTTCTTTTCATGGGTGATCGTGTCGCCCACGCGGGTATCGCGCACCTGCTTGATCGATGCGGTCAGAACGCCAATCTCGCCCGGCCCCAATTCCGCGATATCGACCATCTGCGGCTTCAGCACCGCCAGCTTGTCGATGCCGTAAACGGCGCCGGTCTGCATCATCTTGATGCGGTCGCCCTTGCGGATCACACCGTCCATCACGCGGATCATGACAACAACGCCCAGATAGGGGTCATACCAGCTGTCGACCAGCATCGCCTTGAGCGGTGCGTTGCGGTCGCCCCTGGGCGCGGGCAGGCGCGTGACGATCGCCTCCAGCACGTCGGGAATGCCCAGGCCCGACTTCGCCGAAATCGGGATCGCATCGCTGGCGTCGATGCCGATCACATCCTCGATCTGTTCCTTGACCCGGTCCGGTTCCGCCGCCGGCAGGTCAATCTTGTTCAGCACCGGCACGATTTCATGGCCCGCGTCGATCGCCTGATAGACATTTGCCAGCGTCTGCGCCTCGACCCCCTGCGACGCATCGACCACCAGCAGGCTGCCTTCGACCGCGCGCATGGACCGGCTGACCTCATAGGCGAAATCGACATGGCCGGGGGTGTCGATCAGGTTCAGGATGTAGGTCTGGCCATCCCTGGCCGGATATTCGATCCGCACCGTGTTGGCCTTGATGGTGATCCCGCGTTCCCGCTCGATATCCATGCTGTCCAGCAGCTGCGCCTTCATGTCGCGTTCGGCCACCGTTCCGGTCATCTGGATGAGCCGGTCGGCGAGGGTGGATTTGCCGTGGTCGATATGGGCCACGATCGAGAAGTTGCGGATGTGATCAAGCTGGGTCATGGCCGCGCATATAGCTTGGAAAACAGGGGCCGGGAAGGGGGATTGCAGCGGCGCACGCCATTGACGCGCGGGGTGTTTCGGGCGAATGATCCACACCGGCCCGCACAGGAGAAACGCCATGATCCTTTCCGTTCCCCAGATGAGCTGCGGCCATTGCAAGGCCGCCATCGAATCGGCCCTGGCCGCCGTGGGTGCCAAGGCCGATTTCGACATGGAGAATCGTGAGGTTGAGGTCGAGGGCCTGCCCGAAGCCACGGTCCTGGCCGCGCTGAAGGCCGCCGGGTATGAGGCCGAGGTGATCGGCTAAGCCATCTCTGGGGGGGGCCACCGGCGCGCACCCAACCCCTTGGGGCCCTGCGGCCAAGCCGCGCAGAGCAGCGAATTCCCGCGCATTTCGTTGAATTTTCTTGCCTGCCGGCCTATCATGACGCGCAAATAAGAACGCGCGGACACCGATTCCGCGCCGAACAAGAGGCAGAGCAATGAAGAAATCCCTGCTTGTGGCGGCTTTCGTAGCACTGGGCGCGGCGCCCGCGCTGGCCGGCCCCATCGACAGCGCCTGTATGAAGGCCGGTCGCGCCGCCGACCGGGCGCTGTGCGGCTGCATCCAGCAAGTCGCAAACAGCACGCTGAGCCGGGGCGACCAGCGCAAGGCCGCCGCCTTCTTCAAGGACCCCCACAAGGCGCAAGAGGTGCGTCAGTCCAGCCGCCGCAGCGATGAGGCGTTCTGGCTGCGCTACAAGAATTTCGCCGCCACGGCCGAGGCTTATTGCGCGCGCTGAAGTGCCGCGACAAGCCCTGCGGCACGGGACTCGATCAGGTCGAGGCAGCCGTCGAAATCACGGGTGAAATAAGGGTCCGGCACATCGGCCAGGCCAGTGTGCGCGCCGGTGACCGTATCCTCCAGAAACAGCCGCAGCGCCGCGCGCGCCTGCGCGGGCGCGATCCGCGCCGCATCGCGCAGGTTCTGCCCATCCATCGCCAGAATCAGGTCGAAGTCGTGGAAATCGCGCGCCTGCAATTGCCGGGCGCGCAAGCTGGACAGGTCATAGCCCCGCGCCCGGGCCGCGGCCTGCATCGGGCCATAGGGCGGCTCGCCGACATGCCAGCCGCCGGTGCCGGCGCTGTCGGCATCGACAGTCAGGCCCGCGCAGGCGGCCAGATGGCGAAACACCCCCTCGGCGGCGGGGGAACGACAGATATTGCCAAGGCAGAGAAACAGGATACGCATGACAACAGGGTAACGCAGGGGGCGGGGATGGAAAAGATCGTCATTCTGACCGGGGCGGGCATTTCGGCCGAAAGCGGGCTGCGCACCTTCCGCGATGCGGGCGGGCTGTGGGAAGGCTACCGGATCGAAGATGTCGCCACCCCCGAGGCCTTTGCGCGCGACCCGGCCCTGGTACATGACTTCTACAACATGCGCCGCGCGGCGGCGGTCGCGGCCCGGCCCAATGCGGCGCATGCGGCGCTGGCGCGGCTGGAAGCGGCGGGCCGGCACGAGGTGCTGATCGTGACGCAGAATGTCGATGACCTGCATGAACGTGCAGGCTCGGCGCATGTGATCCACATGCACGGTGCGCTGGCGGGCGCGCTTTGCGCGGCCTGCGGGCACCGCTGGGCGGCCCCCGCGGTCATGGCCCCGCAAGACCCCTGCCCCGCCTGCGCGCGGCCCGCGACGCGGCCCGATATCGTCTGGTTCGGCGAAATGCCCTATCAGATGGACCGGATCTGGCAGGCGCTGCGGCAGGCGGATCTGTTCGTCTCGATCGGCACATCGGGCAACGTCTACCCGGCAGCGGCCTTCGTACAGGATGCCGCGCGCGCCGGGGCGCGCACGCTGGAGCTGAACCTGGAGCCATCGCTGGGCACGCGGGATTTCGACGACGCGCGGCTGGGTCCGGCAAGCCGGATCGTGCCGGACTGGGTGGACAGCTTGCTGCGGGCCTGATCGCGGCGACGGGGGGCGCTGCCCCCCGCCTTCCCGGCCCCTGGACGGGGCCGAAAGGCGCCCCCCGGGATATTTGGGCAAAGCCGAAGGGGCAGGCTTGGGGGGCGGGCTGGGGCCACCCCTTCCGGCGGCCCGCAGGATTGGTTTGGCAGGGCTCAGTTCGAGGGGGCGTGCATGTGCTTGGGCGGCATGTTCGCGGGCGCGCCATGCATGTGCTGCATCTGCTGGCCCATCGGCGCCCCGTCGCGCTGCAGGTCAACGGGGATGTCCACGACGACTTCGCCGGCCTGTTCGAAGGTCAGCGTGACGGTGACGACATCGCCGTGGTTCAGGCCCTGGCGCAGGCCCAGAAACATGACATGATCGCCGCCGCGTTGCAGGGCGTGGCTGGCGCCGGCGGGAATGACGAAACCTTCGGGAACGTGAAGCATCTGCATGACGCCCTTGTCATCGGCTTTGTGGGTGTGCAGCTCGACCCGGTCCGCAATGTCAGAGGCGGCCGCGATCAGCCGGTCATCGGCCGCGCCGGTATTTTCAATCTGCATGAACGCCGCGCCGGATTTCGACATGGCGGTCGAGACCCGGGCATAGGGGTCATGAACGGCGATACCTTCGGCAAAGGCAGGCAGGGCAAAGGCGACCGTCGTGGCGGCCAGAAGCGACTTGAGGAGGGACATTCCCGTCTCCTTGGATGATCTTTTGGTTGATTGGAACGAAGGGGGCGGATCAGGCCCGCGGCGGGTCACGGGCCCGGGCGCGCATCACCGCGCGCGAGTCGGGCGCGGCGGGTTCGGGCGTGACCAGCGCGGCGGCCTGGCCTTCGGGGCGCAGCGGAACAGAGGCTGGCCCCCCCACCGCAGCCATCATCCCAAGCACCATGTCGGGGCACAGATGCACCGGCCCGGTGGGCTGACCGCGTTCATCGACGCTGATCGTGGTCATGCCATAGCCGGTGCAGATCACGATTTCACCGGCAACGCGCGCCTGCCCCCGCGCGACGGCCATGGTCAGGCTCGTCGCCGCAAGGATCGCCGCGAAAAGAAGGGCGGCCGCGCTGCGGGCGTGACGTCGTGTCATGATCCACACATAATGCTTTGCGTCGGCCCATGGAAGGCCGCGCGGCACAAGGCCACGGGTGGGCGCAAGCAAAAGGCCCCGCCAGTGGCGGGGCCTTGCAAAAAGGTCGGCAATCGCGCGATCAGGCGGCGGCCTGGGCCTTGGCGATGGCTTTCTTGATCTTCAGCGCATTGACGGACAGTTCTTCGTCCCTGGCCTTGGCCAGGAACGCGTCCAGACCGCCGCGATGATCGACCGAGCGCAGGCCGGCAGCCGAGATGCGCAGCTTGAACGACTGGCCCAGCACGTCCGAGATCAGGGTAACTTCGTTGAGGTTCGGCAGGAAGCGGCGACGCGTCTTGTTGTTCGCGTGGCTCACGTTGTTGCCCGTCATCGGGCCCTTGCCGGTCAGTTCGCAGACGCGCGACATGGCATCAATCCTTCGTTTCCTTAGGGCGATTTGCCCGTCTTTTCCTAACATCAACGGGCGCCGCAACGGCAGCGCCCGGAATTCCGTTCGCGGGGGATACGGGGAAAGCGGCGCGCCGTCAAGCGATTCATCGCCGAAATCGCGCCCGCTTCAGCCCCGCAGCGCCGCAAGCATTTCGGCCGCCGCAGCCGCAGGCGCGGTGCGCCCCCCGGCCACATCCGCGCCCAGCGTTTCCATCCGCGCGCGGATCGCGGGGTCGGCGGTCAGGCGCGCCAGAAGGCCCTCGCGCACCTCGGCCTCGAACCAGTGGCGGGCCTGCTGGGCGCGGCGGCTGTCGAAATGACCGTGATCGCGGCGCCAGCGGGCCAGGGCCTGCATGTCGTCCCAGGCGGCCTTCAGCCCCTCTTCGGCCAGTGCGGACACCGGCAGCGCCCTGGGAAAACCCGCGGGGTCCTGCGGGCGCTTGCGCAACAGCCGCAGCGCGCCCGCGTAATCGGCCACGGTGCGCATCGCGGCGGGCTTCAGGTCGCCATCGGCCTTGTTGACCAGAATCAGGTCGGCCATTTCCATGATGCCACGCTTCACGCCTTGCAGTTCATCCCCGCCGGCGGGCGCCAGCAGCAGGATGAACAGATCCGACATGTCCGCCACCAGCGTTTCGGACTGGCCTACCCCCACCGTCTCGATCAGAACCACGTCATAGCCCGCCGCCTCGCACAGGCTGACGGCTTCGCGGGTACGCCGGGCGACGCCGCCCAGATGCGCCTGGCTGGGCGAGGGGCGGATAAAGGCGTTCGGGTCGCGCGAAAGACGTTCCATCCGGGTCTTGTCGCCCAGAATCGACCCGCCCGAGCGGGCCGAGCTTGGGTCCACCGCCAGCACCGCCACCTTCAGCCCCTGTGCCGTCAGCATCATGCCGAAGGCTTCGATGAAGGTGGATTTGCCCACCCCCGGCGTGCCCGACAGGCCGATCCGCAGCGCCTGCCGCCCCGCAGCCGCCAGCCGTTCCAAAAGTGCTGTGGCCTGCGCGCGGTGATCGGCGCGCCCCGATTCCACCAGCGTGATCGCCCGCGCCAGCGCCCGGCGGTCGCCGTTCAGGATGGCCGGGGCAAGATCGGTCGCGGGGGAATGGGCAGTCATGGGCAGGCCTTCACGCGAAAAAAATGACGAAACCGTCACCAATCGTGACGGCAGCACGGGTTTCTTGCCCGCTCTGGCCGGTATATGTCCAGAGCGAAGGTCCGAATTCACGAGGTCTGCCATGCTTTCCTTCCCCCGCACCGCACGTCATGGGCTGGCCGTTGCAATGCTGCTGACCGTGACGGGCCAGCCGGTGCTGGCCAATCAGACCGACAGCGGCACCTTTTCGCTGTCGCTGCGCGGTCTTCCGGCGGGCGAACTGAAGTTTTCGGGCACGGTCAACGCCACCAGCTATGCGGTGAACGGCACATTGCGCAGCACGGGCATCCTGGGGGCGGTGCGCAAGGTGCGCTATGACGCCGCCGTGCAGGGCAGCCATGCGCAGGGCCGGTTCACCCCGTTCAGCTATACCGAAAAGGCCGATACCTCCAGGCGGCAATCGGAATCGGTCATGGCCTACAAGGCGGGCGTGCCGCAGGTCGAGGTTTACAATCCCCCCCGCGCCCCCCGCCCCGGCGACATCGACCCGGCCACGCAGGGCGGTACCATCGACCCGCTGACCGCGCTGTTCGCCGTGCTGCGCGACGTGCCTGAGACCCAGGCCTGCACCTTTCGCGCCTTCATGTTCGACGGCCGCCGCCGCAGCCAGATCGCGCTGACATCCCCGCAACCCGCGGACGATGGCACCGTCACCTGCGCAGGCGAATACCGCCGCCTCGCGGGGTTTTCCGCATCAGAGATGGCCGAGAAGGTCAGCTTCCCCTTTCGCCTGACCTATGTGCCCGCAGGCGACGGACGGCTGCGGGTGCAGGAGGTGTCGATGGACACGCTCTATGGCAAAGGCCGGCTGAAACGGCGATAAGGCCGGGGTGAGTGACCGCCTGCCCATAGATGACGCGCTGCCCGCGCTGAAGGACGCCCTGACCCGGGCTGGCCGCGCCGTGCTGATGGCACCGCCCGGCGCGGGCAAGACGACACGCGTTCCGCTGGCGCTGCTGGATCAGGTCGCGGGCCGGATCGTGATGCTGGAACCCCGCCGCCTGGCCGCGCGCGCCGCCGCCGAACGCATGGCCGAAACCCTGGGTGAAGCCTTGGGCGCAACCGTCGGCTATCGCATCCGCGGCGAGGCAAAAGTTTCGAAATCCACCCGGATCGAGGTGGTCACCGAAGGCATCCTGACCCGAATGATCCAGTCCGACCCGGAACTTGCGGGCGTGGGGCTGGTGATCTTCGACGAATTCCACGAACGATCCCTGAACACCGATCTGGGCCTGGCGCTGGTGTGGGAGGCGCGCGGCGCCCTGCGCCCCGATCTGCAGCTGCTGGTGATGTCGGCGACGCTGGATGCCGAACCCGTCGCCGCGCTGCTGGATGATGCCCCGGTGGTGCGATCCGAAGGTCGCGCCTTCCCGGTGGACATCCGCTGGCTGGGCCGCCCCACCACCCCGGGCCTGCGCCCTGAGACCGCCGTGGCCGGCCTTGTTGAACAGGCCGTGGCGGAAACCGACGGCGGCGTGCTGGTCTTCCTGCCCGGCGAGGCCGAGATCCGCCGGGTTGAGGCCGCGCTCAAGGGCCGCCTGCCCGAAGGCACCGCGATCCGCCCGCTGTTCGGCGCGATGGATTTTTCCGCCCAGCGCGCCGCCATTGCCCCCGCCGCATCGGGGCGCAAGGTGGTGCTGGCCACCGCGATCGCGGAAACCTCGCTGACGATCCAGGATATCCGGGTAGTGGTCGATGCCGGCCGCGCCCGGCGCGCGCGCTTTGACCCCGGGTCGGGCATGACCCGGCTGGTCACCGAGCGCGTCAGCCGGGCCGAGGCCGAACAGCGCCGCGGTCGCGCGGGGCGCGTGGCACAAGGCATCTGCTACCGGATGTGGACCAGGGGCGAGGAAGGCGCGCTGCCCGCCTTTGCGCCCCCCGAAATCACCGTGGCCGATCTGGCAGGGCTTGCGCTGGAACTGGCGCTCTGGGGGTCGGACGGGTCTGACCTGGCCTTCCTGACCCCGCCGCCAGGACCTGCCCTGGCCGAGGCGCGGGCGCTGCTGGACAGCCTTGGCGCGCTGGAACACGGCCGCATCACCGCGCATGGCCGGGCGCTGGCCGCCCTGCCGCTGCATCCGCGCCTGGGCCACATGCTGGTGACCGCAGGCCCCGGGTCCGCGACGCTGGCCGCCCTGCTGTCCGAACGTGATCCGCTGCGCGGCGCGCCCGCCGATCTGGCCCTGCGCATCGCCGCCATCCGCGACCCAAGGGCGTTTGAACAGGATCACCCCCACCCCATCCATCGCGGCACCGTGGACCGCATCCGCGCCGAGGCAAAGCGCCTGTCGCGCCTGGTTCAGCCGCCCGCGCGCAGCTTCAGCCTGCCGGAAATGGCCGCGCTGGCCTATCCCGACCGCATCGGCCTGCGCCGCAAGGGCGATGCGCCGCGCTACATCCTGTCAGCCGGCAAGGGCGCGATCACGGCCGAGGGCGACCCGCTGGGCACCAGCCGCCTGATCGTCGCCACCGATCTGGACGGCGACCCGCGCGAGGCCCGCATCCGCCAGGGCATCGCCCTGCCCGATGCCAGCCTGCGGCACCTGTTCGGCCATGCGATCGGCTGGCATGATCTCTGCGAATGGTCCCGCCGCGAGGGCCGCGTGATTGCCCGGCGGCAAGAACGCTTCGGCGCACTGGTGCTGGAGGACCGGCACTGGCCCGACGCCCCATCCGCGGCGCTGGCCCGTGGCGCCCTGGACGGGCTGCGCCAGATCGGCCTGCCGCTGACCCCCGCCGCGCGACGCTTTCGCGCGCGGGTCGAACTGCTGCGGGCCCAGGGCGCCGACCTGCCCGACTTCTCAGACGAGGCCCTTCTGGCCCGCGCCGAAGACTGGATCTTGCCGCATCTGGCAGGCAAACGGACCGAGGCCGACCTGCGCGCGCTGGACCTGACCGAGGCGTTGAAAGACGCGCTTGACTGGGACCAGTTGCAACGGGTCAACCGCCTGGCCCCCAGCCATTTCGAAACGCCCCTGGGCCGGCGCGTGCCGATCGACTATGACGGCGCGGCGCCGGGCATCGAGGTCCGCCTTCAGGAACTCTTCGGCGTGACCGAACACCCGACCGTGGGTCCACGGCGCATGGCGCTGCGGATCACGCTTCTGTCGCCGGGTGGCAAACCGGTGCAGGTAACGATGGACCTGCCCGGGTTCTGGGCGACATCCTATGCGGATGTCCGCAAGGACATGCGCGGCCGCTATCCCCGCCATCCCTGGCCCGAAGACCCGCGCGAGGCCGATCCCACCCTGCGTGCCAAACCGCGCGGAGCCTGAGCAGCGCAGGGGGCGCTGCCCCCTCTTGGCTTCGCCAATTCACCCCCGGGATATTTGGACAAAGCCGAAAGCATCAGGAATTTCTTAACCAGAATCGGGCAAGGTCAGTGCACGGTACAGGCGGGGACGCCGATGACCGTCAAAGCCGAAGGCACCCGACTTGCCCGCCCCTCTGCGGATCAAGTCGGGTGTTTTTCGTTTGCCCTTCGGCTTTGCATAAATATCCCGGGGGGTGAGGCCACAGGCCGAGGGGGGCAGCGCCCCCCTGCCTTACTTGCCCAGACACCAGCGCATGACCGCCTTTTGCGCGTGCAGCCGGTTTTCCGCCTCGTCGAAGACGACCGAATGCGGGCCGTCCATCACCGCCGAGGTCACCTCATCGTTGCGATGGGCGGGCAGACAATGCATGAACAGCGCATCAGGCTTTGCCTCGGCCATCAGGGACTCATTGACCTGATACCCGCGCAGCTGGTTGTGGCGGCGTTCCTTGGCCGATTCCGGGTCATGCATGCTGACCCAGGTATCGGTCACCACCAGATCCGCGCCCTGCACCGCCTTGAACGGGTCGCGCTCGACCTCGACCTTCACGCCTTTGGATCGGGCAAAGTCGATCCATTCGCGCTCCGGGTCCAGCGGCGGCGGCCCGGTGAAGGTGAAGTCAAAGCCGAACTGCCCCGCCGCATGCAGAAAGCTGGCGCAGACGTTGTTGCCGTCGCCCGACCAGACCACCTTGCGCCCTGCGATGGGGCCGCGATGTTCTTCATAGGTCACGATATCGGCCATGATCTGGCAGGGATGGGTGCGGTTGGTCAGCCCGTTGATCACCGGCACGGTGGCGTGTTCCGCCATCTCCAGCAGGGTCTGCTCCTCGAAGGTACGGATCATGATCAGGTCGACATAGCGCGACAGCACCCGGGCCGTATCGGCGATCGTCTCGCCGTGGCCCAGCTGCATTTCCCTGCCCGAAAGCACCATCGTCTGCCCGCCCATCTGGCGCACGCCCACGTCGAAGGACACGCGCGTCCGGGTCGAGGGCTTTTCGAAGATCAACGCGACCATGTGTCCCGCCAGCGGCTGTTCATCATCGGGCGCCGCTTTCGGGCGACCGTTGCGGGCGTCTTTCATCACGCGGGCGGTGTCGATCATCGCGCGCAGATCTTCGGGCCGGGTCGTGTGGATATCGAGGAAATGGCTCATCGCTCTGGCTTTCGTGACGGGTGCCGGGACATGCTGCCCGGCTTTTCGGGATTGGAAGGAAAAGGGATCAGGGCCTTAAGGCAGCCGCGGCGCGATCAAGCCTTGCGACAGCTTCGACGATCTCATCATCCGTGATGTTCAGCGCGGGCAAAAGCCGCAGGACATTATCGGCCGCGGGCACCGTCAGCAGCCTCTGGTCATAGCCGGCCTGGACCACATCGGCGGGTGCGGCCCTGCATTTCAGCCCCAGCATCAGCCCCTGCCCGCGCACATGATCAAAAACGTCCGGATGCGCGGCGACAAGACCTTCCAGCTTCTGGCGCAGCAGTGCGGCCTTGCGGTTCACCTCGGCCAGGAACCCTGGGTCCGCGACGATTTCAAGCACCCGTGCCCCCACTGCGCATCCCAGCGGGTTGCCGCCATAGGTCGACCCATGCGTACCCGCCGTCATGCCCGCGGCCGCCTTTTCCGTCGCCAGCACCGCGCCCAGCGGAAAGCCGCCGCCGATGCCCTTGGCGATCATCATGATGTCGGGTGCGACACCCGCCCATTCATGCGCGAACAGCTTGCCCGTGCGGCCCATGCCGCACTGCACCTCGTCAAGGATCAGCAGCGCGCCGGTTTCATCGCACAGATCGCGCAGGCCCTTCAGGCACTGGTCCGGCACCGGCCGGATACCCCCCTCGCCCTGGATCGGCTCGATCAGAACGGCCGCGGTACGGTTGGTGACCGCCGCGCGCAACCCGTCATGATCGCCCCATTTCACCTGCCGGAACCCGGGCAGCAGGGGGCCGAACCCCCTGGTCATCTTTTCCGACCCCGCCGCCGCGATCGCGGCCGAGGACCGGCCATGAAACGCCCCTTCAAAGGTGACGATTTCGACCCGGTCGGGATCGCCCTGTTCATACCAGAACTTGCGCGCCATCTTGACGACCAGTTCCGCCGCCTCGGTCCCCGAATTGGTGAAAAACACCGTATCGGCGAAGGTCTGATCCACCAGCAGGTCGGCCAGGCGCTTCTGCCCGGGAATCTCATACAGGTTCGACACATGCCACAGCTTCGCGGCCTGCGCGGTCAGGGCCTCGACCAGCTGGGGGTTGGCATGGCCCAGCGCATTGACCGCGATCCCCGCGCCCAGATCCAGGTATCGGGTGCCATCCGCCGTCTCAAGCCAGCTGCCCGCGCCTTTCACGAAGGCAAGCGGGGCACGATTATAGGTGGGCAGGATGGAAGGGATCATCATGTGACTCCGAAAAGGGAAGGCCAAGGGGTGCAACAGGCCCGACGGGCTGTCAACGGTTTCGGCGGTTCTGCGCGGGATTTGGGCGGTGTGTGGCACGCGGCCACGGGTGATCGGACGTCAGGCGCGTCAGGCGCGGCGTCGGGGACGTCGGAAAAGGGCGGTCGATGCGATCATGTCCGTCCCCTAGCGCGCCCGCGCGCCCAAGTCAAAATCTTCCTGCTTCGGCTTTGTGAAAATATCCCGGGGGTGAATTGGCGCGCCCGCGCCAAGAGGGGGCAGCGCCCCCTTGCCCGCCAGCCGCAATCAGGGCTTCATCCGATAGCCCGAGCGCAGCCACGACCAGGCCAGACCCGAAACGATCAGGCAGGCCAATGCCACCACACCCAGCCCCTGCCAGGGCGAGGCGTCCGAAACACCGATGAACCCATAGCGCGCGCCGTCGATCAGGTAGAATACCGGATTGGCGTGGGTGGCGGCGCGAAAGGCCGGGGGCAGCGCCTCGACCGAATAGAAGGTGCCCGAAAGGAAGGACAGCGGCGTGACGACAAAATTGGTGATCGCCGCCATCTGGTCGAACTTGTTGGCCCAGATCGCAGCCAGCACGCCCAGCCCCCCCAGCAGCACCGCCCCCAGCACCACCCAGGCCAGCGCCCAAAGCGGGTGGGCCACCCCCTGCCCCACCACCAGCCACAGCCCCGCCGCGATCACCGCCGCCACCACCAGCGCGCGGGCCACCGAGCCGATCAGATAGCCCGCCAGAATCTCCCACGGCGCCAGCGGCGGCATCAGTGTGTCAACGATATTGCCCTGCACCTTGGCGATCACGATCGAGGACGACGTATTGGCGAACGCGTTCTGGATCACCGTCATCATCAGGATGCCGGGGGCCAGGAACACCAAATAGGACACGCCCATCACATCCGCCCGCCCCGCGCCAAAGGCCAGCGCAAAGACGGTCAGGAACAGGCCCGCCGTGATCAGGGGCGCCAGAACCGTTTGCTGCCAGACCGCCAGAAACCGGCGGATCTCGCGCCGGCCCAGCATCGCAAGGCCCAGCCAGTTCACCCGCCCGAAACGGCGCACCCCCATGTCGATCATCGCCCACCTCTGCGTTCGCGGCGCCGCAGGTCTAGCACCGGCGGGCGGGGCGGGCAATCGGGCGGGGGGGGCAATCGGGCGGGGCAGGCAGTCGGGCGGGGCGGGCGGGACATCCGGCATCTGCCGCGCCGGAGGTCCGGAAGCCGGGGCAGATGCGGCATCGGCGGACTGCGCGCCCTGAACTACTGCGGGCCTTGAAATCCGGGGGCCCGGCTTGTATCTCGGTACATCCCGATTAGATTGGGGCCAAGCGGCAAACCGAACCTGTGCCCGGCATGTCCGGGCCGGAAATGTTGAAAGGCAGTCCATGTCCTGGACCGATGAACGCGTCGAGACGCTTAAGAAGATGTGGGCCGAAGGCCAGTCGGCCAGCCAGATCGCCAAGGAACTGGGCGGCGTGACGCGCAATGCGGTGATCGGCAAGGTGCATCGTCTGGGCCTGTCGAACCGCGTCGGCGGCCCCGGCGAACCCGCAGCGCCGGCCCCGGCGGCACCGCAAGCGGCGGCGCCTGTGGCCAAGCCCGCCCGCCCCGCCGACCCCGCCCCAGAAGCCGCGGCGCCGCAGGCCCGCCCGGCCCCGGCCGCAGCGCCCGCCCCCCCCAGGCCCGCGGCCCAGCCGGCGCAGGCCGCCCCGATCAGCACCGCCCCCAAGGCGCCCGAACCCGCCGCGCCGTTGCGCCGCGCGATCATTCCGGCAGGCCAGCCGCTGCCGCCGCAGCCTTCGGCCAATGAAATCAGCCCCGAGGCGCTGGCCAAGGTGGGCGAGGTCGAAAAGCGCGCCCGCAAGATCAGCCTGATGGAACTGACCGAGCGCACCTGCAAATGGCCGATCGGCGACCCGGCGACCGAACATTTCTGGTTCTGCGGCCTGCCCAGCCAGCCCGGCAAACCCTATTGCGAGGCCCATGTCGGCGTTGCTTTCCAACCGATGAGCGCGCGCCGCGACCGGCGGCGCTGACCGGGCAGCACCGACAGGCGACGGGGCCTTGCCCCCGCCGACCGCCCCGGACCCTGTCCGACCCCAAGGAAAGCGGGACCGTTTCGGTCCGCTTTTTCATTCAGAGGCCGCAATGACCACCAACCCCCCGAACCTTCGCCCCGATCTGGCGCCCGCGCCGGTGTTCGACAGCGCGCGCCGCGCCGGGCAGCCAACGATCGGGATGGTCTCGCTGGGGTGCCCGAAGGCGCTGGTTGACAGCGAACGCATCCTGACCCGGCTGCGCGCCGAAGGCTACGCGATCAGCCCCGACTACAAGGGCGCCGATGCGGTAATCGTGAACACCTGCGGGTTTCTGGACAGCGCCAAGGCGGAAAGCCTGGAAGCCATCGGCGAGGCGTTGCAGGAAAACGGCAAGGTCATCGTTACCGGCTGCCTGGGCGCCGAACCCGACTACATCACCGGTGCCCATCCCAGGGTGCTGGCCGTGACCGGGCCGCATCAATACGAACAGGTGCTGGACGCGGTCCATGCCGCCGTACCGCCCGCGCCCGACCCGTTCATCGACCTGCTGCCCGCGACCGGGATCAAGCTGACCCCGCGCCATTTCAGCTATCTGAAAATATCCGAAGGCTGCAACCACAAGTGCAAGTTCTGCATCATCCCCGACATGCGCGGCCGTCTGGTCAGCCGCCCTGCCCATGCCGTTCTGCGCGAGGCCGAAAAGCTGCTGGATGCCGGGGTGCGCGAGCTTTTGGTGATCAGCCAGGACACCTCGGCCTATGGGGTGGACCGCAAGCACGACCTGTCGCCCTGGAAAGACGGCGAGGTGCGCGCCCACATCACCGATCTGGCGCGCGAACTGGGCCATCTGGCGCAGCCTGCGGGTGCCTGGGTGCGGCTGCACTATGTCTACCCCTACCCACATGTGCGCGACCTGATCCCGCTGATGGCGGACGGGTTGATCCTGCCCTATCTGGACATCCCGTTCCAGCACGCCCATCCCGATACGCTGCGGCGCATGGCCCGGCCCGCCGCCGCGGCAAAGACACTGGATGAAATCGCCGCCTGGCGCCGCGCCTGCCCCGACATCACGCTGCGCTCGACCTTTATCGTGGGCTATCCCGGAGAGACCGAAGAAGAATTCCAGACCCTGCTGGACTGGCTGGACGAGGCGCAGCTGGATCGCGTCGGATGCTTTCAGTATGAAAATGTGGCGGGCGCCCGCTCAAACGTCCTGCCCGACCATGTGCCCGATGCCGTCAAGCAAGAACGCTGGGACCGCTTCATGGAAAAGGCGCAGGCCATTTCCGAGGCGAAACTGGCCGCCAAGGTGGGGACGATCCAGCAGGTGATCGTGGATGGGGTCGATGACGAAGGCGCAACCTGCCGGACCCGCGCCGACGCCCCCGAGATCGACGGCAACCTGTTCATCGATGACGGGTTCGAAGGGCTGGCCCCCGGCGATATGGTTACCGTCGCGGTTGAAGAAGCGGGGGATTATGACCTGTGGGGCCGTCTGGCCTGACAAGCGCGCGAAAATCCGCCGGACTTAACGGTTTGTCATGAAATTTCCGCAAGCATGGCTGAACTTGGCCGCGAATCCGGTTTACACACGCGGCAGTTGTCAGTTCAAGGGGGGCTGGGTGCGGCGTTTCAAGGAAATTCTCATTCTGATCGCAACTGGCTGGATGTTCGCGGGCGCCGCGCCGGCGCTGGCGGTCAGCTGCGGCGGCGCCCCGGCCGAGGTGACGCGCGCCATGATCCAGATGGTGAATGCCGAACGCAAGCGCGTCGGGCTGCCCGCGCTTGGCCATGACAGAAAACTGGACAAGGCCGCCCAGTCCCATGCCTGCGACATGGCGCGGCGCGGCTTCTTTTCGCACAACGGCCCGGGCGGGTCCACGCCCAGGACGCGGGTGAAGAAAGTCGGCTACAAGACCTGCCTGACGGCCGAGAACATTTCGTTCGGGTGGCGATCGGCGGAACAGGTAATGCAGGATCTGATGCAATCCAAGGGCCACCGCGACAACATCCTGCGCCGCAACGTAGGGGAAATCGGCATTGGCTATGTGCCGCGCACCGGCAACCAGGGTCCCTGGTGGGTGCAGGTTTTCGCCAAACCCTGCCGGGGCTGATGCCCGGGGCTGGACCGCGCCCCGCGTCGGGCGATTTTGCAACATTTCCCTTTACGAAATCGTCTCGTGCATCACATCAGCGCAGAAGCGGTTGACTCTGCCGACAGCATCTGAACCTTTCGGTTCAGTATTCGCCAGAAGGCGCGCGCCGCGCTGGCAGTATGTGTTTAAACGGGATTCAGGGGCCAACATGATCAAACGTCTCATCATCGCTGTCATCCTTCTGGGGATCATCGGCGGCGGCATCGTCGGGTTCAACCTGTTCCGTTCAAAGATGATCGCCGATTTCTTCGCCAACATGCCCGTGGCCCCGGTAACCGTATCCATCACCGAGGCGCAGCCGCAGCGTTGGCAGCCGGGCCTTGATGCGATCGGCACCGCGCGGGCCGCACAGGGCGTCGACCTGGCGGTCGAGGCTGCCGGCATCGTGCGCGAGGTCGCCTTTTCCGCCAATGACCGTGTCGAAGAGGGGCAGGTTCTGCTGCAGATCGACGACCGGACCGAACGGGCGGATCTGGCCGCGGCGCAGGCGGCGCTGGAGCTGGCCGAAACCGCGCTGACGCGGGTGCGCGAACTGCGCGAACGCGGCGTTTCAGCCACCACCACGCTGGATCAGGCCGAGGCCGAGGCGGTGTCGGCCCGCGCCACCGTGGCCAAGCTGAACGCGGTTCTGGAAACCAAGCGCCTGACCGCACCGTTTTCCGGCGTGATCGGCATTCCGCAGGTGGAACCGGGGCAGTTCGTCACCCCCGGCACCGTCTATGCCACGCTGCAGGATCGCGACCGGATGCGCGTCGATTTCACGCTGACCGAACAGCAGGTGGGCCTGGTCTCGGCGGGGCAGCCGGTGACCGTCGTGTCCGAGGTGGGCGATCTGGTGCTGACGGGCAAGGTTACGGGGATCGAGCCCAAGATCGACCCGAATTCGCGCCTGGTGACGATCCGCGCCGATGTTGAAAACGCCGAAGACCGCCTGACGCCGGGCCAGTTCCTGCGCGTCACCGTCGCCCTGCCCGCCGAAGACGGGGTGATCGCGCTGCCGCAAACGGTAGTTAGTTCAACGCTTTACGGCGATTCTGTCTATGTGGTTCGCGCTGGCGACACGGCGGACGCGCCCGAAAAGGTGGAACAGGTCTTCGTGCGTCTGGGCCGGCGGTCCGGCGCGCTGGTGGAACTTGTCGAGGGGGTGCAACCCGGCGACCGGGTGGTCAATGCGGGGCAGAACAAGCTGACATCTGGTGCGACGGTGGTCATCGACAATACCGTGTCGCCTGACACCGCGACCGGCAACTGAGGCGCGTGCGATGCATTTTACCGAACTTTTCATCCGCCGCCCGGTCCTGTCCACCGTCCTTGGCGCCTTCATGCTGCTGCTGGGGTTCCAGGCGGCTTTCAACCTGCCCGTCCGGCAATATCCCGAGGTCGAGGAAACCGTGGTGACGATCACCACGATCTATCCCGGCGCCGCGCCCGAACTGATCCAGGGCTTCATCACCGCCCCCATCGCCGCCGCCGTGGCGACGACGGAAAACATCGACTATGTCACCTCGCAATCGCGGCCCTCGGCTTCGGTCGTGTCGGTGCAGATGCAGCTGGGCGCCAACCCCGACGTGGCCCTGACCGAGGTTCTGGCCAAGGTGCAGCAGGTCCGCGGCCAGCTGCCGGGCGAGGCCGAGGACCCGGTGATCGTCAAGGGCACGGGGATGCAGTTCGCGCTGATGTATCTGGCCGCACAAAACCCCAACATGACCCCGGAACAGCTGACCGAATATCTGGAACGCGTAATCCGCCCGCGCATGTCCACGATCCCGGGTGTCGCTGAAATTCAGGTGATCGGCGCGTCCAATTATGCGATGCGGGTCTGGATCGATCCGCTGAAGCTGGCGGCGCGCGGCGTAACCGCATCCGAGGTTCTGGCCGCGATTCGCGCGTCGAACTTCCTGTCTGCGCCGGGCAAGACCGAAAACGAATTCGTTGCCCAGTCGATCACGCTGAAATCCACCCTGCAGACATCCGAGGCGTTCGGCGCGCTGCCGATCCGGGCCACGGGCGATGCGGTGGTGCGGCTGCGCGATGTGGCACAGGTCGAACTCGCTTCGGACCAGTCGGGCGAGATCGTCACCTTCAACGGCCAGCCCGGCACCTTCATTGGCGTCTTCCCGACACCGGCCGCCAACCCGCTGGACACGGCCGCGGCGGTGGTCGCCGAACTGCCGCGCATCAATGAAACCCTGCCGCAGGGCATGAAGATCGAGCTGGTCTACGATTCGACCGAGACGATTTCGGCCTCGATCACCGAGGTGTTCAAGACCATCGCCGAGGCGGTCGCGATCGTGGTGGTGGTGATCCTGCTGTTCCTTGGATCCTTCCGGTCGGTGCTGATGCCGATCGTCACCATCCCGCTGTCGCTGGTGGGGGTGATGGCGGTGCTGCTGGCGCTGGGCTATTCGATCAACCTGCTGACGCTGCTGGCGATGGTGCTGGCGATCGGGCTGGTGGTCGATGACGCGATCGTGGTGGTCGAAAACATCCACCGCCATATCGAAGACGGCATGAAGCCCCTGCCCGCCGCGGTAAAGGGCATGAAGGAAATCACCGGCCCGGTCATCGCCATGACGATCACGTTGGCCGCGGTGCTGGCGCCGCTGGCCTTTACCGGCGGGCTGACCGGGGCGCTGTTCACCGAATTCGCCTTTACGCTGGCGGGGGCGGTGATTCTGTCGGGGATCATCGCGCTGACGATCACGCCGATGATGTCGGCGCGCCTTTTAAGCCACGGCACCACCTCGCGGTTCCAGCGCTGGGTGGACCGCAAGTCCGACTGGCTGGCGGGCTGGTATGGGCGGCGCGTGGGGTCGTCGCTGGATTACCGGCCGGTCACGGTGCTGATCGTGGCGGTGCTGGTGGGGGTGACGGGGTTCATGTTCGTCAACACCTCGACCGAGCTGGCCCCGGAAGAGGATCAGGGCGCGCTTTTCGCCTTCCTCAACGGGCCGCGCTATGCCACCGACGATTACACGCAGATGTATATCGACCGGGTCGAGGCGATCACCGGCGACATGGAAGAGGTGCGAACCGACTTTTCCATCGCGGGCTTCGGTGGCCAGGGCAATACCGGCATTTATATCTGGGCGCTGAAGGACTGGGCCGAACGCACCCGCAGCCAGAAAGAGATCCAGCAGGACATCCAGGCAAGCCTGAACAGCGTGCCAGGCGTGCAGGGCTTTGTCTTCGCGCCCCCCACCCTGCCGGGGACGGGCGGCGGCCTGCCGATTTCCATGGTGATCCAGTCGATCCACGCCCCCGACCGCGTGGCCGAGGTGGCAGACCAGATCAAGGCGCGCGCGCAGGCGACGGGCAAATTCATCATCGTCCAGAACTCGCTGGCCTTCGATGCGCCCGAGGTTCGGGTGACAATCGACCGCGACCGGGCCGCCACGCTGAACGTGCCGGTGGCCGAAATCGGCGCGACGCTGGGCCTTTTGGTGGGCGGCGGTGCGGTGGCGCAGTTCGACCGGGATTCCAACAGCTATGACATCATCTCTCAGGTCCCGCGCGACTTCCGCGCCAATCCCGAACAGCTGGGCAGCTTCTTCGTGCGCGCCGCGACCGGCGAAATGGTGCCGCTGTCCTCGGTCGTGACGATCGACACCGGCGTCGCCGCCGCCTCGGTCGAACAGTTCAACCAACTGAATTCCGCCACTATCTCGGCGCTGCCGCTGCCCGGTCAATCAACCGGCGACGGCCTGGCCGAAATCGAACAGATCGCGCGTGAGGTGATGCCCGACGGTTTCTTCATCGACTATTCCGGCCAGTCCCGGCTGGAGGTGCAGCAGGGCAACACCATCCTGATCGCCTTTGCCGCGGCGGTGGTGGTGATCTATCTGGTGCTGGCCGCGCAGTTCGAAAGCTTCCGCGACCCGTTCATCATCCTGATGTCGGTGCCGCTGACGATCTTCGGGGCGGTGCTGCCGCTGAACCTTGGGCTGGGGACGCTGAACATCTACAGCCAGGTGGGTCTGATCACACTGATCGGGCTGATCACCAAGCACGGCATCCTGATGGTGGAATTCGCCAACCAGCAGCGCGAGGACCACGCCCTGACCCGGCGCGAAGCGATCGTTGAGGCCGCCAAGATCCGCCTGCGGCCGATCCTGATGACGACGGCGGCGATGGCGCTGGCAGTGGTGCCCTTGATCATCGCGGAAGGCGCAGGCGCCGCCGCCCGGCAGGCGATGGGCGTCGTCATCTTTGCCGGGCTGCTGGTGGGCACCATGTTCACGCTGTTCGTGGTGCCGATGTTCTACACCTTCATCTCGCCGTCCGACAAAGCCTGGCGCGCCGCGCGCGAAGCCAGGCTGGCCGCGGGCTGACCCGCAGTCCCTGAACCATGGCCCCCCGTCGCACCGCGATGGGGGCGCCATCCGCGCGGCCAAAGGCTTGCATTCGCCGCGCGCTGGCATAGATGTTGGGACAGGGAAACAGGTGCGCCAATGATCCGGTTCACGCTAAAATGCGATCAGGAACACAGCTTTGACAGCTGGTTCAAATCTGCCGAAGCCTTCGACACGCTCAGGGCCTCGGGGATGGTATCCTGCGCGGTCTGCGGATCGGCCAAGGTGGAAAAGGCGCTGATGGCCCCTGCGGTGCGCCCCGCGCGCAAGGCGGCCAGCCCCCAGCCCGCCGCCGAACGCCCCCTGGCCGCGCCGCCATCCGAGCTGGAACAGGCGATCACCGCCCTGCGCCGCCATGTCGAGGAAAATTCCGATTACGTCGGCCTGAACTTTGCCGCCGAGGCCCGCGCCATGCATCTGGGCGAGTCGCCTGAACGCGCGATCCACGGCGAAGCAAAGCTTGAGGATGCCCGCGCCCTTCTGGAAGACGGCATCGCCGTGGCCCCCCTGCCCTTTCTTCCCAGCCGCAAGACGAACTGATCCGCAGCGCGATTCGCAGGCCCCGGCATGACCGACACGGCCAGCGGGCAATTGCACCGGCGCCCCCGTTCGATCGGCATGGGACAGCGCAAGGCGTTACCACGATGAAGGGGGGGGGGCACGCGGCAGCACGCTCTTGCAAGCGCGGTCCCCTTCCGCTAGCAGGGGCGCAATTCTTTCGGGCGGTCCAGGGGGGTATCCATGCCGCTTCTCGTGATGAAATTCGGTGGCACCTCGGTGGCCGATCTGGCGCGGATCAAGAACGCGGCGCAAAAGGTCAAACGCGAGGTGGAACGCGGCTATGACGTGATCGTCATCGTCTCGGCCATGTCGGGCAAGACGAACGAACTTGTGGGCTGGGTCGAACAGACCTCGCCGCTGTTCGATGCGCGCGAATATGACGCGGTCGTGTCGTCAGGGGAAAACGTCACCGCCGGCCTGATGGCGCTGACGCTGCAGGGAATGGACGTTCCCGCACGCAGCTGGCAAGGCTGGCAGGTGCCGATCAACACAACCTCGGCGCATTCGGCGGCCCGGTTCGTCAATATCCCCCGCGACAACATCGACGCGAAATTCGCCGAAGGCATGAAGGTTGCCGTGGTCGCGGGTTTCCAGGGCGTCAGCCCCGAGGGGCGGATCACCACCCTGGGCCGGGGCGGGTCGGATACGACCGCCGTGGCCTTTGCCGCCGCCTTCGGCGCGGAACGCTGCGACATCTACACCGATGTGGACGGGGTCTATACCACCGACCCGCGCATCAGTTCAAAGGCGCGCAAGCTGGACAAGATCGCCTATGAGGAGATGCTTGAACTGGCCTCGCTGGGCGCGAAGGTGCTGCAGACCCGCTCGGTCGAGCTGGCGATGCGCTTCAACGTGCGCCTGCGGGTGCTGTCCTCATTCGAGGAAACCGACGAAACCTCTGGAACCCTGGTCTGCGGTGAGGAAGAAATCATGGAATCGAAAGTTGTTTCCGGCGTGGCCTACAGCCGCGATGAAGCCAAGATCACCCTCGTCACCGTCGAGGATCGCCCCGGCATCGCCGCCGCAATCTTTGGCCCGCTGTCCGAGGCCGGCGTGAACGTGGACATGATCGTCCAGAACATTTCCGAAAAGGATTATGAAAACCACCCCGGCGCGGTGACCGACATGACCTTTTCATGTCCGATCAACCAGGTCGCGCGCGCGAAAAAGGCAATGGAAGACGCCCGCACCGCGGGTCAGATCAACTATGACGATCTGGCCGTCGACACCGAGGTGGCCAAGGTTTCGGTCGTGGGCATCGGCATGCGGTCACACGCAGGGGTTGCGGCGACCATGTTCAAGGCGCTCGCCGCGGAAAATGTAAACATCAAGGTGATTTCCACCTCAGAGATCAAGATTTCCGTTCTCATCGACCGAAAATATATGGAACTGGCGGTTCAGGCGCTTCATGATGCCTTCGAACTGGAGAAAACGGCCTGATCTGACGGCCTGCACCACGGGGGCGAAGCAGGGCACATGCCCGACCGCAGTAAGAGCGACAGCCGCACCCTGCTGCGGCGCCTGCGCGACACGCTGGCAACCCCCGGCAAGGGGCAGGAACGGCTTGACCGGATCACCCATCTGATCGCGGATTCCATGCAGACGCAGGTCTGTTCGATCTACCTGTTCCGTGATCCCGAAACGCTTGAACTGTGCGCCACCGAAGGGCTGAAACCCGAAGCTGTGCACCAGACCCGCCTGAAACTGGGCGAGGGTCTGGTGGGCCGGGTCGCCCGATCGGGCCGGCCGATCAATACCGGCGATGCGCCCTCGGAAAAGGGCTTTCGTTACATGCCGGAAACCGGCGAGGAAATCTATTCCAGCTTCCTTGGCGTGCCGATCCAGCGGGTCGGCGAACGGCTGGGCGTACTGGTGGTGCAGTCGAAAGACGCGCGGCAGTTTTCCGAAGACGAGGTCTATGGCCTTGAGGTCGTGGCGATGGTCCTGGCCGAGATGACGGAACTGGGCGCCTTCGTGGGCGACGGCGAAGGCGAAGGCATAGGCGCGGCGCATCAGTTCCCGCTGGTCTTCCGCGGGGCCACCGGCCAGGAAGGCGCCGCCGAAGGCCGCGTCTGGCTGCATGAACCGCGCGTGGTCGTGATCAACCCCGTCGGCGACGACCCCGAAGCCGAGCGCGCCCGCCTGGAAGAGGCGGTCGAGAAACTGCGCGCCCAGATCGACGGCATGCTGGCCGACAGCAGCAGCATGGACAAGGACCACCGGCAGGTGCTGGAAACCTACCGGATGCTGGCCCATTCCCGCGGCTGGATGCGACGGATGACCGAAGACATCGGCCTTGGCCTGTCGGCCGAGGCGGCGGTGGAAAAGGAACAATCCACCGCGCGGGCGCGGCTGGAACAATCGACCGATGCCTATCTGCGTGACCGCCTGCATGACATCGACGACCTGTCAAACCGGCTGCTGCGCATCCTGACCGGCCAGGGCAAGGATACCGGCGCCGAACTGCCCGACAATCCGGTGCTGGTGGCGCGCAACATCGGCCCGGCTGAACTGCTGGAATATGGTCGCGCGCTGAAAGGCGTGGTGCTGGAAGAAGGCTCGGTCGGCAGCCATGCCGCCATCGTGGCCCGGGCGCTGGCGATTCCGCTGGTCATTCACGCCGCCCGCATCACCATCGAGGCGCTGAACGGCGATGCGATCCTGGTCGATGGCGATCAGGGCATGGTACATCTGCGCCCCGAAGAAACCGTCGCCAGCGCCTTCCGCGACAAGATCGCGATGCAGGCCGAGGCACAGAAACGCTATGCCAGCCTGCGCGACCAGCCCGCCGAGGCGCGCTGTGGCACACGGCTGTCGCTGATGATGAATGCGGGGCTGATGGCCGATCTGCCCTCGCTGGAAGGGTCGGGCGCGGATGGCGTCGGCCTGTTCCGCACCGAACTGCAGTTCCTGATCCGCAGCCGCGTGCCCCGGCGCGCCGAACTGGCGGCGCTCTATGGCCGGGTGATGGATGCCGCCCAGGGCCGGCGGGTACAGTTCCGCACGCTGGACATCGGATCAGACAAGGTCCTGCCCTATATGAAGCCGCAAGATGAGCCGAACCCCGCAATGGGCTGGCGCGCGATCCGGGTGGGGCTGGACAAGACGGGCGTGCTGCGGATGCAACTGCAGGCGCTGCTGCGCGGCGCGCGCGGACGGCCGCTGTCGGTCATGTTCCCCTTCGTCGCGACCCCCGGCGAATTCGAGGCCGCCCGCGCCATGCTGTTGCGCGAACGCGACCGTGAGGCCAGCCTGGGCCATGCCGTGCCCGAAGACCTGCGGGTCGGCGCCATGCTGGAAACACCCTCGCTGGCCTACGCCCCTGACAACTTTTTCCGGGGCTGCGATTTCCTGTCGATCGGGGGCAATGACCTGAAACAGTTCTTCTTTGCCGCCGACCGCGAAAACGAACGCGTGCGTCGGCGCTATGACACGCTGGACACCAGCTTTCTGACCTTCCTGGAAACCATCGTGGCGCGCTGCGCGGCATCCGGCACGGCCCTGTCCTTCTGCGGCGAGGATGCCGGCCGTCCGGTTGAGGCAATGACACTGGCCGCCCTGGGCTTTCGCACGCTGTCGATGCGGCCCGCCTCGATCGGGCCGGTCAAGCACCTGGTGCGCCGCGCCGATCTGACCCGGCTGAAAGCGGTCATCGACCAGGCCCGGGCAGACGGCGCGCCCTCGGTCCGCCCGGCGGTGACGGCCTATCTGTCATCGCTTTAGCCCGGCGGCAGGCCGGCGATGGGGGGGATGAGTATTTGGTCCAAGAAGAAGCATGCCGTTTCTTCTTGGACCAAATACTCCCGCCGGAGGCATCCGCGGTCCACGCTGGCGGAACGGTCAGGCTTTGGCGGTGATCCGGGCCACAAGTTCCTCGCGCAAGAGCCCCTCATCCAGCGCGCTGTCACGGGCAAGTCGTTTCAGGCCGAAATGAACGCGCGCGATATCCTGGTAATAACTGGTGAAGGTATAATTGATAGCGGCCCCCGCAACGGCGCCCAGGACGGGGGCTGTCTGCGCCGCAAGTTTCTGGCCCATGACCGCCGCCAGCCGCGGCGCCACGCGTGCGATCAGGCCGTGCAGGCTGGCCCCGGTGATCGTGACCTTGGCCGTCAGAAACCCCATGTCGGTGCCGTCGTCATATGCCAGCGGCCCGGCCGAGGCAAAGACCCGCAGGCATTCCAGGCGCACCGCCTCATCCGCGGGATCAAAGCCGTGTTCGGCGGCGATGCCCTGGATCGCGCGCAGCAGCATCGTCACCGTGAAAGGCAGTTCCGCCAGCGCGCCCGGCAAGCCGCCAAAGCCCCCCGCCGCCCCCATTGCGGTGGTCAGCGCGCGGTTGACCCAGTCGCCGCGGTCGGCCAGCAGCCCGCGCGACCGCTCGGCCGCGCCGAAGGCGGTTTCCAGCGCGCGGGCGGTCGCGCCCTCCAGCCCGTCGCGCACGGGGACGGGAAGTTTTGCCATCAGGGTTTCGGCAGAGCCCCCGATATAGGTCAGCAGCTGCATCCCCAGGCCGCTGGCGCCATTGTGCCGGCGCGCCAGCGCATCAAGTTCCCCAAGGATCGCCGGATCGGTGACCGGGGGCAGGATTTCGGGCTGTGCGGTCATCGCCTTCTCCTTCGCATCGCCCTGATATGGGGGGTTGCGCGGGCTGTGCCAGATCAGACGCGCGCCTTTTTCACCTCACCCCGAACCTCTACCCAGGCACCGGGCACCAGTTCCAGGCCCAGGACACGGTCGGGGTTGGTCGGCGGCGGCATGATCACCCCATCCAGCTTTTCAAAGCCGAAGCGCGAATAATAGGGCGCATCGCCCACCAGCATGACCCGTTCCCAACCCAGCTTGCGCGCCTCGGCCAGGCTTTCGTGGATCAAAAGCCCGCCCAGGCCTTCGCCCTGGCGGGTCGGGTGCACCGCCACCGGACCCAGAAGCAGGACGCGCTTGCCGCCCACCTCGACCGGCCAATAGCGGATGACGGCGGCCAGCACGCCATCTTCGCGCAAGGTCAGGCACAGCGGCGCAACCTTGGGCACGCCTTCGCGCAGGCGGTAGGAAGACAGCGCCGTGCGCCCCGGCGCGAAGCACAGGTCATACAGGGCCTCTACTTCCCACCAGTCGGCATCGGCTTCCTCTTCCAGTTGATACATCCCGCCCCGCCCCCCGGAATCACCTGGAAACGCGCCTAGCACGGGGCTAGGTCAGGGGCAAACATGTAAGGATTGCCCGATGTTCTACCGACCCGAGGACGGCCACGGTCTGCCCCACAACCCGTTCAACGCGATCGTCGCCCCGCGTCCCATCGCCTGGATTTCGACCCGCGGCAGGCTGGGTGACAACCTGGCGCCCTATTCGTTTTTCAATGCCGTGGCCTATGTTCCGCCACAGGTGATGTTCGCCTCGACCTCGGCCAAGGCGGATCGGGGCGACACCAAGGACACGGTCGCGCAGATCCGCGAAACGGGGGTGTTCTGCGTCAATCTGGTAGAGCTTGCACTGAAGGATGCGATGAACGCAAGCTGCGCGGACCTGCCCGCCGGGACGGATGAATTCCAGGTGGCGGGCGTGGAAAAGGCAGACTGCGAAACCATCCCCTGCCCGCGCGTGGCCCAGGCCCCGGCCGCCCTGGAATGCCGGCTGATGCGGATCGAGCCCTTGTTGGGCGACAACAACTTTCTGGTGCTGGGTCAGGTGACGGGCGTGCATATCCGACCCGATTGCCTGCAAGACGGGCGCTATGCCCCGCCGGACCGGCTGGTGCGGCTGGGCTATCACGATTACGCGGCGGTGCGCGGCACCTTCGCAATGCGCCGTCCCGGTGCCTAGCCGCCAGACGCGGCGCGGCGCCCCCGCAGCAGGGTATAGACGCCGCTGGCGATGATCACCGCAGAACCGATCAGCGTGGCGGCATCGGGCCGTTCGCCAAAGGCGAGTGCGCCCAGGATCAGCGCAAAGATCAGCCGCGTGTAGCGGAAGGGCGTCACCACCGACACCTCGCCGATGCGCATCGCCGCCGTCAGGCCCCAATAGGCCGCGACGCCAAAGACGGTGGCGGCCAGGATCTGGCCCGCCACCCCCAGCCCCGGCAGGGCCGCCCCCCCGGTGAAGGCCAGAAGCCCCGCCCCGGTGGGGATTAGCATGGCAAAACCGTAGATGCCCAGTTGCATGTTCGACAGCACCTTCGGCGCGGCCCGCGTGGCCAGATCGCGCCCGGCAAAGCCCAGCATGCCCATCACCGTGAACAGCGCGGCCGGCACGAACCCCTCCAGCCCCGGGCGCAGCACGATCAGCACGCCCAGAAAACCAATGGCAATGGCCGCCCAGCGCCGCGGCCCGACCCTTTCGCCAAAGATCAGCGCCGCCCCGGCCACCACCACCAGCGGCGTCGCCTGCAGGATCGCCGAAGCGTTCGACAGCGGCGTCAGCGCGATGCCCAGCGTATAGCCAAGCCTGCCGATCACCTCCATCACCGCCTTCACGATCATCGCGCGGCCCAGAAACGCGGGATGAAACAGCCGTTCGCCGCGCAGCGCCGTCAGCGCCATGAAGGCCAGCATTCCGCCAAGGCCGAACAGCATCAGCACCTGACCGACCGGCAGCGCCTGCGCCGCGCGCTTGATGAACATGTCTTCCAGCGCAAACAGCCCCATGGCCGCGACCATCAGCACCGATCCCCGGATGTTTTCCAAAGCGCCCCCCGTCTTTGCCGTCCCTGCCCCTGTCGCCTTGGTATAGCGCAGGCACGACGCGCTTACAGGCGCAATCGGGGCTTTCCCCGGCTGATGCGCAGGCATAATCTGCCCCCACCACAACGGAGGCGTGTCGGATGCAGACCATGATCGGCGTGATCGGCGGTTCAGGGATCTATGACATCGCGGGGCTGCAGGACGCGACCTGGGTCGAGGTGAACACCCCCTGGGGGGCGCCCTCGGACCTGATCCTGACCGGCACGCTGGACGGCAGGCCAATGGCCTTTCTGCCCCGCCACGGACGGGGACATGTGCATACCCCGGCAACCGTGCCCTACCGCGCCAATATCGATGCGCTGAAACGGCTTGGGGTCACCGACGTAATCGCGGTCTCGGCCGTGGGGTCGTTGAATGCGGCAATGGCGCCGGGCGATTTCGTGGTGGTCGATCAATATATCGACCGCACCTTCGGCCGGGTGAAATCCTTCTTCGGGCCGGGCCTGGTGGGCCATGTCAGCCTGGCGCATCCCACCTGCGCGCGCCTGTCGCGGGCCTGTGCCAGCGCCGCCGCCGGGACCGGCGTGATGGTGCACGGAACCGGCACCTACCTGGCAATGGAAGGGCCGCAGTTTTCCACCCTTGCCGAAAGCCGGATGTACCGCAGCTGGGGCTGCGACGTGATCGGCATGACCGGCATGCCCGAAGCCAAGCTCGCCCGCGAGGCGGAACTTTGCTATGCCTCGATCGCCATGGTCACCGATTACGATTGCTGGCACCCCGACCATGACGCGGTCGATGTGGCGGTGGTCATCCAGACGCTGGGGCGCAACGCCGGTGCCGCGCGCCAGATGGTCGCGCATCTGCCCGGCGCCCTGCCCGGCCCCCGCGCGCCCTGCCCCTGCGGCTGTGACCGGGCGCTGGACAACGCGATCATGACCGCGCCTGACAAACGCGACCCCCAGCTTGTCGCGCGGCTGGATGCCGTGGCAGGCCGCGTCCTTCCCCCCCGACCGGAGACAGCATGAAAACCGTCAAGGATTACATCCGCACCATCGCCGATTTCCCCCACGAAGGCATCCTGTTCCGCGATGTCACCACGCTGTTTGCCGATGCGCGCGGCTTTCGCATGGCGGTGGATCAGCTGCTGCACCCTTGGGCAGGCGAACGGATCGACAAGGTCGTGGGCCTTGAGGCGCGCGGCTTCATCCTGGGCGGTGCGATCGCGCATCAGCTGTCCAGGGGCTTCGTGCCGATCCGGAAAAAGGGCAAGCTGCCGGGTGCCACGATCAGCCAGGCCTACAAGCTGGAATATGGCGAGGCGATCATGGAAATACACGCCGATGCGCTGCAGCCGGGCGAGCGGGTGCTGATCGTCGATGACCTGCTGGCCACGGGGGGCACCTGCGAGGCAGGCATCCGCCTGATCGAACGCCTGGGCGCGGAAATCGTCGGCTGCACCTTCATCGTCGATCTGCCCGAACTGGGCGGACGCAAGATTCTGGAATCCTTGGGTGTCCAGGTCAATGTCCTGTGCGAATTCGAAGGGCTCTAGGGGGGCCTCAGGCGCGATCCCGCAGGATTCGGCGGGTCGGTAACCATTCCGCAACCCGAATCATGCCACACAGAAGATGCCTGATGGTTCAGGGCTGCTTGCAAAACATGTGAACCAAAATGCCGCGCCCTGCCGTTCCCCCCGGCAGGGCGTCTTGCCCCCCCGGATCACGATGCACGCAGCACCGCGCCGGGGTTCATGATGCCATGGGGGTCCAGCGCCGCCTTGATCGCGCGCATCGCCGCCATCTTGCCCGGATCGCCGAACCGTTCCAGATCGGCCACCTTCAGCCGCCCGATCCCGTGCTCGGCCGAAACCGATCCCCCCAGTGAATCGACGATGTCATGAATGCAATCCTTGATCCTCGGCCGGTCCGCCTCATGGTCGGCGCGGGCCCGCCCCGCGGCCGGAAAGACATTGTAATGCAGGTTGCCATCGCCCACATGCCCAAAGCAGTTGACGCGATAATCCCCCATCGCCGCCAGCGCCGCATCGGCCCGCGCGATGAACGCCGGCAAGGCCGCCAGCGGGACCGAGATGTCATGGCTGGAAATCGCGCCAATACGGCGGTTCGCTTCGGGCAGGCTTTCCCGCAGGGTCCAGAACGCGGCACGCTGTGCCTCGCTTTGTGCGATCACGCCATCGCTGACCAGCCCGGCCTCGGCCCCCGCCTCGAACAGGCCCGCCAGCGCCTCTTCGGGATCAAGACCCTGCGGCAGGCCAACCTCGACCAGCACCATCCAGGCCGGCGCGGGCGCAAAAGGCTGGCGCAGCTCGGGACCAACCTCATCCAGAAACAAAAGCCCCTGACGCCCGATCAGTTCAAAGGCCGACACACAGCCGCCCATCCGCGCCTCGGCCAGCGCCAGCAACGCCAGCGCCTCGGCCGGGCCCGGCACGGCCAGCATCGCCGTCCCCTGCCCCGCGGGGCGCGGAAACAAACGCAGGCAGGCCGCGGTGATCACGCCCAGCGTGCCCTCGGCCCCGATCAGCAGATCCTTCAGATCATAGCCGGTGTTGTCCTTGCGCAGGCGTTTCAACCCGCGCAGCACGGCGCCATCGGGCAAAACCGCCTCAATCCCCAGGCACAGATCCCGCGCATTGCCATAGCGCAGCACATTTACCCCGCCCGCATTGGTCGCAAGACACCCGCCGATCCGCGCACTGCCCTGGCTGGCCAGCGACAAGGGAAACAACCGCCCGGCCGCCTCCGCCGCCTCCTGCACCGCCTGCAAGGTCGCCCCCGCCTCGACGATCAGCACATTGCCCACCGGATCGACCGCGCGCGCCACCGCCATCCGCTCCAACGACAGGATCACCGGCGCTGGACCCCCGGGCGCAACCTGCCCGCCGACCAGCCCGGTGCCACCGCCATAGGGCACCACGCCCACCCGCGCCGCGGAACACAGGCGCACCACCGCCGCCACCTCATCAACCGAACGGGGGCGCACCAGCACCCCGCCGGTTCCCGCGAACCGGCCCCGCGGCTCTTCCAGATGCCGCGGCTCGGGCCGCTCGGCCCGCAGCCCCACCACCTCGGCCTCAAGAACGCGCGCAAATTCTTCAGTCGCCGGTTTCAGCATCGCTTCCCGCTTTCATCTTGCCCCAAATACCTCGGGGGAGTCCGAAGGACGGGGGCAGCGCCCCCATTCCCTCAGCCGACTTCGGTTCGCCCCCGCCTGTCCCCACGCAGATTGGCGTAAAGCACATGGTTTCGCCAGCGCCCGTTGATCTGCAGATAGCTTTGCGCCACGCCTTCATATTTGAAGCCCGACTTCTCCAGCACCCCGCGCGAGGCCGCGTTTTCCGGCAGGCATGCCGCCTCGATCCGGCTCAGGTCCAGAACACTGAAGGCATGATGCACCACCGCGCGGATCGCCTCGCGCATGAACCCCTGACGGGCGTGGCGCGCCCCGATCCAATAGCCCAGCGTCCCCGCCTGTGCGGGGCCCCGCCGGATATTGTCCAGCGTGATCGCGCCCAGCACCGCGCCATCCTGGCGCCGGATCAGGAACAGCGGCAGCGCCGTACCCGAACTTTCCGCCCGCGCCGCCCAATAGACACGGTTGGCAAAGGCCTTGCGGCCCAGATGGTCATGCGACCAGGACGGCTCCCACGGGGTCAGGAATTCGCGGCTTTCCTCGCGCAGCCAGGCCCAGTCGCGGAAATCCGAATGCTGCGGCAGACGCAGCGTCATCCGCTCCGTCTCGATCCGCAGCTTCCGGCGGCGCGTCAGCATCAGGCGGCAAGCCTGTCGCGCAAGCCCTCCAGCGTGGGTGCGGCCTGAACGGGGCCATACAGCGCCAGCGCCGATCGGCCGCCGCCCGCCCCGGCCAGGCTTTCACCATAGGCGCGCACCGCATCACGGCTGACCGCGTCGATCCTGGCGGTGATCTCCTCCAGGCCCGGAATGCGGCCCCAGATCGCCAGGTTGCGTGCCATCCGTTCAGCCCGGGCCGAAGGGCTTTCCAGCCCCATCAGCATTCCCGCCTTCATCTGCGCGCGGGCACGGGCCACTTCGGCCTCGGTCATATCCTCGGCGGCGCGCTTCATCTCATCAATCGTCAACGCGCACAGCTCACCGATTTCCTCGGCCGAAGTGCCGGCATAGATCGTGATCATCCCGGTATCGTCATAGGCCCCGGCCTGCGCGAAGATCGAATAGCACAGGCCGCGTTCCTCGCGGATCTTCTGGAACAGGCGGCTGGACATGCCCCCCCCCAGCGCCGTGGTATAGACCTGCGCGGTATAGATCGCCGGATCGCGGTAGCCCGGACCTTCCAGCGCCAGCGCGAAATGGACCTGTTCCAGGTCCTTCACCTCGCGCCGTTCCGCGCCCTGCCAGCGCGCGGGCTGCACCGGATGCGCGCCCACGGGACGCAATGCGCCAAAGATCGCCTCGGCCTGTTTCACGATCGCGGCATGGTCCACCGCGCCCGCCGCCGACAGGATCATCTGGTCGGGGCCGTAATGTTCGGCGACAAATCCCGACAGATCCCCCCGCCCGAAGGCCGAAACCCGTTCCGCCGGGCCCAGAATCGTGCGCCCCATCGGCTGATCGGGATAGGCAGCTTCCTGCAGCCAGTCAAAGATGATGTCATCGGGCGTATCCAGCGCCTGGCCGATTTCCTGCAGGATCACATGGCGTTCCACCTCGATCTCGCGTGGGTCGAAAACCGGGTTCAGCACGATGTCGGAAATCACGTCCAGCGCGCGGGCCACATCCTCGCCCAGCACGCGGGCGTAATAGGCCGTCATCTCGCGCGAGGTATAGGCGTTGATATAGCCGCCCACATCCTCGATTTCCTCGGCGATGCGCAGGGCACTGCGGGTCTTGGTGCCCTTGAAGGCCATGTGTTCCAGGAAATGCGCGATGCCGTTCTGCTCGGCCCGTTCATGCCGGCCGCCCGCCGTCACCCAGATCCCGACTGAGGCCGAAGCCAGGCCCGGCATATTCTCGGTCACGATCCGCAGGCCGTTGGGAAGCGTGGTCAGGTTGATGCTCAATGGCGGCGCCTTTCGCGGATCAGCGCCTCAAGCGCCGACAGGTCATTGGGAACACGGGTCACCCGTTCGGGCCGATCGAACAGATCGGCCATACGGGCCGGCAACGCGGGACGGATGCCGGTGGCGGCCTGCACCGCATCGGGGAATTTGGCGGGGTGCGCGGTGGCCAGCGTCACCATCGGCACCGGCGCAGCCGTCCTGGCATGGCCCACGCGCACGCCCACCGCCGAATGCGGGCACAGCAATTCGCCCGACCGCGCCAGTTCCTGGGTGATGGTTTCCGAGGTCTCGGCCTCGGAAACGCGGCCCGAGGTGTAGATTTCGCGCAGGGCCTGCAACGCGCCCTGGCTGACGCCAAAGCCGCCCTGCGCCTTCAATTCATCCATCAGATGCGCCACCGCCGCGCCGTCGCGGCCATAGGCCCAGAACAACGCGCGTTCGAAGTTTGAGCTGATCTGGATGTCCATCGACGGGCTGATCGAGGGTTTCACACCGTCCATCCGGTATTCGCCCGTCGTCAGGCAGCGGTGCAGAATGTCGTTCTGGTTCGTCGCCACCACCAGCTTGTCGATCGGCAGGCCCATTTCGCGCGCGATGAATCCTGCGAAGATGTCGCCGAAATTTCCGGTCGGCACGGTAAAGCTGACCTTGCGGGCGGGCGCGCCAAGCGCCACGGCGGCGGTGAAATAATAGACCACCTGCGCCAGCACCCGTGCCCAGTTGATCGAGTTCACCCCCGCCAGCCCCACCTCATCGCGGAAGGCAAAGTCGTTGAACATGTCCTTCAGACGGTTCTGGCAATCGTCAAAAGTGCCATCCAGCGCAAGCGCATGGACATTGGCTTCGGACGGGGTGGTCATCTGCCGGCGCTGCACATCCGACACGCGGCCATGCGGGAACAGGATCACGACGTCGACATTATCCAGGCCACGGAACGCCTCGATCGCGGCCGATCCGGTATCGCCCGAGGTGGCGCCGACGATGGTGATGCGGCGGCCTTCCTTCGCCAGTGCGATCTGGAACAGCTGCCCGATCACCTGCATGGCGAAATCCTTGAAGGCCAGCGTCGGCCCGTGAAACAGCTCCAGCAGGAAATGCCCTGGTGCCAGCTGCACCAGCGGCGCGCGCGCCACATGGCCAAAGCCCGCATAGGCGCGCCCGATCGCGCCCCGAAGCTCGTCTTCGGTGAAAGTGTCGCCCACAAAGGGCTTCATCACGCGCAGCGCGACCTCTTCATAGGGCAGACCGGCCAACGCGGCGATTTCAGCCGGGGTCATCGCCGGAATCGTCTCGGGCACATACAGGCCGCCGTCGCGGGCCAGACCCGTCAGCATCGCTTCGCCGAAGCTCAGGACCGGGGCCTGCCCCCGGGTGGAGATATAGCGCATCAACTCGCCCTTCAGATTTGTCTTTGCCTGATACGCCACAGAAGGAACGCTGTCATCCCCGCCCAGACGGCGGCCAGCGAAAACCAGGTGATGGCGTAGTGCAGATGGTCATTCGGAATGCCGGTTATGGATACCGGCTGCGGGCTGATGCCCTGGGTATCGCCCGCGACCTGCGCAGCCACGACCAGCAGCGGCTCGGTTCCCAGATGGGCGGCCATGGCGGGTACGTCGCGGGCGAACCACAGACCTTCGTCCAGATCAGGCGCGGGGGTATAGCTGTCGGCCTCGGCGGGCCAGTGCAGGTTGCCGGTGACGATCAGCGGCACCGCCGGGCGCGGGGCACGGCGGCCCGTTTCCGGCAGAAAGCCGCGATCCAGCAGGATCCGCCGGCCATCGCCGGTTTCAAAGGCGGCAATCACCTGAAACCCAGCGCCGATGCCCTTTTGCCCCGACAGCACCAGAATTTCCTGCCCCGTCGTCGCGCCGGCCAGTTCGACGGGCGTGTATTTCAACACCGCCGGATCCCCCCCCGCCGCGGGCAGCGGCCCCGGCGCGCCACCGATCTGGGCGGTGATCCCGGCCAGCATCGCGCGTTTCCATTCCAGGCGGTCCAGCTGCCAGAACCCCAGCGCCAGCAGGACAGCGCAGCCGCCAAGGCCCAGAAGAAGGGGAAAGACATAGCGCATCATCACAGGCTCCAAATGCAAGACGCGGGGGTTTCCCCCCGCGCCGGTCGTGATTCCATCGGTCAGGACCTAGCGGCCCCAGACATAGATCGAAGCGAACAGGAACAGCCAGACCACATCGACAAAGTGCCAGTACCAGGCCGCGGCCTCAAAGCCGACATGCTGCTGCGGGGTGAAATGACCCTTCAGCACGCGGATCAGGCAGACCAGCAGGAAAATGGTACCGACGATGACGTGGAAGCCATGGAAGCCCGTCGCCATGAAGAAGTTCGCGCCATAGATGTTGCCGGCCAGACCAAAGGCCGCGTGGCTGTATTCATAGGCCTGCAGCAGGGTGAAGAAGAAACCCAGGATCACCGTCAGCACCAGGCCGTTGATCACATCCTTGCGGTTGTTTTCATGCACCAGCGCGTGGTGCGCCCAGGTCAGCGTGGCACCCGACAGCAGCAGGATCAGCGTGTTGATCAGCGGCAGGTGCCAGGGGTCGAAGGTTTCGATTCCCGCGGGCGGCCAGACGCCATCGACCAGCGGGCTGTCGGGGCCCATCGGGTAAAGCGCATGCTTGAAAAAGCTCCAGAACCAGGCCGAGAAGAACATCACCTCGGACATGATGAACAGGATGAAGCCGTAGCGCAGGCCGATCCGCACCACCGGGGTATGATCGCCGGTCTGCCCTTCGTGCACGACATCGGCCCACCAGCCGTACATGCAGTACAGCACCAGCGCGAGGCCGATAAAGAAGACCCAGGGTGTCGTCCCGCTCATCCACAGGACGGCGCCGAACAGCATGACGAAAGCGCCAACCGCGCTGAGCAGCGGCCAGATCGACGGGGGCAGAATGTGGTAATCGTGGTTTTTCGCGTGCGCCATTTCGATTTCCTGTTGGGCCTCAGTTGACGGGCGCCGTTACCGCAGGCCCAAGGGCGGCCTGCTGTTCGGGCAACTTGGTTTCATAAAAGGTGTAGGACAGCGTGATGTGGCGGATGTGGCCGGCATCACGATCCTTCACCAGCGCGGGATCGACGTAGAACGAAACCGGCATCTGCACCCGCTCGCCGGGTTGCAGCACCTGTTCGGTAAAGCAAAAGCAGTCGATCTTGTCGAAATAGTAACCGGCAAGGTCGGGGGCGACGTTGTAGCTGGCGGTGCCGGCGATCACCCGGTCGGTGGGGTTGTAGGCCTCATAGAAGGCAAGACCGGTTTCACCGATCCGAAGCGTCATCTCACGCTGGACCGGCTTGAACTGCCAGTCCATCCCCTTGGCGGTGTTCGCGTCAAAGCGCACGGTGACCAGTTCATCCAGGATGATGTCGGATTCCGCCTCGGCGACATTGGTGGTGCCGGCATAGCCGGTGACACGGCAGAACCAGTCGTAGAACGGCACCGCCGCCCAGGCCAGCGCGGCCATCAGCACGACCACGCCCGCAAGACGCAGGGCGATGCGGTTGTTGGCTTGCGCGCTCATTGTCCGGACCCGGTGGTGGCTGGCGCGACCGGGGCGCCGGGGGCAATGACCGGCGCGGCGGGGCGGCTGACAGTCTCGGTCGCCGGGGTGATCGAGACGCGCGGCTGGTGATCGAATCCCTCAAGGCTGGCGCCGGTCTGCACCTTGGCGATGGTCAGGCCAAAGACCAGCGCGGCAAAGCCCAGCAGAACCAGACCCAGCCCCATGTTGCGCCCGAAGCGGCGCTGATGCAGGGCGCTGTCTTTCGTGATTGCCATCTTACCAGATCCCCAACCCAAAGGCGCGCAGCGCCGAATCGGCCAATAGCGCGCTGAAATGCGCGAACAGATACAGCAGCGAAAACCGGAAAAACGCCTTCTCGGCCTTGTAGCCATCGGCCTCGGCCGCAGCCTCATCGCGGGCGCGGATCGCCCAGGCACCGCGGATGAACAGCGCGTTCAGCACAAGGCTGGTCAACAGATAGACCGGCCCGCCGATCGTGGTGAAGGCCGTGCCCACCGCCACCGGCGCCAGAATCAGCGTGTAGCCCAGGATGTGGCGGCGGGTAACCTTGCGGCCATGCGTCACGGTCAGCATCGGCACGCCGGCATTGGAATAATCATCCTTCATGAACAGCGCCAGCGCCCAGAAATGCGGCGGCGTCCACAGAAAGATCAGCAGGAACATCGCCACCGATTCGATGCTGATTCCCCCCGTCGCCACAGCCCAGCCGATCATCGGCGGAAAGGCCCCCGCCGCGCCGCCGATCACGATGTTCTGCGGGGTCGTGCGTTTCAGCCACATCGTATAGACGACGGCATAGAAGAAGATGGTAAAGGCCAGGAACAGCCCGGCAAAGACATTGGCCGCCAGCGCCAGCATGACACAGCTGATCCCGGCCAGTGCCAGACCAAAGCCCATCGCCTCGCCCTCGCTGACACGGCCCGCGGGAATCGGGCGGCTGCGGGTGCGGCGCATCACGCGGTCGATGTCGGCGTCATACCACATGTTCAGCGCGCCCGATGCGCCACCGCCCAGCGCGATGAACAGCACGGCGGTGAAGGCGACAAAGGGGTGCACCGGCACGGGCGCGACCAACAGCCCGACCAGCGCGGTGAACACCACCAGCGACATGACCCGCGGCTTGAGCAGCGCGACATAATCGCCGAACTGCGCCTCGCCCCCGCGATCGATGATGCCGATATCGCTCATGTCCCGTTACTCCCTCCGGGTGTGGGCGCCGGGCTGCCCCGGCGCGCCGCGATCAGATCAGTTCGACGCCAGCTTGACGGGCGTGTCGGTATCCAGCGCCGCAAAGCCACCCTGCGCGCGGGCCACCCAGTCGGCATAAACCTGTTCCGAGACGACCTTGACGACGATGGGCATGTAGGAATGGGCCTGGCCGCACAGTTCGGAACACTGGCCGAAATAGACGCCTTCCTGTTCAGCCTTGAACCACAGCTGCGCGATGCGGCCAGGAACGGCGTCCTGCTTCACGGCAAAGGCCGGAATGGTCCAGGAATGGATCACATCGGCCGCGGTCACCTGCATGACGACGGTCTTGTTCACCGGCACGACAACCGCATTGTCGGTGGCCAGCAGATATTCGTCGGGCTCATAGCCATGCGCGGCCAGCTCTTCCCTGGGCAGCATCAGCGCGTCGAAGGCGATGCCCTCATCGGCATATTCATAGCCCCAGTACCACTGATAGCCGGTCGCCTTGATGACGACATCGGCCGCCGGGATTTCCTGCTGCTTCCACAGCGCCGGCAGCGAGAAGGACCCGATCACGACCAGAATCAGGATCGGAACCACCGTCCAGGTCACCTCGATCGGGGTGTTGTGGGTAAAACGCGCCGGCGTCGGGTTCACCCGGCGGTTGAAGCGCAGGATGGCATAGACGATCAGCGCCACCACGAAGATCGTGACCGCGGTGATGATATACAGCACCATCCCGTCCAGCCATTGCTGGTCGCGCGCCAGTTCGGTCGCGGCGGGCTGAAAGCCAATGCCGTCGGCCACAGGCTTGCCGACACGCGGCAGGCCGGCAATCATGTCCTGGGCCAGCGCGGTCCCGGCCAGCATGGTCGAGGTGAAAGCAGCCGCGAGACCGCGGCGAATGGTCGCAAAACGCATAGTGTTTTCCCGTTCCCTGATGCGGCTCTCCCTGCCGCGCAACGCCTTTGGGCCCCGAAAGGCCCACCCCCGTTGTATGACGGCAGCTTAAAATCATATTAGATGCACAGCAACAAGCAAAAGCTGCGACACCATGCCGCTTTTTGATCCAGATCAATGACGAAAGAGATACCGATGACCGCAGAGCGCTTCGCCCCCTTCGACACCTTGCTGGATCGTGACGAGGCCCTGGCCACGTTGCGCGCGGCCACGGCCGGTGCAGAGGATGGGGAATTGTTCCTGGAACGCCGCCGGTCCGAGGCGCTGGTCTTCGACGATGGCAGGGTCAAGACCGCAAGCTATGATGCCTCGGAAGGATTCGGCCTGCGCGCCGTGCGCGGCGAGGTGGCGGGCTATGCCCATTCCACCGGGATTTCGGGCGCGGCGCTGAAACGTGCCGCCGAAACCGCACGGCTGGCGGTAGGCGATGGCGGCGGTGTCATGGCCCCGCCCCCGCCCGGCACCAATCGCCACCTTTATGGCGATGCCGATCCGATGGCCGATGCCCCCTTCGCCGCCAAGATCGACATCCTGCGCGACATCGACGCCTATGCCCGCGACCTGGACCGGCGCGTGGTGCAGGTCTCGGCCAGCATGGCGGCCAGCCTGCAAGAGGTCTTCATCCTGCGCCCCGAAGGTGGCCTGGTCAGCGACATCCGCCCGATGGCGCGACTGAACATCTCGGTCATCGTGGAAGAAAACGGCCGCCGGGAATCGGGCGGCCATGGCGGCGGCGGGCGCTTTGGCCTGACGGGACTGATCGACCCGGCGCACTGGAAGCCCGTCACGCAAGAGGCGTTGCGCATCGCATTGGTGAACCTGCGCGCCGAACCCGCCCCGGCCGGTCAGATGGACGTGGTGCTTGGCCCCGGCTGGCCGGGCGTTCTGCTGCATGAAGCGGTGGGCCACGGGCTGGAAGGCGATTTCAACCGCAAGAAAACCTCGGCCTTTGCCGGGCTGATGGGTCAGCAGGTGGCCGCGAAAGGCGTGACCGTGCTGGACGATGGCACGATTCCCGACCGGCGCGGCTCGATCTCGGTGGATGATGAGGGCACGCCTTCGGGGAAAAACGTGCTGATCGAGGACGGCATCCTGGTGGGCTTCATGCAGGATCGCCAGAACGCGCGCCTGATGGGCGTGGCCCCCACCGGCAACGGACGGCGCGAAAGCTATGCCCATATCCCTATGCCGCGCATGACCAACACCTATATGCTGGGCGGCACCGCCGATCCGGCCGCAATCCTGAGCGATCTGAAAGACGGAATCTATGCCGTGGGCTTCGGCGGCGGGCAGGTCGACATCACCAACGGCAAATTCGTCTTTTCCTGCACCGAGGCCTACCGGGTAAAGAACGGCGTGGCGGGCGCCCCGGTAAAAGGCGCCACCCTGATCGGCGACGGCCCCACCACAATGCGCCAGATCCGCGCCATCGGCAATGACATGGCGCTTGACCCCGGCATAGGCAATTGCGGCAAGGCCGGGCAATGGGTGCCTGTGGGCGTGGGCCAACCCACGCTGATGATCGGCGGGCTGACGGTGGGCGGTTCGGCCAGCTGACGGACGCGGCGCGGTCGGCACCTGCGGAAGCGCTCCGCGCGGGAGTATTTGGGCCAAGAAGAAACCTGTGCTTCTTCTTGGCGAAATACTCCGGGGGGTGAGGCGCGCCCGCGCCGAGGGGGGCAGCGCCCCCCTGCCCCCTTTCCGCCTGCGCGGCGGTCAGGGGTGGCGCGCATGAAAATCGCCGGACCGGCACCGAATCGCTGCGACGTAAACCACTTGTTAACGTTAAGGGCGCTATACCGATCCTGCGAATGAGACGGAGGGACGGATGAAAGCAGATTTGTTTTCTTACCCCACCCCCTTCACCCCACCCACCACGGAAGAAGATGAACTGTCGTCGCTCCGTCTCATTCGTTCCCGCCGCGTGGGGCCGGCGACATTTCACCGCATGATCGCCGAACATGGCAGCGCAGATGCCGCGCTGGCTGCCCTGCCCGAGATGGCCCGCGCCGCCGGGATCGCGGATTACGCCCCCTGCCCCGAAGGCGTCGCACGGGCCGAAATCCGGGCGGCGCGGCGTCTGGGCGCGCGGCTGTTGCGGATCGGCGCGCCGGGGTATCCGCAGCTTCTGGCTGCCCTGCCCGATGCGCCCCCGCTGATCTGGACCCTGGGGGATGCGGGGCTGCTGGCGCGCCCGATGGTGGCGCTTGTGGGCGCACGCAACGCCTCATCCCTAGGCGGGCGCATGGCGCGCAAGCTGGCCCAGGAGCTGGGCGTGGCGGGTTATGTCGTCGTCTCGGGACTGGCCCGCGGGATCGACGCGGCGGCCCATCAGGCCGCACTGGGCACCGGCACGGTCGCGGTTCAGGCCGGCGGGGTCGACACGATATACCCCGAGGAAAACGCGGGCCTTGCCGCGCAGATCGCCGCATCAGGGCTGCGCCTGTCCGAACAGGCGATGGGGCTTGAACCGCAGGCGCGCCATTTCCCGATGCGCAACCGTATCATCGCGGGGCTGTGCCGCGCCGTTGTCGTGGTCGAGGCTGCCTCGCGATCGGGCAGCCTGATCACCGCCCGGATGGCGCTGGACCAGGGACGCGAGGTGCTGGCGGTTCCGGGTCATCCACTCGATCCGCGGGCGGGCGGGTGCAACACGCTGATCCGCGACGGCGCAACCTTGATCCGCGGCGCCGGGGATGTTCTGGCCGCCCTTGACGCGGCCGGTTTCGGGCTGCCCGCGCCTGAAACCGGCCGCGCGCCTCAGGCGGCGGTGCCCCCCGTATCGCCGGTCACACCCGCGCAACCGGCCAATGCCCCGGTTTCCGGCGCGATCGGCGCGCGGATCCTGGACCGTCTGGGTCCCAGCCCCGTGGCCGAGGATCAGCTGATCCGGGATCTTGGCCTGTCGGCAGCGCAGTTCGCGGGCGCCCTGTTGCAGCTGGAAATGGACGGACAGATCCAGCGCCAGCCCGGTGGCCTGATCGCCCGCGCGGTCTAGCGGACCGGCCCGGCCCGCGGATCACTGGGCAGGCAGGGCGCGCCCGCCCCCCCCCGGTCGGACTTCGGCAAAGTCTCATTGACAATCCCCCCGCAAGGCACACATGTTCCGCGCCCAAAGCGTTTTGCCCGAGTATGGAAAGAGAAAATCATGGCCGTTGTCGTTGTCGAATCCCCCGCAAAGGCCAAGACGATCAACAAATACCTGGGGTCCGACTATACGGTCCTGGCCTCTTTCGGGCATGTGCGCGACCTTCCGCCCAAGGATGGATCGGTCGATCCCGACCATGAATTCGCCATGAAATGGGAGGTCGCGGCGGACAGCAAGAAACACATCCGCGCGATCACCGAGGCGCTGAAGACCGATGACGAACTGATCCTGGCCACCGACCCCGACCGCGAGGGCGAGGCAATTTCGTGGCACCTGCAAGAGGCGCTGGCCGACAAGCTGAGGAAGAAGAAGGTCAGCCGCGTCACCTTCAACGCGATCACCAAGCCCGCGATCCTGGAGGCGATGAAGCATCCCCGCCAGGTGGATACCGCGCTGGTCGAGGCCTATCTGGCCCGCCGCGCGCTGGATTATCTGGTGGGGTTCAACCTGTCGCCGGTGTTGTGGCGCAAGCTGCCGGGTGCGAAGTCGGCCGGTCGGGTACAATCGGTCTGCCTGCGCCTGATCGTCGAGCGCGAAATGGAGATCGAGGCGTTCCGGGCCCGCGAATACTGGACCGTCACCGCCACGCTGGTCACCCCGCGCGGGCAGGAATTCAGCGCGCGGCTGACCGTGCTGGGCGGCAAGAAGCTGGACAAGTTCGATCTGGCCAATGCAACGGCGGCGGAACTGGCGGTGCAGGCGGTGACATCGCGCCCGCTTGCGGTCAAATCGGTCGAGGCGAAACCCGCCACCCGCAACCCCTACCCGCCGTTCATGACCTCAACCCTGCAGCAGGAAGCCAGCCGCAAGTTCGGCATGGGCGCCAAGGCCTGCATGTCGGCCGCGCAGCGGCTGTATGAGGCGGGTCACATCACCTATATGCGGACCGACGGCATCGACATGGCCCCCGAGGCGGTGATGGCCGCGCGCGATGAAATCAGGCGGCGCTTTGGTGAGGCTTACGTCCCCGACAGCCCGCGGATGTACAAGAACAAGGCCAAGAATGCGCAGGAAGCGCATGAATGCATCCGCCCCACCGACATGGCAATGTCGCCCGACCGGCTGAACGTCGAGGCCGATCAGCGCAAGCTGTATGATCTGATCTGGAAGCGCACGATTGCCAGTCAGATGGCGGCGGCGCGGATGGAACGCACCACGGTGGACGTGGGCAGCAACGATGGCCAGGTCGAGTTGCGCGCCACCGGCCAGGTGGTGACCTTCGACGGCTTCCTCAAGATCTATGACCAGGGCCGCGACGACGACGAAGGCGAAGACGGCGCCCGCCTGCCGCAGATCATGCAGGGTGAGCCCGCCGACAAGCGCGCGATCACGCCCGAACAGCATTTCACCCAGCCCCCACCCCGCTATACCGAGGCGACGCTGGTCAAGCGGATGGAAGAACTGGGCATCGGGCGACCGTCGACCTATGCCTCGATCGTCACCACGATCCAGGACCGCGGCTATGTGCGCAAGGACAAGAACCGCCTGATCCCCGAAGATACCGGGCGACTGGTGACGGCCTTTCTGGCCAATTACTTCCGCCGCTACGTCGAATATGACTTCACCGCCGATCTGGAAGACCAGCTGGATGACATCTCGGCCGGGGACCGTGATTACAAAGAGGTGCTGGCACGCTTCTGGCGCGATTTCTCGGCGGCGCTGGGGGAAACGGCGGAACTGCGGATTTCCGAGGTGCTGGACAAGATCGATGAGGTGCTGGGTCCACATCTGTACCCGCCGCGCGCCGATGGTGGCGACCCGCGCGCCTGCCCGACCTGTGGCGCGGGGCGGCTGAACCTGAAAACCGCGCGTTCGGGCGGGGCCTTCATCGGCTGTTCCAACTATCCCGAATGCCGCTATACCCGCCCGTTGTCCGCCCCGGAAGATGGCGACGCGGCGGCGCTGGATGGCAAGGTTCTGGGCCAGGATGACGGCGCCGACATCACCCTGCGGATTGGCCGTTTTGGCCCCTATGTCCAGAAGGGCGAGGCAACGGCCGATCAGCCCAAGCCCCCGCGCGCCAGCCTGCCCAAGGGCTGGTCGCCCGAAAGCATCGACCTGGACCGCGCGCTGATGCTGTTGTCGCTGCCGCGCCAGATAGGCGCGCACCCCGAGGATGGCGCGCCGGTCGAGGCCAGCATCGGCCGCTTTGGTCCCTATGTGAAACACAACAAGACCTACGCCAACCTGCCCGATATCGATGAGGTCTTCACCATCGGCATGAACCGCGCGGTCGAGGTTCTGGCGCAAAAGGCCGCGCGCGGCCCCGGCGGGCGGGGCGCCGCCGCCCAGCCGATCAAGGATCTGGGTGAACATCCCGATGGCGGCGTGATCCAGGTCATGCCCGGGCGCTATGGGCCCTATGTGAAATGGGGCAAGGTCAACGCGACCATCCCCAAGGACAGCGCACCCGAGGCGATCACCCTGGAAGAGGCCCTGCCCCTGCTGGCGGCCAAGGCCGCCAAGGGGGGCAAGAAGACCCCTGCCCGCAAAGCGCCCGCGAAAAAGGCCCCGGCAAAAGCAGCCGCCAAGCCTACCAGCAAAACCTCTGGCGCCAAGAAGCCTGCGGCGAAAAAGGCCGCGCCGAAGAAGGCGGGGACCAGCGACGACGGCTAAGCCCTTGCTGCGCCGCCGCATTGACTTGCGCAATGTGGCGGGCCACAAAACCCCTAGCGATTTTGGAGGAGTGTTCC